>JBAWEZ010000041.1:0-158346 GCA_049591475.1 Candidatus Acidiferrales bacterium
GAATGATGACCAAGTGTCATCCTGACGGCAAACCCTGTGTTCCGACAAACCTCGGTCCGTTCGGAGCGGAGGGCGGGAAGAACTTCGATCTGGCCGGCCAGAGCGCCAAGGACGTCCTGATCCCTTCCGACAACACGGCGGCGACTTTCTGGATCACCAATCCGGACAATATTTACCTGGACAACGTGGCCGCGGGGTCCGAGGCGACGGGCTTCTGGATCGCCTTGCCGCAGCATCCGACGGGTGCGTTCGCAGGCACGGCTATCAGCAAGGCAACCTGGCCACGTCGAATGCGGCTGGGGGAGTTCAAGGGCAACGTCGCCCATTCGAACTTTGACGGTTTCATAATGGACCGCGGCCCTCAGCCCGATGGCCATTTCAGGACCGGCGGCCATATCGCGCTTGCCAATCCGGCTGACGCAAACAGCCCCATCGTGGAGACGGTCATCGAGGATTTCACCGCCTACAAGAACCGGAATAGCGGCATGTGGACCCGCGGTGAGATGGACCTGTTCAAGAACTTGAAGCTGGCCGACAACGCCATCGGCTACACGCATGCGTCCGGCAACTTCGGCCGTTCCCCGTTTACGTCACGGGTGGTCGACTCGCTGTTCGTGGGCGAAACCGCGAACATCGGCAACCCTGAGACGCCGGCGGAAATCGCTTACGGCCGCAGCTTGCCGGAGCCCGAACTCCCGGACTTCCCGATCCGCGGCTACGAGTTCTACGATTACCGTCATCAACTGGAGAATGACACCTTCGTAAATTTCCAGGATAACGCCACTCGCAAGACGGGAGCGATCTCTTACCTGATGTATACCAGCTTCGGAATGAGCTCCAACAACACCGTACAGCGCGCGAAATTCATCAACGCCAAGCCGGTGTATTTCCCTCCGATCGAGCATAAGTGGAGCAACGATGATTACGGCAATGGGAGCTACAAGACCGCAGTGTTCCACGACGTGGACGGCTCGGTCACCGGTGTCCCGGATTCCTACATTCTCATCAATGACCAAGATGACGGAATCGCCATCGACGGTTCCTGTGAGATCAAGCCGGCCTGGAACGCCGCCGTGTGCAAGGGCGATGTCGGACGCTTGGCTGTTGGCGGCCTCGGCGGCGACCCTTTCCGCGGTATCCCCGGTTTCGGCGGTGCCCCAGGCGCGGGTCCTGCCAGAACCGCACCCGCCGGTCCCAGCGCAGCCACCGGTTCTTACCCAAGCGCCCGTCCCGGCCTAGCGGCGGGTCGTGGCGGTCCCGGGGGACATCCTCAGCCACCAGTCATTCTCAGCCGCAATGGCAAGGAGGTCACCCTAACCGGTCAAACCAACATACGCGCCGGCACCGAGATCAAGGTGACCACCGAAAGGCCGTCCGTGGAACTGAGCCTCAGCGAACTAGATAGGGGCTCGTGGGTGATCTTCCAGCTGCCGGGATTCGCCACTGCAGCCTCGGGTACGCCGCAGGGCAGCCTGGAAGCGCTGCGCAAGGCCAGCGCCACCTCGTACTACAAGGGCAAGGACTCGCTCTGGGTCAAGGTTGTCTCCAACGGTGAAGGCGCCCAGATTAGCGGCCCTGGCGCCGGAGGAACCAGCGTCCAGGTCAGCCGGTAAGCCGGATCCTGTCGCATGAGCAAGGGCCCCCGGCACAGGCCGGGGGCTTCTCCACGGCTGAGAACTGGCGCCTCGACACGCGCGCACGATAGTCGTTTGGGGCGGGTGGCGAACAGATTGTCGATTGCAGCCGAACCTGACGATGCGACACAACACGTCAGCGACGTCCCCTGCGTAAACCTGCTGGGTGCAGGTTGCCGCGTCCTTCGCCGGTTTTGCGAAGGGTGCGGATTTTCGTTTCGCAAAAAATACCCCACTGCGTTTCAACCGAAGGTCGGTACGTTTCCATGCAGGCGTGGGGAACGAATCCAGACTTGCGAGAACTTACGCGAGGAAGGTCGAGGATACCATGAACTTTCGCGCCAACACGATTCTGGCAGCGCGTGACGCCGCGCAATCAAATCGCGCAAAATCGCCAACTCTGTGATCCTGGGTTGGAATCGCTAACGCAGATGCAGAGGAGATACGCCAATCTTCGCTGCACCCGTCGGCGCGTACTTTCCTGCGATTCGAAGGTGCTCGATACGCGGATAGTTCACAGGTTGGGAAGGTTTTCGGTCAAACATCGGTACCAATATCGCCACTCCCATTGGGAGGAATATCGCCACTGCGAAACTAGCCCAACCGGCCGCGATCAGCACACCCTTTGAAGCGTATCCGTGGACGATGACGATGAACAGGGCTACGCACGCCAGAAAGATTAAAACCGCGGCAAACATCGCAAAGTATTGTAAGTACGGCTTTCGATACAAGTATCCGCGTTCCATCCCGGATCCCTCCTACCCAACAGCCAACCGGACTTCGTTTCTCGAATTATACGAGAACAAGGTACTCGTGAGCAATCCCCAGGGCCTTCTGGATGGCCGACGGGTGGCGAACGCATTGTCGATTGCAGCCGAACCCGACGATGCAGCACAACACGTCAGCAACATATTCTGCCCAGACCTCGTGGGTGCCGCATCCTTCGCGTCGTGTGCGAAGGGTGCGGATTGTCGCTTCGCGGGAAAAACCCCGCTCACTCTCGTACTAAATTCCCAAAGCGGGAAAGTGGTACCGCCGCCAGATTGAACCTCGACGCTACCGCACGCCCATGCTACCGTTGCTTGTTTTTGTTGCCCGCGTCGAAGCCGCTGAGGGCGGGCAACACGGTTTCCGAACGTCCATCGGCAGAGAACGCGGCCCCTGCGTCTAACCAAGCCGCGAAGAGAAGCGATGAGCGGTTTAGCTCAACTGTCTCAACAGCTCGACACCGAAACGGCTGCCTCCAGCCGGACGGACAACTCCGCCCTTGCACGGCGCGCCACTCCGGCGCCTTGCAGTTTAGGAGGGCGGGCATTTATCCCCGCCACAAAGCAGCGCGCCACAGCGCGCTTCCACTCGCGCGGTTCCACGATTTCCGTGTCCCGGTGTTCTATACCGGGAAGCTACGCGACGCAGTCGGTTTTTTGTTCAACGAATCACCAATCACGAGTCGCCAATCACCCATCTAAAGGGCGGAACAGTCAATCGACCTTTGACACGCGCAATTCGCTGAAAACACGCGTTCGGCCACAACTAAGGGCGGAACGTCCCGGCACATCCGAATCACGCGATCCGCAGCCTCACACATTGCGCATTCTAGGGGGCCGGAGGTTTACCTCCGGCATAAAAACGAGCGCCCTAGAGCCCTTCCATTCGCGCTGCCTCATCCGCGCGAAGCCTTCGACCTTGCTCTCTAGCCACTACTCACTAGCCACTCGCCTCTGCAGCTTTTCACCCGGAACAGTCAATCGAGTAGAAACACTCGCAACTCGCAGAAAACAAACAACCGGACTCACGTCTATCCGGAACGTCCCGTCACACACAACTTTTCACCAATCCTTCGCCTCCGTCACCCGCTCGGCTTCAGTCGCGCGAGACACTCGCCTTCGCTTTTCGCAAATCACGAATCACCAGTCACCAATCACGATTCACGGCATTTCTCCTTTGCGTTTTTCTCGCGCGGTCCTTAGAATGGTGAGTCATTCCTTACTCGCGATGCCAGACAGTAGCAAACCGATCTCTCGCGGCGTCTACCGCTTCGCTCTCCTCACTACTTCTTTCACCATCTTGCTTTTGATGGCTGGGGCGTTGGTGACCAACAATGACGCGGGTGACTCCATTCCTACATGGCCTCTGGCCGGTCCTGATGCGATTATTCCGGCGCATTTCGTCGGCGGCATTCGCTTCGAGTATTCGCATCGCGTGGTCGCCGGAATCGTCTCGCTCCTAACGCTGGCCCTGGCCATCTGGATTACGAAAGTGGACAAGCGGCGGCTGGCGAAGTGGCTCGGTTGGACCGCGGTAGGCCTTGTGATCGCGCAGGCGGCGCTGGGAGGGTTTCGGGTGTTAGGGAGCGATCCGTCCGCATCCGCAACGGCTCATGCCACGCTGGGGCAAATTTTCTTCATCACGCTTGTGGGATTGACGGTCTATCTAAGCCCGTGGTGGCAGACTACTTCGCAGCAGTTTGAGGATCGCGGCTCGCCGCGCGCCACGGCACTGGCCTCGGCCACAATGGGCGTGATTTTGGCTCAGGTGCTGCTTGGGGCGGCTTACCGGCACGGGATACTCAACATTGTGCCGCACCTAATCGGCGCGGCCGCAGTGACCGTGATGGTTGTGTGGGTCGGACGGGTGGTAAAGAAACGCTTTAAGGATAGTCGCACTCTTCGCAAGGGTGTTGTTTTGTTGCATGCGTTCTTCGGTATTCAGATTTTGCTGGGATTTGCCGCTTGGTGGGCCATGACTCGTCCGGTCGATATCGTGCAGCCCACGGACATGTTCGTAACGCTTACCGTGGCCCATGTTCTTGGTGGAGCGCTGCTGCTCGCAGCTTCCACTCTTCTCATGCTCATGTGTTTCCATCTCACTTCACCGGCTCACCTTGCGGTGGGTTCACCTGTGGCGTCTCCGCAGACTGCATCTGCTGCCGGAGGCTCACCTGAAAGGGTAGGGGCTGACCTTCGCACATGAACGAGCGCGCCGAAGCGATCTCCACTTTCGATAAGCCTTGGGCTTACGTAGTGCTTACCAAGCCGGATGTCACGTTCCTCGTCGTGATCACCACGCTCGCCGGTTTTTATCTCGGCTCCAGCGGTCCGATCGAATGGTCGGTGCTGTTCAGCACAGTCTGCGCCACGATGCTCGTAGCCGGCGGCACCGCTGCGCTGAATCAATACATCGAGCGTGATTTGGACGCCGTGATGCGTCGCACCGCCCGGCGGCCTTTGCCCACCGGCCAATTGCGCCCGCGTGACGCGCTGATCTTCGGAGTGCTCACAATCGTTGCCGGCGCCGTGTGGCTCGCGTTTGCCGCGAATGGATTGGCCGCGCTTGTGGCGCTGGCGACCACGGTCCTGTATCTCGGGCTTTACACGCCACTGAAAAAGATTACGCCGTTGTCTACTGCCGTCGGCGCAATTCCCGGAGCGCTGCCTCCGCTGATCGGTTGGGCCGCCGCGCACGGTTCGCTTTCGATTGGCGGGTGGATTCTCTTTGGCATACTTTTCTTTTGGCAATTTCCGCACTTCATGGCCATCGCCTGGATGTATCGCGAGGATTATGCGCGCGCGGGAATCAAGATGCTGCCAGTGGTGGATCGTAAGGGCGATTCCACGTTTCGCCAGATCGTTTGCACGTCGGCCATTCTGGTGTGGGTAAGCGCGCTGCCGTCGGTGGTCGGAATGGCGGGAATCGCCTATTTTTTCCTGGCTTTGGTCCTGGGCATGATTCTCTTGCAGGTAGGTCTGTGGGCCAATCGTTCGCGCACCAATACTCGCGCGAAGTGGTTGATGCACGCCACGGTCGCGCACATTCCGCTGCTGCTGATCTGCTTGGTGCTGGATAAGCTGGCTGTTCGATAGTCGCGGCGAAAAAGTATCGCGAGAATTTGGATTTCCCATCGCGGCGATTCGCCGCGCGCTGATGTTTATTCCGGTCAAATCGCTTCCCGCGGTAATCGCTGCCCTCAACGGCGCAGCAGGTTTTTTTCTGGTCCTCGCCTATATTTTTATTCGTCGAAAAAAAGTCGCGTGGCACCGGGCGTGCATCTTCACCGCCCTGGGCTGCTCCGCCGTATTCCTTTGCTTTTATCTCTACCTGCACTTCACCGCTGGGGTGATTCGCTTCGGCGGGCATGGCTGGATTCGTCCCGTGTACTTCTCGATCCTCGTGTCACACACCATTCTGGCGACGGTCATCGTGCCCCTGGTTTTCATTACGCTGATGCGCGCGCTGCGCAAGAACTTCGTGATGCATCGCGCCATCGCGCGCTGGACGCTGCCTCTTTGGCTCTACGTTTCCGTTACTGGCGTGGTGGTGTACTGGCTCCTATACGTTGCCTACACGCCAATCTGGCCTGCGTGATCCGCTAGGCATCGCCACCCGCATCGTCTAGTTTCCAAGATAGTATTGAACGTCGGTGACCACGCGTACGGTTTTCATCATGCTAGCGTCCGCACCGCCTCCGTACACTCTGCCGTACTCCGAATCAGTGGCGCCCGAGTTCGCGGGCAGGATCGCGAAAAAGCCCTGGGTCGCCTGGCGAATCGAGCCGACCGAACTGTCTGAGTCTTGCGCGAAGCGCTCGGCAGCGGCCCGCGCGTTTCGAGTTGCTTCCGTAATCATGTCCGGCTTGATCGAGTTCAGGCCGTTAAACTTGTACGTGAGGTTCTGGCTGACCAATATGCCTTGCTGCAAGAGGCCGGTCGCTTTCTGCGCGGCAGCTGATACTTGATCGACCCGTGCCGTCCGCACCGTGATCTGCTGCCGCATGATGTAGCGGTACAGCAGCCTTCGGTTGCCGCCGTAAAGATTTGCTTGAGCATCAGTGACGTTGACGATTCCCAGCGCGATTTCTGACGGCTGAATACCTTGTTTCGCGAGGAAGTGGAGGATCACCGTCTTGTCGGCTTCGGTCTTTGCGTAGAGCGCGGGAAGATCGTCTCCGGTCTCGGTATAGTTGATCGGCCAAATGGCGAGGTCCGATTTCACGGTGCGCTCCGCCAAGCCTCTCACTGACACATAGCGGTCGCCGAGACGTACGGCCTTAATTTGCGCGCCTAGCAGCCAACCTCCAACAATCAGGCCGATCGCCAACAGAAGGCCTGCAATCGCAAATTCACCGCGCTTTGCACCGCCGATGTCGCTCATGTGCATTCCTTTTTTGGGCGTTTAGCTTCGACTAAACCGTTCTCAAGTGCCCGCTCGCGCGGCATGTTGCATTTCGTGTTCCAATTGCTTGAATAGCTGCGTGAAGGGTATTGGCGCTGCGGACCGGCGAGAATCCCCAACAAATTGAGGGACTGCGGGCCGCGCCGTTTGCACTACTCAAAGCCCAGCATCCGCGCGACTGACGCCTGCGGGACACACGGGTGTCACCCGCCACACGTAGAGATCAACGGCCGGTTCGATGGAAAGTTTGTTTGATTTACTGCGCCTTGTAGATTTGGGGCGCGTCCCTAGCGGGAGGATTTCGGGCGCCGGTGCTACTTATAGGAAATCAGTAGCCGGCTATTTTCCACGGACATGTCGCTGATGTACGCAGGCAGCCGCAGCCTTTCGCGATTTTCGGGCGACTCCATCAACCTCTGTACAGCCTCTTGTACTGCGGATTGCGGTAACGGGAAAGAGCCGAACTTTCCATCCGCCGGGTCGAATTTTAGGTAGCCGTCCTGCGTGTATAGGCGCCCGTCGATTTCCAGAGACAAATCCTTGCCGTGGAAATTAAAGATCACGTAGGTTTTCACGAGATCGTCGTCCAGAGCGATCTTGACGTTCTCAACCGAGGATTGCGCTTGTTCTACGTTTCGGGGATCGACACTATCCACGGCTGCCGTGCTGGCGTCGTCGCCTAAATTGGTGGAAGTTGACCCTGCGAGTTGGAGGTTTTGAGCCAAATATGAGTTCAATTCGCTGCTGTCGAGCTGCACCTGTACCGGCTGGCCGGATTGGGCCGCTTGCGCTGCGGAGTCCAGTTTTTGTTCGGCCGAAGCGGCGGCAACTGCGTTGGTGGTGACCGTCGGCGGAGGCGAGGTCCTGAGCACCAGCGCCAGCGTCACGATTAACACGGCGAAGACGAACCAGCCAAAGATTTTTCGAACGATCGAGAATGGCGTCGCGCGCGGCATATGCGTGTCCTTGCTTCGCAGTTTAGCAATGAGGGCGGAGATATGGGTGACGGAAGAGAACTAGCGTAGCGAAATACTTACTGAAATGAATTCGTGACGGCGTGTCTTCTCCGCCAGTCCGTGAGCACAGCGCCCACGGGGTTCGGGCAGCGCTTTAAGTTGCAGCGCGACATTGAAGCAGGTCTGCGCGGCGACTACACACCAATTACTTTAATGAGCTCGCGCACGGAAGCGGCGGATTTGTCGAGAGCCGTTTTTTCTTCAGCAGTCAGTTTAATTTCGATGATCTGTTCCGCACCCTTCGAGCCGAGCTTTACAGGAACGCCAACGAAAAGGCCGTTCATGCCGTATTCGCCTTCGAGATAAACCGCGCAGGGAAGGATCTTCTTTTTGTCTTTAAGTATTGCTTCAACCATTTCCACCGCGGCGGCGGATGGGGCGTAGTAGGCGGAGCCGGTCTTCAATAGGTTCACGATCTCGGCGCCGCCCTTTCGTGTGCGAGTAATGATGGCTTCGAGTTTTTCTTTAGGGATGAGCTCGGTGATGGGAATCCCAGCAACAGTTGAATAACGGGGAAGCGGGACCATGTCGTCGCCATGGCCGCCGAGCACGAACGAGTGCACGTTCTCGACGGACACTCCGAGTTCGGCTGCGACGAAGGTGCTCATTCGCGCAGAATCCAGCACTCCGGCCATTCCGAGGACGCGACTCTTTGGAAATCCGCTGACCTTGAACGCAGCCTGAGCCATGGCGTCGAGCGGATTTGTTACGACGATGAGAATAGAATTGGGAGAGAGCTTCACCACGGCTTCAACCACCGCTTTAATTACGTCGTAATTAGCCTTGAGTAGATCGTCGCGACTCATGCCAGGCTTGCGCGGGAAACCGGCGGTAATAACGATGACGTCGCTATTGGCCGTTTCCTTGTAATCTCCGGAAGCGGTGGTGATTCCGGCTGCGCGCGCATCGCTGCCGATAATGGGGCCGGACTCAGCGATATCAAGCGCCTTCCCGGCCGGCACACCTTCCATGATGTCAGTTAGCACTACGTCGGCAAGGCCCATATCATGGATGCGCTGCGCCGTGGTCGATCCGACGAATCCGCCGCCAACTACCGTGACTTTCTTTCGCATTTTCATATCTCCTTGAACTGGCAAATTCGCCGGTGTCGCCAGAAGTGAATTTTATTCAGGGCAGAGGGCCGGCTATCGAGTGCAAACTTGAACAAGTTATTTAGAGAATCCAGAAACCGGCGCAGAAACGATGCGCCGAAATCACTTAACGCCCTGCGATGGCAAGGCTTTGCATATTCTCGATGATCGAAGAGGCGAAGTCGGTCGTAGTGACGCGACGGGCGCCGGTCATCAAACGCTCCAAGTCGTATGTGACGCACTTTTGCTGAATGGTGCGCTCGATCCCAGCCTCGATCAGAAGGGACACTTCTTTCCAGCCCATGAAGTCGAACATCATAGCGCCCGAAAGAATCACCGAGCTAGGATTGATCACGTCTTTATCGGCGTATTTCGGGGCTGTGCCATGGGTCGCCTCGAAAACCCCGAAGCCATCACCGATATTCGCTCCCGGCGCCATGCCAAGACCGCCGACCTGCGCGGCGCAAGCGTCCGAGATGTAGTCGCCATTCAAATTGGGCGTAGCAAATAGCTGGTATTCGTCGGCGCGGGTAAGCACCTGCTGAAAGACGGAGTCGGCGATGCGGTCGTTCACGAGGATTTTATTTTTCCATTGACCGCGTCCATGTGTGGATTCGATGGCTTCAAGTGTTCGTTTAACTTCCCCGCAGATCTTTTTCTTGAAATCGGACGGTGCGTGCGAAAGGCCCGGCTCAATGATCTCGGCGTTTTGCTCGACAGTGATATTGGGATTCGCGTCTTTGTTTCCAAGTATCCAGCTTTCGCGCTCGGTGACGACCTCGGAGCGGAACTCTTCCGTGGCCAGCTCGTAGCCCCAATCGCGGAACGAACCCTCGGTGAACTTCATAATGTTGCCCTTATGAACGAGGGTGACTATATTCAGTTTTTTCCGGATGGCATGGTGAAGCGCGCGACGCACCAGCCGTTTCGTGCCGAAGGGCGAAATCGGCTTGATACCGACTCCTGAATCTTCGCGAACCTTCTTGCCGGTGCCCTTAAGCATTTCGTCGTTCAGAAAATCGATCAGCTTCTTCACTTCGGGGGTGCCGGATTTCCATTCGATGCCGGCGTAAACATCCTCCGTGTTCTCGCGGAAGATGACCACGTTCATGCGTTCCGGGTGCAGCATGGGAGTGGGAACACCCTCGAAGTAGCGCACCGGACGGACACACACATACAAATCGAGTAGCTGGCGCAGTGTCACGTTGAGAGAGCGGATGCCGCCGCCAACTGGTGTGGTTAGAGGCCCCTTTATGGCCACGCGAAAATCGCGAATGGCGTCAACGGTATCCTGCGGCAGCCAATTCTGGAAACGATTGAACGCCTTCTCGCCAGCCAAAACTTCATACCAGGCGATCTTGCGTTTTCCCTCATAAACTTTGTCGACGGCGGCGTCGAATACCCGGCGGGATGCGCGCCAAATGTCGCGCCCGGTACCATCGCCCTCAATAAATGGGATGATCGGCTGGTCCGGAATACGAAACTTGCCGTCGACGAAGTCGATCGGCTGGCCGTCCGGGACGGCAATGCCGTTGTACGAACGCTTCATAATGGGAAACCACCCCCGAGGCGGGCCGCGCTCCCGCAGACTATTGCTGGCGAGGCCCTACCAGAGAACCGACAACCTTAGCACAGATTTTGTTTTGGGGAGACGGCCGGATGTGACGGAGCGGCAAAATTCTAAACGGGACATGAGCGAACTTCTTGCGCAATGGTGGGCGTGACGAAGATTTTTTACACGAGGCGAAAGACAAGC
Organism: Candidatus Acidiferrales bacterium; assembly: GCA_049591475.1. Lineage (GTDB taxonomy): Bacteria > Acidobacteriota > Terriglobia > Acidiferrales > UBA7541 > Palsa-295. Next base: position 10,670 of record JBAWEZ010000041.1, read on the forward strand.
ATGGCGACGCTAAGCCGGTAAAGATTCACTTTAAATTTCAACGTAAGGCGAAAGCATCATCTGCGCTTAAGGCTAATCTCGAACTGTCGGCTCGTCGACCGCGTGAGATTTTTGACGACGTCTCTTCGTCTCTCCAAGCACGAATGCTTACTTCAAGGGTGAATTAAATTCGCGTTCGCTTTGGTTTACCAGGCGGAGACCGCTCGGCGAGGCGACGACGCGAACGGCTTCGCCAGCACCGCTCCCAGGATGAAGCCGCCGACGTGAGCCCACCAGGCAACGCCTCCCGAATTTGTGTTGGCGAACGAGCCGAGGCCGCTGAGGAATTGCACGAAAAACCACAGGCCAATGAAAATCCATGCTGGGATACGCGCCATGAACCAGATCACTAGCAATGGCACAAGAGAAAGTATTCGCGAGCCGGGGAAGAAAACAAGATAGGCGCCGAGAACTCCGGCGATGGCACCGCTTGCGCCGATCGAGGGAATCGCCGAGCCCCACGAAAAGGCAACTTGCGAGATTCCCGATCCCAGTCCGCAGATTAGGTAAAAGAGAAAATACGAGGCGGAGCCCATGCGGTCTTCGACGTTTCCACCGAAGATCCAAAGGAACCACATGTTGCCGATGATGTGCAGCCATCCGCCATGCAGGAACATGCAGGTAAAAAGAGGAACGAAACCCTGCGCCAGGCTGTAATGCCTTCCCGCAAGGGCCAACTGGATTCGCGACGGCACAAGGCCGTAGATGCGCACGAACGTATTGCCCGCAGCAGGCGAGAGCGATATCTGATGAAAGAAGACGATAAAATTAACGACGATCAGCAACACCGTGATGATAGGGAATGAACGCCGAGGAGTCGTGTCCTTGAGAGGGATCATCGGGGAGCTTCCGGCATTGGAGCGGCGGCGCGCGCAGCTTGGCGAAGTTGCTCGCCGGAGTACGCACGCTTTTGTCGGGCTGCGCTACGGCGAAGATCTTCGATTTTTTTGAGCGGTGCAATGCCTCCGCGTGCGCCTGGCGCCAAGCAATTCAGCGCGGCAGCCGCGCAGCCGAATTCGAGTATCTCTTCAAACGACCAACCCTGCACAAGCCCGTGTACAAATGCGCCATGGAAGATGTCTCCGGCGCCAGTGGTATCAACGGGATTCACCGTGAAAGCTGGACAGTATAGAAATCGAACACCATCCCACGCAATCACCCCGCAGCCGCCGAGCGTTGCGGTGGTGAGGCGACACTTGAACTGTGCATGAATCATCGGCAGTGACTTCAATAGATTGCTTTCGCCGGTAAGTCGCTCAGGGAAATCTTTAGAGGTTATGGGATAGTCGACGTATTCGAGTAGCGCTTCAACTTTGGGATAGCGATTATCGAGATCGCCGACAACTGGGATGCCGTCTTCGCGCGCCCAGCGAGATACGAGAGCGGCAGCCTTCGTATCGTGCCCATCGACGAGCAGCGCGGCGGCTCCGCGAATCCAGCTGTGCTTAAGGTCATCCGGACGAAGTGCGATCTTGGGATCGCGATTCCAGAGTACGGTGCGCTCGCCGGAAGCTTGGTCAACCAGGATGAACGAGAATTGGCTGCGGCGTCCTTTGGCTACGATCCAGCGCGCATCAATGCCCTCGCGTTTCATCTCGGTACGTTGGCATGCACCAGCCACGTCGTTTCCAATCTTTCCAACATATCGGGCGCGAAGGCCCCAGCGCCGGCACGCAACCATTGCGCTCGCTACCTGTCCTCCGGGCATTGGTTCGGCAGAGAGTAGCTCCATCTTCGAATCCGGAGTAGGGAAGTGAGGCAGGCGAATGACGGTGTCCATAGCATTGATGCCGACCCCGACGACCAAGGGCGAACGAGATCGTTTCGTGCGAGCGCGCATTGATGCAATACTTTAGATGAGTTCAAGAAAATTTCAAACGGACAAGGCGCGGGCGCGGTTTATCAATTGCGCCGCGTAGTTTGCTATGATAGAAAAATTCGTTCGCGTACGAGCGCAGTTGAAGCAGAGCGTTCGGTAAAGCGACCGCCCGCAAGCTCTGGTTGAGGGATCGGCGCGCCGACAAGTCGATGGCCCTTCACGAATCCGAAGCGATCATCCTGCAGAGCTATTCGCTTGGAGAAGCGGACCGGCTGGTGAGCTTCCTTTCGCGAGCCGCGGGCCGCGTGCGCGGAGTAGCGGCGGGAGCGCGGAAGCCAAAGAGCCGGTTTGGCTCGACTCTCGAGCGGCTGACGTATGTGCGGATCTGGTATTTCGAGAAGGAAACGCGGGAACTGGTGCGCATCCGCCAGTGCGAGATGATCGAATCGTTTTTGGATGCGTTTCGGGATTATACGTCGAGCGTGGCGCTGTCGATTCTGAGCGAAGTGACGGAGACGGTGCTGCCGGACCATGAAGCCTCCGATGCCAATTTCCGCCTTCTGCTCCTGACCGCGCAGGCGATCAAGCGAACCGGAAAATCGGAAATGCCCCTCGCGTATTTCGCGATCTGGACGGTGAAGCTTGGCGGCTGGCTGCCTTCTCTCGATCTCTGTGGATTTTGCGGCACGGCGCTGGCGGGGGCTGTCCCCGCGTACTTGGCTAGTGGCGGATCGGCGTTAGCGTGCGTCAAATGCCGCCGCGCTGGAATGCGCGCGATTCAGCCGGCCGCCTTGGCGCTAGCTCGGAAGATGCTCGCCGGGCGTCTTGATCGCCTGATCGACGTGGCGGAAACCTCGGGCCTGCGTGACCGCGAGGCAAGGGAAGTAACGGCAATCATGTTGGACATTATTGAGCATCAGATCGATCGCAAGCTGACGTCGAGAGAACTTCTGGAGCCAACCGCGTGACGGCGAGAACGCAAACAAAAACATTGAAGCGGCCGAAATTGAAAGGGCTCGCCTTTCAAGACCTTCTACTAAAACTTGAACAGTATTGGATCAGCCGCGATTGTGTTTTGCAGCAACCGTACGACATCGAAGTGGGCGCGGGCACTATGCATCCGGAAACGTTCCTTCGCGTCCTCGGCGCCCATCCGTATCGAGTGGTGTACGCGCAACCAAGCCGCCGGCCAACGGACGGACGCTACGGCGAAAATCCCAACCGGCTGTATAAGCACACGCAGCTTCAAGTGATCCTCAAGCCGTCACCCGCGAACATTCAGGACTTGTACCTCAATAGCCTTGCCGCAGTCGGTATCAACTTAAGAGAGCACGATGTGCGATTTGAGGAGGACAACTGGGAGTCCCCCACGCTGGGCGCCTGGGGGATCGGATGGCAAGTTCTCCTAGATGGACTGGAGATCACGCAGTTCACTTACTTTCAGCAGTGCGGCGGAGTTGATCTTGATCCCGTTTCCGTGGAGTTGACGTACGGTCTAGATCGTATAGCTGCATACTTGCAGGGAGTTGATAACGTCTTCGATGTGATGTGGTCGAAGTCGATGACCTACCGACAGGTGCGGCTGGCTGAAGAGCAGCAATTTTCCGCGTACAGTTTTGATTATGCCGAGGCGGCGTCCACGCGGAAGCAATTCGATCTAAACGAGGCTGAGGCCGCGCGGCTGCTCGCGGACTATGTCAAGTTGAAAGGCGAAGCGATCCGCCGATTTCCAGTGTTGCAAGCATATGACCTTTGCTTGAAGTGCTCTCACCTCTTTAACGTACTCGACGCGCGCGGGGCCATTTCCGTGACGGAGCGCGCAGGCATGATTGCCCGTATTCGCAAGCTAGCCACCCAGGTGGCGCAAGCGTGGCTGGCGCAGCGAGAATTCGTCCAGGCGGCGGCTGGAGTAAGCGCATGAAAGTAACTGGCGAGCTGCTCCTGGAGATCGGGTGCGAAGAGATACCAGCTGGAATGATTGAGCGTGCGGCGCGTGAGCTTAAAGCGCTACTTGTAAAGCATCTAGCGGCGGCGAGGTTGGTCGACGAGCCGACAGTTGAGGATTCGATTGAAACTTTTGGCGCGCCGCGAAGGCTTGTGGCCATCGCGAAAAATGTTCGACTAAAACAAGAAGATGTGACGCGCGAGATCGTTGGTCCACCTAAGGCGATTGCTTATGATCCCCAAGGAAAACCGACTCGCGCGGCGCTCAGCTTTTCCGAGAAGCAGTCGATCCCCGTGGAGAAGTTGTTGGTGATCAGCACGCCAAAGGGCGACTACTTAGCGGCGAGGCAATCGATCGCCGGCGAACCAGCACGGCAGGTTTTGGCGCGAACGCTACCGGAGTGCATTCGAGAGCTGTCGTGGCCGCGTTCAATGTACTGGACGACCGCTGATAGTCCTCGGTTCATTCGTCCGATCCGCTGGATCGTGGCGGTGCTTGATGGAGCAGTAGTGCCGTTCTTCTTCGCGGGCGTTCGTGCCGCCAATCGTACGGATGGCCATCGCTTTCTTGGGAGGAAGAGCATTGCGGTCACGAACACGCGTGATTATGAGTCCAAGCTGAAAAGGAATTTCGTGCTGTGCCGTCCAGAGGAGCGCCGCAAGAAGATCGAAATGGAGATCCGTGCGTTAACCTCGCGCCGGTCGCTGCGCGTTCACGAGGATCCTGAGCTGCTGAACCTCGTAACCTACTTGAACGAGTACCCGACGGTGATTTCCGGCGACTTTGATCCCGCGTTCCTGGCACTGCCGGACGAGATACTTATCACCGTGATGCGTGGACATCAGAAATATTTTGCCGTCGAGAAACGGGCCGGGGAATTGGCGCCGCACTTCCTCGCGGTTATTAATTTGCCGCGCGATCCCAAAGGCTTGGTGCGGGCAGGACACGAACGCGTGCTGCGTGCTCGATTCGCCGATGCGCGTTTCTTTTGGGACTCGGATCAGAAATGCCGTCTGGATGAGTATCTGCCGAAGCTTGCTGCTGTCACTTATGAGCGGCGGCTCGGCAGCTATGGAGACAAAGTTGAGCGGGTGCGCACTTTGGCGCGCTGGTTTGCGGAGCAGTGGTTCAACCGCGGTATGACGCAGGCAGATGTCGCAGGTTCGGACCGCGCCGCGGAGCTCGCCAAGTGCGATTTGGTCACGGAAATGGTCCGGGAATTCCCCGAATTGCAGGGAGTTGTCGGCGGTCTATATTCACGGGCCCAGGGCGAGCCGGACTCGATCGCTTGGGCCGTCTACGATCACTACAAGCCGCTTGGCTTGGATGAGCCGCTCCCGCGAAATTTAATTGGCTGCACCGTTTCTCTCGCGGACAAGCTAGATTCATTGGTGGCCTGCTTCGGCGTCGGAATTATTCCCACGGGTTCAAGCGATCCCTTCGCTCTCCGGCGCGCCGCCACCGGAGTCGTGAAAATTATTCTGGAGCGGCGCCTGCCGGTATCTATCTCGGCGATGATCTCCGCCGCGGCGAAAGCGATTCGTGAACACGCTCCGCGAATCGATGTGTCAGTCGAAACGGAGAAGCTCGCACACACATTCTTGCTCGATCGTGCGCGCTTCTATTTCCGCGAGAAGTGCGGATATTCGTACGACGAGATCAGCGCCGTCTTCGCGGCCGGTGCCGACGATCTATGCGATGCGGCGGACCGCATAGCGGCAGTAAAGGCGATCCGGTACTCGAAAGATTTCGCGCCACTCGCCGCAAGTTTTAAACGAATTCGCAACATCCTTGAAAAATCGGCTGGCAAGGACGATAAAGGACAGGTTGCAGTCCGCCAGGAATTGCTTGGCGAGAAACCGGAAGTAGAACTTTATGCCACGGCGCAGAAAATTCGCGACGAAGTCGCGGTGCGAAAGCGCGATCAAAACTACAAAGCTGCGCTCGAAGGTATATCGAAGCTTCGACCGGCAGTTGATAAGTTTTTTGACGGAGTTCTGGTAATGGTTGAGGACCGCAATGTGAGAAAAAATAGGATTGCATTGCTCGCGTCATTGTTGAAGGAATTCTCAACCATTGCTGATTTTTCCGAGCTGGGCTCCGACGAGTCTAAATAATCTGTAATTTTCAACTTCAACTATCGGCGGGCCGACAATATCGCTCGCCACGGTTCACCAGGAACCCACCGAGGGCAAAAATGAAATACGTTTACTTTTTTGGCGCGGGCAAGGCGGATGGCACGGGCGATATGCGCGAGGTTCTCGGCGGCAAGGGCGCCGGCCTCGCGGAAATGACGCGCATCGGCCTTCCCGTTCCAGCGGGATTCACCATCACCACGGAGGCTTGCGACTACTACTTCAAGCACGGCCGCAAACACCCGAGCGAGCTCCGATCGCAAGTGCATAAGGATCTCGACCGCTTGGAGAAGTTAACGGGCAAGAAACTTGGCAGCGCCAACGATCCGCTGCTTGTAAGCGTTCGCTCCGGATCGGCCCGCTCCATGCCCGGCATGATGGAGACGATTCTGAACCTCGGCCTTAACCAGAAATCGGTGCAGGGCCTTGCGGGTGCCACGAAGAACGATCGCTTCGCGTATGACGCCTATCGGCGCTTCGTCCAAATGTATTCGACGGTTGTAATTGGCTTGCCAAAAGAAGGCCTTGAAGATCGGCTGCGAGAATTGAAGAAGCGCCTGAAAGTAAAGGATGACACGCAGGTTGTCGCCGAAGGCTGGAAGGAATTGGTTGGCGAATACAAAGCCTATTTTAAACAAAAAACAGGCAAGGATTTTCCGGAAGATCCCATTGAGCAGTTGTGGGGCGCGATTGGCGCCGTGTTCGAATCGTGGATGGGAGAAAAAGCGGTCACCTATCGACGCGTGGAAAAGATCAGCGGCCTGCTTGGCACCGCCGTCAACGTTGTACAGATGGTGTTCGGCAACACTGGCGAAGAATCCGGCACAGGCGTTTGCTTCACGCGTGACCCCTCCACGGGCGAGAAAATCTTTTTTGGCGATTTCCTGCTGAATGCGCAGGGCGAAGACGTGGTGGCTGGGATTCGCACTCCCATGCACCTTACCGAATTGAAGTCGAAAATGCCGAAGGTCTATCAGCAACTCGAGCGCGTCCGAGAAAAGCTGGAGAAGCACTACCGCGACATGCAGGATATGGAGTTCACGGTTGAGAGCGGCAAACTCTACATGCTTCAGACGCGGACCGGTAAGCGCTCGCCGGCGGCTGCTTTTCGCACCGCCGTGGATATGGCCAACGAGAAGCTAATCACAGTTGAAGAAGCACTTGAGCGTATCAAGTCAGAAGATATCGAGCGGCTTTTCTATCCGGTGTTGGACGCCAAGGTTCCTCGCTCCGAGCTGTCGAACAGAAAGTTGGCCACAGGCATCAATGCCGTGCCGGGCGCCGCTGCTGGCCGCGCCGTGTTCACGGCCGAGCAAGCCGAAGCGTGGGCCGCGCGCGGCGAGAAGGTGATTCTGGTCCGGCGCGAAACCAGTCCCGAAGACGTGGGTGGCATGTATGTAGCGCAGGGAATTCTGACGGCGACCGGTGGCAAAACCAGCCATGCTGCCGTTGTCGCGCGCGGATGGGGAAAGTGCTGCATTGTTGGCGCCGAGGATCTTGAAATTGATGCGAATGCCAAAACAATGAGCGTCGATGGCCGGCGGGTTGGAGAGGGGGATTGGATCACGCTGGACGGCGGAGATGGCAACGTCTACTCCGGCGAAATGCAGTTGGTTCGTCCAGAACCGCCTAAATCCTACGAAACGCTGATGAAATGGGCCGATAAGGTGCGCAAGCTTGGCGTGCGCACCAACGCCGATACGCCGCGCGATGCCCGCTTAGCTCGCGAAATGGGCGCGCAGGGCATCGGCCTCTGCCGCACCGAACATATGTTCTTCAAGGATTTTGAGCAACCGGAACGCAGCATCGACCGCCAGGAAGCGATCCAGGAAATGATTCTCGCGGACACTTCCGAGGCTCGGCGGCGAGCCCTGGACAAACTGCTGCCGTTCCAGCGCCGGGATTTTGTGGGAATTTTCGAGGCCATGGACGGTTATCCGGTCACCATCCGGCTGATCGATCCGCCCTTGCACGAATTCGTTCCGCATGATCCGGCAAAGCAAGCGGAGTTGGCGAAAAAAATCGGCGTGCCGGTCGAGACGGTGGAGAGGCGTGTGAAGCAATTGCAGGAAGCGAACCCCATGCTCGGCCACCGCGGCTGCCGGCTCTCCATCACCTATCCGGAAATTTTGGAAATGCAAGTTACAGCGATCGTTGAGGCTGCCGTCGAATGCAAAAAACGCGGCATTAAAGTACTTCCTGAGATCATGCACCCTCTGGTTCTGGACAAGAAGGAGTTGAAGATCCTCGAGACTGCCACGCGCCGGGTCGCGGATCCGATTATCGCCGCAAGTAAAGTAAAACTTGAATACCTCGTTGGCACGATGATCGAGTTGCCGCGTGCCGCGTTGCTCGCCGATCAGATTGCGGAGGTCGCCGAGTTCTTCTCATTTGGCACCAACGATCTGACGCAAACCACAATGGGCCTTTCGCGCGACGACGCCGGCCGGTTCCTGCCTGAATACGTGGACGAAAGCAAAGCGGGAATCTTTAAGGCCGATCCGTTTCAGACCCTGGATGTGGAAGGCGTCGGATTGCTAATCAAGATGGCGATCGAACGCGGGCGCCGCACGCGACCGAAGCTGAAGATAGGGATTTGCGGGGAACACGGCGGCGATGCGGAAAGCGTCAAATTCTGTCACCAGGTCGGCATGAACTACGTCAGCGCGTCTCCATTTCGCGTGCCGATTTCAAGGCTTGCGGCTGCTCAAGCAGTAATTGAAGAGTCGAAGGCCAAGAAGAGCGCTGGCAAGAAGGCCAAGGCTTCTCGATAAAAGTTCGACTGAAGCTTGAAGGTTTTCGCCGTGCCCGCAACTGCGGGTCAGGTCGGAATGCGCAGGAAAAAGTAAGCGCCTAGAAACGCAAAGATCGCGTCCGGGGCCCATGCCGCCACCGTAGGCGGCAACTGCCCGATCGTACCCATCGCTTCGAACAGCGCGGACGTAGCCCAGTAAACCACCGCGATTCCCACGGCCAGCGCGATTCCTCCTACCGCGCCGCGCGTGCCCACCAGGAATCCAAACGGTGCGCTCAGGAAAATAATCACCGCTGCAATCACCGGAAATGCGAATTTCTTATGCCATTCGACGGATAAACGCGCCGTATCGAATCCGGCCTGCTTCAGGCTGGCAATGTAGCGGCCTAGTTGTCGCCAATTCATCTGATAATACTGCCGTACTTCGCGATGGAAATACGACGGCGGTTCGGATAATTCGGGGAGCGAAGTAACTTTGAACGTTTGGAAGCTCGAAACGTGGCCAGTATCGTCAAAATTGCGCACCCATCCCCCGGTTAGCGCCCAGGTGTTTTCGGTCGGCTCCCACGTGGCGCGCGAAGCGTAAATTCGTCGCTTGATCTGAAATGTAGCGGGGTCCAGCTCGAAAACGTTCAGCCCTCCGAAGAACTTCTTATCGGGATCGAAGAATTCGTAGTTGTAAAGCTTATTCTTTTCGCCCGCAATCCACTGCTCTCCGGGCTCGAAGTAGGTCTGCGCCGGACGTCCTTTGATCTCGTTTCGCAGCGCGTCCTGGCGCTGGTTTGCGTACGGGAGAAACGTGTCGTCCAGCAGGAACATGCCTCCCGCCACCAGGCAGCCCGCGAGCGTCAGTGGCAGCACCAGGCGGTAAAGGCTGATGCCTCCGGCCTTGAACGCGATCACTTCATTGTTTTTAGCCAGAATCCCCAGCGTGACGAGCGTGGCGACCAGAGCCGCCAGCGGCGCCAGTTGATAGATCATCAGCGGAATCAGATAGCGAAAATAGCTAAGCACCGTATCGATCGCGATGTGGTTGCGCGAAATGTCCGCCAACAAATCGAAAAGCGTAAAGGCGTCAAAGATCACCACGAAGCCCGCTAGCAGGACCACGAAGTAATAGAAGAATTGCTGCAGCAGGTATACGTCGATCATCATCGGAAAGGCCATGGCGCGCCCGGCGCCGATCATCCGCCGAATTTCGACGGACGTTTGCCCAAGTGAAACCGGACCATTGGAAGTAGAGTTGGCGCCGGCCCCATTCGCGACCCGCGCCGCGGGATTTCGGCCCGCCCGCAAAGACTGTAGCCAGGCTAGGGCGCGGCTGGGTCTGCGTACACTCTCAATCCGCCGAAACAAAATCAATCCAAGCAGCGCGAGAACGATGTTGGCGCCCCACACCCCGACCCAAACACTAATCTGCCCTTGTGCGGCCAAATGAGCGCCATAGACGAACAGGAAGTAATATCCGCCGATCAGCACGAGGGTGAGAATCAATCCCGCGGCTCGACCGCCGCGGCGTGGCCGGACGCCGATTGGGACCCCGATCAGCGCAAAAACCAGGCATGCAACGGGAAACGCGGCGCGACGCTGCAATTCCACGCGAGCCTGCAGCGCGTTAGGTCCACGGCTCGTTAGCAACTGTTTGGCGTGTTGCTCGGAAACGGGAAGGGACACAAGCTTCCGCGGCAGCGCAACCTGGGAAAGATCGACGGCTAAGTCGCTATCGCCGAAGGTCGTTACGTTGTAACGATCCGGATGGCGAGCATCGTATTCGTGCGTGCTGCCTTTGCCCAGGTGGATTTCCAGCTGGTCTTTCCCTGGGCCGCGCATAATTGAGGCGCTTGCCGCGGTTGTGATCGAATTGCCGTGGTCGACCGAGGACGCCAGAAACACTCCGCGCCAACGGGTAGCTGCTGCTTCGACGTCTTGTACGTATAATACGATGTGCGGCAGTCGTTCGTCGAACACTCGGGGCTCGATGGCGAAAGGCGCCTGGGAGACCAGGATTTGCCCTTCGATTCGCCGAACCGTTCGCAGAGCCGCCGGGCTGAGCCAGAATGTAATCGCCAGGTTCGCCGCGCACGCAACCAGTGCCACGAAACCAATGGGCACCAGCAGCCTTCGCAGGCTGATCCCGCAGGCGTGTAAAGCGACGATTTCGCTATCTGCTGACAGGCGGCCGAGTCCGATGAGCACGCCCACCAGGACGGCCATCGGCAGCGTGACGGCCAGAACGGGAGGAATCGCGCACAGAAACAGGAGCGCGACGTTTCTCGTGCCTCCCGAGTGGCCGACGAAAAGCTCCATGAAACGTACCAGATTGGGAACGAAGAAAATGAATGTGAATACCACCAAGCCGAGGACGGCGTGGGAAACTACTTCGCGGCTGATGTATCGGTCGATCAAGCGCATAGGAGCGCGTACGCATTCTAGCACCGCGGCAGCAAGTTCATAGTTCCAACAGTCTGGACGCTCCGCACGCGGAAAGTGGAGAGCAGCGATGACGGGTGAGATGCATTGCCAGTGCGCTGGGTGGCCGCTGAAACCTCCAGCGCAGCCGAAGGGCGCAACCGAGTGAACCGAGTCAACGTCGCGATTCTGTGGCACATGCACCAACCGCAATACCGGGATCCCGTCACCGGCCGATATCTCCTGCCCTGGACCCGCCTGCATGCCCTGAAAGATTATTGGGGCATGGTGAAAATCCTCGATGAATTCCCGCGTGTGCATGTCACCTTCAATATGGTCCCGTCCCTGGTGGAACAGATTGAGGAATACGCCAGCGGCAGGTTCAGCGAGCCCTGGTTCGACACCGTATTCGCGCGCGCCGACGCTCTCACCGAAGAGCAAAAGCTTGCGTTGCTCGAAAGCGGTTTTCATGTAAACGAAAATTTCTTGCAACGATGGACGCGCTTTGGCGAACTGGCATCGCAATCCCGCTCCGGCGGAGCAGAAGCCTGCGTCGCGCGCTGGGGCTTAAGCGAGTGGCGCGATTTGCAATTGCTCTCGCAGCTTGCCTGGATGGACGAAGAATATCTGGCCAAGGACCCCGCTGTTCGCGAGCTTTCAGATAAGGGGAAGGGCTTTACCGAAGACGACAAAATCATTCTGATGGAAAAGCAGCACGAACTGCTGGCGGCCGTACTGCCCGAATACCGCCGCGCCGCCGAGCGCGGACAGATTGAGATATCCACCACGCCGTACTACCATCCGATCCTGCCCCTCCTATGCGATTCCGACATCGCACGCGTCGCGAACTCGCACACTCCGCTGCCGCATCCCGCGTTCTGCTATCCAGAGGACGCCCGTGCCCATCTCGCGCGCGCATGCGCATTCCACAAAAAGGTCTTCGGGTCTGCGCCAACCGGACTGTGGCCATCGGAGGGCTCCGTATCGGACCAGGCCCTCGAACTCGCAATCGAGCTAGGGTTCAAGTGGTTCGCCACGGATGAAGGCGTTCTCGGACGCACGCGCAACGTCGGATTCTGGCGCGACGCCAGCGGATTCCCCGAGAACGCGCAGGAACTCTATTCGCCATGGCGTTACGTGCGTAGCAGCGGCGCTCTAACTGGTTTTTTTCGCGACCATTATTTGTCCGATCTCGTCGGCTTCGTTTATAGCCGCATGGGCGCAGAACCGGCGGCGGCCGATTTACACGGCCGCATTCGCGCCATCGGCGACCGCGCTTCGGGCGCACGTCCTGCGACCGTCAGCCTGATACTCGACGGAGAAAACGCCTGGGAATACTACTCGCAAAACGGACGCGAATTTCTGCGCCAGTTTTATCAGCGCCTTCAAGACGATCCCGACGTCCACGTACTTACCATGAGCGAAGCGGCTCAGGCCATCCACGATGCGCCGCGCCTCAGCGGAATTTTCCCCGCTTCTTGGATCAGCGCCAACTTCGACGTCTGGATCGGCCACGAGGAAGACGTGCGTGCTTGGGATCTTTTGCGCGACGCCCGCGACACCTACGCTCGGGTCACCGCTTCCGGCGAGCGGCCCGGCGGAATTCCCGCCAACTCCGCGAGCGCCAAGCGCGCTTACGAATCGATACTCGCCGCGGAGGGAAGCGACTGGTGCTGGTGGTACGGCCCCGAGCATGCTTCCGCCAACGATGCCGATTTCGACCGCATCTACCGCAGCCATCTCATGGAAATCTACAATGCTCTTGGCGAACAGCCTCCCGATGCACTGGCTCATCCGATCAAGCGCGCCGTCGTTCGCGGACAGCAGGAACCTGCATCGGCCTACCTGGACGTGGTCGTCGATGGTCGCGCTAGCAATTATTTCGAATGGCTAGGTGCCGGTTTGTATTCCACCGAACGGCGTGGCGCTTCCATGCATGGCGGTCAAAACGTGCTGGGCGATTTGCGCTACGGATTCGGCTCTAAAAACTTTTTTATCCGGCTCGACCCGCTCGCCGATTCGCTGCGCGATATTGCTGAATTTCAAGTCCGCCTTACAGTCTGGGATTTGCGCGAAACGCGAATCACGCTGAGCGTGCACGAAGGCAAGCTTTCAGACTGCGTGGTCGAGCAAGCTGGCCTGTGCCTGCTGCGGCCGCAGAAGCTCGTGACCGCGGCGTGTGACAAAATTCTGGAAATCGCCCTAGCTCGCTCTCTTTTCGACGTTCTAGGACGACAAGATCTCCTGATGAGCATCGCGCTCTGGATTGGCGGCTTGCCAATCGATATTCTCCCGATTGAGGGCATGCTGAATGTCCCGCTAGGCGAAGAGAATTTCGCCTGGCCGCCCAAGTAGCTGGCATGATCTCGCGGGGTATACTCCTTGGCGGAACACCAGCGCTATGGATCAGCACAAACTTGAATCGCAGCTTCGCTCCGAAGGCTTTTCGCACATCTACGTGTGGCAAGATGGCCCGCACGCCTTCTATCCCGACCACACCCACGCCGGGTTCACCGCGCATATCATCCTCGATGGCGAAATGACGCTCACCATGCGGGGTGCTTCGCAGACCTATCGGGTCGGCGATCGTTGCGACGTTCCCGCAGGAGCGACTCATTCCGCGCGCATGGGACCGCAAGGCTGCCGCTACCTCGTCGGCGAAAAATAAATTACCGTTTGCTGCGACTTGTCGGCGAGAGCGCGCGATCGAGCAGTTCGATCACGTGCAGTACTTCGTGACCCGTTTCGTGTATAGCCGCGCCCGCGCGGAGCTGCAAGATACATCCAGGATTCGCGGTGACGATTGCTTCTGTCTTCGTCTCCCGCACAGATTCCATTTTTAGCGCCAGCAGTTCCATCGAAGCTTCCGTTTGCGTCACGTTATAAACGCCCGCCGAGCCGCAGCATTGGTCGGCAAGTGGCATTTCCACTAGCTCCACACCGGGCACGGCGCGAATCAACGTGCGCGGCGCCTCTCGAATTTTCTGCCCGTGTGCCAGATGGCACGAGTCCTGATACGTCACGCGCAGCGGAACCGGCCGCATCGGCGCGGCGAGGCCGATCTCAGCTAGAAACTCGGAGACGTCGCGAACTCTTGCCGAGAATTCACTCGCGAGCTCGCGCGCCGAATCATCTGCCGCGAATAGGTGCGCGTATTCCTTGAGCGTAGAGCCGCAGCCCGCCGCGTTCGTGATGATTGCATCGAAGCCCCCTTCGGCGAACGCCGCGAAATTTGCGCGCGCCAAATCGCGGGCCACGTCGCGCAGACCTGCATGGGCAGCAAGTGCTCCGCAGCAGCCTTGCGATTCCGGTACCACCACATCGCAACCATTCGCTTGCAGCACTCGAATTGTCGCGCGGTTCAGCTCGCTGAACGTAACCTGCGCTACGCATCCGGCGAAAAAAGCTACGCGCGCCCGCCGCGCCGACTTCGCCGGATACGTGCGCCCAAGTTCATCGAAGAAAAACTCCGCGTCGATTTGCGGCAGCAGCCGCTCGCGTTCCCGCAATCCGAGCAGCCGCAGGACGCCGCTGCCGCGCGCGATCGACGCAAGCCCGCTCCGTTGGTAAAAGCGGAGCACGCGCGCGGCCCCCGCAATCCGGCGCGGATAGGGAAGCAGCTTCCGGTAAACAAGATCACGCGCTATGCGAGACGAAATCGGGCGGCGACAGTTCTGCTCGATCTGCGCGCGCGCAAGCTCGACCAGCTTTCCGTACTCGACGCCCGACGGACAGGCCGTCTCGCACGCGCGGCAATCCAGGCATCGGTCGATATGTGTCACGAACGATCCCCCCAGATCCAGCTTATTTTCATCAACCAGCGCCATTTGCCGGATCCGCCCGCGCGGCGAATCCGCTTCCTCGTGCCACAGTCGGTACGTGGGGCAATGATTCAGGCACAGCCCGCAATGGACGCAGCGCGAGTAATCCGCGTATTCGGGTTTCTCCGCGCCGGAAAATCCACCACGTTTGCGCGACGCGCTTGCTGGCAGTGGTTCCGTTTGATGCGCCAATTGAAGACCCTGTGCTGGCGGTATCTGCGGAGGAGTGGTTGACATCGTCAAATTCCTCCCGCAAAACGTCCAGGCGCGAAAATCCCCGCCGGATCGAACACTTTCTTGAGTTTGCGCATCTGTTCGAAATCGGAGCGGTCGGGTCCCCAGATGTTCAAGCTGCGCTTCCATTCCGCTGGACACCACGGAATCGCGGCGTTTCCATCGAGCCGCGCGCATGCGTCTAGGATTTGATCCGTCGCCTTCCGCACTCCCGCACGCGAATCCTCGTCGCACGCGTCCGGCAAAAGCGCTACATAGCTGACGGCGAGACCTCCGGCCATCGCCGCCCATCGAAGTTGAAACTTTTGCGATGCCTCCGCTGCGGCCTCAAGAAGCGCGTCCAATTTCGATGGCAGCACACTCGTTTTCACGATGACGGTTGCCGCTGACGATTGCAGCGCGATAGGAACGAACTCTCGCAATCGCCCGAAGGGCGCCGGGTTTTTCTCGTCGCCCCCAATCCCGTGGCCCTCGCAGCCTGCTGCTTCGGCCATCCGCTGCAACTCGCGTTCGTAGCGTCCCAGCACCGCTCCGCTCCCGGAAAACGTCGCCAGGAACGCCCACTCGCTTTTCGGTAGCCCATCCATGGCCGCAGGGCCCGGTTCGATTCGCGCGGCAACCGCGCTCGAGAGCATTTCAACCGCGCCCGGGCTCAGCACTTCCACGGTCAGCGGCCGCAATGGCGATTGCGTCACGCGGCTGCGAAGCCTAAGCGCGCTTTCCGCCGTGGCGCAACGGGACGCAAAAACTCGCGTCGATGCAGGCGCGGGAAACGTCCGCAGGTTGATCTTCGTGATCACGCCGAGAGTTCCCATCGCGCCAATCATCAGCTTGTGTAGATCGTAGCCCGCCACGTTCTTCACCACTGTCCCGCCGCTTTTCGCGTGCGTGCCTTCACCGGTGACGAACTCGAGTCCGAGCAGAAAATCGCGCACGGTCCCATATGCTTGGCGCACAGGCGAATGAAGTCCCGAAGCAATCGTGCCGCCAGCTGTTGCGCGGCTCAGAAAGGGAACGGCGAGCGGCAAAAATTGCCGGTGTCCGGCAAGCACCCCCGCCAGTCTTTGCAAGGGAATTCCCGGCTCAACGCTGAGCGTCAAATCGCTCGGGTCGTACGCGACAATGCGATCCAAGCGAGTCAGATCCAACGCAATATCGTATTGCGTGGGTGGCGCGCCCATCGACAGCTTGCTTCGCCCGCCGCAGGGCACGACGGCGAGTTTTTCGACCACGCAAAATTTCACGATTTCGGAAATTTCCTCGCGCGAGCCGGGTTTGACGCCAGCGCTAGGGATCATGCCGTCGATTTCATAAGCAGCGAGTTGCGCCCGGTCACCGATCACATTGGCCGATCCCGAAATCTCCGCCATCCGCGAAGCGCTCGAACTTGCCGCTAGGGTCATGAATGCCTTGCGGCCGCCGCATCGCCGTTGCGCGGTGGCCGCACGTAAATCTCGCCGCAGCCTTTCGAGGTGGGCAGGATTTTTCCGGGATTCAGCAATCCTTCGGGGTTGAAAATAGCGCGCACGCGCCGCATCAGCTCCAGATCAGCGTCACTGAAAATCAGCGGCATCAGCCGGTCTTTTTCCATGCCCACGCCGTGTTCGCCGGTGATCGATCCTCCCGCCTGCACGCAGAAGGCGATAATTTCATCGGCCGCCGCCACGGTATCGCGAAACTGCTGTTCGTTCCGCTGATCAAACAGGATGATCGGGTGTAGATTGCCGTCGCCCGCGTGAAATACGTTGCCGATTTGCAGCCCGTATTTACGGCCGATTTCGCCAATGCGCCGCAAAGTAGCCGGCAGCTTGGTGCGCGGGATCACGCCGTCCTGCGTGTAGTAGCTTGACGACACTCGTCCCGCCGCTCCAAACGCATTCTTGCGGCCCTTCCACAGCAGATCGCGCTCCCGTGTGTCCCGCGCCACGCGCACTTCGCGAGCGTGATGCATGCGGCATACGTCTTCCACTTCCGCGGCTTCCACTTCGGTCACCTCGCGCAACCCATCCACGTCGATCAGCAGGATTGCCGCGCAATCAAGCGGGAAACCGGCATGCACGTAGTCTTCGACAGCGCGAATCGTCCAACCGTCGAGCATTTCGCACGCCGCCGGCGTAATACCTCGGGCAGTAATCTCGGCCACAGTTTCCGTCGCGTCGTCCACTGAGTCAAAAATGGCTAGCAAGGTTTTCACAGACTCGGGCAGGCGCGTGAGCTTGACGGTAATCTCCGTCACCAGCCCAAACGTGCCTTCCGAGCCGACGAACAGCCCCGTCATGTCGTAACCCGTCGCATCGAGCGCTGAAGTTCCCAAGCGCAGCAATTCGCCAGTTGGCAAAGCCACTTCGAGCGCGAGCACGTGGTTGGTAGTAACCCCATAGGCCAGCGTGTGCGGCCCGCCTGAATTTTCCGAGACATTCCCACCGATGGTGCAGGCTTTTTGGCTCGACGGGTCGGGCGCGAAGTGCAGTCCCAGATTTGCCACGGCAGCGCTCAGATCCGAATTCACCACTCCGGGCTGCACGCGCGCGAGCTGATTTTCGGCGTCGATTTCGAGGATGCGATTCATGCGCGCGAACGACGTCACGATTCCCCCGTGCCGCGCAATCGCGCCGCCGGAAAGTCCCGTCCCAGCGCCGCGTCCGACCAACGGCACTCTGTAACTCTGCGCCAGCCTCACGATGCCAGTTACCTGCTCAGTAGTGCGCGGAAAAACCACGCAATCGGGCCGGCCGCTTTCCACCGAGCCGTCGTATTCGTAAAGCAGCAGCTCGTCCGGCTCGCACAGTATTGATTCGCGGCCGAGCAGTTTTTTTAGATCGCGCAGCAGGCGTTGGTTCATGTGTTTGCGGCCTCCGTCCTGATTCGAAGGCATCTGGCGGCACTATAGTCGCGGCGCTTCGGAGCGTCAACGGGAGGCGCTTCGGGAGATCCCGCAACACGCTAGCGCAGCAAATTGCGTGGCTTGCCGGATTTTCGCTGCCGTGTTGTATTCTACTGAGCCGTCGCGACACACTTCTTGCGAGGTGATTGTTGAGCAAACCGAAGGCCCTGGCTACGCGTCCGTTGTTCCCGGCCGCACGCGCCATTTTGGATAGTAATTTCGACATCGAATACTGGCCCGTACAGCAAAAAATGCCGCGCGCCGAATTGCTGCAGCGCGTGGCCGGTAAAGACGCGCTCGTTTGCTTACTCACTGAAAAAATTGACGCCGACCTGCTCGCCGCCGCTCCAAATCTGCGAATTGTGTCCACCGTCTCCGTCGGATACGATCATATCGATGTGCCGGCCTGCACGGCCCGGAACGTGATAGTCACGAATACGCCGGGCGTTCTCGACGAAACCACAGCCGACCTTACCTGGGCGCTGCTGATGGCCGTCGCGCGTCGCGTCGTAGAAGGCGACGCGTGGGTACGTACCGGCGCGTGGCCTGGATGGGAGCTCGACCAACTTCTCGGCGGCGACGTATACGGGAAAACTCTCGGCGTGATTGGTTTCGGGCGTATTGGCCGTGGCGTGGCCCGCCGCGCGCTTGGCTTTCAAATGAAAGTGCTCTATCACAATCGAACGCGCGTGCCCGACGAGATAGAAACGGAATTGCACGCTGAATTTTCGGATCTCGACCGCTTGCTGCGCGAATCTGATTTCGTAACGCTGCATGTTCCATTGGGCGCCGAAACGCGCCACTTGATCTCGACCACCGCATTGGAAAAAATGAAACCCGCGGCTTACTTGATCAACACCGCCCGCGGTCCCGTGGTTGACGAAGCCGCGCTGGCGCACGCGCTTGAGCTAAAGCAAATCGCCGGAGCGGCTCTGGACGTTTACGAAAATGAGCCAAAAGTTTTTCCCGCGCTTCTTTCGCGGCGCGATGTGATCCTGGCACCGCACATTGGCAGCGCCAGCATCGACACGCGCACGAAAATGGCGGTGATGGCTGCCCGGAACGCTGCTGAGTTTTTCGCGGGCCGCCGCCCGCCGAACCCTTTGAATGCCGACGTGCTGCGCCGCTAAATTCCTGGAGGTAATCGAATGGCACTGGTCACACGCAATCAGGTGAAACTCACGATCGAAGGCGCACGCGCGGTGTTGGAAGCAGCGCGGCGCCGTGCGGAAGAAATCAAAGTTCCCATGAATATCGCCGTAGTTGATGACGGTGGCCACTTGCTGGCTTTCGAGCGCATGGACGGCGCCAAACCGGCATCGATTGCCATTTCTCTGGTGAAAGCGCAAGCCGCCGCCATGCGCCTTGCCGCCACTGGCCCCGCGAAATCAGTCGATGGAGTCAACATTCCCATCGCACTGGGCTTGGCCATTGCGAGCCCGTCGGAGCAGACGCCCGTCCGAGGTGGTTTTCCTCTGATCGTTGATTCGCAAGTGATCGGCGCGATCGGCGTAAGTGCCGGATCCGAAGATCAGGATTCCGAAGTGGCCCGCGCGGGCGTCGCCGCCATCGAAAAGATGTGAAAGAGACGGCGCAACGCATTTTCCGCAACACTCTCGCGGCCATCGATATTCCTGCGACCATCGAAAAGAAACTTGCGCGCAGCGGAACGCTGATTAGCCTTCACGGCACGTCCATCAACCTCTCGGCATTCGACGAAATTGTCGCGATCGCGTTCGGCAAAGCGTCGGTGGCCATGGCAGAAGGGCTCGTGCGCGTCCTCACGCCAGGATTTGAACCCAAGGGAATTCTCGTCGCCCCGTCCGCGTTCCCAAACAATCTGCCCGGCTGGAAAGTGTTCATCGGAGGGCATCCTGTTCCCAGCGACGAGAGCTTTACTGCGGGCCGCGCGATTCTGGATCAATTGGCGCGCTGCGGCGAACGCACGCTGATCTTCTTCTTGATTTCGGGCGGTGGCTCCGCGATGGTCGAGCAGCCGCTCGATCCTGCGATTACTCCCGATGATTTCCGCGCGCTGCACGCGGCATTGGTCACATGCGGCGCGCCGATTGAGGAAATAAACGCCGTCCGCAAACACTTGTCCGCGACCAAGGGCGGGCGACTGGCGGTGGCCGCTCCGCGTTCGATGAAAATCACACTGGCCGTAAGCGATGTACCGCCAGGGCAGGAATCCGCGCTGGCCTCCGGGCCCACGCTGCCCGATCCGACCACCGTTGACGACGTGATTCGCGTGGTCGAGCAATTCGATCTCGCGGCAAAAGCGCCCCCAGGCATTCGAAAGGCGCTCGATAACAATTCATTGCGAGAAACTCCCAAGCCGGGCGATGCGGCTTTCGCGCGCTCGCATTTCGTCATCCTTCTCGGCGAAGACGAATTGCTGCACGCCGCGCGTTATGCGTGCGAAGCCGAGGGCTACATTTGCGTCTGCGACCGTTCGACGAACGATTGGTCCGTTGAAAAGGCCGCCGACTATTTGCTGGCGCAACTCGAAGATCTGGCGACTGCGAATCCAGGCAAAGGCGCGGCGATTTTGGCGGACGGAGAATTGAGCAGTCCGGTGACGGGCGGCGGAATCGGAGGGCGCAACGCGGCGTTCGTGCTGGCGTGCGTGCAGAAAATGTCCGGGAAGAAAATCTCAGTGCTCAGCGCGGGAACGGATGGGATCGATGGGAACAGCGCGGCGGCTGGCGCGGTGGCCGATGGTGACACGGCGGTCCGAGCGCGTGCGGCGAGACTCGATCCACACGATTTCCATATGCGTTCGGACTCGCATCGTTTTTTTTCGACACTTGACGACGCGATCGTTACCGGTCCAACTGGCAACAACCTGCGCGATCTGCGCATTTTGCTTTCGGGCGAGCCACAGAAGCGATAATCATTCCGCCGAAACTCTCTTTTGCAATACATCAAGCGCGGATTGGACGAAGGGATCTTCCACGGTGGTTAATTCGCCGCCGTGAAGCATCGCTTGCAGAGGAGCGGTCGCCGCAGGATCGCCGCGACGCGCGAGCGACAGGACGGTGGCGACTTGCAAATCGAAGTACGGCTCGTGCAAATACGAAATCAGGGTCCGCGTGATTTTATTATTCGATCTGTCGAGAACCGCGAGCGAAGCAATGGCTGACTCGCGGCATCCGAATGGCTTGCCCGGTGCGGACCAACCGAGGAGAAGCGGCACGGCGCGCGAATCGCCGAGCGCGCCGAATGACGCAAGGGCTGCGCGACGAATTACGTCGTCGGGAGAATCCGTTTTCGCCGCGGCAGTGAGCGCCTCAAAAGCGCCTGGCGACTTCGAGAAAGCCAGAGCCCGAAGCGCGGCAGCGCGGACGAGATACGCGGAGTCGGTGTCGGCAATGACGAGCAGCTTGAATGTGGCGGCGGAGTCGGAACTGAAATGCGCTAGTTCCGCTGCAGCCACTTCGCGCACCCAAGGTTTCGGGTCAGCGGTGGCAGATAGAACCGATTTTTCGGCGTCACCTCCGCCCAGCTTCGCGAGCGCATGGAGCGCTTCGACGCGAATGCCCCAGAACGGGTCGCGCAGCGCCGCGTCGCCGAGCGCGGCGATAACCGCGGGATCATCGCGAACGTCGGCGAGGGCCACGCAGGCGTCCGCGCGATCGGGAACGGCGTCAGCGTGCTTCAACTGATAGATCAGCATGGCCGGCGATTTGTCGAAAACGACTTTCTTGAGGATTTTGTCGTCGGGATCGAAGAGCACCATCAGCGGTTCGGAATCGGACGGGAACGTAAACGCCTGTTCGGCTTTCTGGATATCGACGGGATAGGTTTTCGCGCCGGACGACGTTGTAATTTCGATCTCGATAGGGACGTCGAAAAGGCGGACGAGGCCTCCGACTTTTTGCGTCTGCTTCACGTCGAGCTTCACTTCGCGCGCGGTGGGATCGTACGAGTAGCTAACGTCGAATTCCGGCGCGCCAGCGCGATAAATCCACTGGTGGAAGAAGCGGTCCACGTTGACGGATGTTGACTGCTCGATCGCTTTCTGCAAGTCGGCGGTGACGACGTTCTTCCCGCGATTCGCTTCGAGATAGTGGTGCAGCGCAGCGAAGAACTGGTCGTCGCCCAGCTTTTCGCGCAGCATCCGAAGCACCCATCCGGCTTTCTGATAGGTGTTGCCGTCGTACTGCGTGGAATCGATGAAATCGCGTGTGAAGATGGGAACGGAGAAAAGGCGCGTCTGACGAAACCACCGATTCTGGTCCTGCCAATACTCGTAAGCGGCGGCGTCCTCGCCGTTTTTGTGCCCCAGCCAGAAATCCTCGAAAAAGGTTGCGAAACCTTCGTTGAGCCACAGATTCGTCCAGTCCTTGCAGGTCACCAGATCGCCGAACCACTGGTGCGAGAGTTCGTGCGAGTTCACGATATCCGCGCCGACGCGGTATTCGGGTTCTAGCAGCGGATTCACCAGGTCGCTAGTGGAAAGCGTGGCGGCGCTGGTGTTTTCCATTCCGCCTTCGGTGAAATCGTCCACGGAAGTTTGGGCGTACTGCGGCCAGGGATAGGGGACGCCCAGTTTGCTGCTGAAGAGATCGAGCATGCTTTTGGTGCGGACGAACGTAGCCTCGATATCGGCCTGATCGCCTTGCGGAACGAGATAGCGAAGCTGAACGCCGTTCCACGTGTCGTCGTGTTCCACAAAATTTCCTGCGACGGCCGAAATCAGATAGGTCGAAAGCGGCTGCGACTGCTTCCAGTCCCACGTTTTCGTGCCGTCGGGATCATTTTGAATGCTGTCCAATTTGCCGTTCGACACGGTGATCCAGGAAGCCGGAACGGTCAGAAGCATTTCGGAGGTTGTACGGTCGTTCGGGTAATCGTAGATGGGAATGTACGCGTGCGTGTCTTCGGCCTCGCCTTGCGTCCAGATCTCGTCAGGCTGATGCGGATAGTTTTTGTCCGGCATTACGAAGAAGATTCCTTTTTTTGGTGCGCCACGGTAGCGGATGAAAACATCGTGGCGGTCGCCGCGCGCAGCCGGTTTCGCGAGTGTCACGACGAGATGTTCGGATGTAACCGTGTAGGGAGCGGCGGTACCGTCAACCGTGACCGCGGAAATTTGGAGCCCCGTGGAATCAAACGTGATCTGCGAAATGTCATTGCGTAGCATGGAAATGGTTTCGGTCACTTCGCCGCGGATGGCGCGGTGCTTGACGTCGAACCAGAGATGGGTGCGGACGTTTTGCAAGGCGTAGTTGCGGCTGGGAGCGTAGGGGCGATCAGCGCGGGCGATTGAAGCGGCTGCTAGGAGCAAAACGGGGAGCAGCACAAGCAGGCGGCCGCGAAAAAATGGCGCAACCACTTGTCGAATCGGATGTTCGGGGCCAAGCTGCAGCCGGCGGTGTGTGTTCAATGGCTTCAGCGAGATTATACCGCAGTTCGCCGGACCAACTCCCATGATTCAGGCAGCGGGCGGCGATCAATCCGAAGCGCGGTGCAAAGATTTAGGGTGAAGAGGGATTCTTCAGCGGCCCTGTACCGATCGCTCCAGCATCATTACCGTGTTCGCTAGATCGCGGAACGTGATAGCGACGAATTATGCCCCTGAGTTTTCGACTCGCAGTTCGTCTTTAACTTCGAATGTTCCAGGGACCTGTTTCGCGCGCGTGACCGCAACGGTTTTGTCCATCTGGTTGGCGACGACGCCGGTGAGGGTAACGTGGCCGAGATCGACGATGATGTGGATGGGCGGTACAGCTTGAATCTCGTACTTCTCAAATCCGGGGGCGGAATAGATGGCTCTGTAGAGCGCGAGGCGGATGCGATTGTCGCTGGAGGATGGCGGCAGAACCTTAATTTGGTTGTCCACGGAAGTGACGCCTTCGATGTGTTTTACGGAGGCAGCGGCATCGGACTTCAGAGCGGCACGAACCACCTGTCCCATCAACGTAACTTTCTCGCCCTCGACCTTGAACGCGAGATTGTCAAATACGGTGTAGAACGGCTGCATCACCAGGACGTGCCGGACTTCCTTGATCAGAGCGACTTCGGTGTTGTAGTTCCGCTCTGTGTCCGCCGGATTATTTGATCCCGCCCTCAACGAGGAGTTCAGAACCGGAGACGATGGCGCGCCACGAGCCCAAGCGGAACCAGGAACGAGAGTAGCAAATAGAAACGAGCCGAGTAACGTGAGCAAAAGGAACGTGCGCGTGAGCTTGAACATGATGTACTCCTGGAAGTGTGTTCCGATGCTGTTGAAGCTTTCGGAAATGGTCCCGTTGGTCTTGCAGCGCGCCAATCGCGCCGGATGGTGAACCTGGAGGCAGGTGTCTCGGTTTACGCCTCCGTTACCTGAGATGCACGAATGGGGACTTTTGACACAGTGGCAAAAATAATTTCATTCCTCAAGGGCGGCGCGACTTGGCAGACAGCGTACAGCGTAATTTTCGGCCAGCGGGCGGCGGCGAGCGGATTGTCAGTTTCGGAAATATCGTGAATCTTTCCGTGGATCAGCCCAGTCTTATGTCTCGGGTGTTCTCACCAGCCATGATGTACTGGAGACTAATGCTATGAATCGAGCGCGCGTTGTTTCGAGCGTTGTTTTGATGTTCGCGCTGGGCTTTCTGATGATCCCAGCACAACAGGCGATGGCGGCAGCCAGGGAAAAGACCGTCACACTAGAAGTTCAGGGAATGGTTTGAGGGAGCTGTCAGGCGACAGTGCAGTCTGCACTGCAGTCGGTAAAGGGCGTTAAGGACGTGAAAGCCTCGCTCACCACCCACGAAGCCGTAGTCACGTACGATCCAAGCGTAGCAAAAGTAAGCGACTTGATCAGCGCCGTGGACAATGCCCACGGCATGCGGAAATACACCGCAACCTTGAAGAAGAGGACCTGACAGGCCGCAATGACCGTCCCGGCGGGGAAGTCGCGCCCGCTGGGGGCTGCGGGCCTGTCCGTTGCTTCGGGCGGGCCGGAACGCCAACCTTTCAGATTTACGCTACGCTCGGCTGAGCGCCAGTTCAGCAGAGCGCTTCGCGGGAGCCTGTGCGGCGAGAGGAACGCCGATTACACGCATAATGGTCGACATACTCAAGAGATCCCCTCTCGCGCTGATATTCGCGGTTTTGTTTGCGGTCACCATCTATGCGGCGCCGCAGAAGGCGCCTAAATTCAGCTCGGATGTCACTTGGATCAACACCGGCCCAGACACCACCAAAGTCCCGCACACCATCAAAGGTTACCGCGGCCACGTGCTGCTGATTGATTTTTGGGAATACACCTGTATCAACTGCATCCGCGACTTCATGCCGCTGAAGCGCTGGTATGCGAAGTATCACCCCTACGGGTTCGACATCGTCGGCATCCACTACGGCGAGTTCGCGATCGCATTCAGCGTAAAGAACGTGCGTCAGGCTGCCCAACGTTTCCACTTGCCGTGGCCGGTAGTTGCCGACACGTATGGCTCCATGTGGAAAGCCTACCACTCCGACGTGTGGCCGAACCGCTATCTGATTGATCAGAATGGCAATATCGTGATGCACGTGGAGGGCGAAACCGGCAACCGAGCGCTCGAGAAGAAAATTCAGCAGCTCTTGATTCCGAGCCATCCGGCCGTCGCGAAAATTCCCCTCGACCCGCCCGAGAACACGTTCGCGGCCAGTTGTGGTATCTGCACGGACGAAACCTACGTGGGAAATTGGTTTGGCCATGGCGCACTGCAAAATTCGAAGGGTTATCGTGAGGAGGGCTCCGTCACTGACTTTGCTGCTTATGAAGCGCCCCGCGACGGCCGCGTGGTGCTTTCCGGAAAGTGGAAAACCGAGCACGACGGCGTGATCTCCGCAGGCGCGAACGGCCAAGCCGAACTTCTTTATCACGCTCGTTCCGTGTACGCCGTGCTCAGCGTGGAAAAAACAAAGAAACCGGTGAAAGTTTACGTTCTACAGGACGGCAAGCCTGTTCCGAAGGACGAGGCTGGCGTTGACGTCCACTTCGATTCACAAGGCTCGTACATCCAGGTCAGTGAGCCGCGAATGTACTACCTCGTCAAAAATATAAAATTTAGCTCGCACCTCCTTACACTCAAACCTCAAGCGTCCGGCTTCGATCTCCATTCATTTACCTACGGCAACAACTGCCAGCAAAATTTCAGCCAGCTATAGATTTCTAGAATAAAGACTCGTCGCCGCGAGTTTTACAGCTCGTTTCCATAGCTCGCCTCGCGATTCAATCCGTCAGGAGGAATCTGCGGCGGGCGTTTTCGCCGAGGACGTTGCTCGTGGCGTGTTAAGTGAGGAGGGCCAGCCCGACACGTTGTGCGCGATGAAAGTTGCGCCGAAAAGTGTAAACGGGGCTACGATGCTGGGGTGATGGAGATCTTCGGTCTACAGCCCGGGACTCCTTTCAAAAGCCACGTGGCTTCGCCATTCCCGCGCTCGTTTGCGCGCGAGACCCTCTCGATCGCTTGCCGGTTCGCCAGCTTCCCGCTCTTCGTTATATTTCTCATCTCTCCTGTTTTTGCACAAACAGGGGGGCATCCCGTCGCTCCTCCCTCTAACCCGCCATCTCGCGGAGTACCGTCGCAGCCCGGCGGCACGCCTTACGGCGTGTCTCCACCGACAGACCCCGATATGTACGGCGGCGCGGCCTACGATCCTTTCCTGATGATGGAGGCACCCATCCAAACGGGGCCAGCGATGCTGCCCATAGACACGAGCCGGATTTTCCGTGCCGAATCGTGTGAGGACTGGACGCAGGCAGCCGTGGACAGTCCGACGGTGAGCGTTGCGCGTTTGGCGGTGCCGGGAAAAGCGAGCGGGAAATTCCAGAAGGCCTGCGGATCGTATAAGGATAAGCGATTCGATCGAGCCGAAAATGACGCTCGCAAGGCGATCGATGTTTATCCCGATTACGCCGCCGCGTGGGTTTTGCTCGGGCAGGTGTTGGTCGCCGAGCACAAGGAAGACGAAGGTCGTACCGCCTGCAACCAGGCTAAGGCCGTGGACCCGAAATACTCTCCATCCTACGTTTGCCTTGCGAACTTCGCGGCCCTCGCGAAGGATTGGACACAAGAGTCCATGCTTTCCAATTATGCGCTTTCGCTCGATCCGGTGACGAACATGTACGCGTATATGTACGCCGCCGATGCCGAGCTGCACCTCAAGCAGATCGATGAAGCCAAGGCCAACGCGGAATCCGCCGAGAAGCTGGACCGGTGGCACAAGGCTCCCCAGCTACACTTGTTACTGGCGCAGATTTACGAGGCTAAGGGTGATCGCCCCAAGGAAATCTCCGAGCTTCGTCAATATTTGAAGCTCGATCCGCGCGCGCCCAATTCGGCCGCGGCGAAGGCGACCCTGGCGAAAGTTGAGAACCCGTCGGCGAGATAAGCTCCCTCGTGGCGGCACGCATGCAAATTCCTAAATTTCTAAAAAACATGCCACCTAGCAAAGGCGCCAATCTGCAGTTTGGCGCTCCCGAAAAATCTTACAAGTTGGGAACGGGCGCCAATTCAGCCGATCGCTTTGCTGGCGCCAGCGCGATCAGCGGCACGCCAATGACCACGAGAACCGCGGACATTCCGAAAAGCTCCGGGCGGCCGGCGACGTCGTTGACGGCCTGGATCAGCATCACGAACGCGTGGGCTAAGCTCGACCATGCCGCGAACGAAATTAAGCTGCGATGCGCCGATGGATTGCGGGCCGCGATCAGTAGGAAAACTCCGAGCGTGATGTAGACGCTGAGTAACATCGGTACAAACTCATCAGAGCGTTGCCAGTTCCAAAGAGACGTAGCTAGTGGATATACGCCGGCAACGAATACCAATCCGATCGCGATCATCACGAATTTCAGCATTCGCTCCTTCTCCATCGTGTTACTCCCTTGCAGAGTTGTTGGACCCAAAGCGTTTATTGATTCTCGTGTTACGGATGCTAGAGCCGGAAGATGCGCCGCGCGGTTTCGCCGAGGATGTTGCGCTTGGCCTGTTCGGTGAGGAACGGTAGCGCTGCGATGCGCGCGGGCACGTCGAAATCCCAGTGCGGCCAATCAGACGAATACATCACCTGCGTTTCGGAGTGGATCGCTTTCAGAGTGCTCTGCAGCAAATCCATATTGGTCTGTTCCATCGGCTGCGACGTGTAGAACATTTCCGCCATATATTCGCTCGGTGGACGCTTGAGCAGCGGCGCGTCGGATTGGCGCATGAAGTATTCATGGTCCAGCCGCTGCATCATGAACGGCACCCAGGCGAGTCCGCTTTCGATCCAAATCACATTTAATTTTGGGAAGCGCTCCGGCAGCCCGTTGACGATCCAGTTAGCCATGTGCGTCATATTGCATGTGACGAACGACATCGAATGAACCGCGAGGAAGCGGTTCATGGTGGTGGTCATTGTGTCGCCCCAAGTAGGGCCGGCGTGAAACGCCAGCGGCAGACCGCGTTCTTCGAGGGCGCGATAGATGGGCATGTATATGTTTTTGTGCACGCCTGTGTGGCGCTGGCTGGTGACCATGAAGCCGATCACGCCCGGAGCTTCCGAGAATTCTTCAATCGTTTGCATGCTGGCTTCGGGATCATGGAAGGGAAGGCAGAGCAGCGCTTTCACGCGCGTTTCGCGTGGCAGAATCGTCGAGGTGAACCAGCGGTTGTAGGCAAAGGTAAGCGCGGTGGCGATTTCCGGCTCAGGATGCAGGCCGAGTTCGAGCATCGGCTGCGGAAACACCACTTGAACGCGAATGCCCATCGAGTCCAGTGCGCGGCGGATGAGGGTGAGATCGCGGTGCTCGTCGGATGGCTCGACGTGCTCGGCGAGATCCGCCTGGTGCGGGATCCGGCCGTACACGTCCTGAAAAGTAAGGCCCACATTGTGATTGCTATAGACGAGCTGCTTGGCGCGCGGCCAGTCTTGAACCATGGCTTGGGCGTTGTGGCGCAGGACAGGATTTTCGAGATGGTCGAGAATGTCCGCCCAAGAATCGAATTCCACGTGGTGCGCGTCCACATCGACGATGAAGTAGTCGTGCAGCTTGTAGCGGTCGATATCGCGGCGGGCGTTGGCGAGAATTTCGCGCGAGTCGGTGCGCGTCGTGATTTGCTGCACCGGATGCTTCACGGCGGAGGTGGCCGTTCCGTTTTCGATTGCGACTGCTTTGTTGTCGAGCTTGTTTTCAATGCTCATGGCCAATTCCTCGGTGACTTCTACTGCGAACCCGATGCGTCGGCGTCCGGGCCTGGGGGATGATGCGGCGCGGTACGCGAAAACCAGAGAGCCAGGTCAAAAGGATTCAGGTGATGCGCGCGGAGCAAAGCGCACGCGACGACCATCGCTTCGGTGGTGGAAATAGACGTGTCGATGGGCGGAATTTCGCGCTCGGTTTCCTCGACGACCGCGGCGTACAGGCGGACGGCCTCGGTTAGCAGTGCGGTGACGTCCTGCGGCGCCACGCGCGCAATTCTGCCTGCGTCGATCGCGTTGGCAATTCGATCGTGCAGGGCGCGCGTTAACTCGCCGAGCTCCGAGTTTTCGTTAGACGCTGACATAAATTCCGCTGGGATTTTCCTCGACGGCGATCCGCCGCAGTTTCGCGGACGGTTTTCCGGGATGCGTTCCGGTTTGGATGTCGTATTCGTAGCCGTGCCACGGGCAGACGATGTGCAGGCGGCCCTCGTCGAAAGCGAAGCCGCGGCTGGCACCGCCCTCGTCAATGATCTCCGTGACGCGCGGGACGATCTTTCCTTGGCAAACGGGTCCGCCTTCGTGCGCGCAGCGATTTTCGTAGGCGTAGAGCTTGCCTTGGAAACGGAAGATGCCGACCGTGAGGCCGGCAACGTCGATGATCAAGCGGCCACTTTCGGGAACTTCACTGCTGGGGCCGACGAAGATTTTCTGTGTGGTCGCTTGCATCGTATTTTTCGCCTTCGCCTCGAGTGCGCCACACCCGGAGCGCGCTAGTCGCATTAGCCGGGCGGCGGGTCGAACGGCGACATCGTATCAAATCCGGGCCGCGCTGGAGCGGGAATTGAGCGGCGCGCTGGTTTTCGCGCGTAGAAGGCGCGTTACGCGACACAATCTGCACAAATTTGTGCAGTAAACCTGCCTTCAAAGGAGCTTTTGGTAGCATGGTCCTTGCATAGTTTGCTGCGGCATCTGTTCGCCGTGTATTCGCTTCAATCGTTCACGAGCGGCGAGCGGCGAAGAATTCCTGCAGAAGGGCGACTGCGTCGGCTGCCAGCACGCCATGGGTAACGTCGACGCGGTGATTGAGGCGCGAGGAATCGAGAATCGAAAAGCAGGAGCGGACCGCGCCAGCTTTGGGATCGTCGGCGCCATAAATGAGGCGAGCGACGCGCGCCTGGATGATCGCTCCGGCGCACATAGCGCACGGCTCGATGGTGACGTACAACGAAGCGCCAAGAAGGCGGTAATTTCCGATGCCTTTCGCGGCCTCGCGCAGAGCGATAATTTCCGCGTGGGCGCAGGGGTCGCAATCGCCGATGGTGCGATTGCCTGCGCGGGAAATGATCCGTCCGTCAAGCGCGACGACCGCGCCGACGGGGACTTCGCCGCGAGCGGCTGCGGCGCACGCCTCGTCGAGCGCGACGCGCATGTAGACGGAATCGACGCTGGCAATCGTGGAATCAGACATGGCGATGAATACAGAAGATCATGTCATATCGACGGAAACGCCGCTGCTGGATTTTTTGCGAGCGAACAATTTGCGTTGGCTTGACATTCGATTCGGAGTCTGGCCCAATCGGGCCGATCTCGCGTTTTTCCGCGACTCGCGAAGCCGATCGCGCTTTAACGGCTGTTTTCGGTGCACTATTTCTGGCTCGGTAACAGGCACTTATCCCCGAAGAAAGGTCTAACCAGCTACGAGCATGATTATCGACTCTCACCAGCATTTCGTTCGTCTTGCCAAGCATCCGGAAGTGGAGGAATTTCGTCAGGCGCAACTTACCGGGAAAAATCCTGAAGCGCTCCCAAACATTTCGGATGCCGATGTTAAAAAGAGTTTGGAGCAAGTGGTCAGCTTGATGGAAACACGCGGGATTGATGTGGCGTTCGCATCCCCGCGGGCGAAAGCTATGGCGACTCATGAAGGTACCGTGGAGCAGAACGCCGTGTGGGCCGACCTCAACAACGGTCTCATATCTCGTGCTTGCAAACTCACTTCGGGGCGTTTCGTACCGGTGGGCATGCTCGGGCAACATCCGTCGTGCCCTTCTGAGCAGGTGGCAAAACAGATCGAACGCTGGACCAATGACGGTTTCGTGGCATTCAATTTCGATCCCGACGGCACGGGCGGGCGCTGGCAAAACCAGCCCTTCACTGGGAAGCAAAATTATCCGGTGTTCGAAGCGGCTCAGGCGATGGATGTGCCGCTGGTCCTGCACGGCAGCGAATCGATCAATAAAAACTTCCCGCACACCGCCGTTCAATATTTGGTCGCCGACATAACAGGTTTCGTACAGCTGATGATGGCCAAGGAACTCTTCCGAGATTTCCCGCGTCTGCGTTTCCTGATCCCACATGGCGGCGGAGCGCTCCCTTGCCAGATCGGGCGCTGGAGGGCGATTGCGAAGCACAACAAGTGGGCCAGTCCGGACGAGATCCTCGGCAACGGAAATGTTTTCGTCGACACGTGCGTGTACAACGATATGAACATGCAGATGCTGTTTGACGCCGTGCCGCTCGACAACATTTTGTTTGGATCGGAATGCGACGGCGCGTTCCCCGGCGTCGTCAATGACGAGACCAAGGACCACTACGACAACACGCGCCGTTACGTGGATGATTCGAAGCTCAGCAGCGCCGATAAGGACCGGATTTATTCGGCGAATGCGCGGCGCGTTTATCCACGAGCGAGCCATTGGATCAAGAAATAGCGGCGTAAGATCGGAGCAAAAGTCAGGCTCATTCCGGATTTGGAGGCCGAGCGAGGCGGAAAGGAATCGTCATGAGTGGCGGCTTAATGAATTTAGCGACGGTCATGACTCTGGTCGCAATTCCCAGTACGGTGATTTGGGCCTACTGTGCCTTTGGGCTAATCCTCGCGATCGGGTTAGTCACGATTTTTCTTCGCGGCGATTGGCAAAAGTCGCGAGGATTCGACAAGCTGATTCTGTTCGGGCCGCTTTTCTACGCAGCGCCGCTGGCAGGCTTCGGCACCGAACACTTCACCCTGACAAAGGGCATCGCGTCGATCGTACCGGCGTGGATTCCCTGGCACCTGTTTTGGGCGTACTTCGTGGGTGCTTGCTTTATCGCGGCGGCGCTGAGCCTGGTGACGAGGATTCAAGCGCGCCTGGCGGCGAGCTTGCTGGCCTTGACGTTTTTCCTTTTCGTGGTGCTGATGGACGTCCCAGCCTGGGCGCAAGATCCGCGAGATCGAATTGCGCTCGCGTTAGCGCTGCGCGAGCTATGTTTCAGCGGCGGCGCTTTGGCGCTTGCGGCAAGCCTCACAGGGCACCTTACCGAGCAGAGGGGCGAGCGCAGCACGCCCATCCTTGCGACGATCGCGCGATATTTCTTTGCGATTGCGCTGCTGTACTACAGCGCGGAGCAGTTCTTGCACGGCCTGCACGTTCCCGCCATTCCGTTGGAAAGGGTGACTCCCACTTGGATCGTCGGACACTCCGTTTGGGCGTACCTCGCAGCCGTGGTTTACGCAGTCGCCGGTATCCTGTTGCTGGCTGGCAAGAAAACCCGCGCAGCAGCGCTGTGGGTGGGTTGGACCGTGTTCGTCGTGGAGTTAGCCGTCTACGTACCGATCGGAGTAGTAGGCTTCGCCAGCCTCGACAACGGTTTTAATTACATGGCGGATACGCTGATGTTCTGTGGCGCCGTGCTTCTGCTGGCGGACGCGATGCCGCGCGAATCGCCGCAGCGGGAATCGCCGGCTGACCAATCGCCCGGTCATTTGGCTGGTCAAGTATCGCGTGAAACGCACGCGCCCTAATAGCAGGCTGATTCAATGCAAACACTCCTGCAGGACTTCCGGTACGGGCTCCGGCTGCTGGAAAAATCGCCGCACGCGCATCGATTTGACACCTGCGTTGAAGGAGGGTGCGAGCAGCTCCGCAGTCGAATGCCGCGCGGGTGGACGCTGGTTCAACCTCGGAAACGGGCTAGTGGTTGCGCAGGTCGCGCTGGCCGTTGTCGTATTGGCTGGAGCGGGGCTCCTGGTGCGGACGCTGCAAAACCTCAGAAACGTGGATCCAGGATTCGACACCCGCAATCTGCTCACGTTTCGGCTGGACCCCACTCTGATTGGATACAAAGCATCGCAAATTGACGAGTTCTATCAGCAGTTGCAGCAGCGGCTCTCGGCCGTGCCGGGCATTGAGTCGGTGAGTTATTCGACCATTGCGATCCTGAGCGGCGGCCTGTGGCGCACGGGTTTTCATCTGCCTGGCACGCCAAAAGGCAAGCACGAGGAGGCGGACTTACTCGGAGTCGGCGCGAACTACTTCTCCACCATGCACATGCGCCTGCTGGCGGGCCGGATGTTCACCTCCGCGGACATCGCGCAGGCGGAAACCGCAGATGCAAGGGTGCGGGACTGGCGGGCCACCGCCGCGGCCAAGGACGCGGGAATTGCGCCTGGCAAAGCAGCCGCAAGTAAGCAAAAGGCCACAGGAGCAACCGCCGAAAACGAAGCGATGTTGCCGTCTCTCGCCGTCGTGGTGAATGAGAGCTTCGTGGAGAAGTTTTTTCCGAAAGTGAATCCGATTGGGCAGAGTTTTGGCTCGAACGACACGCAGCGGGTGATTATGGGCGTGGTGAACGACACAAAATTTCAGGGCCTGCGCAGCGCGATGGAGCCGACGATGTATTCGCCCGCGAGCGGACTGGGCACTACTTTTGAGCTGCGCGCACGTGCGAATCCCTTGGCGCTCGTTCCCCCTGTGCGCAGCGTGGTCAGCCAGATGGATAGCAATCTCCCGATGTTCGATGTGCGGACGCAGACGCAAATTATCGAAAGATTGCTGCGCCGTGAGCGCATGATCGCGGAACTGTCTGGCGCCTTTGGCGTGTTGGCGCTGGTGCTCGCGTGCATCGGATTGTACGGGCTGCTGTCCTATGAAGTGTCTCGGCGGACGCGCGAGATTGGAATTCGGATGGCGCTGGGCGCGGAACGGCGTGATGTACTGCGGCTCGTACTCGGCCAGGGGTTTGTGCTGGCGGTTGTTGGGGCGATTGTGGGCGTCGCTGCAGCGCTGGCATTGACGCGATTCCTATCATCGCTGCTATTTGGGATTAAGTCGTCCGACCCGGCCACGTTCACTGCGATCGCTGTGTTGCTCGTGCTCGTTGCGCTCGCCGCCTCCTACATCCCTGCACGTCGCGCCACCCGCGTCGATCCTATGGTCGCACTTCGATACGAGTAACGTGGTGATTGTCGCCGATTCCACAATCAACACCAATTCATCGTCAGTAGGCTAACCGAAGATTGCGCTGCTGGGACCTGGCGTCGTTAGACATCGAAGCTCGGGGTGGGCATCGTCAGGTGCGGGCCGCGGCTAGGATTCGATACGTGCGTCGGGGCGGAAGAGGAGCGAGAAATAGTAGAGGGCGGCACCGGCGGCGATGATCGCGATAGCGATCACGAGTTGGCTGATGTCGCCGACTAGCTCGCGGCTGTTGCGAACGACGGTGGCGATCATCAGTGCCACGGGAGGCAGGCCGATGGCGATGGCCCCGAAAAGGCCGCCGGGAACGCGATAGGGGCGCGGCATGTTGGGCTCGCGGATGCGGAGTGCGGCGAGGGCCCAGAATTCGAGCAGGATGCTGAGGCCGGTGAGCAGTACGTCGAGCAGGAGACTGTGCTCGAAACCGAGCGGGAAGCACAGCGCCCAGAAAATCGCGCAGACGATCACCGAAACCCAAGGCGTGCCGGTGCGAGAACTTTCTCGCGTGAAAACTTTGGGCAGGAAGCCGTCCGCAGCCATCACGGAAGGCAGGCGCGTGAAGGACATCATCAGGCCTCCGAAGGTGCCAATGGCGCCGATCGCTGCCGCGACGGTGATCGCGACAGCGAGCGCTTCGCCGCCGAAGACGCGGCCCACGTCAACCCAGCCGCCGGTGACCCAAGCGTTGGGATCGAGCCCGGTGCGCGCGACGGCCGCGACTGGCGCGAGATACGTGGCGATGACGAGAATTAGCGCGCCGAACATGGTGCGGCTGTAGGTGCGCTGCGGATTATCGACTTCGCCTGCCACGGTGGACATGTTGTCCCACCCCATGTAGTTCCACATGGCGATCAGGATTCCACCGAGTAAATCGGCGTGGTGCAGAGGCGTGGCGCGCGGGATGCCGGGATGTGAATGGAACAGCGCGAAGGCGATCAGCACCACAAATGGCGAGAGCAGCGCGATATTCAGCAGAATTGACCCATCGCCCACGGCGCGCGAGCCAACCAGATTCCAGACGGTGCAGATCGCGATCATGCCGAATCCGAGCGCGAGGCCACGATGGCCAGCGACAAGGGAAGGAGCGAGCTGTCCGATGTAGTCCACGAAGAGATTGGGGTAGATCGCCATTTCAAAGACGCTGCCTGCAAGCGAAAGCCAAGTTTCCTGATAGCCCCAGAACGGGCCAAGTCCGCGCCGAACCCAGATGTAAAAGCCGCCTTCCTCGGGAATCGACGTGGCGAGCTCGCTGACCATCATGGCGGTGGGAACGCTCCAGAGCAGGGGAGTGACAATAAGGATCAGGAGCGTGGCGCGGTAGCCGGTTTTGTGGACGATGTCTTCGAGGCCATAGGGACCCCCGGCGACGATGAAATACGTGGCGGCGATCATTGGCAGTAGGGTGAGCTTGGCGGGCGCGGATTTCCTCGATCGGGTGGATACGGCGGGTGCGGTGCTCAATTTGGAATCCTGCGGGAGCGGCGGATGGGGCGGCGGATTGGACTTTGCGGCGGCATCGGGTCGCAGTGTAAACCGAATTGGCGGCATCTTTGAGGAGAACTGCTAAGTCGCACTGGAAATGTATTTGGGAATATGGGTACGGTTGGTTTTGGCGAGGCGCGAGTGTTCGGTATAAGATGGCGCTCTCATATCTCCCGAGTTCATGGAACTACGAAAAGATCCCATCACGCGCAGTTGGGTGGTAATCGGACAGGCTGAGCGCGCGAGTGAGCGCGAAGCGCCTTGCCCGCTGTGCTCTGTGAACCGTGGCGAAGTGCGTTCGCTGCTGGATTTGCCGGGGCAGAGCACACCACAGGTGAGCGTCTATCCACATTTCCGGCCGTTCTACCGGGTCGAGGGAGACCCCGGGCGCAGCGCCGAGGGGATATTCGACCGCATGGAAGCGGTGGGCGCGCACGAGATTATCGTGGAAACGCCAGAGCACGCGCGGCCGCTGGCGACGCTGAGCGACGAGGAAATCGGGCGGGTGCTGGAAGCGTACGGGATGCGGATCGGGGATTTGAAGCGGGACGCGCGGTTCAAATACGTCGCGGTGTTCAAAAATCACGGCGCGTCGGCCGGAGAGGAATGGCCGCACGCCCATTCGCAGGTTGCGGCGACGACGTTTGTGCCGCGGAGGGTGCTATACGAACTGCGCGCGGCGCGGGATTGGTATCGGGAGCGAGAACGATGCGTATTCTGCGATATTTTGCGGCAGGAACTTCGACAGAAAGTGCGCGTGGTGGATTCCGCGGGAGACTACGTCGCGTTTTGCCCGTATGCATCGCGCGTGCCGTTCGAGACGTGGATCCTGCCGCGGGCCCATAACCATCAATTCGAATCGCCCCTGCCAGGGGAAAACCGCCGCGAACTAGCGCGCTTGCTGGGGCGGACGTTTCGCAGATTGGAGAAGATTACGCCGGACTATCACATGGTGGTGCACACCTCGCCGAACACGCTGCAAACCAAGGGCGAATTGAGCGAATATTGGCGGACGATTGCGGGCGATTATCACTGGCACATCGAAATACTGCCGATCGTGGAGACGCGCAGCAAGTCATACAGCTTAAAGGAAGTCTATTTCAACGGGACTTATCCTGAGAAAGCCGCGGAGCGACTGCGGGAGATCGAACCAACGTCATGAGCAGACGATTGGACTGCTGTGGGGCGGGCGTGCAGCGCCGTTTGGATTTGCGACCAGATTCGCAACGGGGCGGGATATTCTTCCGGCTGATTTTTCTTCTGTTCTTGGCGTGTTTCATTTTCGGGGTATACCTTGTGCGGCATCCATTGATGCGGCTGGCAGGGAATTTCTGGGTAGTGGACGACGGCCCTTCCGCTTCCGATGCGATCGTGATCTTGGGAGATGACAATTACGAGGGCGACCGCGCCACGCGCGCTGCGGAGGTGCTGAAAGCGGGTTGGGCGCCCAGAATCATAGCAAGCGGACGATATCTGCGTCCGTATGCCAGCATTGCGCAACTCGAGCAGCACGATCTGATCGACCGGGGAGTACCGGCGAGCGCCGTCGTGGTGTTTGCGCATCGCGCGCATAACACGCTCGAGGAGGGCGAGGCGATCGGCCCATTCATCAACGCGCATGGATGGAAGCGGATTTTGGTGGTTACGTCGAATTACCACACGCGGCGGGCGCGCTACATCTTGGCGCGAGTGCTTCCAGCGGGGACTGCGATGCGAATGCTGTCGGCAAGGGATACGAATTACGATCCGGACAACTGGTGGCGCACTCGGAGAGGAATGAAGATCTTTTTCCATGAATGCGTCGGAATGATCGTGGCCATGTGGGAACTGCGAAATCACGATGCGCGGACGACAACGACAGGCGCGATTTTGGCTGGCTGGACGGGTTTTGACAAGCTGTATCCTTTTGGTACGAATCCCGACTAGGATCGTTTACAGCATTTCCCGCGTATACTATATTTTCGACTACCGCAGAGTACGCACGCGCACGACCGGGTAATAGATCTATCTGTGGGGGAGGAATCCATGTGGCGCAAACCAGACGCAAAGCCATCTTCGGACACGCCTAGCACACCGAATCCTATGCCGGCTAGAACCCAGCCGCAAAGCGCAGTAGAGCCGCAGCAGCCGAGATTTGAACGTCCATCGCCGGTCCCGCCACGAACGCCCGCTGTGGAATCAGTTTCTCCCGGAGCATCGCGGGTTAGCGCAGGAATAAAAATCCGTGGAGAAATTTCAGGAAATTCCGATCTATACCTCGACGGCGAGGCCAGCGGTAAAATCCGGGTGACTGGCGCGCGCGTGACCGTCGGACCAGAAGGCAAAGTGCAGGCCGACATTGAGGCGCGGGAGATCGTTATCAACGGAAACGTGCAAGGGAACCTGAAGGCCGACGCCACACTGAGGCTTGGCTCGTCGAGCCGGGTGCAAGGGGCGCTGACAGCTCCGAGCATTGGCATTGACGATGGCGCGCGATTCCGCGGGAAGGTGGAAGTGACGCGGAGTAAGTCGACACCAGCGGCGTTTGAGCCGGAAGCGGCTGATGATGCTGAGCTATTGCGGCCAGTCGCTGCCCATTCGAAGGGCGAGTAGCGCAAAACGATGAATTGGATGGCGAAAACCCGGCTGGGAGGAGGCGCGGCCAGTGCCCCGGCAACCTCTAAGTTGGGGGCGAAGCCCGGCCCTACTCCCGTGACCGATGCTTCCGCCAACACACGGACTTCGAACAGCCTAAAGGAGTTCTTGTGGCTCCTCAGCGACATCCCGCAAGCGCGCATTCTTGATCTGGGCCCCATTGCGCAATCGACGCTGAATTTTTTCCTAGAGAAGGGCTTCCGTCTATCGACGGAGGACCTGCTGCGCACGTGGAAAGAATTCCTCACCACCGAGGAAGAGCGGATGCGCGCGGCTCCGGCAGGGGGCGATGGCGAGCCCGGATCCCAGAGCGCGTTAGTCGATAAATTCCTGGAAATAGCCCTGGGATATCGTGAAGGCAATTTTAACGGAGTGCTGGCATGGGACTTACTGGATTACTTCGACGTGGCCATCGTCGCGAAGTTGATGGAGCGGCTTTACAACATTATGGCGCCGGGCGGCGCGATGCTGGCGCTCTTCCACAGTAAGCCAGCGGAGCGATTCCATAGATTCCGGATCGTCGATATGCAGAAATTCGAAGCGGTGCCCGCGCCGACACTGGCGGTGCATGCGCACGTGTTCCAGAATCGAGAAATTTTGGATCTTTTTGGGCAATTCCGATCCTCGAAGACGTTTGTGGGGCGCGACCAAGTCCGCGAGGCGCTATTCCTCAAGTAGCGCAGTGTCCGTGAAAGTCCTGAGACGCGGCATCTGATCCTTTCCAATCTGACAACCAAATCCAGTATCATGTCATCTGCTTGCTGTGTGTTGGCGCGTTTCTTTAGCCTATAACCGTGGCGTGTGTGACTGGGGCGGGGAAGCTTGCCGTTGCCGGTTTTGATGCGTAATCCGATTTGCGCTTCCTCGAAGCTGCTTGCGATAAATACCACGCGCGGCTAAGCTAGGCGCCCGAACCGTCGCTTGACTTTCGGGAATTAAAATTCAGCGAATGGGAAATTATCATGTGCCGCCGGCACTTGGGGAGAGAACCGCGCGATGATCAGTAAGACTCCGGGTGAAAATCAGCGAGAGGTCCGCGTGGCCGCGCTTAAGAATTTGTCTTATTGGCGGATGGGGCAGGGCGGCCGGTCTGGACGGGGCACGCTGGGAGGATCGGCGTGGGCAATTGCGATCGCGGGCGTTCTGTGGCTGGCAGGGTGCGGGGGCGGCGGTTCCACGAACGTCCGGTCGGTGGCAATCACACCGAGTTCAGTTACCAGCCTACCGCTGAATCAACAGACGACATTCACGGCTACCATTACACTTTCGAATTCGACGGTTTCAACGACTACCAACATTACATGGGAAGTGGACGGAGCCGCGGGAGGGAGCGCGACGGTAGGAACAATCGTTCCGTCCAGTGTGGATCAGAACGTGGGAGTCTACACAGCGCCAGGGATAGTGCCGAACCCGGCGACCGTCAACATCACGGCTGTTGTGCAGCAGACGAACGCCACGAGCTCAACGAGTTCGACGCTTCCGACAGTCACATCAAACACGGCGACGGTGACGATCGGCTTAGGGCTGGGATTGGCGGTGACGCCGGCGGCCGCGACCGTTCACGCAGGCGCGGGGCAGCAATTCACGGCTTTGCTGAACAGCGTGCAGGATCCGGCTGCCACTTGGAGCATTAGTTCGGCCAGCGGAATCACGGATGCTTCGGTCATCGGCTCCATCGATCTGACGGGAGTTTATAGCGCGCCGGCATCGCCGCCGCCAGGTGGCACGATTACCGTGACGGCAATGGATGGCGTCAACACAGCGACGGCGACGGTGTCAGTGGTCTATTCGGATTTGTCGCTCAATGGACCGTACGCATTTTCGTACACCGGGAACGACGAGTCTGGTTATCTTACCGCTGCGGGAAGCTTTCTGGCGGACGGGCAGGGGCACATCACGAGTGGAGTGGAGGACGTCGACAGCTTCTTGGATGGTTTAGCGGTTGCGGCGCCAATCTCCGGGACCTATTCGGTTGGCAATGACGGCCGGGGCACGGCGACGATCACACGCGGACAGATTACCGAACGATGGAGGTTCGCCCTTACGACCGGCCTGCATGCTGCCATGACTTTGTCCGAGCCGAACGCGACCGGCGGCGGAACAATCGATCAGCAGAGCGTAGGCGCGCTTTCAAATTCGCCGGCGGTGATCACCGGGCCGTATGTATTTAGTTTGCTGGGAGCAGACGCCAGCGCAAATCGAGCACCGCTCGGGATAGCTGGAGAATTCTCGGCCAATGGCGGGGGAGATGTCCTTGCGGCAGACGGAACGCTGATCGACGTGAACGACGACGGAACGATCACGTCCGCAGATACGAGCCTTAACGGAACGTATGCGTTCGATGCGAATAATCCAGATTCGGGACGCGGCACGATCACGCTGCAGAGCAATTCGCTGGGCGCGACGCCGCGGCTATTCGCGTTCTATGCCGTGAGTACGAGTTCATCGACTGTGACGCAACTTCACCTCGT
Organism: Candidatus Acidiferrales bacterium; assembly: GCA_049591475.1. Taxonomy (GTDB): domain Bacteria; phylum Acidobacteriota; class Terriglobia; order Acidiferrales; family UBA7541; genus Palsa-295. The sequence goes on from JBAWEZ010000041.1 coordinate 51,695, forward strand.
GGAAATCGACGACATCGACTCGATGGCCGGGGATATGTTCAGCGCGCCTTCTGCATCAGAGTTGGGGAGCGGGGATTTGAGCGCGGCGAACTATGCGTTCACGTATGGAGGAAGTTCCTCGAGCGGCGCATACGCGGCAGGAGGCGTTTTCACGTCCGACGGCAGCGGCAGCGTGACCGGCGGAGTGCTTGACACGAATAACGCCGGAACTACCGCGCTAGATACTACGATCGGCGCGTGCACTTCGAGCCTGGATGGGACGAAGCGGCGAATTGCGCTGACGTGCACGGCGGGCAGCACTTCGCCCAAGTTCGCGATGTATCAAACGTCGCAAGGATCGGCGGTAATGCTGGAGATCGATCCGACCGCGGTGGCGACGGGGACGGCGTACGCTCAGTGCGGACCGTCATCGGCGGGTTGCGCGGCTGCTGCGCCAGCGATTTCGGCGGATAGCGTAGCGCTCGGCCTGATCGGCCAGGGCATATTCCACAATAGCCCATCTTTGTACCAGCAGGACATCGATGGGCAGATTTCGATTAGCTCTGGTGTCACGCCTGGGTCGATCGATATCAACAATTTCACGGCAACTTTTGTGGGCGATCCGATATCGACGGTCACGTTGGGAACGGCTTCATCGCTGGGCCGCGGAACAACGGTAATGACGGCTAGTACTCCGGCTGCGACGTACAATTTGATTTACTACCTCATCGACGACAAGACCGCACTGGTGTTCGATCAGGACACGACGTATGTATTGAGGGGCACCTTCGCGCAGCAATACTAGTTTTTTCTCCTCGGCTCAAAAACGTGCCGCTGGACTCGCGTTGAGTTGATCCGGTCCACGGTTCCCGACGGCGCGCGACGTATTTGTACCTAACGCATGGCGCGGGAGTAAAATAGCTGTGCGAGCCGGTTCGTTTTTCTGCGCCGCCCGGCCCAGCCCACCTGAGGGTAGATAGATGGTTTCTCCCGCCTCTGCCGGTTCCGCAGTATCCGCTCCATCGAATCAGCCGCTGAGTTCTGAAGAATTGCGCCAGATGCACGCGTACTGGCGCGCTGCGAATTATCTTTCCGTGGGGCAGATTTACCTCTACCACAATCCGCTTCTGCGCGAGCCGCTCAAGCTCGAACAGATCAAACCGCGTCTGCTGGGGCATTGGGGAACCACGCCGGGGTTGAATTTCGTTTACCTGCACATGAACCGCCTGATCAAGAAATTCGATCTGAATGCGATTTTCATTTGCGGGCCGGGACACGGCGGGCCGGGCATGGTGGCCAATACATATCTGGAGGGGACATACAGCGAGATCTACAGCAACATCACGCAAAACGAAGAGGGATTGCAGAAGCTATTCAAGCAGTTTTCGTTTCCCGGCGGCATTCCGAGCCACGCGGCGCCGGAAACGCCGGGCTCGATCAATGAGGGCGGCGAGTTGGGATATTCCATCGCGCACGCGTACGGCGCGGCCTTCGATAATCCCGACCTTTTCGTTTGCTGCGTGGTGGGAGATGGCGAAGCCGAAACCGGCGCTCTGGCCACCAGTTGGCACTCGAACAAGTTCCTGAATCCCGCACGCGATGGGGCGGTGCTACCCATCCTGCACTTGAACGGGTACAAGATCGCGAACCCCACAATTCTAGGGCGAATGGAAGATGCCGCTCTCACGGAACTTTTCGCCGGATACGGATACAAGCCTTATTTCGTCGAAGGGCATGAGCCCGAAAAGATGCACCAGAAGATGGCGGCGACACTCGACACTATCGTTGATGAAATTCGCGCCATTCAGAAGGCGGCGCGCGAGGAGAAGGCACCGCACTTGCCAGTGTGGCCGATGATTGTGATGCGAAGTCCGAAGGGTTGGACGGGGCCGAAGGAAGTGGACGGCAAGCCGGTGGAAGGGACTTGGCGCGCTCATCAGGTGCCGGTGACGGATTTCGACAAGCACCCGGAACATTTGAAAATTCTGGAAGACTGGATGAAAAGCTACCATCCTGAGGACCTTTTCGACGCGAATGGAAAATTCGTGGCGGAACTGGCCCAACTCGCGCCAAAGGGGGACCGGCGGATGGGCGCGAATCCGCATGCCAATGGCGGATCGCTATTGAGGGACTTGCTGATGCCGGATTTTCGCGACTACGCGGTGGATGTGCCCGAGCCAGGAGCGATCGTGGCGGAAAGCACTCGCGTGCTGGGCAAGTTTCTGCGCGACGTGATGAAGCTCAACTTGGCGTCGAAGAATTTTCGCGTGGTTGGGGCGGATGAAACTGCGTCGAACCGCTTGGACGATATTTACGAAGTGACTGACAAAATTTGGATGGAGCCGTTGTTGCCGGTTGACGAGCATCTTTCGACCAATGGGCGCGTGATGGAAGTGCTGAGCGAGCACATGTGCCAGGGCTGGCTGGAAGGCTATCTGCTGACGGGCCGGCATGGGTGGTTTTCCTGCTATGAGGCGTTCATTCACATCGTGGATTCGATGTTCAACCAGCACGCCAAGTGGTTGAAAGTCACACATGATATTCCCTGGCGGCGTCCGATCGCCTCACTGAATTACCTGCTCACGTCTCACGTGTGGCGGCAGGATCACAACGGCTTCACGCATCAAGATCCTGGATTCATCGATCTTGTGGTGAACAAGAAGGCGGACGTGGTACGCGTGTATTTGCCGCCCGACGCGAATTGCCTGCTTTCGGTGGCAGACCACTGTCTGCGGAGCCGGAGCTACGTGAATGTGATTGTCGCGGGCAAGCAGCCGGAATTGCAGTGGCTGGATATGGAATCAGCTGTGAAGCATTGTACGAACGGGCTGGGAATTTGGGAATGGGCGTCGAACGACGCTGGGGGCGAGCCCGACGCGGTGATGGCTTGCGCTGGCGACGTGCCGACACTCGAAACACTGGCGGCGGTGGATCTGCTACGGCAACATTTTCCGGACATCAAGCTGCGTGTGGTGAACGTGGTCGACCTGATGACGCTGCAGCCGCCCTCTGAGCACCCTCACGGAATTTCGGACCGCGACTTTGATTCGCTTTTTACCATCAACAAGCCGATTATTTTTGCGTATCACGGCTATCCGTGGCTGATTCACAGGCTCACCTACCGACGCACGAACCACGACAACCTGCACGTGCGCGGATACAAAGAAGAAGGCACGACGACCACGCCGTTCGACATGACCGTACGCAATGAGCTGGACCGGCTGCATCTAGCCGGAGACGTGGTGGACCGCGTGCCGCGCTTGCAACGTATCGGCGCGCATTTCAAACAGTACATCCGCAACAAGCTCGTCGAGCACCACGAATATATCGACAAATACGGACAAGACCTGCCCGAAATTCGACATTGGGTCTGGCCACACTGATATTTATGGATCGATGAACATCCTGGTGCTCAACTCCGGCTCGAGCAGTCAGAAAGCTGCCGTGTATCGTGTCAGCGACGGGCCTGGCGATAATCCGCAAGAGCCTGCGTGGCAAGGAAAAATTGAGTGGGACGGCAGGCGAGCAGAAATCGAAATGTACGGTGAGGGCAGCGCGCCAATCGCCGATCGAGCTGAGTTTGCGTCGCGCAAGGAGGCCACAGCACGGCTGTTGGAATCGATTTGGAGCGGCGCGGCGGCGGTGATGAGGGACCCGTCTGACATTAGTATCGCCGGGCATCGCGTTGTGAATGGCGGAAGCCAGTTCCGTAAACCCGCGCTGATCACGCCTGCCGTGAAGGCGGCGATTGAACAAATGGCGGTATTCGCGCCATTGCACAATCGCGCGGAACTAGAAGGCATCGAAATGGTCCAACAAAAATGCGGGGCGCTGCCGCAAGTGGCCGTGTTCGACACCGCATTTCATGCGCAGATTCCAGACGCCGCGGCGGTTTATCCCGGCCCTTACGAATGGCTGGAGCAGGGAATTCGCCGCTACGGATTTCACGGAATCAATCATCAATATTGCGCGCAGCGCGCGTCGCAGATGCTCGGCAAGAGATTGGAATCGTTGCGCCTCGTCACCTGCCACCTAGGAAACGGATGCTCACTGGCGGCGATTTGCGATGGGCACAGCATCGATACCACGATGGGATTCACGCCTTTGGAAGGGCTGATGATGGGCACGCGCTCGGGTTCCGTCGATCCCGGAATCCTGACATACCTATTGCGGCAGGCGAATCTCTCAGGTGAACAGATCGACGACATGCTCAACAAAAAATCCGGGCTGCTGGGAATTTCCGGACTTTCGGGGGATATGCGCGAGGTCGTTGGTGCGATGAATCAAGGCAACGCGCGCGCGCGCCTGGCGTTTGAAATTTTCGTGCACCGCTTGCGATCGGCAATCGGTGCGATGGCGGCGGTGCTAGGAGGGATGGATGCGCTCGTGTTCAGCGCGGGCATAGGAGAAAATTCGCCGGAGGTTCGCGCCTCGGCTTGCGATGACATGTCATTTTTGGGCGTGCGATTGGACGAGCAGAAGAACGCGAAGCCTGTGCTAGACGCGGACATTTCGGGAACCGAATCGCGCGTTCGCGTACTGGTGATCCATGCGCAGGAGGATTGGGCGATCGCGCGCGAATGCTGGCGGCTGGCTGTGGGTGGAGCAAAGGGCCAGTCGGCCGCCCAGTAACCGTGCGTCCAGATCAGGATAGACAGGTCCGGGTCGAAGTTGCGAACCGGAGCGAGTCGCGAATGGCACCAGGGGATTTTTCGCTTGCGCGGAGAGCGTTCCCGGGAGTATCACGGGGATGTGAGCCGAATGTCAGCTAGGCAGAATGGAGTAACCATGACTCCACCGGATAAGGAAATCTGAAGTTTCCGCTCTTGCGACGCGAGCGGCGAGCGGGATCGTTCCCGCGCTTCGCCAGCTTGCGGGAAGTACCAAACGGGGAGCCGCCAGGCTCCCCGTTTGGTTTTTGTGCGCTTCAGACGAAGTGCAGTGCCGGAAGATTTTGGCGGGCGGCATCCAGCTTCAAAACTTCTGCTAGCTTTCAGGTACGGGCGAAGCGACTTTCTTATTTCTCGATTTCCATGCGTGGTAGGCCGCCGGAAGGAAGGAAGCCACGATCACAGCGGCAATAATGTATTGAATGCGCTTGTCGACGTTCGGGATGGTGCGCCCGAGCGTGTATCCCAGCAGCACCATTCCCCAGACCCAGAGGAACCCGCCGGCAATGTCGTATAGCAGGTAGCGCCGGTAGGTCATTTTCGCGGCGCCTGCCACCGGCGGACAAAACGTGCGAATGATGGGTACGAATCGCGCGATGATCACCGTCTTGGCGCCGTGGAGTTCGTAAAATTTATGGGCTTGTTCCAAGTGGCGCTTTTTAAAAATCAGCGAATCCTCCCGTCGATAAAGCCCTTCTCCCGCTTTCCGGCCGATCCAGTAACCTAGTTGATCGCCGGCGATGGCGCACAGTACGACCACTGACAGGAGCCACGCCAATTGCATATGGCCCGCTCCGGCAAACACCCCGGCGCTGACGAGCAGAGAATCGCCCGGCAAGAAGAAGCCTATGAACATGCCCGTCTCGGCAAAGATGATCCCGCAGACCAGGAACGTGCCGCCCCATTCGATCAGGTCGCGGACGTCGTAGAGCCGTGCTAGAAGGTGATGTATGAATTCGATCACTTAGTCTGGATCCTTGAAGGGGTGTGACGCGAGCGCCAGTAACCCCTTGAGTTTACGATACCACGAAGGCCGCCTTCGGCCCGGGCGGAGTGCCGCCAACTCGATAGTACTTTGCTCCTACCGAAAATGGTCACCTGTACCATTGGCCAGGTCGTCGCCTGCCCGCAAAATGGCTTCGTTCGAGGCAGGATAGCCTGAGGGAGGCTCGACATGGAAGGTGGCTACGCAGTGTGGGTAGGGCAACCGGTGATCTTGAGGGTAGTTACGGGAAACTTGCGCGTGCCTCTGCGCGGGCGTTTGTTGGCTGAGACGGACGACGTGGTGCGGCTGCGCATAGCAGATAGCTGGGACGTAGACATCTTCAAAACCATGGTGGTGGGCATCGAACATGACATGCCGGTGTACGTCCTGAACTAAGGCGGCGCCATGAGCGAGATAGCTATTGGGAACGGGCAATTGGTTTCGAGCGTTCGGGCTGGAGCAGCACCGATCACTTCGGCCTCTGAGGTAGCTATGATGCGCGAAAAGCTGGCTGTGCTGCGCGACGTCATGATTTCGCTCGGTATGCAGCTGGTCTTTCGGGCGACGATTCTGCTCCGGCGATGGAACTACTAGCCGATGCAGCAGGGTATTGGTAAGTGCAGCAGCACAGATAGATCGAGATTGGTTTGAGTACTTTTAAAAGTTTTTTCGGCCCATAGCCCCTCTCAACCCCCGGCCCCGGATCTGTACCCCCCAGATCCGGGGCTTCTTCTTTCAGTGCACTCATTTAAAGGCATTTCGGCCCGGCATCCCTTTTCCACCACATAGCATCCGACGCGGTTGACCTTGTCCCCTAGAAAACCGTCTGGCGCACTACCTCAACGTCCACATGAAAATTTCTATGCAAAGATATATCCGATGATATAACTGTGCGTTCATTCCAGCAGGTGCGGTCCAGGAGAACGACAAGTGAGAATCGCCGGGGTTGGAAGTGCTTTTCCGAAGCACTATTACGATCAGGAGTTGTTGGTTGCAGCGTTGAAGAACTATTGGCGGCGTCGGTTGCCAAATCCGGGCATTTTGGACCGCTTGGATGACAGCATGAAGGTGGATGGGCGATACACGGCTCGTCCGATTGAGTTTTACGAGACCATGGAGACGTGGGGCCAGGCGAACGACGCCTGGATCGAAGTAGGGCTGGAGATCGGCGAGCAGGCTTTGTGCCGCGCGCTAGTCGGCGCAGGCGTTGAACCCAACCAACTGAACGCGATATTCGTGACGTCGGTAACGGGGATCGCGGCGCCGTCACTGGACGCGCGGCTGGTGAACCGAATGGGGCTTTCGCGGAACATTAAGCGCATCCCAATTTTTGGACTTGGCTGCGTGGCGGGAGCGGCGGGAATCGCGCGCGCGGCGGATTACGTCCGCGGCTACCCCGATCAGACGGCGGCACTGCTCTCAATCGAGCTGTGTTCGCTCACCCTGCAGCGCGACGATCTGTCGATGGCGCACCTGATCTCAGCGCTGCTTTTTGGAGACGGAGCCGCGGCCACGGTGGTAGCGGGCGACAACGTTGATTCAAGCGGTCCGGAAATTTTGGCCACGAAATCCATTCTGTACCCGAATACCGAGCGAACCATGGGATGGGACATCTCCGAAAAAGGCTTCCGCATCGTGCTGTCTCCTGAAGTGCCGGAGACGGTGTTGAGGCATCTGGGGGCGGACGTGGACGAGTTCTTGGGTGAGCAGGGCCTTCGCCGCAGCGACATTAAGAGCTGGGTGATGCACACCGGTGGGCCGAAGGTGCTGGAAGCGACCGCTGAGGCGCTCGGGCTCACCAAGAAAGATCTCGAGGCATCGTGGGAGTGCTTGCGAAAGGTCGGAAATCTCTCTTCGACCTCCGTGCTGCTGGTGCTGGAGGACGTTTACAAGAACCGGCGGCCGGCCCCCGGCACGATGAGTATCCTCGCTGCAATGGGGCCCGGGTTTTGTTCGGAGTTGGTTCTGCTGCGCTGGTAGTGGGAGAATAGCGTTGCAGTTTGGAGTACCCAGTGAAGCCGGTCGATCTAGCGATCGTAGGAGGTGGACCGGCGGGCCTGGCAACGTCCATCGCGGCAAGCCGCGTTGGACTGCAAGTTGCAGTATTCGATGGGCGCAAACCGCCCATCGATAAGACCTGCGGTGAGGGCCTTCTGCCGTCCGCGCTTGCGGCGCTAAGTGACCTCGGCATTGCAATTGATTCCCACCTCGGAATTCCGTTCACAGGCATCCGTTTCACAGACAAAAAATCTTCCGCGTACGCGCCGATTTTGGGCGGCGCCGGATTAGGTCTGCGCCGGCGAGATTTGCACCGGGTACTGATCGAGCGCGCTGAAGCGTGCGGGGTGTCCTTATTTTGGAGCGCGCGAATTTCAGATATGCAGCGCGATGGAGTTTGGGTGGACGGCGCATTCCACCCGTGTAGTTGGTTAGTCGGCGCCGATGGACAGCAGTCGGCTGTGAGAAAGTTTGCGGGGCTGGAGCCGAGGAAGCGCGCGAGTTTGCGCTTCGGCTTCCGGCAGCACTTCTCGACAGTCCCATGGAGCAACGCGGTGGAAGTACACTGGGGCCAGCGTGTGGAACTGATTGTGACGCCGACAGGCCGCGAAGAAATCTGCATCGTCGTGCTAACCAGCGATCCTCATGTGCGAGTCGAGGAGGCAATTGACCAGTTTCCCGAGATTGCGGAGCGATTGCGCGGCGCGGCTGTAGTCAGCCGTGAGAGCGGCGCCTCCACGCATCTGTGCCGGGCACGCGCAGTGGTGCGAGGCAACGTCGCGCTGGTGGGCGATGCGTCCTGCGCGATGGACGGGATTTCGGGCTCCGGATTGAGTTTGGCGTTTCAGGAGGCATTGGCACTAGCGGACGCTCTGGCGTGCGAGGACCTTGCCGTGTACGAGAGGACGCACGCGCGAATTACAAAAGTGCCCGTGCGCGTGACGCGGCTGCTTTTGATGATGGGTTCCAGCGCGTTTCTGCGTCGCGCCGCCCTGGGATTTCTGGCGCGAAATCCGGCGCTCTTTTCCAGGTTGATCGCCTTACACGTTGGCCGCGCGATATCCGGGAACCGGCGATTACAAGTCGGTCGTTTCGGTGTGTGTTACACTGAGAGCAAGTTATGAGCAATGGGTTCGATATCGCCGTCGAGTCGCTCGCGAAATCCGCGCCGGATGAAGACCGCGAGTTGGTCGAGCCTGCCTCGCTGAATCCAAACGGAAAATCTTTCTACATCGAGACGTTCGGATGCCAGATGAACGTGCACGATTCGGAGAAAGTTGCCGGGGTGCTAATGGCGCGCGGGTATCGTCCCGCAGCCAATTCCGCGCAGGCCGATCTGATGCTCTACAACACCTGCAGCATTCGCGAAAAAGCGGCGCAAAAGGTTTTTTCGCGCCTTGGCGAATGGCGTGGTGAAGAGTCCAAGATTATCGGCGTGCTCGGATGCTTGGCGCAGCAGGAAGGCGAAGAGATATTCGAGCGCGCACCGTGGGTACGGCTGGTCTGCGGATCGGCGAGCTATCGCAAGCTGCCCGACTTAATCGACCAGATCGAATCCGGCGGACGCCGCGTCACCGGGCTCGATCTCGACACAGACGAAACTTTCGAGACCGAGATCACGCGCCGCGACAACCCCATTCGTGCGTATATCACCATCATCGAGGGGTGCGATTACGCGTGCAGCTACTGCGTGGTGCCGCATACCCGCGGTCCGGAACGCAGCCGCCCGAGCGATGCGGTACTCAGCGAGGCGCGCCGCTTGGCCGACGCGGGTTATACCGAGATTCAGTTGCTGGGCCAGACGGTGAACTCCTACCGCGATCCTTCGGCGCGCGGGCTGACCTTCGCTGGATTGCTGCGTGCAGTGGCTGAGGTCGCTGGTATTCGCCGGGTGCGATTCACCACGTCCCATCCGAATGATTTCAGCCGCGAGATCGTGCTAGCGATCGACGAGACTCCGGAACTTTGCGAGCACGTGCACCTCCCCGTACAGTCTGGATCGACCACTGTGCTCCGCGCCATGCGCCGCACCTACACGCGCGAGGAGTATCTGGAGAAAATTTCCTGGATTAAAGCCGCGCGCCGGCCGATCAGCATCACGTCCGACATTATCGTAGGCTTCCCGGGCGAAACGGACAGCGATTTTGCGGAAACGGTTAGCCTGCTCGACGATGTCGGATATGACGGAGTATTTTCGTTTGTCTATTCGCCGCGCCCCAATACCACAGCCGCATCGATGCCCGGCGCAATTTCGGAACAAGAAAAATCGCGCCGTCTTTCATTTTTGCAAGAGCATCAGCGCCAAATTCAAACGGCTCGCAACGCCGCGCTGGTTGGATCGATGCAGCACGTGCTCGTGGACTCGCGCCACGCCGCGCGCGGACAGTGGTCCGGACGCACCGGCAGCAATCGAGTTGTAAATTTTGTTTCGCAGCAACTAAATCTTTTGGGAGAATACGCGCACGTTCGTATCGATCGCGCGGGGCCGAACAGCCTCGTGGGCGAACATGCGACGGATTCCAACGGGAGGCCGCCATGGAACTCGAAGTGAAGATTCGAGGTTTAATGATGGATCCCGCTACCAACCAGCCGGTCGTCGTTCTGAAGGAATTGCAGGGCAGCGGCGTGCTTCCCATCTGGGTGGGTGTTTACGAAGCGCAGGCCATCGCCCTGGAAATTGAAAAAGTGCAGACCGCCCGGCCGATGACCCACGATCTTCTGAAAAACGTCCTGACCGGTCTCAACGTTCACGTGCAAAAGGTGGTCGTTTCCGATCTGAAGGAAGATACGTTCTACGCGCTTATCTGGATGGAGCGGGAGGGGCAGACGATGTCGATGGATTCGCGTCCTAGCGATGCGCTGGCGCTCGCATTGCGCCTCGATTGCCCGATTTACGTTGAAGACCAGGTGCTGAAAAGCTCGAAAATCACGAACGTCGTATCCGAAAAGAGCAGCAACGAAGAGTTGCGCAAGTGGCTGGAGAACCTGAGCGACGAGGATCTCGGCCGCTATAAGATGTAGTCGCGGCTGCTGGCCGTTGAGCTTTTAACTTTTTGCTTGCGCTCAGCCAGCGAGAGTGGTTAGAGTGGGCCTACTTGTAGTAGGAACTGAACCGCCGGGCTCTACATATAGCCGTGCGGTTGCCAAAGGGAGCGAGGACAAGGGCTTGACCAGCGTCCTGGCAATTGCCAACCAAAAGGGCGGCGTCGGTAAGACCACTACATCCATTAACCTTGCAGCGGCGCTCGCGCTGCGAAAAAAGAAAACCCTGCTCATCGATTTGGACCCGCAGTCGAACGCAAGCATCGCGTTCTTTTCCGCGGATGAAATTCAAGGCACGATGTACGACATCTTCGCCGAGCAGCACGCGGAGTTGGGCAAAATCATCCGTCCCACGAAAGATCCCAATCTCTTCGTGGCGCCGGCGCGCTTGGCTCTTGCCCGCTTGGAGCAGCAGCTTGCCGGGCAATTCGACGCACCGTTCAAACTGAAAGACGCGCTCACGCCCGTGCTGAAAGAATTCGACTTTGTCGTGCTGGATACGCCTCCGGCGCTGGGGATTCTGACCGTAAATGCGCTGGTTGCGTCCACTCATTTGCTCGTTCCAATCCAAGCGGCGTACTTCGCGATCGAGGGCACGGACGATCTGCTGGAAACTTACGGTCGCATCCGCGCGCGTCCCAATCCAGACCTGAAAATTCTCGGCGTGCTCATTACCCTCTTCGACAAGCGCACCAATATTTCACGCGATACTCACGAACAAATTCGCGCCACTTTTGGCAACGCGCTTTTTAAGACGCGTATCAGCAAAAACGTGCGGCTCGAAGAAAGCCCCGCGTATAAAGAGACTGTATTTACATTTGCGCCGAAATCTTCCGGTGCCGAAGATTACAGAAAGCTTGCCCAGGAGGTAATTCAACGTGTCGAAGAGGATCGGGTTACCCGTCACTCTCAAGATGCGGCATGACGCGCATTATGTCGAGACGCTGACCAGCTATAGCGGCGCGTCCATCGGCCGGATGATTCCGATCGATAAGATTCGGCCCAATCCCGATCAGCCCCGGAAACATATCGGCGACGTCCGCGAACTTTCGGATTCGATTCGCGAAAAGGGTGTGCTGGAGCCACTGCTCGTTCGCTACGTCCCGCGTGAGGATATGTACTACATCATTTCCGGGGAGCGCCGCTACCATGCGTCGCAAGCTGCGGGCCTGCACGAGTTACCTTGCATCGAAAAAATCGCCGACGATGCTGAAACCCTGGAACTGGCACTGATCGAGAATCTGCAGCGCAAGGATTTGACGCCTTTTGAGGAAGCCGACGGCCTGCAGCGGCTCGCGGATCAGTTCGATTACACGCACGATGATATAGCCAAGAAAATTGGCCGCTCGCGTTCCTCGGTAACAGAGACCATGTCGCTGCGCGTGATTCCCGTGGATGTGCGCCGTGCTTGCATTGAGGGTGCGGTCGGGTCGAAATCTCTTCTGCTGCAAGTGGCTCGCCAGCCCACCGAGCGAAAGATGTTTGAGATGGTCGAACGCATTTCGCAGGGAGGCCTTACCCGCGACCAGGCGCGCGAAGTGCGGAGGGGAGAAACTGAATCAGCGCCGAGGCCGCAACCCTTCGTTTTCGACTACGATGCGGACGACGAATCGTTCCATCTTCGCCTGCAATTCCGCAAAAGCCATGTGAGCAGTGAAGAGCTTGCCGCTGCGCTGCGCGCTGTTCTTCGCCGGCTGGAATCCGGCTCAATTTCCTCTTCTGCTGCCTGATTTTGTGGCGGACCCAGCACCTGTCGTCCCTCGCGCACGCGACGGGCGCGCGTTCTACTTCTCTCGCTGGGATAGCACCGCGGCAACGCAGCCTGTTATCCTAAAGATGAGATGGAACTCAGCGCACAACAGATCAGCGTGCTCGATCGCTTGCGGGCGCACGGCATGGATATCGTGGCATTTCCAATGTACGAGAGCCTTGTTGGCGTGAAGAAAGGGAATTGCGCCGCATTGCTATCCCCGGCCGAAGACAGAGGGTTTCGTTTGTATGGCAGTCCGTCCTATCTGGTCGATGGCCAGTTGAGCGCGCATACGATCCAATCGGACGGCCACTGGTTCGTCCGCAAGAACGAGAAAATTGAGGCCACCTCGGAGCGACGCAAGGAGTTGGACGCCTTTGCGGCGGAGCTGGCCGAGGTACTTTTGCCGGTCGCCTAATTGCGAGGTTGACTGACGCGTCGTGATGGTGCGGCGCCGCGCCAAATTCGCCATCCCACTTGTTCGTCCGGCGCGTTGACACTATCCGGACTGCATGCTAGTTTCCGCGTCGTACATGGCCGAAAAGCCCAGCATTTCACCGAAGCGCATCGCCGTGATTCCTGGCGATGGCATCGGCAAGGAAGTGATTCCGGAAGCCCTCAAAGTGATGAAAGCCGCCGCATCCGCCGGAGGCCGCGACCTATCCATCGTGCAATTCGACTGGGGCGCTGACCGATACCTGCGCGACGGGACCACGCTTCCAGCGGATGCCCCGGGAATGTTCCGCCGCGATTTTGACGCCATCCTGCTGGGCGCGCTCGGCGACGCGCGTGTGCCCGATAATCGACACGGCGCCGACATCCTAATGGGCCTGCGTTTTAAGCTCGATTTATACGCCAACGTGCGCCCGTGCGTGCTTCTCGATCGCCGCCTTACTCCGCTAAAGGATCGGGAAGAAAAAGACATCCGTTTTGTGGTGATCCGCGAGAATACTGAGGGTGCCTACGTGGGCATGGGCGGGTTCTTTAAGAAGGGAACGGCTGACGAAATCGCCACGCAGGAAGACATTAACACGCGCAAAGGCGTCGAGCGCGTGCTGCGCTTCGCATTCGAACATACGCGGAAACACGGGAGCAAGCGCCTGTGCATGAGCGACAAATCGAACGCGCTTGCGTTCGGTCACGATCTTTGGCAACGAACTTTTTCGGAGCTGAGACAGGAATATCCGGAGATCGAATCAAGTCACATGTACATCGACAATTTGCTGATGCAGATGGTGCGTGATCCTTCGCAATTCGAAGTGATCGTCACCTGCAATCTTTTTGGCGATATTGCCAGCGATGTGGGGGCGCAACTCGCCGGCGGCCTGGGACTGGCGCCTTCGGGGAATGTTCATCCCGGGCAGGTATCGATGTTCGAGCCAGTGCACGGGTCCGCGCCGATGATCGCGGGAAAGGGCATCGCCAATCCGATGGGTGCGGTTCTCGCTGCGGCGATGATGTTCTTGCACCTAGGACTGCGCGACGAGGCGCAGCGTATGCGAAGGGCCGTGCGCGCAGCGATTCGAGATGCTAAAACCACCCCGGATCTGGGCGGCTCGCTCGGTACGCGGGAAGCGGGTGATTGGCTCGCGCGGACGGCCGAGTCCGCTTAAGTATAGTTATCCTCGAAGCATCCAGTACGCCCCGGTGGTGCATCAACTCAATTTGGCTTTTGCGCCAGGCGGGCTTTTTCTCTATCCTGTAAATGCCGCATTCATTCCAAGCTAGTCGTCGGGAGGACTGATACGCATGTCCGCAAAAGGCATAGTGGTTGGCGCGATAGCTTTTCTTTTGGCGGGCATTTCGTGCGCCGCGCAAACGCAGCATCCTTCCGTGGCCGGCAGAACGGCCATGTCCGGCGACCAGCAGCAACTGCTCAAAACCACAGAATCGTTCGTTCGCGAACTTTTTGCGTGGGGGCCGGACGTGAAGGTCAACCTGGGGCCGCTCGCGCAATCCGCCGCCACTGATTTTTACGATGTGCCCGTGGAAGTCACACTGCAAGGCCATCTCGAAAAGGGCGACGTGTACGTAAGCAAGGACGGCAAGACTTTGCTCCGCGGTGACATCTACAAAATGGCTGCCGATCCGTTCGCGGCCAATCGCGCCAAAATAACCACCGATGGAGATCCGAGCCTTGGGCCCGCCAACGCTCGCGTGACGCTGGTGGAATTCAGCGATTTCGAATGCCCTCATTGCCAGGAATTGTACGAGGCCATGAAAACGGTCGAAACCGAGTACCCGCAGATCCGCATCGTGTACAAGAACTTTCCCCTCACGACAATTCACCCTTGGGCGGAAACTGCCGCAATCGCCGGCCGTTGTGCCTATGAACAATCTCCCGCTGCGTTCTGGAAAATGGAGGGTTCCATTTTCGAAAATCAGGACGTGATTTCACCCGAAAACGCCTGGGACCAGTTGGTGCAATTTGCCACGAAGGCCGGTCTAAAGGCTGACCAGTTCAAGGTGTGCATGTCCTCGGACGCTGCGAAAAAAGCCGTGGAAGCCGACCACGCGGAGGGTTTGACGATGGGTGTGGATAGCACGCCAACGATCTACATCAATGGCCGGCCGCTGATCGGCGGCGATCTGGCTACTCTTCAACAGTACATCAACTACGAGCTTGCCAAAACGTCTGGTGAAATCCATTAGCTCGGCGCTCCGCGCTCGCCGCGCTATGTTGGTGGCACGGCTGAGCTAACCAGCCGAGACACCAGTTTATCTAGTCCAGCAGCTTCTTGGTTGTGTGGCGGGGAGAAATACTGTGGCCAATCCACGTCTGGAAACCCCATTCGCGTCGCCTGCGACGGCAGTTCATCGCGCAATCGCGCACGGTCGACTCCAGCTATGCTCCGAATCGCTTGATATACGGTCTCGTGCTCCGGCTCCTGCCAGGCGTATGTCGAGAGATTCTCGATGGCACGATTTGCACCTGCCAGCAGCGAATCGCCGTTGCAGATGGCTATAAGGACCTGGCGCTCGATCGAGGCGACTTCGTCGGACTGCTGCGGATTGACGCGATTCTTCTGCAAGGGCGATGGCAATTGCACCGAATCAGGAGGAACGCCAGAAGGCGAAGAGGAAGCGGGCGCGCGATGCAAATGGAACTACACCTGCCCGTTGTGCGAATCGAACTTCCGTTCAGGCCGCAGCGTTAGCAACAACAGGGCGAACGAAGTCGATGCGCTCGATTGTGGCGGCGATGCCATAGACAGGAGCGATTTCGGCCGGCATCGAAGATACGCGCAGTACTTCCGCGCTAGCTCGAATCAATGCCGTGGAACCTGCCTCGCGCTCAGTCGGTAGAGCAAACGTCAGTTCCATTTTCGTTCCCGGCTCAATAGCCGAGTTTGAATGGAAATAGACGCCCGTGCGCGAGATATCGCGAAGCTGTGCGGTCAGAAATTCAGCCGGGCGGCGCCGGGAGGTGCAAACCTGCAAGGGAAGGTAAACCTCATACCTTCTGGCTTTCCGTCTTTCACCCATGGGGTCCCCCTGCCGACGGGTATGCAATGGCTTTGCCAGCGTCGTGGGAATTGGCACGTCTGAAACTAAGGGGTTTAGCTGATATCGAATCCGCTAAGTCGGGTCCGATTGTGGAAAAATTTCCCCGGCTGGGAAATAGATGCACGCCTCGCGATTTTAGTCAGTACCAAAACTCGTTGGTTTTGGAGCCAGTTAGTCTGCAGGACCGCCAGTAAACGCGATTGAATGAAGCGGCCTGGTACCCGAACGACATGGTCGTGCTGCGTCAAATCAACGAGTCGAATAACACTGAAGCGCCTTCGGAAGTCGTGATCAGCCCTTTGGTGATCAAGAGGCGTATCAGTCTGGTCACCGCCTCTTGTTCAGAGCCCATATGCGCCATAGCGCGCGCCGGATTAGGAGAGACATCCTGGAACACGATAGCTTTAGATCCGGTAATTTCGACCAGCCACTTCTCAAGAGCGTCCCGCTGCGATTGATCCAGGCTGTCAAACGCAATTCCCATGCCCAAGCCGGCTTGGGAGTAAACGACTGCTCCGTTGGTGTCCAGCTGCGTCTTGCCCTTACGCACTCCTACGTGCACTTTGGCGCCCACGGGCAGCGGGACGAGCGTATCGATGAAGCACCCGCCAGGCCCTAGATCGGTGGTGCGAGTGGCAAAACGCGCGCCAGAACTTAGGTCAACGACTTCCGCCGAGGCTGTAAATATGTGCCGGTCAGAGGTGCGCCGTTCGGCCTCTTTTGTCGCTGACTTCGAGGTATGCGCGTCCGCTATGCTCTTTTTCGGGCCATGATCGTACATCGTGTTCGTACCTGCTTTCGGTTGTGGCGGCTCGTGCTGGCCCGCAGTTCGGTCGGGAGTTCTTCACCTGCGATGCGTGGATATTGTCTCCGGCTCCCCGTTACGGTAGCAAGTCAGTTCCGGAAAGCCTTTGTTCAAAGGGAAACTGCAAGAGGACTCGCCCGCTCGCTATAGTAAGACACGCACAGCCACCCCGCGCGTACCATCGTTAAAATGATCGATTCGCACCACGGTGGTGAGCATGCGGCGGTGCGCGGAAACCTTATCGCCATACGGGAACGTAGCGATCAATCGCATCCCTACGTAGTAATGCGGCATGCAACTGCGGAAGAATAAGCCATCGCGCGTGAAGTCGATAACCTGGCCGACTTCTTCGATTTCCGCATAGCGCGCATCGAACGGGCGTACGTGAACAGGCAGGGAAACCTTTAGCCGTTGGCGGTGGCGCGCGTCGCGATCCGGATTTTGCATGCGCGCTTGGGTCCGCTTCTGCACGGGAGCCTCGATCGTATCTGCGAGTGGCATCTCGCAAGTAGATTAGGGGCTGGGTTCGGCAGCGGCTATAGGACGTTAGTACCAATGCGCTTAACTGCAAATGCCAGCGGGTGGTATGGATGCACTGCTGCAGTAGAGTTGCCGGAAAACGCATGCAGAAGAGTTCCTTG
Organism: Candidatus Acidiferrales bacterium; assembly: GCA_049591475.1. Lineage (GTDB taxonomy): Bacteria > Acidobacteriota > Terriglobia > Acidiferrales > UBA7541 > Palsa-295. Next base: position 69,072 of record JBAWEZ010000041.1, read on the forward strand.
ACACACGGGCGGGCTCGGCGGTACCGTAAAGCTTGAAAGTAGGGGATCGCTAAGCGAACATGTTTGAGCACCTGAAGAGCGGACGCACCGGACCACTTCGGCTGGGAATTGTAGCTGTAGCGCTCGTACGCGCATCCTGGCCCGGAGGGCTTGACTGAGCTTAGCGGAACGGAATCTGAAAGGCTCATGAAACCCACCTGCCAGAGATGCTGGTACGGTGGGTTTAATTTTTTGAGGGTAGTGGGAGGGATGGAAAGATGGGCAGCAATAAGTCTGACAAGTCGATGACCGGAGCGAGGATTTTGTGGGAGTGCCTGGAGCGCGAGGGGGTAAAGACCGTCTTCGGTTACCCCGGCGGAGCGATCCTGCCGGCGTATGACGCGCTGCAGCACAGCTCCATTCGGCACATACTGGTGCGCCACGAGCAAGGCGCGACGCACATGGCGGATGGCTATGCGCGCGCCACCGGAAGCGTGGGCGTTGCGGTAGCGACCTCCGGGCCCGGCGCAACGAACATGGTAACCGGCATCGCGACGGCGATGATGGATTCGTCGCCGATCCTCTGCATCACTGGCCAGGTGGGAAGCAAGCTGCTCGGCTCCGATGCGTTTCAGGAGACGGACATCACCGGCGTGACACTGCCGATCACCAAGCACAACTACCTGGTCACGCGGCCCGAGGATATTGCTCCAGCGGTTCGCGAAGCGCTGTATGTGGCGAAATCGGGACGGCCTGGTCCAGTGCTGATCGACTTCACCAAGGACGCACAGCAGGGCACCTGCGAATTCGACTACGAAGGTGCAGCGCCGAAAATGCGCGGCTACCGTCCGGATCTTTCGCCTGCCGAGGAAGCCTACGACAAGGCGCTGGCGATGATCGCGGCGGCAAAGAGGCCCGTGATCCTGGCCGGGCACGGGATCGCGATTTCCGGGTCGGAGCGCGAAGTGCAGGCCTTCGCAGAACGCGCGTGCATTCCCATGGCGATGACGCTTCTGGGGCTCGGGCACATGCCCGCGTCGCACGTGCTGAACATGGGCATGATGGGCATGCACGGCGAAGCGTGGGTGAACAAAGCGATTCAGGAAGCCGACCTGCTGCTGGCCTTGGGCATGCGTTTCGACGATCGTGTGACCGGAAACTTGAAGAGCTATGCGCCGAACGCGAAAAAGATTCACGTCGATATCGATCCGGCGGAGATCAACAAGAACGTGAAAGTGGATCTGGCGCTGGTCGGAGATTTGCGGAAAATCCTGCAAGAACTGATGCCCCGCGTCCAATCGGCCAGCCGCAGCGAATGGATCGAACAGATTCACAAGCTGAAAGGCGACACCGCCGTTCGCGACATACAGAATTTGCCGGATAACGGGCACCTTTACGCCGCGCACGTGATCAACGACCTGTGGCACGAAACGCGCGGCCGCGACGCCATCGTGGTCACCGACGTTGGCCAGCACCAGATGTGGGAGGCGCAATACTACAAGCATGAGCATCCGCGCTCGCTGATTACCTCCGGTGGCCTGGGCACGATGGGCTTTGCGTTGCCTGCGGCCATCGGCGCGAAAGTGGCGCGGCCCGATGCGGAAGTCTGGGTGGTGGTTGGCGACGGCGGGTTCCAGATGACCATGTCGGAACTGGCGACCATCGTTCAAGAGAATCTGAAGGTGAACATCGCCATTATCAACAACGGATTCCTGGGCATGGTTCGCCAATGGCAGGAATTTTTCTACGAGCGCAATTACGAGGCGACGCCGCTGCTGAATCCGAACTTCGCGATGCTGGCGCAGGCCTACGGGATCAAGAGCCAGGCGATAAAACACCGCGCCGATGTAGTCCCCGCTGTGCGCGCGGCGCGGGCGCATGAAGGACCGGTGCTGATCGATTTCCAAGTGGAACAGGAAGATACCGTTTACCCAATGGTTGCGGCAGGCGCCGCGCTGCATGAGATGATCCGGCGGCCGAGTCCGATCGTGGAAACCGCCGAGGACGAATAGGACAACATGCTTCATACATTCGTGGTTTACGTCGAGAACAAGCCAGGAGTGCTTTCGCGCGTGGTGTCGTTGTTTCGCCGGCGCGCATTCAACATTGATTCGCTCACGGTGGGCCGCACGGAAAAGGACGACGTGTCGCGCATGACGATCGCCACCGAAGCCGACGCCGATCAGGCACGGCGCATCGTGGCTAACATTTACAAGCTGGTGAACGTGCTGCTGGTGGACGACATTACGGGGCAGCCGGCACTGATCCGCGATTTGTCGCTGATCAAAGTGGGTGCGAACCAGGATACGCGTTCGCAAGTGCTGGAACTGGCGACGGTATTCAAGGCGCGGGTGCTGGATATCGCCAGCGAATCGATCATCCTGGAATTGACCGGCGGCGAAGAGAAAGTGGACCGGTTTCTGGAACTGCTGAGCCCGTACGGATTGCTGGAAGTGGTGCGCACGGGGATCGTGGCAATGCGGCGAGGCGCGAAGTCGCCCACCGTTGCGTCGAAGGCCGAACTGGCCCCGGCGCCCGCGGAAGAAAGCGACAGCGTTTCGCATTCGGTCTAATCGCCGGTGCGCTTGGCGGCTTTCGCTTTTGTCTCGTGCGGCTTTGGCCGTAACGTGGCTAACAGCTGCTCGAGCGGCAATGTGTTGATCACTTCCGTCTTTTCAATCCAACCGCGGCGGGCTGTGAGCACGCCATACTTCATGAAGTTCAAATTGCCGGTGGTATGGGAATCGGTCGAGATGACGATTTTCACGCCGCGCTCCTTGGCCATCCGCAGGTGTACATCTTTTAGGTCCAGACGGTCGGGGTAGGCGTTGCATTCCATGGCGACGCCATGCTTTGCGGCCGCATCCAGTATTTTTTCCATATCATACTCGAAGGCTTCGCGACGAAGGATCAGGCGTCCGGTTGGATGGGCGATAATCTGCGTGTAGGGATTTTCGATGGCGGCGAGGATGCGGCCGGTCATTTCCGCAGGCTCCATGTTCATGTAGGAATGAACGGACGCGACCACTACATCGAGTTGCGCGAGGCAGTCGTCGTGGAGATCGAGCACGCCGTTCTTTTTAATATCGACTTCGATTCCCGCAAGCAGGCGGATGCCGTGGACACGCTCCTGCGCCGTCCGGATTTTGCCTATTTGCGCGATGGTGCGCTTTTCATCCATGCCATTGGCGACAGTGACGGCCTGGGAGTGATCGGTAAGCGCGATGTATTCGTAGCCGAGCTTATGCGCGGCTTCACCCATTTCCTCGATGGAGTTGCGGCCGTCGGACGCGGTGGTGTGCATCTGCAGGTCGCCGCGCATGTCGGCGAGCGCGACTAGACGCGGCAGTTTATGATGTTCCGCGGCTTCGATTTCTCCGGTGCATTCGCGCAATTCCGGCTCGATGTAGTCCAGTTTCAGCTTGGCGTAGATTTCCGCTTCAGTTTCGCGAGCGACAACTTTCCCGCCTTTTAGAGTCGTCAGCGCATATTCGTTCAGCGTCCAGCCCATGTCGTTGGCGCGGCCGCGCAGCTCCACGTTGTGCTGTTTGGAGCCGGTGAAGTAGAGCAAGGCGGCGCCGAAGGATTTTTTCGGGAGCAGACGGACGTCCACTTGCAGGCCGCTATCGAGCAGCACGCTGACTTTGTTTTCACCGTGGGCCAACTCGCGCTTGATTGCGGGATATTTCAGGACGTGATCGGCGACGGCGTCGATCTGCTTTTGGCGATCCTGGCCTGGACGCATGGTGACGAGGAGATCCAAATCTCCGATTGTTTCTTTGCCGCGGCGAAGCGATCCGGCCGGCGTAACGGATTCGACGGCTTCCCCCGCTTTGGTGATATAGGCGACGAGCTTGTGGGCTTCGTCGTCCGCGACGTTGATAGGGAACCGGCCGGATCCGCCCAGATTTTTGAACTGCTCGGCGCCTTTGAGAATGGCTTGCTCGCTCTTTTCGCCGAAACCAGGCAGGTCGCGCAGTTTGCCCTCGCGCGCGATTTTCTCGAGGTCCTCGACGGTGGCGACCTTGAATCTCTTCCAGAGCAGGGCGACTCGCTTGGGTCCGAGCGATTGCACGTCGAGTAACTGAAGGATCGTGGGGGGGAATTTCTTCAGTAGCTTCTGGCGAAGGCTGTAATCGCCGGTGGCGAGGATTTCGCGGATGTGCTCGGCCATGCCTTCGCCGATGCCGGGAAGCTCCTTGAGCTTTTTGTCGTCCTTGGCGACGTCCTCGATGCGCTCGGTGAAGCTGCCGAGGAGATCAGCGACTTTCTCGTAGCTGCGATAACGGCCGATGATCGCGCCGTCGATTTCGAGGAGCTGCGCGGTCTCGCGGAGAATTTTTGCGACTTCACGGTTGTCCATGTGCGTGCCGAAGGCTCCTGCCAGTCTGGAGTGAAATGCCCGCTCTTTAGCAGGAAATCCTAACACAGGGCGGCGGGAGGGTGCATTTTTGCCACCCAGGAGTGGCGCGTGCGGGAGGAGGCCCTGTCCCGGGGCCTGAGGCAAGGGGCTTTGGCGAAACCGCGGCGAAAAAAGCGATGCGCCGGGACGTTCCGGGTAAGAGGGGGCGCCGTCTATTATTTTCAATAAGTTAGATGCGTTTTTACTCGAATGACTGTTCCGGGTAAAACGCGCCGGTTTAGAGACGACAGATGCGCACAAAAGGCGCGAGCGAATGGCGGTCTTCAACGCACGCATGAGGCGCCGTCTTGAACTTTCCCGGTAACGAGTTTTAGCGATGCCGCTCATTTGTGGCTTTATCGATGCGTCCTCGCGCCCGGCCAGAGCCGACTTGCCGGCGACCTTTGCCAATTGATCTCCGATTGTTTCGAATTTCGGAGACCGCGTACAGCTCATGACGACGGTAGCGCAAACCGCACGGAAATTGCTACTGGCCTGAGGGACAGTTACAGTACCTGCCGGGATTGTTCGTTCTGGGGTGAGGAGCGGACGCGGAGCAGAGGCAATCGCTTCATGGCGGCGCCCAGACGAACGAATATGTTCTTTTAGCAGGCACTGGGAATCAGACCAATAGAGCATCCATCACAAATGCACATGACGCCGACGACCGCTCCCCCAAATATGGGCGCAGTCCTGACGCAACAAATCCGGAACTTGCGATTCTCAAGTCGCCGTGTCGATGCCGAGCATGCGGACGATATTGAGGGCATTGGAGTGGGTGAGCAGGCCGGAGCGCAGCTTGTAATCGAAAAGCAGCTGGCCACCTTCGCCGGAATCTTCAAAGAAAACGTTGTGCCCGGGCAGACCGTTGGACGCAATTTCGGTGAGGGTGAGATCGTGGGTGGTGATCAGGCCGATGGCACCTCGGCGGATGAGAGCGCGCATGACCCATTCGGAGGCGATGCGGCGGTCCTTGGAGTTGGTGCCACTCATGATTTCGTCGACGAGAAAAAGCGTGGGCGTTTCGCCAGCGAGATCGATCATGCGGCGCAGGCGTTTCATTTCGGCGAAGAAATGCGATTGGCCGTCGGCGAGCGAGTCCTGAACGCGGATGGCCGCGGCGATAGCGAGCTTGGAAATGCGCAACTGCGCGCATCGGACAGGCGCTCCGGTCCAGGCAAGTACGGCATTGGCGCCTACGGCTCGCAGGAACGTGCTCTTGCCGGACATGTTCGATCCACTGACGATCAGGAATCGAGTGTCTTCGTTAAGTGAAATGTCATTTGTGATGCAAGCGCGCTCGTCGAGCAACGGGTGACCAAGAGCCTGCGCGATGAAAGCCGGCCCGTGCTCGGTCAATTCGGGGAAAACGTCGCTGGGATGTTCGAATGCGTATGCGCTGAGGGACACGAGCGCCTCAAACTCGCCGATGGCGTCCAGCCAATCGACAAGGTCGTGGCCGTGATGGCGGTGCCAGCGATCGATGGCGGTGGCGAGTTGCGTGGACCAAAGCACGGCCGATAGCAGAACGAGCATATTGCGCAGTTGAAGAAGCCGAACGAAGCGATGAAGGCGGCGCACCTGGCGCGAAGCTGAGCCATCCTTTTGTTTCACCCGCTCAGCGATAGCTACAAGCTTCGGCGACGAGAAGCGCTCGCGTTCGATGACTTCGAGGAGATCGGCCACGATGGCGAGCTCGGGCGCCGGAGAATCGATCGATTCCATGATGAACTGAACGTGCTTCATGAAAATTGTCGAGAAGGCCAACGCGACTCCGATCCACCCTGCAAGCAGGAACCACACCGTCTGCAGACTGGCGTAGCCGAGCCAATACAGAAAAGGGGTCGCCGCCAGTCCCAGAACGATGGCGAGAGCGAGCGGATGTATCCAGGGTGAAAGCCGCTGGCGAGAAGCAATTTCGTCCACCCAGGTGCGAATGGTGCGGGGGCGAAGGGTGAAGACGGAGCTCGTTCCCGCGCCAGCGAGTGCTTCGCGCACGTCGTGCCGGCCGCGCAGCTCTGCAACTGCCGCCTGGCGGGACAAGGCTTCGTTTTTCGGGGCACCCTTTTTCAGCCAGGACGCGAGCGTTTCGCGCCCAGCATGCGTGCGCGCGGAACAGAGCAGTTGGAAGAGCGAAGCGCGTCCGAAAAGGTCGAGATCCGTGGCGTACATATGCTCGCGGTCGATGAAGTCCTTGCCATCATCGAGCGACTCCCATTGATGCGCCAGACGGGCCATGGCTTTGTCGCAGTATTCGCGGACACTGAGAAGTTTCAGGACGCGGCGGCGAAGGTTGCGAGATTGCTTGTAGGTGGCGACAAGCGCAGCGAGCGGAAGCAGGATGGTCCATGGCGGAAGCCTGGGCGGGATCACGGCCTCGTATACCAAGGCGATCGAAATCAACACGAGAACGAGAGCGGCAAACTGGTAGGAGCTATAACGGCGGTTGATTTCGTCGGCAGCGAGATCTATTTCGGAGGCACGGCGGGCATAGTAGCTCGATGCGGCGGATGTTTCCTGTTCCAACACGGCGTAAGGCTATCACAGAAGAAACAGAGGCAAGGAAGCAAGAAAACAAGTGCCCAATTTTTCAGCGCGCAGGCGTTGCGGGCGCGGGAGTATCCGGAGCGACGCTTTCGGAGGAGTGCAAGGCGTCGAAGACACGCTGGGCTTGCGGGCGAGGGATCTCAACGGCAATTTCTTCGACTGAGAGGTGACGAAGCCGCGCGAAGCTACCGAAGCGGCGCAAAAGGCGTTGCGCGGTGCGCGGGCCGACGCCGGGAATATCGACGAGCGCGGTCCGGACGCGGGCCTTGGTGCGGCGCTGGCGATGAAACGTGACGGCGAAGCGGTGAGTCTCGTCGCGAATTTGTTGGATGAGGTGCAGGACGGGAGAATGGTGATCGAGTGCGATAGGGTCGTCTTCGCGGCCGAGCACGTAGAGGATTTCTTCTTTTTTCGCGATGCTGGCGAGCGGCTGATTGATGATGGCTAGTTTGTCGAGGGCTTCGGCGGCGGCGTGGAGCTGGCCGAGGCCACCGTCGATGAGTATGAGGCTGGGGAGAGGCTTATTTTCGGCGAGCAGGCGGCTGTAACGGCGAGTGACGGCTTCGCGCATGCTGGAGAAATCGTCGCGAAGGATGCCGCGAAACTTGTCGTCGGTTTCGGGCGCCGCTTCACCGCGAATGATGAACTTGCGATAGTCGGACTTTTTCATACGGCCGTCTTCCCAGACGACCATGGACGCGACGGTGTCCGAGCCCTGAATATGCGAGATGTCGAAGCATTCGATGCGTTTGGGGGGCTCGGGCAGACCGAGGGCGGATTGGAGCCCTTCGGCTATGGCCTTGGAACTGGGCTTCAAGATGCGGAATCGCTGCATGAATGAATGCTGAGCGTTTTTTTCTACGAGTTCGAGGAACTGGTGCTTTTGCCCGCGCTGGGGATTGAAGATTTCGAGGCGATGGCCGGCCGTTTCGGTGAGCACGTCTTCGAGGACGGCGCGATCTTCGAAGTCGATGGGAGTGTGGATAAAACGCGGCAGGTAAGATGCATCGAGATAGAGCTGCTTGATAAGCGACGGCAGAAATTCAGCAGGATCGAATTCGGCCAGATCTTCCCAGTAAAAATCGCGGCGATCGACGACGCGCCCACCCCGAAGGTGAAAAAGATTGACGGCGACCTGCGGCGGCTCGGCATACCAGCCGAGAACGTCGGTATCGTCGCCTTCGGCGGCGGCGATCTTCTGGCGCTCTTCCATTTCGGTGAGCGTGCGCAGGAGATCGCGATATCCAGCGGCTTCTTCGTAGCGCTCGTCCGTGGAAGCGCGCTCCATGCGCTCTTTGAGGCTGTGCGAGAGGTCGTTGCGGCGGCCTTCGAGGAAGAGGCGCACATCGCGAGCGGCCTCCGCGTAGCGATCGCCGGTGACGAGGCCCTCGACGCACGGGCCGAGGCAGCGATGAATGTAAAACTGCAAGCATGGACGAGGATGACTGCGCGTTAGATCGACGGTACAAGAAGGCACTAGAAAATGTTTGTGGATCAAGTGCACCAGCCGATACGCGAGGCTGGCGGGGAAGTACGGGCCGAAATAGATAGAGCCGTCTTTTAGCAGGCGGCGCGTGACGTAGACACGGGGATGCTCTTCGAAAGCGGTATAGCGAATGTAGGGATAGGTCTTGTCATCACGCAAGAGCACGTTGAACTTGGGCTTGTGTTTCTTGATGAGGTTGTTTTCGAGCGCAAGGGCTTCTTTTTCGTTGTCGACGACGATGAATCGCAGATCGGCAATTTCTCGGACGAGAGATCCGGTTTTCGCGTCCTGCCAGCGCGATTCTAGAAAATACGATTTGACACGATTGCGCAGGGACCCGGCTTTGCCGATGTAGACGATGTTCTCGGCGGCGTCCAGAAAGAGATATACGCCGGGCTGCGTCGGCAGCTGGTCGACTTTTTCGCGTAGTTCCATTGTCGGCGAGTTAGAATGGAAGGCGGACAGCGCCGTTCAAGCGCCATGTGCCACTTTCCATGATAGCAAATCGAGCGGAACGGAAACCAGCAAGGTGGGGAAGTGCTGCTGCATCCGTACTGCATGGCGGGCGGATGAGCGTGGGCCGATTGGGGTTGTGGATCGGAAACGCTGTTTTTATGGCTGTTTTGGGCCTGTGTCTGCCGACCGCAGCTTCGGGTTGGCAGCAGAACTCGCCCTCAGCAACAGCGCAGGCACAACAGCAACAGGCGCAGGTAAACGCATCGCGGGCAGCGAAGGACGTGAATGTAGGGACGTTCTACATGCACAAAGGTGACGACGGGGCCGCGATATCGCGATTCGAAGAAGCGGCGCATCTCGATCCGAAGAACGCGAAAGCGCAATTGCTGCTGGGCGAGGCGTACGAAAAGCAACACAACTGGGCGGCAGCGACAAAAACCTACCGGGATTACCTGAGCGCGTTTCCAAACGCGAGCGACGAGAAGAAAATCCACAAGAAGATTCAGGAACTGTCCCGCAAGCGGGATTGACCTTCTTCCAAAACAGTCAGGCTATGACGCTGGAATTATCGGCGGCGCTCTGAGCCGAAGTGTTTGAGGAATTTCATGGCGCGGGCGTATTCGGAAAACTGGCGCTCATCGCGGCGGAACTCGCCAGAGTGCGATTCACGGCGGCAGCGTGCGAACTTGACGGGATGCTTTTGATGAAGCATCTCGTGATATAGGACATAGGCGACCACGTATTCGGGAACATCCGGATGATCGAGCACGCGATTCATAACAATCTGATTAAGCGCCGGATCGAAACATCCCAATTGAGCCTGCCAGGAGCGCTTGCTCCATCCAAGACGCGGATAGGGAAGCGCCCGTTCAAAGTACCTTTCATTCAGTTGCTGGTACATGGCGTGAAGATCGTGGTGCGAACCGGCGGGGTGCAAGTCCAGTTTTCGCGCCCGGCTGCGACGAAGCGACATGATTCGTTCACGGGTGGCGCCGGAGTGTGCGAATTGGCGGTACACATCCAGCAAAGCAGCGGGCGGGCGACGGCGGTACAGACGGCCCAGTAGTAAGGCCGCGGCGGATTCGATCACCTGAAGGGGCGCACGGCGAAGGACGTCCGAAAGGCGCACGTGAGCGACTTCTCCCCGCAAGCGGATCGTGTGGGTGAACCCGGCGTAGGGATGAAATTCGACGAGAAACTGAGGCGGGCGGCCCTGACATCCGAGGCGCGTGAAAATTCTTTGAAAGATTCTGTCGCCTCCGGGAACGCGCTTGTTACGGCCTAGCAGTTTCTTCACTGTTTTCGCCGCACCACCGCAGGCAGCATCGTTTTTTTCGCATCAGCCACGTCTGACAGGGCTCCCGTGGTGCTGTCGATTGCATCTTGCAACGTATCGCTGTAGTCGCTGAGGTAGCGTCCATTTTTACTGTAATTTTGGAGTTGCGACAAGAACGATTTGCCCTTCTCGTTCATCAGATTCAGCGCTTGCTTGATATCAACCTGCTTGAGTTTGGCATCGTCAATTTCGTCGGAAGCGTCGTCCATACAACCCTCGTAGGCGTGGAGCAGGCCGTTTAAGACATCGCTGCGGTCGCGCTCAGGAGCGGTGCGGTTGAGTTCATATTTGAACTTTTCAAGCCGGTCTTCGGCGAATGACATGTAGAGCTTGATGCGATCGGACGGAGTGGTCGCATCGCGGATCTTTCCGGCCTCTTCGTTGCTGAGGTAGTCATGGAGTTGCGGCCGGGCAGCGGCCACTTGGGCCACTCCAAGGAACGCGGCAAAAACGGCCGTGAGGGTCGCCAAGAATGTCATCCGACGGCGCATGTTCACCTCCTAGGGAATGGGGATGTGATGGTAATTGCGGCGGGGCCGCTCGCGAGGGAACAGTTCTTGGAGGAGATGGCTATTTAACGTCTCCAGATCGTCGCGGTCGTGGCGAAACTGAACCTGCTCGTCTGACGTCATCGTGGAGATGAGCCGGTCGATGCGCTCCAGCGCTTCGCGCACAGAGATTTGCAGCTGCTTGAAGCCACTTGGCTTTTTTACCGGGTCGATATTTGCGTGGTCGAGTTCTTTGGAGCACTGCACGACTTCGGAGTGATATTGGCCGAGGATCTGAAGGGCGTCGTGGAACTGGCGGTTGGTGACGTCTCTCTCAATTTCGCGAAATTCAGCGGCACCAAGTTTTTGCATCAGCTCGGCCTTGTGCACCGGATTCATTTCGCGCTGGAAGCGAACTCGGAGTTCTGCAGTATGGTCTCGCGGGAGGCCGGGACCCAAGACGAGCGCCGCGAAAAGAAGGCCTCCGGAGAAGTGGAGGGATGAGGCCACGGATGCTACCTCTTTTTGTCCTTTAGCTCGCGGGCGAGGGCGCGAGCTCGGGAACTGGCTTCGAAGTACATGTCGCTGTTCTCGTTCGTATTCAGCTGCAGGAAATGCTGATACGCGCCCAGAGCCTGCTCCGGCTGCTCCAGTTTATCGTAACAGGCACCGCGAATAAACCAACTCCCGGGGGGCAAGGGGGCGCGCTTAGAAAGCACGTCGAGAACCTGCAGCGCGACCGCGTAGTTTTTCGTGTTGTACTCTGCGAGGACGAGGTCGGCGAGTACGTCGTTCGCGCTGGGGTCGAGGTGATTGGCTGCCAACAATTGAGCGACCGCTTCCGGGTAATCCTTGGATTGTAGAAGGGCGTGGCCGAGAAGCGCGCGAAAATTGGCGTTCCGCGGGGCACGAGCGACGGCTTGCTGCAACGGCGGAACGGCGCTAGCGTATTGCTTCTTGGCGAAATAAATGCGGGCGCGAAGTTCAAGGGCATCGGTGCTTTCAGGGCCTTGGCTGGCGGCGCGGTCGAGTTCCGCCATTGCTTCATCGAGATTTCCGAGATCGACGAGAGCAGCAGCACGCTCGACGCGGATCTTGGCGTCAGCCGGATGTGATTCCAAATAAGTTTGCAATTCGGCTATCCCGGGCTGGTAGTGCCTTTGGGCGATCAGGCACTGGCCAAGGCCGAGGTGCGCTTCATCGGTCTCCGGGGAATCAGGCGAATTGGGCTGAAGCGCGAGTGCGTCGCGAAATTCGGGCTCGGCGTCAGCGGGGCGTTTGGCGCGCAAGAGAGCCAGGCCGAGAGCCAGGTGCGTATCGAAATCTTTGGCATCTAGCTTTTCGGCAGCTTGATACTGGGTGATGGCGCCGTCGAGTTTGCCGCTGCGGTCGAGCGCGGTGCCGAGCAGGAATTTAGGGCGCGCCTTATTGGGCATCAGATCGGCCGCGTGTTGCAGCGGGTCGACGGCTCCGGCCGGATCATCCGGCAGAAGCGTGAGGCCGAGGTTTAGATACGCTGCGGACATTTTGGGATCGATGGCCACGGCTTTCTGATACTCGGATTTCGCGTCGTCCGCGCGGCCAAGGGCTGTGTAGACGTAACCAAGATCGAAATGGACAGTCGCATCGTCCGGCTTCTTGGCGAGATATTGCTGGTAGTCCTTGGCGGCGGATGCGTAATCCTTCTGCTGGACGGCGGATTGCGCGTCGTTGAGGAGGCGGTTGAGTTGCGCCGCGGCAGCGTCGCGATGAATGCGCGTGCGAGTGACGCCGGTGTTTTGCGCCCTGAGCGCGAAGCTAACCGAGGCAAAAAGCGCGAGAAGAATGCCAGCCGTCGATGACCGTCTCATTTTTCAGCCGAGGCGTTTGTCACGGAGTTTAGCGTAACCGGCGTAGTGTGGGCGCGCTGATTGCCGTCGTCTTGGGTGAGGACGCGTGCGATGAACTTTCCAGTGTGCGATTGCGCATTACGCGCGACTTGCTCGGGAGTCCCGGCGGCAACCACGCGGCCGCCAGCGTCGCCGCCTTCGGGACCAAGGTCGATTACCCAATCCGCGGATTTGATAACGTCGAGATTGTGCTCGATGATCAGCACGGACGCTCCAGCATCGATCAGCTTGCGGAACGCCGTCAGAAGCTTCTGAATGTCGTCAAAGTGCAGGCCGGTGGTGGGCTCGTCGAAGATATACAGAATGCCGGTGGCGGCTTCGCGGGTGAGATGCGCGGCGAGCTTGAGGCGCTGCGCTTCGCCGCCGGAAAGCGTAGTGCCGGATTGGCCGAGGCGGAGATAGCCGAGGCCGACTTCGTCGAGGACGCGCAGGCGCGCAGTGACTTTCGGGTTGCTAGCGAAAAAGACCAGTGCTTCGCGCACGGTCATTTGCAGAACCTGATGAATATTCTTCTCGCGGTAGAGAACCTCGAGGACGCTGCTCTTATAGCGCGTGCCGTGGCATTCTTCGCACACCAGTTCGACATCGGCAAGGAAACGCATTTCGACGGTGACGGTGCCGTCGCCCTGGCACGCTTCGCAACGGCCGCCGGGAATGTTGAATGAAAAATGTCCTGCGGATAGGCGACGCTTTTTGGCTTCTGGCGTCGCGGCGAAGGCGTCGCGAATCGGATCGAACGCTTTTAGATACGTGGCGGGATTCGAACGGGGCGTACGGCCAATGGGAGATTGATCAACCATTTCGATGGCCTGGATCGCGGCATCGCCTTCGATGCGATCGCAATAAGCTCGCCAATTGCCTCCGGTGCGCTTTGCTTCGAGCGCTTTGTAGATCACGTCATGCACCAGCGTGGATTTCCCCGAGCCGGAAACGCCAGTTACAGCGACAAGCACGCCGAGTGGGACCATCACGTCGATATTCTTAAGATTGTGAGTGTGCGCGCCGATAATTTTCAGGACTTTGCCCTGCGGCTTGCGGCGGCGTTGAGGAACGGCGATGCGAGTTTCTCCCCGCAGGTAGCGGCCAGTGACCGACTGCGGATCTTTGAGCAGCGCGTCGCGCGAACCGGCAAAAATGATATGGCCGCCGTGTTCGCCGGCGCCTGGGCCGAGGTCGATCACGTCGTCGGCGGCGAGAATGGTATCCGGATCGTGCTCGACGACCACCAGAGTGTTGCCCAGGTCTCGCAAGCCTTTGAGGATGTCGATCAGGCGGTTGGTGTCGCGCGGATGCAAGCCGATCGAAGGCTCATCGAGCACGTAGAGGGCGCCGACCAGGCGCGAGCCGAGAGAAGTGGCGAGCTGAATGCGCTGCGCTTCGCCGCCAGATAGCGTGGATGTGAGACGATCGAGGGTGAGGTAATCGAGGCCAACTTCGTCGAGAAAGCGGAGGCGCTGCTGGATTTCCTCGAGCACTTTTTCGGCGATGGACATTTCGGCGGCGCTCAATTGCAGGCTGTCGAAGAACGGCCGCGCTTCCTTGACGGTCATCTGGCAAACTTCCGTGATCGAGCGACTGGCGATTTTCACAGCGCGAGCTTCGGCGCGCAGGCGTGTGCCATTGCAATCGGGGCAGGTAGTGTAACCGCGATAGCGGCTAAGAAACACGCGAACGTGGAGCTTGTATTTTTTGCGCTCCAGCCACTCGAAGAAGCCCTTGATGCCGGGGAAACCTTCTTTCTTATCGCCCTCGACGATAGCGTCGCGTTGCGCGGGTGTGAGTTCGCGGAAGGGGATATCGACGGGAATGCCGTTGGTGCGCGCGAACCTTTTCATCTCAATGGCCAGCGAGCGGTAACGCGGTTTGGTCCATGGCTCGATCGCGCCATCGGCGAGCGATTTGCTTTTGTCGGACACCACGCGATCGAGATCGAAATCGACGGTATTGCCGAACCCCTGGCAGCGGGGGCAGGCACCGTAAGGATTGTTGAACGAGAAAAGGCGCGGCTCCGGCTCCTGATAGGTGGTGCCGCATTTCTTGCAAGTAAAGCGCTCGCTGAAAACCATGCGTTCGGGCGCACTTCCGGGGGCATCCGGATCGGACGCGAACTCAACGATCGCTTCGCCACGTCCTTCGCGGTAGCAAATCTCGACGGAGTCCATCACGCGGGAGCGGATGTCGGGAGAAATGGCCAGACGGTCCACCAGCACCCAGACAGGCTGGTTGAAATCGATATCGAGCAGATCCTCGGGCGTGGAGAATTCGAATACGCGGCCGGCTTGGTAGAGGCGATTGAAGCCGCTCTTGCGCAGGCTGACGAGGGTCTGGCGAACGGCATCGGGCGCGGGCCGGGCGGTTGCCGACGCGCGGATACGGCGAGCTGACGCTGGTGCGCCGGGCACGGGGTCAGCGCTGATCTTCAATTCGTACAGGACGTAAAAACGCGTGCCTTCCGGAAGCGCCATGACGCGCGTGGCGATTTCATCGAAGGTATCTTTGCGGACTTCTTCGCCGCAGCGCAGGCAAAAGGTACGCCCCGCACGGGCGTAGAGCAGACGCACGTAATCGTAAATTTCAGTGGCCGTGGCGACTGTGGAGCGCGGATTCCGCGTGGAATTCTTCTGGCGGATGGAAATGGCTGGAGCGATGCCGGTAACTTCGTCCACGTCGGGTTTTTCGATGCGCTCGAGGAATTGCCGGGCGTAAGCAGAGAGAGATTCGATGTAGCGGCGCTGACCCTCGGCGTAGAGAGTGTCGAAGGCAAGGCTGGACTTGCCGGAGCCGGAGACGCCGGTGACCACGGTGATGGCGTTGTGGGCGATCGAGAAGTCGATATTTTTGAGGTTGTGGACGCGCGCGCCCCGGACGCGGATGGCATTGTCGTTCTCTATAACCGGGACTGCGAGGGCGGCGGTTGAGTTCCCGGAAGGGGACTGGCCGCGCCGGGGCTTGTCAGTTGATCCCATTGGCATACGCCTAAACCAGTGATTATACGCCGGTGCTCATTAAGCGGCAAATTGTGGCAGGTAGACGCAAAATCGAGAGAATCGTAGGGACGATACTTGCCTTGACACTTTTCGCGCACACCCAGTAGACTCAATTCAGGAAAGTTTGCGCCGCGGAGCCAAGCTGAATGCTTTTGAATCGGGATTACGTGGGATACATGGCTAAAGAGGTGGTGAAGCGCCTCGTGGCCGCCAAGATGATCGAAACAAAGAACGTAGACGAGCTGAACCAGCGCGTCCGGCAGGTGATGGCGGACGAGATCAGCATCGAGGACCGGCTGAACGAAGAGGTGCGCGAGATTTTGAGCAAGTATTCAGATGAAATGCAGCGCACCGGCGCTTCGTACCAGGAAATGTACAAGAAGGTGAAAGGCCAGTTGGCTCGCGAAAGGAAACTCATTCTCCGCTGATATGCGTTTGACCCGCGAAAAGACCGTACGACTCTCTCATCGAATCATCGAACTTCTCGTATCCAGTCCGGACGTCGATTTCGTGGAAGATCGCGACACGATTCGACAGGAAATCGTGAACATTTTGACTTCACTGCTGAAGCTGGAAGAACAAGTAGACGCGGATGCGCGCGCCAAGATCGGCTCGCAAAAGAAAGAGATTTTGGAAGGCAGCGAAGAGTGGGACATACTCTACCGTCGCTATTATTCCGAAGGTCTGAAGCGGCTCGGAGTGGCCGAGACGCACGCACGCCCGGTTCAATTTCACAATTGATTTCGCGGAATTGGCACTAAATGCGCCGGAAGCACGAGCGTCGTTGCGCCCGGCTGCCTGCGGCCTAGAAGCGGATTACGGCTGCTGGTCGGGCTGCTGAGGCTGCTGCTGTGGTTGGTCGTCCGGGCGGCGCTTCAGCGTCGGCGGCCCGTCGCTGTTGTCGTCCGGATTCTGATTGCCGCCCTTGTTTTCGGTGGTTTTGCGCCGCAGCGTTGGACCGTTGGAGTTCTTGACGCGGAGGTTCGCGTCGATGCGCTGCAGGCGGGCCTTCACCTGGTCGAACTCTGAAGTGGTCTCAATGTATTCGCTGCGTGCCGGGAGAATTGTGGCAATTTCCTGCTGGGCGGCTTCGATGCGGTCCGGTGTGGGCGGATGCGTATCGAAAATCTTCGGTATCGTCCCGGGCTGCTTCTTTTCGTCGGCTTCTACTTTTTCAAAGAAGGCGACGAAGGCATTGGGATCGTATCCGGCCTTATACATGTACTGGAGGCCGAGGAAATCGGCTTCGGCTTCGTCCTTGCGGGAGAAGCGGAGAAACGTAAGCGGAATCGCGAAATTCATACCCTGGTAAATGGCGTATCCGGCCCAAGTGTAGGGAATAAAGATCATCGCCGGGATGGACGCAAGCTGAACGATGCTTTGCTTAGTCATGTCCTTGGTGCCGTGGCGGGCGCAAACGTGGGCGATTTCGTGGGCCATGACGCCGGCGAGTTCGGCTTCAGTATCTGCGTGCAAGATCAACCCGCTATTCACGTAGAAAAAACCGCCAGGAAGGGCGAAGGCATTCACGACGTCCGAGTCGATCACCTTGATGGTGAAGGGAACACGCGCATCGGAGTTGCGCACCAGGTTCTGGCCAACTTTGTTGACGTAGTTGACGACGACCGGGTCGTTGATAAACTTTGCTTCCGAGTCAACCTGCTGAGCGAGCTGCTTGCCCAGCGCGATTTCTTTTTCCAGAGAGTAAAAGTCGAGGCCCTTGCCAACATTACGATGGCCGATGGCGTTGACGTCCGCCTCGCTTCCGGGCTTAACATCGGGATGCGCGTATTCAGGAAGCGGCTGATTGTCGGCCAAATTTGTGGTGTCAGAGGATTTGTTGTTGTTCGCCGGAGCGGCAGTGACGGGAGCAGTGAGAAACGCAAAGGCTACGAGCACCGCTAGCCAACGTGTCTGGAAAGTATGTGGCATCGGGCTGCCTCCTGCCGGAAACTCTCCGCAGTATACACCTAGGGCCGCAACCCTTGATGGTCATACGATGTCGGATGGGAAAGGAAGGTTATCTTAATCAGCTGGGGACCGACGGTTTTGCCAGAACCGGGTGGCCCAAGGCGTCGGAAAACGGACGGAATGATGGGTCAATCTTCGCGGAGTTGCTGCTTGAGGCTGTCGATTTCGCCACGGAGTTTGGATAGGCGGCGGGCGACGGTGACCTCGTAAACGAAAAAAACTACCCAGACGGCAATCCATGCGGCAAAGAGAAACTGAAAGTCCTTCATAGGGCCCCCTTCACGGACCGGGACTGAGCGTCCAGGCTCCGCAATTCGATTTCTTGGCGCAGCTCTTCCATTTCGCGGCGCATGCATTCGATACGGTATCGGTCAACCAGAATGGGAATCATCACTACGAGCAAGGCAATCATACAAAGCACAATCACCTTTGCCATGGTCGGATCCACACCCGAGCCGGGACCGCCAAAAAACACCGGCTGGGGATGCTGGGTGGGGAACAGGCGATTGGACATATAAACGAGCGGCACATCCAGAAACGCGAAGATGCCGAACACGGCCGACAGGGAAGCGCTGCGTCGAGGATCTTCCAACAGCCCGCGCAACATCAAGTATGAGATGTATAGCAGCCACATGATGAACGTGGTGGTCAGGCGCGCATCCCAGGTCCACCAGATGCCCCATACCGGCTTGGCCCACAACGGGCCGGTGATCAGCCCGATCGAGCAGCAAGCCACACCAAGCTCGGCGGCAGAGACGCCGAGGCTGTCCCAGCGTTGCCGTCGCGTAGCTAGATAAGCGATATTCGAAATAAATACGATCGTAAATGCCGTGAAAGTGCAGACCCATGCCGCGAGGTGAAAGTAAAAGATTCGATAGATTTGGCCTTGGCGGACGTCAACCGGCGCAATATAGAGGGCCGCGTAACCGGCGAAAACAATCAGCGCGGCGGCAAACGCCGCGCCAGCAATTCGGTATTTCATAAAGCGAACTCCAAACTTATTCCTCCATCAAAAAATCGCACAAAAGCCAGGAAGCAGTCAAAAAAACGATATCGAAACCGGCCAAGAAAGCGGCCCAGCTTTGGTCCAGGTACGGCTGGGTGGAGAAAAGCGCGGCAGTGGATTCAACCGCGGCAATCAACAGCGGCGCCAGGACAGGGAGCATAAGCAGCGGCAAAAGCAGTTCGCGCATCCGCGCGTGCGCGGAAATGGCCGAAAACACCGTGCCGGTGACGACTACGCCGGCGGTGCCCAGGACGAGCACGAAAATCAGGCGGCCCACGATACCGGCCAGCGAAACGTTGTACAGCACGGCGAAAACCGGGACGAGCACCACTTCCACGAGCGACAAGAAAATAAAATTGGCGAGCATTTTGCTGAGCAGGATAGCAAAGCTTGACACAGGCGCCATACGCAGCGCGTCAAGGGTGTCGTTGGATTGTTCGCGCGCGAACGACGGGTGCAGCATCAACGAGCCCGAGAAAAGAAATGCGATCCAGAGCAGGCCGGGTCCATAGTGACGAGACTCGGCTGGAGTAGGATTGAAAGCGAAGCTGAAAAGCACGACAACGATGATGGCGAAGACGACAGTAGCGTTCAGGAGCTCGCGAGTGCGCAATTCCAGGCGCAGTTCTTTGCCGAGCAGAATTGCGGCGGCGCGTGCCGTGGACATCACGCCTCCGTCCGCAACGCGGCCAGGATGGGGCGCGGGTCGCCGCCGGAGCCGCTGTCGTGCTCGATGCGGCCAACGGAAAGGGAAATGGCACGCGTGGCCAGGTCGAGTGATTCATTGCGCGCGTGAGTGCTCATGATGATCGTGGCGCCGCTGGCCCGCAGGCCCGCGAGCGTTTCGGCGAACCACGCAGCGCCCTGGCGGTCGAGGCCGGCAGCGGGTTCATCGAAGAGCAGCAGGCGCGGGCGGTGCAATAGAGCGCGCGCGATAGCCAGCCGCTGGCGCATTCCGCGAGAAAAGTTTCGAACGCTGCTTCCGGCGCGCGTGGCTAAACCGCACGCAGCGAGCGCTTGGCCGACGCGTTCATGAATGTCCGCCAGGTGATAGAGTTTCGCGAAAAACGAAAGATTTTCTTCAGCGGTGAGCTCGTCGTAGAGCAAGGTGCTGTGGCCCACCATGCCGATAAAGGATTTCGGCGAGTCCCCCGGGCCGACGCTGGAGAATCGTACCTGCCCGCTGGTGGGTGACATGAGCTGGGCAGCAATGCGAAGCAAAGTGGTCTTACCGGCTCCATTGTGGCCCAACAGCGCCACGAATTCGCCGGGCATCACCCCGAACGAAACACGGCGGAGCGCGATCAGGGAACCGAAGCGCTTATCAATTTTTTCGAACGAGACGGCCAGGCCGGCGGTTGCGGCAGCGTCTAGCTCGGACGCGGATTGTGGCAGCGACATCGAAGAACCGCTCACCAGTTGATCCACGGCGCCATCCAAAGCCATTTAACCTTTCACCAGATCGCGCAAGGTCTTTTGTACGCGGTCCCGTCGGAGGATGTATTCCTCCTCGGAAATCGTTCCCGCTTCGCGGCGCAGTTCCAGGCGAAAGAGAGAGTCCTTGAGTTCGTCGAGGCTTCCGCGGACTTCCCGCTCAACGTCGGCTTCGACATTCCCTTCCATCTCGGATGCGATTTTCACGGCAGAAGCAGAGGCGGCGGCTGAAGCTGACGAGCGCATGGGCGGAGGAGCGGTGCCAGCGGACGCGACGGCTTGCGTCGATGCTGCGGAAGAATGTCTCGGCTCCGGCTGTGGAGCTGGCGCAGTGCCTCCTGTTGAACTTACGGGTGCGACTTGCGGCTGGCGCAGCACGAAAATCAAGCCCAGCGCAAACAGCGCGACAAACCCGCCTACGACGATCCATTTCAAGCTGTCGAGACGCGCCGGCAGAGTGGTTACAGTTGCCACTGGATTACCCTGCGCGCCGTCGTCAACATGAGAATTTACAGAGGGGTTCTGCGAGTTATCGGCCGAGCTAGTATCGCCGTTATCGGAAGCGGGCGGAGGCGCGGTGCCGGATATCGCGACGGACACGGGAGTATTGGCCGCCACGGTTTGGCGCATGTAGGCGCTGAAGCCTTGCGCCGCACCGGCGGGCGCAAAATCGCCCCCGGAAATCTGGACGGTCGGCGGCGCGAAAATGGCCAGGCGTCCCACTGCGTAGGGGGAGGAAAAGCTCATCTCTGTTTGATTGCTCGGATAGGGAACTGTGTAGGTGACGCCGACGTTGCTCGATCCGGGGCGAAACGCGTAGTCGATCGATTTTTCGTTTTTGCCCGCGTCCGTGATGCTCTGAATGACCCCCGGGACCGAGGCCGAGGCGATTCCGGCGGAAACCTGGCCAAGTTGCGCGCCTGCCGGAAGTGAGAATTTAAACGTGCCGCCCGAGCGGTAGAACGCCAGCGGCGGCTTGGTGTTGTTGTCGATTTTGTATTCCTCATCGACGGCGAGGTTTGGTCCGTCTGGCTGGACGATGATGGCGTGCGCGGTCACTTCGATGGCGCCGGGTTTGCTCGTGGGTTCGAACACATCGATGTTGACGGTCGTAGTGCCCGGCGTCACCGGCTCGTGATACATCACGCCGCGATAGATGGCGCGTAGCAGCATCGGACCCTGGCCGAGCAGAGGATTGTCGAACTGAAAGTGGCCCTGTGCATCGGCCGTGGTGGTGGCGACCGGCTTCATGCCGCCCATCAGCTGAATGAGGATCACTTGCACGCCAGAGCCGACTTTACCGGTGGTGCCATTGTGAATCGTGCCCGAAACCGTGCCGGCGAGAACGGTCGATGCGAAGACGCAAATGAGCACACCTGCAAAAGTCAGTTTTTTCGAAACCAAGTGAATCATGAACGGCGTCCCTTTTCGGAAGCAGCCTGGCGGGTAGCAGGAGTGGGAACGCCGCCAGTAAGCGTATCCATCTCGGCCAAGACGCGAGCGGCCTCAATTTCTAGCGATTGCTTGATTTCTTCGTAATCCTGATCGGAAAACTTTCCGGCGCGGTGCTCGAAGCGGAGATCGCGGAGATTCTCGTAAACGGCATCGCGGCGCTCGAAGAGCTGATCGAGCTTGGTGCGGTGGGGCACCGCGTCAGATGCGTCGAGTTTCACGCCGAATACGAACACGAGTACTGCCACCGCGAGCAGCACGCATGCGACGGCGATATCGATATTACTCATCGGGATCCTTCTCGGATTCGCGACGGGCGCGCTCCAGAAGATCTGCGGAGACGGGCGGGCCATCCGCGGCGACAGGCTGCAGAGTAGAACGGCGGCGCCATCGGCGCACTACCTGCCAAACTAACACGAACGCCAGCAGCGGCAAAAGAATGGGCATGACCCAAACGAGCCAATCGAATCCCTTGGCCGGAGGCGAGATAAGAACGCCCGGTCCGTATTCCTGGACAAAATCCTGCAGAATCAGGTCGTCCGACTCACCACGCGAAATGCGCA
This sequence comes from Candidatus Acidiferrales bacterium, assembly GCA_049591475.1. Classification (GTDB taxonomy): domain Bacteria; phylum Acidobacteriota; class Terriglobia; order Acidiferrales; family UBA7541; genus Palsa-295. The sequence goes on from JBAWEZ010000041.1 coordinate 91,068, forward strand.
GGTCGATTTCCTTCAACTCCGCCTTCGCGGTGGCGCAGGGGCCGGCGAATGCGCCTCCGCTGTGATTGCAGGTGCCGACGGTGTCGTCACATCCGCCGCACATGCATTTTAGTCGCAGACTAAGTGCATGCGCGCGCTCGGCCTGCGCCGGAATAAGAGCTTTCGCGGACGGGCAGCAAACGACGACCAGTAGCGCCGCGGCAATCGCACCGAAGGTGATAAACGAGCGTCGGCGCCAGAAAAGTCTGCGGGATTTCACAGAAGCGCCTTTCGGACCGGCGCTGGTGGCCACTCCACGATTACAGCATGTGAGCATCTTATCCTCTCTATTTAACGCCGATTGCAAGGCTGAGCGCAAGCGAACCTTCTGGCGCGGCTGGCGACGTATCCGGAAAATTCATGGAGCTAATCGATGGATTAACGGCGAACATAGTTGCGTATTAGTACGTAACGCTTTTTGTTTAGAGGTGGTATAAGAACGTAGACGGATTATGGAGGTCTGCAATGGAAGGGGTCCCGTCCCGGCCGCCCTCGCAGACAGATCAACGCAGGGCAAGCCGTTTTCGCGTGGTCGTGCCGATCGAAGCGAAGTGGAAAGATTCCAGCGGCACAGTGTTTAAGGAATCCGCCGAAGCAAAAGAAGTAAACGGCCTTGGTGGTCTACTGGAAATGCAGTCGCAACCGGCAGTCGGCACTGAAATCCACCTTACCAATCTGATTAGCAACGAAAGTACTAAGGCGCGCGTGGCTGCCATCCGGCGCACAAAGGACGGCGGTGTGCTCGGCGTGGCTGTGGAGCTAGTAGCGCCCAGCGAAACCTTCTGGGGAGTGAATTTCCAGCTTCGAAAAACGAGCGCGCAGCTTGCTTCGATCGAGGAAGCCATCAAGAGTGGAGCCGTTGACCCACGCATCCTGCGGGACTTTCGGGACGCGGTCGATTACGTGCGCAAAACGGCGTGGGCCGTTCAAGAATGGCAGGAACGCCAGCTAAAACGCCATGATCCGCAAACGGTATTGCCACTGATCATTTCGGAGCGCATCCGCCGGGCGACGCAATTGAGCAAAGCGATCTCCGCCGATTTGGACGCCAACGACGTGACACGCGAAACCGCGGGCACGAAGGATTTTTTCAAGGCCATCGAAAGGCTCTACGTGCAAGTGGGGAACTTGTTTCGTGGTCACGGCTCCTGAGGACGAGGCTCGATTAACCCTTAATGGCGCCCGACGCAACTTGCTTTTGGGCAAGCTTGCGCGGCGCCGATTCGGGGATGGCGAACATGGCCACGAGTCCCACCAGTGCGGCAACGGCCCAATACCACGCAGGAGCTTCCGGATTGCGAGTCACTTTGATCAGCCAGGTGACGGAGACCTGCGTGGTGCCGCCAAAGATGGCGATGGCGACGGCGTAGACCGTGGCAACTCCGCCGGAACGGATCGCTGCCGGCAACGACTCCGTGAGCCATATGAGAATCGGGCCGGTGGAAAGCGCCAGTAAACTATACAGCACGGCTGCCGAGCCCAGCAGGACGGCCGTGGTGCGGTGATGGTCGAGCACGTAAAAGGCGGGAAAAATCAGCAGAAGCAGCGCAATGCCCGGGACAATCATGACCATTTTGCGTCCGATGCGATCCGAAAGGCTTCCGCTCACCAGATCGAACGCAAGTCCGGAAAGCCCGACCACAACCGTAGCCGCAAACGCGACATTCGCCCGCATGTGCAAGGTTGAGATCGCGTACGTGGTCATGTACGACGCGATGTAGGTACCGATCGTGGCGCTGGCCAGCAGAATCATTCCGAAAATAGCTACCGATAGGTACGGGCGCAGCGGGACGCGTTCGCTTTTTGCATCTGCGTCGGCATAGAACGTTTCCGGCAGCTTGTGGCGCATGATCAGCCCGAACGGCACGATTACGGCGCCCACCAGAAACGCCACGCGCCAACCAAAAGTCTCCAGTTGGTGGTCAGTCAATATGTTGGCCAGCGCGAATCCGACCAGCCCAGCGACCAGAATTGCGAGATCCTGCGTCCAGGCCTGAAACGCGGTGTAAAAACCGCGGCGCTCCGGGGGCGCCGCTTCCAGCAGGAAGGCGGTGGTCGGTCCCACATTGCCGCCGAGCGCAAACCCCTGCAGCATGCGGAAGAAGACCACGAGAATGGGTGCAGCAACGCCGATCATGGAGTGCGGAGGCGTAAGCGCAAGCCCTATGAGCGCAATGCCCATTAGCGAGAACGCCAGAATCATCGCCGGTTTGCGTCCCAAGCGGTCGCCCATCGTGCCGATCACGAATCCGCCGATTGGACGGGTGATGAAGCCAGCGGCGAATGCGCCCAGAGACGCGAGCAAGCTCGCTGTCGGCGAGGTGGATGGGAAAAATGCGCGTCCGATATAAACGGCGAAAAAGGCGTAGGTCAGGAAATCGTAAAATTCAAGCGCGTTGCCGACTACGACCGCCGCAATGTGGCGTGCCGGAATAGGTGTCCATGTGGTCGAATCGGTGTTTGCCATCCGAACCTATTTGAAATGCTAGCTTCTCGCCCCGCGGGGTGCCCACTTACAAGGCGCTGGATTGTACCGTAGTTTCTCGCCAATGAGCCTTAGAAGCTAAGGGGTGAGACGTTACGCCCCCGTACCTGAAGTATATGTGCACTCAAGCTACGGGTCGCGGAGCGCATTCGCACGCGGCGTCGCTAGGAATAATTCGGAAAACGAGTGCCTCAGTGAATCTGGCGGGTCTTGCGGTCCACGTAATCCATCAGCAGATATTGGCCGAGCGTGTAGGGAGTGGTGAAATAGGCTTTGCCGTGGCACAGTTCGGTAATTTTCTGGACGAACTGCACCAGGCTGTAATCGCGCGCCAGCATGAAGGTATTGATCAAAATTCCGGCGCGCTTGCACTTGGCGACTTCCTCGATCGTTTGCGTAACCACGAGGGGATCGAGGCCGAAGGCGTTCTTGTAGATGCGGCCGTCGTCCAGAGTGAGCGCGGAAGGTTTGCCATCCGTGATCATCACGATCTGGCGCATATCTTTTTTCTGGCGCGCTAAAATTCGCTGCGCCAGCCGCAAGCCTTCACGGGTATTGGTGTAATACGGGCCGACCTGCACGCGGGCCAGCTTGCCGAGCGGGATTTCTTCCGCGCTATCGTGAAATAAAACGCAGTGCAGCGAATCGCCGGGGTATTGCGTGCGAATCAGATGCGAAAGCGCCAGCGCCACGCGCTTAGCGGGCGTGAACCTATCTTCGCCATACAAGATCATGCTGTGGCTGCAATCGAGCATCAGCACGGTGGCGCAGGAGCTTTGATATTCGCATTGGTGAACCATCAGGTCGGGATAGTCGAGCTCGATGGGGATGCCGGCACCATTGCGCCGCACGGCGTTGAAAAGCGTGCCGCTGATGTCCATGTTCAGCGTGTCGCCGAATTCGTAGGCTTTTGAGGCGCCGCCGGATTCGACGCCGGTGGCCAGGTCGCGCGTGTCGTGCCGTCCGAAGCTGCTCTTGCCCAGAGAGGCGAGCAGGTCGCGCAGCGCCTTGAATCCGAGAAAATCGAGCGCCTTATCGGTAACTTCGAAGCGTGCTTCCACGTGCGGCTGATCTTCTTGCCTAGGGCCAATTTGCCCGCCGGGAGTTTCGCTGGGAGGATCGGTGACGCGCGCGTCTTGCTGCTGCCGAATGAACCCTTCCTCTTCCATGCGCTGGATAATCTGATCGATCAGATCGCGCAGTCCCTGATTCTGGCTAAGGTCCGGATTCTCAAGCATCTTATCCATCAATTCCTGGGGGACCAGGTCGCCTTCCTGCAGAGCGCGCAGGATCGCCTCGCGCAGCTCGTCCATGTATGCCTGCTGCGAGCGCTCGGGATCCATTTCGTAGATTCCGTAGGGAGAATCGAAGCCGCTCTGAAGAAAGAAGTCGGACAGGCGGTTCATCAGGTCTTGCATGTCCAAGTCATCCGCGGCGTTGGGAGCGTAGCGCGAGTATTTGGTGTACTTCATCGGCCCTCCCTAAATTGAGCGACAGCTAAAAGCGACACAGGAGATTAGTTGAACTGGCGGCGAGGCATGCGTCCACCACCGGTCGGCTCGCGCGGATCGCGAGGTTCGCTGGCCTTGCGGGCTTCGGCGAAGAAGCCGCGCTCCTCGCTACGGTTGATGCGCTTGTGCGCCCACAAACCTTCCAGGATGAATTCGGCCGCGGCGGCTTGCACCGCGGCATCGTCTCTGGATTTCACGCCAAGCGTCTCCAGATGCTCAAATAAGCCCTGGATCTTTTTAAGCTGCGCAAGCAATTCGGAACTTGAAGCCGTCGCCGGCACTTTCAGCTCGCCGCCAATCTCGAACCACTGCACCACGGGCTGGAAATTCACGTTGGTGAAATGCTTGTTGAACGTCTTGCCCACGGCGGCGCGAATCAGTTCGCGCGCGATGTTGTCGGCACCCTTCATTTCGCCTTCATATTCCAGCTCGAATTTGCCGGTCATCGAGGGAATAGCTGCGTAGATGTCTCCCACGCGGGCCACCACCGTTGACTCGTGGCTGCGGACGCTGCGCTGTTCGGCACTGCTGAGCACATTTTCAATGGTGCTGATCGGCAGGCGCTGGCTGACGCCGGAGCGGCGGTCGACGCGCTTGTCTTCGCGGGCCTGAAACGCGATTTCTTCCACGACCTCGCGCACGTATTCTGGAATTTCGACGCGGCGTTTTCCGTCGCGTTTCGTCCAGGCTTCCTGCGCGGTGATGGACATGCCTTCGCTGAGCGTCGCGGGGTAGTGCGTGCGAATTTCGGAGCCGATGCGATCTTTCAGAGGGGTAATGATCTTCCCGCGCGCGGTGTAATCTTCCGGATTCGCGGTGAAGACCATTAGAACATCCAGCGCCAGGCGCACCGGATAACCCTTAATCTGCACGTCGCCTTCCTGCATGATGTTGAACAGCCCAACCTGGATTTTTCCGGCGAGGTCCGGCAATTCGTTGATGCCGAAGATTCCGCGATTGGCGCGCGGCAGTAAACCGTAGTGAATAGTCAGCTCGTCGGAAAGATTGCGGCCCCCGCGAGCAGCTTTGATGGGATCCACGTCGCCGATCATGTCGGCGATAGTTACGTCCGGCGTGGCCAGCTTTTCCACGTAGCGCTGCTCGCGCGGCATCCAGGCGATGGGCGTGCCCTCGCCCTCGACGGCAATGCGATCGCGGCAAGCGCGGCAAAGCGGGCGGTAAGGGTTGTCATTAATCTCGCAGCCCGCCACATACGGAACTTGCGCATCGAGAAACGCCACCAAGCCGCGCAGGATGCGCGACTTGGCCTGGCCACGAAGGCCGAGAAGAATAAAGTGATGGCACGACAGCAGGGCGTTGACGATCTGCGGGATCACGGTATCGTCATAGCCATGAACCCCGGGAAAGAGCTCCTCGCCTTTCTCCATTTTCTGGAGAAGATTTTCGCGAGCCTCCTGCCGAACGGTGCGGTCGGCGATTCGTTCTTCCGACCACTGACTCTTGCGAAGCTCGCCCAATGTCCTTGGATGACTACTCATTCGTTTCACCTTGGGGCGACCGCTCCCCTTGGAAAGCCAACGACGCTTTCCATCACGCGATTCTTTTCCATTATAGAGGAACGCCCCGCGCCATCCTAATTTGGATTGAACATCGCTCAGATAAGTTGGCCGCGCGTTAGATATCTCGTCCTAATCCGCGCGCTTTGCTTAATTTAGGTACGCGTGGCCATTGCCCGAGGGGCGCCGTTGCACGCGCTGGCGTTCCTTGAGTTTCGGCAGAAAATCCGCAATCCAGCGCAGTAGCACGTCGCGCCGCTCGCTCTCGGAACGCGTTTCGAGCAGGACCTGGCGAGTTTCGAGCTCAACGGGAAGTTGCGCGGCTAAGTGATACGCAAGAATTGGCAATTCTTGCTCGCTTGCGCCAGCCCAAGCTCGGCCAGCCAGCAATTCGTGGCATTCGGCGAAACCTCCGAGCAGTTTCGACTCTTTCTCGGCATCGCGCGAATACGGGGTGTCCTGCAGATACTCGACCCGGCCCTCGTAGTACTGCTTCTCGTCAAGCAAATGCTCAAGACGGAAAATCGCGCGCCCTTCGGCGACGATGTCGATGCGGCCGTCGGAATAATCGCGAACTTTGCTGACGATTTCCGCCATGCAGCCGACTGTGGCGATGCCCTGGCCGGTCGCCAGAATCATGCCAAATTCGATTTTTTCGCCCAGGCAGCGCTGAATCATCACTTTGTAGCGCGGCTCGAAGATGTGCAGCGGCAAAGGCATCTGCGGCAAGAGCACCACGTCGAGAGGAAAAAGCGGTATGCATGCAGGTCTTTCCATTTGGGCACCTCGGGGGGCTCGGCTGGGTCAGCTGAGCGTGCTCAGGGCCGCCTCCATCTCATCGCGCGCGTGCGCGTCGCCAGTTTTCTGCGCCATTACAATTCCATCCGAAAGCATCTTGCGCGCTTCAGCGATTCGCCCGATACGTCCCAGGAGTTGCCCAAATTGAAAATAGCCTGCCACGTATTGCGGGTTGTCTTCGAGGAGCTTTTGGAAATGTGTCGCGGCAGCTACGTCGTCCCCCAGATTCGCGCATTCGAGCGCCAGGCCGTAGCGTGCGAACGCGTCGCTGGGCTTTTGCGCCACAAACTGCTCGAGCGCTTCACGCCGGGATTTTTGAGTGGGTGGCATCGCGTTCTCGAACGCATTATAGCGGGTGATTTCGTAATGGCCAACCTAAGATGGCTGGATTGCGATTTTCGATGGTCAGTTGCTACGAACGGCCGACGGCACCGCCTTGCAGGTATGCGGCGGCTGCATCTGCGGCGGCGAAGCCTTCTTCAACGCATTTCCCGATCGAAGGACCGCCCAGATAATTGCCGGTGAAAAACAAGCCGGGCTTGGTTCGGGCGCCTTCGCGAATTGCGTTGACCACGTGCCCGTGTCCTAAGTCGTACTGCGGCAGAGCTTTCGGATGTTTCCACAAGGACGTCGTAATCGGGGGCCCAGTGATTCCCAGCACTCCCTCGCAATCCTGTTGGACGATCGAAACAATTATTTCGTCGGCCTCCTGGATGATCGACGGATCGGTGGCGCCTCCGATGATGCCAGTTATGGCGACTCGGCCCGCTTCGGCGCGCCCAGCGAATAGCGACGAATTCCAGATGATGCCGAGCGTGCGAATTCTCTCTGCGCGCGGGATCAGAACGCCAAATCCGTCAAGCAATTGACTGATCTGCTTGGAATAGTATCCAAATCCGACGACGGCGACCGGAGCGTAAGCGATCCCCGCAAGCGCTGCAACGAGAGACGGAGCAATCGTTTCGACAAGCCGCGACGCTTCAGTCGCTGGCGTGGCGATCACGACCGTATTAGCAAGAACTCTTTCGTGCTGGTCGTTTCGCGTGAATTGAATTTGCGACACGCCGCCTCCCGCGCCTTCGCATGGACGCACTCCATCCACGCGAGCTCCCGGCCGGAATCGATCGCCCAACTTGGTTGCAATCGAGCGCGCCAGGGTAGAAACGCCGTGGCGAAACGAACATAGCTGCGGCGCGCCCTGGGAATTCTTGGATTGCGCCGAGCGCGATTTCATAGCGCCACGCAACACGCTGCCATGTTCGCGCTCCCACTCTTCGAGCGTGGGGAACGCCGCGCGCAGGCTCAATTTTTCGGGATCGCCGGCGTACACGCCGGACACGAATGGCGAAACGAGGTATTCCAGAATTTCGTGTCCAAATTTGCGGCGCACGAAGTTGGCCACGGATTCTTCCTCGCTGGGCGGCTGCGTCTTCCGGAACGGTTCGGATGCGATTTTCCAGCGCGAGCCCAGTCCCAACAGGGAAGTTCCCAAGATTGCCTGCGGAGACATCGGGATTTTCAGCAGCTTGCCTTTGCGCAGCACGTAGCGAGGCGCTTTCGGGTCGGCCTTCGATAGCTCGCTTTCGATTTCCAATTCGCGGATGAGCTGGAGGATGGTTTCCGTGCCCTGAAAACTTTGTGGCCCCGCTTCAAAAAGGAAGCCGTCCTGTTCAACCGTACCGATCAGACCGCCGGGACGGTCGTTCGCTTCGAGCACCGTTACCGGCACGCCGCGCTGCAGCAGCTTGTACCCGCACGCCAGCCCGGAAATTCCACCGCCGATCACGACAACTTGTTTGGAATCGGGAAGTTGTGAGTCGGGCATGCGCCCTCGTTACAGCGTCTTCGAAAATAGAGGCTTCTGGTCCATCTGTTGCTCGCGCAGATACCGATCGAAAATCATGGCCACGTTGCGGATGAAGATGCGCCCCAGTGGAGTGACTCGGATCTCGCCCGGCGCGAGCGCGACCAGCCCTTCAACGCGGGATTCCTCGAGGCGATCGAGCTCTTCTCCAAAATATTCATCGAAGTCGATCCCGAAGTCGATCTCGATCTCGCTCTTTGGAATCACGGTGTGGCAGAGCAGCCTTCCGATCACTTCGCGGCGAATCTCATCGTCTTTTGAGAGCCGGTAACCGCGCATCGTGGCCGCGCCGCTTTCTCCCACCGTGGTCTGATAAGCGGGCACCTCGCGCCGGTTCTGCGCGTAAGCCGCTCCGATGGAACTGATGGCGCTCACACCCATGCCGTAGAGGTCCGCGCCCGCTTTTGTGGTGTAGCCCTGAAAATTACGGTGCAGCGAGCGGTTCTGTTGCGCGATAGCGAGCTCGTCATCGGGCAGCGCGAAATGGTCCATGCCGATGTACACGTAGCCCGCGCCCAGAAACCCTGCTAGTCCGGCGCGCAGGATGCGAAATTTCTCGTGGCCCTCTGGCAAATGCCCCTGGAACGAGCCCTGCTGCTTTCTCAGCCACGGCACGTGCGCGTAACTGAACATCGCCACGCGATCCGGCGCCAGCGTCAGCACCTGCTCGATGGTGGCGCGAAAGCCTTCAGCGGACTGATATGGCAGCCCATAGATCAAATCGACGTTGAGGCTGCGAAATCCCAACTTGCGCGCCGCCACGATCAGATCGCGCGTCATTTCATACGGCTGCACGCGATGGATGGTCTCCTGCACCTTCGGCTGAAAATCCTGAATGCCCATGCTCAACCGGTTGAATCCTAGCCGTCGCAGCGTTTCGAGGTGCTCGACCGTGGTTACGCGCGGATCGACTTCGATGCCGATCTCTGCGTCATCCGCGAACGTGAAGTGCTCGCGTGTGTATCCAAAAAGATCTTCCATCTGCGCGGGAGAAAGATACGTTGGTGTGCCGCCGCCCCAGTGAAATTGAATCACTGGACGTTTTCGCGAGACCATAGGGGCAACGTGTTCGATTTCCTGCTTCAGCGCCGCGAGATAGGGAATCGTGACGCGCTTGTCTTTCTGAATCGATACGTTGCACGCGCAAAAGAGGCACAGGCTTTCGCAGAACGGGAGATGCATGTAGAGCGACACGGGCGTGCCGCGCTCATCCGCTTTCGCCGCCGCCGTTTCGAAATCCGCAGGGCCGAAATCTTCTTTCCATACCGGCGCGGTGGGATAACTGGTGTAGCGCGGCCCGGGACGATTGTATTTCTCTAGAACTTCGTCCGAAATCTGTGCGATCTCGATCGAGTTATCGGGCTTTGTTCTGGTTTCCGCCATCGACTATTCCGGTCCGTTCATTCTAGCAGCGTAGTCGCTCGCTAATCCGCCCGCTCCATTTGCACGCGCGCCGCAATTGGAGCCGATTGGCCCGCCTCCACAAATGCCTGGGCGTTCGCCACGGGGGTGTTCGGCAAAATTCCGTGGCCGAGGTTCAAGATATGCGCGAAGCCGCCGGTTTTCTCCACTGTTTCGCGCGCCGCGCGGCGTACACCGTCCTCATCGCCCAACAATATCGAAGGATTCACGTTCCCTTGCAGCGCCACGCGATCGCCCAGGTCCCGGCGCGCATCGCTCAAATCGGTGTTCCAATCCACGCTCAGGACGTCCGCGCCGGTTTTCGCCAAATTGCTCAGGTGCCGTGCCGAGCCCTTGGCAAACAGAATTCGCGGCACGCCGGTATCGCCCACGGCCTGAATCGCCGCCTGCGTTGCGGGCAGTTCGAACTCCGCGTACTGTTCCGGTGCCAACTCTCCGGCCCAGGTGTCGAAAAGTTGTACCACGTCCGCGCCTGCTGCGACCTGCGCGCGCAAATACGCGGCTGTCGAACTCGCGATGCGATCCAGTAGTTCTCGTGCTGTATCCGGTTCGTCGCGCAACATCTCCTTGGCGCGCGAAACGTCTCCGCGCGTCCGCCCTTCGATCATGTAGCACGCTAGCGTCCAGGGCGCCGCCGCAAAGCCTATAACCGGGACGTCCGGGCCAATTTCATTACGGATCGCGCGTATCGCATCGCCCACAAATCCCGTCTCGCGTTCGGGATCGAAATCGCGCAACCGCCGTACGCTGGCTAAATCGCGCACGGGATTTGAAAGCACCGGCCCCGAATCGGGTACATCCAGCGGCAGCCCCATCGCTTCGGCGACCACTAAAATATCGGAGAATACGATCACCGCATCGACGCCCAGCACGCGCAGCGGCTGAATCGACACTTCCGCGGCGATCTCCGGCGTTTTGCAGATTTCCAGAAAGCTATGCTTCGCGCGAACAGCCTGGTACTCCGGCAAGTATCGTCCCGCTTGCCGCATGATCCACACGGGCACGCGCTCGGTTGGCTCGCTGCGGCAGGCGCGCAGCAGCAATGCTCGCTTGTTTTCGCGTTTCTCAATCATTGGACGGAAGTTTTCTCATCCATGATAGCAGAAATCGCTTGCCGCCCCCCGGGGCGCTGGCCGCGAACCGCCTCTCTCCCGGATTATTCACAAGCTCAATCTGGCAGGTTCTAAGCCGCAATACGCGATATAATTTCGCACTGGGGAAAAACCGGTCTATATGCATCATTACATGACCTACGTCAGCATCGTGGTGTACGCGGCGAGTTTTGCCTGCTATGCCCGAATTCTGTATGCACCCGACGTATGGCTGGGCCGGTTAGCGTCGTTTCTTCTGGCGTCCGGAATTGTCTGCCATTATTTCGCGCTGCTGGAGCGGTCGCATTGGATTCATGCGGTGCCGTACGACGATCTATACGGATCTATGTCGCTTTTTGCATGGCTGTTGGCAGTCACGTATCTGGGGCTGGAATTTCTGCATCGGCAACGCTCCGTCGGCGCTCTAGTCACGTCAGTTCTGGTGGTGTGGATCGTGCTCGTTGCCGCCTTCGCGCCAAATAAGATTCTGGCATCCCCCTCTGCGGGCGGTCCGCTCTTTGCCTTGCATGTCACGCTCGACACGTGGGCTTACGCTGCTTTCGGACTTTCGTTCCTTCTCAGTTTGGTGTACTTACTCCAAGATCGCGTATTGCGCTCCCGGCATACCAGCGCGGCGTTCTGGCGTTTCCCGGCGCTCGACGTACTCGACCGAATGTCGCGCAGCAGCGTTTATGTGGGGCTGGCCACGATGATCGTCGGTGTCTCGCTCGGTTTCATGTACGAACGCCGCCTTACCGGCACGATCACTTGGACCGATCCGAAAGTAGTTGTTACGCTCGCGATTTTCGCCATATATGTGGCGTATCTTAGCCTCTCGCGCACGTCTGGATGGCGTGGCGCACGCGCAGCCAAGGTTTGCGCGCTTAATTTTGCAGTGGTGTTGTTCAGCTATACGGCGGTGAACTTGTACTTCACGAGTTTTCACCGTTTCCTCTGATGGCCACCACACCCAATACGAAGCCATTGGCGGCCGCCGATCCCCGAGCCACCGCGCAAATCGCTCTGATCGGCTGCAATCACCGGTCCGCGCCTGTTGAGTTTCGCGAGCGCGTAGCGTTCACGGTCGAACAGGCTCGCGCTGCCGCCGCTTCGCTCCGGCAGCAGGGAATTCTCCAGGAAGCAGTCGTGCTTTCCACTTGCAATCGCAGCGAGCTATACGGAGTTCCGGCGGACGCCGGCGTGCCGGTGACCGAAGCGATGGAGGAATTTCTCACCTCATTCCACCGCATTCCGCGAGCCGATTTTGACGGCCGCTTTTACCGCTGGATCGGCCGCGACGCTATTCAGCATCTCTATCGCGTAGCCGCGGGTCTCGATTCCATGCTCCTCGGCGAGGCGGAAATTCTCGGACAGTTGCGCACAGCTTATAGCCAAGCGCTGGAATACGGTTCCACCGGTCCGGTGCTTAATCGCGCGTTTCAGGGCGCGCTCGAAGTAGGGAAGCGGATTCGCGCGGAGACGGAAGTGGGCGCGCGGCCCATGTCCGTGGCCTTCGCGGGCGTCAAGCTCGCCGAGCGGGTGTTCGGAAATCTCAAGGGACGCTCGGCGCTGATCGTTGGCGCTGGGGCCGTTGCCGATCAGGTGGTGGAGCATTTGCGCAATCGCGGCATCGGCAGGCTGCAAGTGGCGAACCGCTCGCTTGATCGCGCGGAAGAACTCGCTCAGCGGGTGGGCGGAAAAGCCGTGCCATGGCAATCGCTGGAATCCGTGCTGGGCGTCCCTGACGTGATCGTCACGTCGGTAGGTGGCTCCGACCCTGTGCTTACGCGGCCGATGCTCGAAACCGCGGTCGGCGCGAGGGCCGGGAGGCCCATTTTCGTGGTCGACCTCGGCGTGCCACGCAATGTCGCTCCGGATGTCGCGGGGCTCTACAATCTTTATCTCTACAACGTGGACGACCTCGGCGAAATCGTGGAACAAAACCGCCGCGCCCGCGAAGCCGAAATCCCGCGTGCTGAATTGATCGTCGCCGAGCACGTGGCCAAATTCGAATCCTGGCGCGCCGCGCTGGCCGCCGGCTCCATTGTGGACGAGTTGCGCGGACATTTTCACCGCCATCGCGAAGATTTGCTGCGTGAACGCCTTGCCGCGCTGGCGCACCTTTCTGCAGAAGAACGCCAACGCCTCGCCGACGTCACCGAAGAGCTTGTCGAGCGCCTCCTCGCCGCTCCGGCTGAGCGCCTGCGGCAAACTCACTCGATGCGTGGACATCTGGGAGCGCTGGACGCGTTGCGGCACCTCTTCGGAATTTCCCCGAAGGGAAGCGCCGGAGGCTCCGGCGAGCGCGAAGAGTGAAGCGTCTGCGAATCGGCACGCGTGGCAGCGCCCTCGCACTCTGGCAAGCGAATTTCATCGCAGACCGCATCAGAGAATCGGTCGGCGTGGAAATTGAAATTGTCCGCGTCCGCACCTCTGGCGATCATATGCAAACTGCCTCAGTCGCGAAACCGCTCGCCGAATACAGCGCCGAAAATGTCGCCAAAGGTATTTTTATCAAGGAACTCGAAGATTCTCTGCTCGCTGGCTCCGTTGATCTTGCCGTGCACAGCATGAAAGACGTGCCCACCGAAACGCCAGCCGGGCTCGCTTTTCCGGCCATCACGCAGCGCGAAGACCCGCGCGATTGCCTGATCTCGCGCCAGGGCCGCACGCTGAAGACTTTGCCTTTCGGAGCGCGCGTCGGCACCAGTAGTTTGCGGCGGCAGGCACAGTTGCGGCACCACCGGCCCGATCTGGAGGTTGCCGATTTGCGGGGCAACGTCGATACGCGTATCAAGAAGTTAGAATCCGGCGAATTTGACGCAATTGTTTTAGCGATGGCAGGCGTGAATCGGCTGGGTCTCGCCGGCAAAATTACGCAGGTCCTCGACGAAGAAACCATGCTTCCGGCGGCCGGTCAGGGCGCGCTGGGAATCGAAACTCGCTCCGGCGACGCCGAAGTCGTCGGACTTGTCGCGCTTCTCGATCACCCCGAAACCCGCGCGTGCGTCACCGCCGAACGCGCCGTCCTTCACAAGCTTCAGGGTGGCTGTCAGATTCCACTGGGAGCGCTGGCCCGCGTGCGCGGCGATATTTTGCACCTCGAAGCCGCTGTGTTTTCGCCGCGCGGCTCGGAACACGTGGAGTCGAGTGAAGAAGGTCCGGTCTCCGATGCCGTTGGCATTGGTGAACGCCTCGGCGCGTCTCTGCTCGAAGCGGGCGCAGGCAATATTTTGCGCTTGGCCGGGCGAACGATCGGCCATGGCTCTTAACGCGCAGCACCACGTGGAGACAGCTGTAATGTCCGCTACCGACAAACCGCTCGCAGGCAAATGCATCGTCATCACGCGTGCCCCCGGGCAATCCGCAGAATTTGCTGAACAACTGCAGTCGCTTGGTGCGGAAGTCCTTTTTTTGCCGACGATTCAGTTCGCCGAAACAGAAGATACCCGAACGCTCGATCGCGCGGTCGCGGAGATGGACAAGTTCGATTGGGTGATCTTCACAAGCCGCAACGCGGTCAAGTTTGTTGCGAAGCGCTTCCGGTATCTACAGATATCGCCGGAACGGATAACTAAGCTCATGCTGACTCCCCAAGTTGCGGTAATTGGCAACGCGACGAGCGATGAAGCTATGGCTGTTGGCTTTCTCCCAAACTATGAGGCAGAAGACTCGCGTGGAGAAGCCTTGGCGCAAGAACTATCCGATCAGCTGCGCGAAAAGCGAGTATTGCTGCCTCGGAGCGACCGCGCGAACTCGGCGCTTCCGCGACGCCTTCGTGAACTCGGCGCCCACGTGACAGAAGTCATCGCGTACAAGACGATATCTCCGGAATCGTTCGACGCGAACGTTCTTAAAGCGTTGCGCGACCGCAATGTGGACGTGATTACGCTTTTTAGTCCTTCCGCTTATCATTTTCTGGTGGAGGAAGTTGGCCTGGATGTTTTTCCGCGCACGTCAATTTTTCCCCGAGTCTCAAGTAAGATGCTGATTGCTACGATCGGACCGACCACCTCCGCCGAAGTTCGATATGACGGGCTCGAAGTTGCAATCGAAGCACCGAGAGCTTCCGCGGCGTCGCTGTGCGACGCGATCGTAGGTTATTTTCTAGAGCGGGATCCCAAGGAAACACAAGGTCAATGACGTTCCCGACCCATCGCCCGCGCCGCCTGCGCCGCTCCGAAACGCTCCGCGGATTCGTCCGCGAAACGCGCCTTTCCGCCAGCGGCTTGGTGTACCCAATGTTCGCTTGTCCCGGCAAGGGCATCCGCACAGAAATTAGTTCCATGCCCGGCATCTACCAGCAATCGCCCGATCTCATTGTGGAAGAATGCCGCGAGGTCGCCGATCTAGGTATTCCCGCTGTGATTCTCTTCGGCCTGCCCGAGCACAAGGACGAAACAGGCTCCGAAGCAGCCGATCCCAACGCCGCAGTGCAACGCTCCATCGACGCAATCCGCAAAGCCAAGCTCGATCTGCTCATCATCACGGATGTTTGCCTCTGCGAGTACACAAGCCACGGCCATTGCGGCGTGGTGAAAGACGGCGAAGTACTCAACGATCCGAGCATCGAGTTGCTCGCCAATGCCGCCCTTTCGCACGCGCGCGCTGGAGCCGATATGGTCGCGCCCTCGGACATGATGGATGGCCGCGTCGGCGCGGTCCGCCAAAAACTCGACGCCAACGGCTTTACCGACGTCGCCATCCTCTCGTACGCGGCGAAATACGCTTCCGCGTTCTACGGGCCGTTCCGCGAAGCTGCTGACTCCACGCCGCAGTTTGGCGATCGCCGCAGCTATCAGATGGACCCAGCGAACTCCCGCGAGGCACTGCGCGAAGTGGCGCTCGACCTCGAAGAAGGCGCGGACATCATCATGGTCAAGCCTGCGCTGCCGTATCTTGACGTGATCCGCGCCGTTCGCGAACGCTTCGATGTGCCCGTTGCCGCCTACAACGTGAGCGGCGAATACTCCATGGTGAAAGCCGCCGCGAAAAATGGCTGGATCGACGAGCAGCGAATCGTGCTCGAAATTATGACCGGTATTCAGCGCGCAGGAGCCTCGATCGTGCTCACCTATCATGCGAAAGACATTGCGCGCTGGCTGAAGCACTGCTAGCGCCGTCAATCTCCATGGCCAGCGGAACGTCGAAACAGTCCGATCAATCAACCGCGCGCGCGGAGCGCCCGCGCTCTTCTGCGCTTTTCGACCGCGCTCAGAAGATTCTCGTCGGTGGAGTGAATAGTCCCGTCCGCGCCTTCCGCGCCGTCGGCGGTACGCCTCTGGTGATCGACCGCGCCTTAGGTTCTCGCGTGTGGGACGTGGACGGCCGCGAATACATCGATTACGTCTGCTCTTGGGGCGCGCTAATCCTCGGCCATGCCCATTCGGCCGTGGTTTCCGCCATTGCTGACCAGGCCCAGCGCGGTACCAGCTACGGCATGACGTCGTCGCTTGAAATTGAGCTGGGCGAGCAGATCGCACGCGCGATTCCGGCGATTGAGAAAATCCGCTTCGTTAGCTCGGGTACCGAAGCGGCCATGTCTGCCGTTCGACTCGCTCGCGCCGCTACGGGCCGCGACCTGATCCTGAAGTTCGCGGGCGGATACCACGGCCACGCCGACGCATTTCTCGCCGAATCCGGCTCGGGCCTCGCCACGTTGTCTATTTCTTCGAGCCCCGGTGTACCGGAAGCTTTCGCGAAGCTCACGCTGAACGCGACCTATAACGATGTAGCGGGCGTCGAGCGCCTATTCGCCCAGCACGCGGGAAAAATCGCAGCGATCATCGTGGAGCCGGTCGCCGCCAATATGGGCGTGGTGCCGCCAGCGCGGGGTTTCCTTGAATCGCTCCGCAAAATCACTGCCCGAGATGGCGCGCTGCTGATCTTCGACGAAGTGATCACCGGTTTTCGCCTTACCAACGGCGGCGCGCAGAAAGTGTTCGGCGTCCAGCCGGATCTGACGATCCTGGGAAAAATCATCGGTGGGGGACTGCCGGTTGCGGCCTACGGCGGGGGCCGCGAGCTGATGGAAATGGTCGCGCCGCTCGGGCCCGTCTATCAGGCGGGGACGCTTTCCGGAAACCCGCTCGCAATGCGCGCCGGCCTTGCCAGCCTGCCGATGCTGCAATCAGAAGGCTTTTACGAATCGCTGGGTGCGAAAGCCAACCGGCTCGCCGACGGACTGCGCGAAGCGCTGAAAGAATCCGGAATTCATGGCCAAGTGAACGTGATCGGCTCGCTTCTCACGCTGTTCTTCAGCGCCGATTTGGTGACAAATTACGGGCAAGCAAAGCGCTCTGACACCTCCTTGTTTGCGGCATTTTTCCGCGAGATGCTGTCGCGCGGAGTGTTGCTACCCCCATCGCAGTTTGAGGCGCTTTTCGTCTCGGCAGCTCACACGGGTGAGGATATCGAGCGCACCCTCTCCGCAGCCCTTACCAGCCTCCAATCCATCCCGAAATCGCGTTAAGGGACGGCCATCAGACCAGCCGCCTGCGCGGTCGTGTCTCTGATCGTGCCTTAATTCACCGTCGACCATCGTCGGTTATAGGCCTGAGAAAAGTCCTTGGAACAATGTGGAATGATTTTGCCACTTTCGCGACCTAAAATCGGGCCAACCGCAAGCCCGCGCATGCGCATGATCTGAAAATCTATGCAGCGCAGTAACTTAGCTGCTGCCGGTACCGTGGTACTGGCCGTGCTCTTTTGAAAGAGCCCAGCGAGGAGACCACTTGGTCCTAGCTTTCGCGGTTCTACTGTTTCACATCACGCCGAACATCCAAGCTGTCCCGAAAGCCGCTGTTGCCACCATTGCGTCCGCCCAGCCCGCGAACGTGCTGCCTGCGGCACCGGTCCCGAACAAGGCGGCCGCCGACGCGACAACTGCGACGAACTCGGGATCTCGCACTTTATATGCGGATAGCGCTGCCCCCGCCGCCCAGAACTCGCAGGCGCTCGAAACGATTCATGTGCCGGAACTCCCCGTCGGCAAGCCGACTAAGACCATCGGCGTTGAGAACGCGCCTTCGCGAAAAGCTTGGATCCTCCTTTCGATCGCCGACCACAGCGCAGCCACTTTTGACGCTTACACGACGCGCGCCGCTATTTCGCGCGGAGCCGTGGAGGCCGATCCGGTGATTCGTCCGTTTGCCGGATCGGATGCGCTTTATGCCGCCATTCAGGTGGCGCCTGTAGCCCTGGATTTCATCGCTCGTCATATGCAACGGAGCGAGAACGGATTGCTGCGGCGCTCGTGGTGGGTTCCGCAGTCGGCCGCCACAGGGCTGTTTCTTTTCGCTGGATCGCACAACCTGACCGTCGCCGGCCGGTAGAAGGCGCAAAGTGGACGGCCGCAGCCGGGCAAGTTCGGCGATCGAGTGCTGGCTCGGCCAGCGATCCCACCAAGTTTTTCGCTGCGCGATATCCCCTCGGACCTTGGAACGAGATTGTGTCGATCTGAAATAATTAAGTTATTGATTCCAAAAGAACTTAAGTTGCGTTCTACTCGAACGTTGTGTCGATCTGGCGTGAGTTGAACGCATGGCGATCAGCGGCTCTTCGCCCTGGCTCCAGGTGAACAAGTGGTTCGCGGGCGAAAGTGCTTGCCCTGCCGGGCGCACTTTTGAGGGACGACTGGCGGTGCATACTCGCGCCGGGATGCGCGCACTCCTCTCCTTGCGGCTGGAAGCCGCCGTTTCGACGGCGAGTTGTTCCGGTGCACACATGACGACAGATCGACGATAGCAGATTGCGGTGAGAATTCTACTGGCCACGGGTACAGTTCTCTTACAGGCGGGGCACACCTGGACCTCCGGCATTACCGCTCGATGCCGCGACATTCGTGTACAGACCTGCGGGCCCGCTTGGCCACAGCTTCCAAGCGAAAAAGCGCGAAGGAGGTACAAATAAAAATCGGAACTGTTGGTAGGAAAGCTCGGATTCTTCGTGCGGAACTGATCCCGTCCAGTAGCGGCATCTCGGCGTCGAGAATTATCAGATCGGGCCTGAACTCAAAGGCTTTGCCGACGGCGGACAGACCGTCTGCGACTGAACTGAAGACGTGCCACTTGTTACCGGCGTGGCGACTCATCTGGCGCAGGATCATGTGAACGATTCGATGATTCCCCGATGCCAATACTCGAATCCTATTCACTCGCAGCCCCTTTCCCAGTCCCTTCAGGCCGTTGGCGTCCCTCCCAGCGAAGTTTTCGCACCGCATAAGCCCAGAGACAATCGGGTTGATTGGCTAATTTTAAGCGCCGACACGTATAACCAGTTATAAGGCGGGCCAGAGAGTCTGCCTGATTGCGGCTCCTGAAGGCTTTGCCTTAACATCGATGTCTTTTGGGGGCAGGGGCTCTGTAAAACCGGGTCTTGCGGAGCTAGCCAGGACTCGCGGTGTGCCGTTCGCAGCTCCAAGGAGCCATAAAGTGCCGATTCGTGTCGCATTAGCCGAGGATCATGCCTTGGTTCGAGAAAGTTTGAAATCTCTTCTCGAACGCGAAGGCTTTCAAATCGTAGCGGAGGCGGCTGAGGGTCAGGAAGCTTTGCGTCAAATTGAACTACAGCATCCCGACATTGTTGTTATGGATATAGCGATGCCTGTCCTGAACGGGCTGGAGGCTGCCCGCACCATCAGCCATTCGTTCCCAAAGGTCAAAACTATTCTTCTGACCCAGCACGATGAAGAACAATATCTTTCCCAGGCGCTTGATGCCGGCGTAAAAGGCTATATTTTAAAAAGCCAGGCGGCGCGTGATTTGGTCGAAGCGCTGCGGCGAGTTTCGGCCGGTGAAGTCTATCTCAGTCCGGGGATCTCGCGATCCCTGATGGAAGCCTATCGAACCAAGTCCAAGAAGCCCGCTGATTCACTGACGCCCCGCGAGCGGCAAGTCCTGCAGCTGGTTGCCGAAGGCAAATCGACCAAGGACGTGGGAACGATTCTGGGAATCTCGGTGAAGACAGCTGAGTCGCACCGAACACGGCTCATGCAGAAGCTCGATATTCACGAGACGGCCAGCCTGGTGCGGTACGCGGTTCGGCGCGGGATGGTGCAACCTTAACTGGTTGAACGAGATAGAGTTGCCAAGCAGTTGACCGGCGGTCGCACCAGCGTGTTCAGGCCTTTCGTTCAATTCAACTCAATGGAGGTAGGTTAGGTGCCTGCGAAGCCCAGAATTAGGCCCCAAGTGCCAACTAACGTTCTTGCTCCTATCGACAAGGCTCCTACGGGAATCCGGGGTCTGGACGACGTCACCAACGGTGGGCTTCCGCGAGGCCGCACAACCATTTTCTGCGGAGGTCCGGGAAGCGGTAAGACGATGCTGGGAATCGAATTTTTGGTTCGAGGAGCTGCCCAGTTCGATGAGCCCGGAGTGCTGATCGCTTTTGAGGAATCGCCGGACGAGATAGCCCGCAACGTAGCTTCTCTTGGATTCAACCTCAACGATCTGGCGTCAAGAAAGAAACTCTTTCTGGATCACATCTGCATTGACCCCGGTGAGATTCACGAGACCGGCGAATTCGATCTTGAAGGGCTCTTCATTCGCCTTCAGCACGCCGTCGAAGTGGTCCACGCCAAACGCGTGATGCTCGATACCATTGAGGCCCTTTTTTCAAGCTTCTCGAACCAGCGCATCCTCCGCGCGGAGCTGCGCCGGCTATTCGGTTGGCTGAAAGAGCGCGGGCTGACCACGGTGGTGACGGCCGAAAAAGGAGAAAAAACTCTGACCCGCGAAGGGCTGGAAGAATACGTCTCCGACTGCGTCATCCTGTTGGACCATCGCGTCAAGGATCAGAGTTCCGTGCGCCGCATGCGCGTGGTGAAGTACAGAGGCACGCAGCATGGAATGGACGAGTATCCCTTCCTGATCGACGAAAACGGAATGTCCGTCCTTCCTCTCAGCGGCCTCCGGCTACACCACAAGGTGAGCAACGAGCGCGTTTCCTCAGGGATCGCGGCCCTCGACGAAATGCTGGAGGGCAAGGGATTTTACCGGGGATCGAGCGTGCTGGTAAGCGGCACTTCTGGGACAGGCAAGACCACCCTGGCGACCGCTTTTGCCTCCGCAGTCTGCGGGAGGGGCGAACGCTGTGTATATATCGGCTTTGAAGAATCACCAGAGCAGGTGGCCCGAAATGTGCAGTCCGTAGGCCTCGACCTCGAAAAGTGGGCCGGGAAAGAACTGTTGATTCACGAAGCGTGGCGGCCGACGCAATACGGGCTTGAGATGCACCTGCTGCGGATCCACAAATTAGTGGAGAAATGGAAGCCGAGCGCGGTGGTGGTGGACCCAGTAACCAATCTCCTGACCGGAGGTTCGGAGTTGGAAGCGAAGTCGATGCTCATGCGGCTGATCGATTTCCTGAAGATGAAGGGCATCACGGCCCTGTTTATCGATCTCACCAGCCGCAGCGAGGACTTGGAAAGCACGGACATCGGCGTCTCCTCCCTGGCGGACTCGTGGATACTGCTTCGCGACGTGGAGCTGAATGGCGAACGAAACCGTTGTATTTACGTCCTGAAATCCCGTGGCATGGCGCACTCCAATCAAGTTCGTGAATTCGTAATATCGGGAGACGGGATCGATCTTGTTCCCGTCTATGTTGGTGCGGGCGGAGTGCTCACGGGTTCCTCGCGCGTGGCGCAACAGGCGAAAGAACTGGCTGAGACGAAAATCCGCCGGCAGGAAGTGCAGCTCAAAGAGAACGAGGCGCTTCGAAAACGCCTGGCTCTGGAAGCGCAGATCGCAGCTCTACAAGCGGAACTGTCCTCTCAGGCCCAGACGACCGAACGGCGCGTCGAAGAAGAGGAACAACGCACGGCGCAAGCGCAGGAAGATCGAGATGATATGGCAAAGAGCCGCCGCGCTGTTTCTTCGGTATAATATTGAGATTGGATCCGGCGAAAGGCAAAACTCAGTGAAAAAATCCGTAACAGAGAAGAGCTCTAAACAGGAAATGCTGCTGCGACTGTACGTTGCGGGCCAGACTCCGAAATCGCTTGCCGCGATTTCCAATCTGAAAACGATTTGCTCGAAACATCTCAGCGGGCGCTACAAGATATTGGTCGTTGACCTGCTGAAAAATCCTGCGTTGGCGCAGGACCATCAAATTCTGGCCATTCCGACGCTGGTACGCCAGGTTCCCGTGCCTTTGCGCAAGATCATTGGCGATTTGTCGGACACCGAGCGGGTGCTGGTGGGCCTGGACATCCGCGAGCAAGAGCTACCCAAGAGCAACGGTAAGGCGGCGGATAGCAAAAAACACTCGTCGCGACGGAGAGCTTAGTTTTGGAGGTAGACGTGGGGGTGGAGGCAGGGATGACCCAACATACCGAATTCGAGGAAATCGTACACGCGATTCGAAGAGGCGGGATCGATGCGCTGGTGGTCTCCGGCAAGGGAGGCGACCAGGTGGTGGTGTTACAAGACTCGGAGCACCCGTACCGAGTTCTGGTTGAAAACTTTTCGGAGGGAGCGGCGACGCTGGATGCAGCGGGAGACATCCTGTATGCGAACGACCGCCTGGCGGAAATTTTAGGGACGCCACGGGAGCGGCTTATCGGGGCGCCACTGCTCGATTGCGTTCAGTGGGATGGATGCGACGATTTGGCGCGGATCATTCGGAAGAGAACGTCCGGAGAGGTGGTGCTGCGTACCGGGAATGAACCTCACCGCACGGTACGCTTTACATTAGGTCCGCAGAAAGTGAAAGGCTCGAAAGAGATCCATTTCTGCCTAGTGGCAGCAGAATTGACAGCCATGGTGAAGGTTACCGAAGAGCTGAAATTGACCGAGCAAAGTCTCGGGGAGGTTTCAGCGCGGTTATTGTCGCTACAGGATGAGGAGCGCCGGCGCATCGCCCGCGACTTGCACGATATTACCGGCCAAAGCCTGGCCGTGCAGTCGATGATGCTTGACAACGTGCTGGAGCGCGAAGATGAGCTAAGCCCTGAGGTGCGAAGGTTGGTGTCCGAATGCGCGGCTATCAACAAACGAATTACTGAAGAAGTGAGGACGCTTTCCTACCTTTTGCACCCGCCTTTGATCGACGAACTCGGCCTGGGTCCGGCGGTCAAATGGTACATAGAGGGATTCTCGCGCCGAAGCGGAATGGAAGTGCCGGTTGAAGTGGAGCCGGATTTTCCGCGCATGTCCGCCGAGGCGGAAATAGCGCTGTTCCGAATTCTGCAGGAAAGCCTTACAAACGTTCACCGCCATTCAGGATCGTCTCGCGTGCAAGTGAATTTGCACAGCAAGGACGATGAAATCGTCCTGGAAATACGGGATTTCGGCAAGGGTGTAAGTCCAGAGGTTTTAAGCTCTGCGGCGCCCAAGGTGGCTCTGGGAGTTGGCATCCTAGGGATGCGCGAACGCGTCCGGCAACTTTCGGGCAGGCTGGAGATTGTTTCGCACGAAAATCAAGGCACCCTTGTGGCTGTTCACCTGCCGTTGCATGACGGGCAAACAAACGGGAGTGGCGCGCCCCGCCCGCGAAATTCTCAAACAACCCCACAGAAACAGCCCCGAAATAGTAAAACGGCAAAATCTGGGCGGTGAGCGCTTGGCTGCCACGTAGGTGCGCAAGGGCGTAACACCATCACGCCCGTTGCGCCACTACACCGTTTCACCGTTACACCTAAGGCTGTTGCCCTGAACGGTAGAGCTACTTCAAGAAAGATCAACGAAAAATCAGTAGCAAAAGCAGATCCCTCACCCCCAATTCGCGAAAACCGCGACTGGGTTCGGGACGATAACATCTATGCAGGGTGGTGTTGCGTTAGTAGCCGAGGTGGTGGAGGTAGGCGACGGCGACGGCGGCGATCAGGCAATAGATGCCGAAGAGGTGCCAGCGTCCCGTCTCAAGCCACCGGCTGAGCCACTTCAGCGCAAGCAATCCAGCAAAAAAAGCGAAGATCATGCCGACGATGCTTGGTGCGGCGGCGGGAATTATTCCGGCGAGCTGATGGTGCTGGGCCTGATAGAGGCGCCAAATTTCGCGCGCGTCCGCTGGTGGGGTGAGCACGACGGCGAGGGCGAAGCTGAAATCTTCGGCCGTTCTTCGCGTGACGCGCAAAAGCAGGCCGGTGGAGATGGTTGCGCCGGAACGCGAGAAGCCACGGAAGGGAACGCACAGGCCCTGGATGGCGCCGATCAGTGAATATTGTGCGGGCGTCATTTCCGATGCCGCGGCGGTTTGCGGCTGGGCGCGCTTTTCGAGTACCCCGACGGAAACGCTGGCGCGCGATTGTGGCGCGACTGACGGATTTCCTGCTGCGCCTCCGCTTGATTGGATGCTAGGCGCTGCCGTGCTTGCGCCGGACTTCGCCCGGCGATTTTCGACCAGGCCAGCGATGAGGATAAAGACGCCGGCAACGGCCAGCGCGATGGCGATCAGGTCGAGACGGTTGAACAGCTGCTCGACCCAAGCGTGCGGCTGGTGGCGCATCATCACTTTCTCGACGAACTCGATGATGCCGCCGCCGACGATGCCGGTGAGCAGCGTGGCAATAATGAGGGCGACGGCAAAATTCTTGAATTCGGGCATGGAGTTGAAAAAGGTGCGGCGCCAGCGCTGCCAGAAGTAGACGATGACGGCGAGCATCGTGCCGGTGTGAAGCATCACGAGCAGAAGAGTCATTTCCGGGGCGGAAGGGTCCATGCCCATCAGCTTTTCGACGACGATGACGTGCGCCGAGCTGGAGACGGGAAGAAGCTCGGCCAGGCCTTGAACGACGGCGAGGATGATGACGCGGAGTAGGTACATTAGTGTTGTGATCCTGCTTTCGCGACCGATTGGATGCCGGTGAGACGCTTGGCCATGCTGTAGGCGTCGCGGCCACCCGGATAGTAATTTTTACGGATGCCGCTTTTACGATAGCCGTGCTTCTGCCAGAAGGCAATCGCGGGGGCATTGTTGGTTGCCGTTTCGAGACCTATCTGGCGGACGCCGGAGGCGATGAGGCGGCGTTCGGCTTCGATCAGCAGCATTGAGCCAACGCCGTGGCGGCGATAGTTGGAGAGGACGTCCATGGTGATGATGTATCCCCAGGAGGCTTTATGCGCGGTGATGCAGAATCCCATCATTGCGGGCGTGGAGTTGTGGCCAGCGGCGGCTTCGGCGGAGTTTTCCGGCATCGGTTCCGCGGAATGTTCTTGCTTCGCTTCCGCGATGACGCAATCAGCGCCGGGAAAGCGAAGATATTGGCGCAGTTCGGTGCGCGAATAGGCGATGCGCGGATCGTAGCAGGATTGATCGATGGCGTAGAGCTGATCGAAATCAGCGGGAGCGTAGGCGCGCAGTTGGACCTGGGCAGGCAAGCCGCGTGAAAGTTTTGTAGAGCCCGACTGCAACCGCGCACCTACCCTTGGGATTATGATTCGTCAGCGCTTGGTCCATAGATTGAGGGGACCTTGGCGCCCATGGGGCGCAAATACGTGGAAAGCTGGCCGCGATGGTGAATCTGGTCCAGCAGAAAGCCCCAAGCCATATCGTACGCGATATCTCTCATGAATTCCTTGCCATCAAGCAGGAAGGGAAGCTGGTCCTCCCAGCGCTTGGGAGGGATAGCCTTCAGGCGGCTAGTGAATGAGTCGTGCTGACGGTCGTATTGCGAGACGATATCAGCAAGTTTTGCGGGCGGCGGGATTTCTGTCCAGTTGATGGCGCCCTTTTCCAGGCCGTCGACGAGCGCAGCTTCCTCGCGAACGATGAGCCAGGCGATTTCGCGGGCTGTTCGCGCCTTTGGTTCGGCGCGGTATTCGCAGCGATCTTCAGGAATGCGACCGATCACTTTGCGAGTGGCGGGCGCTTCCTTTTCCCAATACTTGATGAAGAATTCTTTGTAGTCCATGGTGAATGCCTCCGAGAGGATGGTTGTGGAGTGGCGATGCGCGGACTAATGTAGGCGAATATAAAGCGAAAGTCAAGTGAGGCTTCTCGCGTTCGGTCTGGCGGCTAGACCTCGAGAATTACCGGGAGGATCAGCGGGCGCTTGGAGGTTTGCTTATTGAGGTAGCGCTTCAGATCGACGCGAATTTTTTCCTTGATGACGCTCCAATCCATTTTTTCCTCGTCGGTGGATTGCTCGACGGTGCGGAGGACGACCTGGCGGGCTTCGCCGAGGATGGCTTGGCCGTCGTCGCTGGGCAAAAAACCGCGCGTGACGATTTCGGGCGAGATTTCGATCCGGCCGGTGTGCTTGTCGATGGCGATGATGGGAACGACGACGCCGTCTTCGGAAAGATGCTTGCGGTCACGGATGACGACGTCTTCGACTTCCTCAAGCGATCCGGAATCGACCATGACGCGTCCGGCGGGCACGGGTTCGCGAAGGATGGCGCGGCCGTCGGCGGTGAATTCCACGGGATGGCCGCTTTCGAGCAAGTGGACCTGGCCGGAAACAGCGTTCATTTGTTCGGCGAGCGCGGCTTGCTGAAAAAGCTGTCGATATTCACCGTGAACTGGGAAGAAATATTTAGGACGCACTAGCTGTAGAAGAATTTTCATCTCTTCCTGGCTGCCGTGGCCGGAGACGTGGATCGGGGCGGAGCGTCCACCTTCGTAATAAACGAGCACGCGGCGGCGGAAGAGATGATCGATCATGCGGAAGATGGCTTTTTCATTGCCGGGAATGATCCGCGCGGAAAGTATCACGGTGTCGCGCTCGGCGATGCTCATCAGGCGGTGATTATCGACGGCAAGACGCGATAGGGCGGAGAGCGGTTCGGCTTGCGAGCCGCTGACCATCACGACGAGTTTTTTCGGATCGAAGGTGCGGATATCCTGCGGGCGGACGACGCTGCCGTCCGGCACGCGCAGCTTGCGAAGATTGTGGGCGATTTCGACGTTGTCCACCATGCTGCGGCCGACGAAACCGACTTTGCGTCCGAGCGAGAGGGCGATGTCGATGACCTGCTGAATGCGATGCACGGAACTGGAAAAGCAGGAGACAACGATTTTTTCTGGTGCGGCGCGGAAAAGTTCCTCCAGGCGTACAACAACGGCGCGTTCGGACGGCGTGAAGCCTGGACGCTCGACGTTGGTGCTGTCGGCGAAGAGGGCAAGGACGCCCTCCTGTCCATAGCGGGCAAAGGCGTGAAGATCGAAAGGTTTTCCGTCAACCGGAGTGGGGTCGATTTTGTAGTCGCCAGTGTGGATCACGGTGCCAACAGGAGTGCGAATCGCAAGAGCAACGCAGTCGATGGTGCTGTGAGTGACGTGGAGATACTCGATGCGAAACGGGCCGAGCGTGGTCGTGTCCCCCGCGGCGACTTCATGGAGCTTGGCGGAATCAAGTAGGGCGTGCTCTTCGAGTTTTTTGCGTACCAGCGCCAGCGTGAACTCGGTGCCGTAGATCGGCACTTCGAGATCGCCGAGGATGTAGGGAACGGCGCCGATGTGGTCTTCGTGCGCGTGCGTGAGGATGATGGCGCGCACCATCTGCTTGTTCTGCTTGAGGTACGTAATGTCTGGGATGACGATGTCGACGCCCAGGAGTTCCTGCTCGGGGAACATCAGGCCGGCGTCGATGACGATGATGTCGTCGCCATAACGCAGCGCCATCATATTCATACCAAATTCGCCAAGGCCTCCCAGAGGAATGGCCCAAAGTGAGGTTTTGCTCAAGGTTTTCTACCGATCTCGCCCTTATAGGGATAACACGATGTGTAACGGACGCTCTTTGAGGCTTTCACTATGCTGGTCGGAATCGCGCGATCACGCACGCCGCTAAACTCAATCGTATCATAAATAGCGGTCGTGCGCGCCCGCCGGGAGCGATTCGCCATCGCGGAACTTTGGAAGCCGACGGTACTCGCAAAAACGAGTGAACCTCATATAAAATCAAACGAAATGAAAAAACTCGCGATTCTAGGATGCACGGGGTCGATCGGCAGGCAATGCTTGCAGGTGGTGGATGCACTGCCAGGGCGGTTCGAAGTTGTATCCATGGCCGCCGGGTCGAACGTGGCGTTGCTGGCCGAGCAGGTGACGCGGCACCGGCCGAAAGTTGTGTCGGTTGGAACCGAAGCGGCGGCGAAAGATCTGAGAGCGGCGCTGCAAGCGGGTAACGCCGGAGACGGAAAAGCCGCAAACGGCGGGGCGGCGCCGGAGATCTTGTTTGGCACAGAAGGCATCGAGCGCGTAGCGACGTATCCAGACGCGGAAATCGTTGTATCGGCGGCAGTGGGAGTGGTGGGATTGCCGGCGACGTATAAGGCGATCTTGCAGGGCAAGGATATTGCGCTGGCAAACAAGGAAGTGCTGGTTGCGGGCGGCGAGTTGGTAATGGCGGCGGTGGAGCGGCACGGCGTGGCGCTGCTGCCAGTTGATAGCGAACACAACGCGATACATCAATGTCTGCGCGGGGGCGAGCGCAGAGAAGTGAAACAGCTGGTCCTGACAGCATCAGGCGGCCCATTTCGCAAGACGCCAATTTCGGAGCTTGAGAATGTGACGCCGGAGCAGGCGCTGGCGCACCCGAACTGGAAGATGGGTGAGCGGATTACCATCGACTCGGCGACGCTGATGAATAAGGGCTTTGAAGTGATCGAGGCGCGATGGCTGTTTGGGATGCCTCTGGAAAAAATTCGGGTGGTGATTCATCCGCAGTCGACGGTGCACTCCATGGTGGAGTACGTGGACGGTTCGGTTCTGGCGCAACTGGGCCCGACCGACATGAGGATGCCCATTCAGTACGCGCTAACTTATCCGCAGCGGACGGCATCAAATGAATGCGCCTTAGATTGGTCCTCGCTGAGGAGACTCGATTTCGAGGAAGTGCCTGCCGGGAAGTTTCCCTGCCTGGAGCTTGCGCGCGAGGCGCTGCGGCAGGGAGGTCTTTTTCCGTGCGCTCTGAACGCGGCGGACGAGGTGGCCATCGCAGCGTTTTTAGACCGAAAGTTGGCGTTCCTGGGAATCGCCAGGGTCATCGAAGGCGTGCTGCGGCGGATGCCGAAGGCAACGCTGAGCGGCATCGATGATTTGGCGGCGGCGGATCACGAAGCCCGGCGGCTGGCACATGACGAGATTGAGCGCCAGTGCGCGGTGAGACAAGCGTCCTAGAAAATCCAGAATTCGACAGCGTATTAGCTTTATGACAAAGTGCCGGGGAACTAGCGGAGTTTCTAGTTGGTGCTCGGGCTTAGGAGTTGCATCTTGAACCCGCCGCATTTTCCTCTAGAATATTTGTAAGGGCACAGGAGAGATAGATAACATATGGCCGTGAATTTCCTACGCGACCTGATTGCCGGCGCCGTGGTGCTGGGATTATTGGTGCTGATCCACGAATGGGGTCACTTCGTGATGGCGAAGCTCTGTGGCGTACGCGTGGAAGTCTTTTCGATTGGGTTCGGCACGCGGCTGTGGGGCAAGAAGCACGGCGACACGCTTTACCAAATCGCCGCGCTGCCCCTGGGTGGGTACGTCAAAATGGCCGGCGACAATCCTGTGGAGGAGCGCGCTGGCGAGCCGCACGAATTCCTTTCGCGACCGCGCTGGCAGCGATTTTTGATCGCTATCGCTGGGCCGGTAATGAATATCGCGCTGGCCCTGGCAATCCTTTGGGGAATTTACGCGCTTGTGGGAATGCAGCAGGACGCATATATGCGCCAGCCAGCTACGGTGGCGGCGGTGCCGTCAAATCACAGCGATCTATCGATCCGGCCGGGTGACCGAATCATTCAAGTAAACGCGAAGCCGACGCCGACTTGGGGCAAAGCGTTCGATCAACTGCAGAAGGCCAAGCCGGAGACAACCGTTCCGGTGACGGTGCTGCGCGATGGAACCCAGCAGAGTTTCAATGTCAAAATTCCTAACACGGAGACGGCGGCGGAAGACCTGCTGGGATTCCCGATGGTCTCCCCGGTAATTGACCAGGTTCCGTCGGGATTCCCGGCAAAGAAGGCTGGGATGAAACCGGGCGACAAGGTGTTGTCGATCAACGGCCATCCGATCGTGACGTGGCAACAACTGATGGAAATAGTTCCGAATGCTGGACCGCATCCAATCCATTTCGTGGTTCGCCGGGACGGCAAAGACGTGGCGCTCAATATAACGCCGACATACACGATAAACAGCGACGGAAAGATGGCGTGGCAGATCGGTGTGCTGCCCAAAGCGCCGCAATTCTACGAGCGGCAGGGAATTGTTGCCTCCGTCGGAGATGCGTTCAGTCAAGTATGGTACTGGATGCGGACGATGGGAGATGTGCTGGCCGGTCTTGTCCGAGGAAAAGTATCAGTGCGCGACCTGGCAGGACCGGTGGGAATTGTACAGATGTCCGGAGAGGCGGCGCAGGATGGAACCGTTACGCTGCTTTCGTGGATGGCTTACATCAGCTTGGACCTGGGACTGATGAATCTGCTGCCGATTCCGATTCTGGATGGCGGGCACGTGCTGATGCTTGCGGTCGAGGGAAGCTTGC
Source organism: Candidatus Acidiferrales bacterium (assembly GCA_049591475.1). Taxonomy (GTDB): domain Bacteria; phylum Acidobacteriota; class Terriglobia; order Acidiferrales; family UBA7541; genus Palsa-295. The sequence goes on from JBAWEZ010000041.1 coordinate 121,224, forward strand.
GGCGCGATCTGAGCATTGCTGTGAAAGAGCGATTCGTTCAGGTAGGGTTGGTTTTTCTTCTGTGCCTGGTGGCGCTGGCGTTCTACAGCGACATTCATCGGCTGATCGGGTACTAAACGCCGCATTTCCATCAAGCAGGCTCTGACTCGATCCAGCATCCTCTGCTTCTGATATAATTCATGTTGCCCAATGTCTTTACCGGCACATCGCGTTTCCGTTGGCGAGCGCATCAATGAGGGTGAGCCTTCCGGAAAGCTTCAGAAGGAGCTGCGGGCTCGGCACGTCCGGCTCACAAAGCAGCGACGCGTGGTGGTGCAGGTGATGGAGTCCGCCTCGCGACACATGGACGCCAACGAAATTCTGGAACTCGCCCAACAGATCGATTCGAACATTACGCGCGTGACGGTTTATCGCACGCTGGATATGTTGAAACACCACGGGCTGATCGACGAGCTTGATCTCCTGCACTTGCGAGGGCACCGGCACTACTACGAAAGCCACGGCCCCCGCGATCACATCCATGTGGCGTGCATTCGCTGCGGCAAAGTGCGCGAATTTGAGAGTGATCTGTACGAGCAGCTCATGCAGCAGATTTCGCGTGATTGCGGTATCGAGATCACGATCACGCGGACGGAAGTCGGCGGCTTGTGCACCGATTGCCGCGCCAAAGAACAGTCCACCGCCGGCTCCTCGCAGGTTGAAATTCCGCACTCCTGATCGAACGGTAATTCCCGATTCTCGCGGGCACTTACGCCTTCAGTAGGCGCAGCATCGTTTTGCGTTTACGTTTTTAGCGAACCCTGGACGAAGCCGGTCCGCCAGGCACAAACGAGCACGCTCAGGGTAACGAAGCAGCGCCCGTCACAGACATAGTGTTGGATTACTTTTTCCGGGCGAGGAAGTATTTTTTCACTTGTTCGATGTCTGCGAGGATTTGCTGACGGAGGGGGTCGGGGCCTGAAAATTTCATTTCGTCGCGAAGGCGTGCCAGGAGGCGGACGGTCATCGGGCCGGACGTGAGAGTTTCGGAGAAATCGAGGAGATGCGATTCGATGGTGACGTGCGCTCCGTCGAATGTGGGGCGCATGCCGACGTTAGTGGCAGCGCGGTAATTCGCTCCGGCGACGGAAACTTCCGTCGCATAGACGCCGAGCTTCGGCAATAGCTCCTGCTGCGTGTACAAATTGAGAGTCGGGACGACGAGTTTGCGGCCCATGCCGGTCCCGGTACGGATTTCGCCTTCGAGCGCGTAGGGGCGGCCGAGCATGCGAGCCGCTTCGGCTACTTGGCCCTCGCGGATATATTTGCGGATGGCGGTGCTCGAGACGACCACACCGTCCGCGACTACTGGCGCAATTGATTCGACATCGAAACCCAGGCGCTTGCCGAGATCGGCGAGAGTGTTCACGTCGCCAGCCTGGCGATGGCCGAAGCGGAAATTCGCGCCGACCGCAACGAAACGAGCGCGCATCGTCTCGGCAACGTAGCGGCAGCCGAAATCATCGGGGCTGATCTTGGCGAAATCGGCGTCGAAGCGAATGACAAGCGCAGCGTCCAGATCCATCGCGGCGATAGCGGCGAGGCGCTGGTCGAGATTCATCAGCAGCTCCGGGGCGTCCGCGGGGCGGAGCACTCGCGTGGGATGCGGATAAAAGGTAAGGACTGCGGCGAGACAGTTTTCCTGACGCGCGCGTTCCAGCACGCGGCGAAGAATTAGTTGATGGCCCAGGTGAACGCCATCGAAATTCCCGATTGCCAGGGCCGTGGCGCGAGAGCCAACAGGGAAGCGGGCCTGCCATTCTTCAGCGGAGAAACATTTCTCGAAGGGCATCAGAGCACAACCTGGAATTGCAGGCCGTCGTAGGCCAAGCGGACGTTTTCGGGCAGGCGCGCGTTCGTCGATGCGTGGCCAAGGTCGTGGCAGATGTGCGTGAACCATGCGCGCTTGGGCTTAAGTTCGTCTATTAGGGCGAGCGATTGATCGACGGTGGAATGCATGGGATGCGGCACGTATCGCAGCGCGTCGAGAATGAAATCGTCAAGGCCCCGCAGGAGTTCCTTGGAGCTATCGGGCACGCGGCTGAAGTCCGTGAGATAGGCAGCCTTGCCGAAACGAAAGCCGAACACCATCTGCGGGCCATGATGCGCGGGAATGGGCATGAATTCCACACCGAAGAGTTCGAACGAGCCGTGGATTTCGTGCAGCTCGACTCCGGGAAGGGAGCTCTCGGTCGGCCGATCGTCAAAGATATACGCGAATTGGCGGCGGAGAATGGCGAGTGTTTCCGGCGCGGCGTAAATGGGTACGACGCCCTTTTGTTTCAGATTGTAAGGGCGAATATCGTCGAGGCCGAGAATGTGGTCGGCGTGGCCATGGGTGTAGATTACGGCGTCCAGACGATCGATATGCGCGCGCATGGCCTGGAAACGAAAATCGGGAGTGGTGTCGATCACCACATTGTGGCCGCCGTACGAAAGGAGAATCGATGGTCGCGTGCGTTTATCGAGCGGATCGGTGGACTCGCACACGTTGCAATGGCACGCGAGCGTGGGCACGCCCATGGAGGTTCCCGAGCCTAGAACAGTTAATTGGAGTAAAGGCATGAATTCCGCGCGATTTGCGTCCCGGTGCATTTGACCGGGAAGCCGCTGAAGTTTCCCGACTGTGGTTTTACACAGACCTTCTAGCCCTTGCCGCCTTTGGCCTTCTTGGCCATGGCTTCGGCGGCGGCCTTGGAAACTTCCATATAGGTTAGCTTGAGGCTGCCGATCACTTCGAGCAGTAGGTCCTCGTCGGACTTTGCCAGGTTTCCGCGGCTGGACTCGCGTAGGGCGTCCATCATATCGATCATCTCGCGTGCGCCTTCGAGATCGACGAAGGCTTGTCCCGTGCGCGGATCGGCCATGCCGCCGAGCATGGCGGCCGTGTTGCGAGTCAGAAAGTCCACGAGCATCTGAAAGCCGCGTGAGGGAGGATGCTCTTCAGCTGCGGGTTCCGGAGGCTCGGCCGGCGCCGCCCCGGATTGACCGGTTGGCTTAGACGCTCCGCGTGATTCGCCTGAACCCAATTTCGCCGGCTTGGCTTTCGGATCTTCTTCGCGCCATTCTTGCGCGGCAGCGTCCGGGCGAAGCTCGCCCGCTTCGGTGAAAAGGCGACGGTCAACTACTTTGAATCCTTCGTCTGTTTTCTGGTCGGCCACAATCACGTCCTCAGGTGGATGTACAGGTTATAAACAAAAAGTCTAACACATTCGAGGGAGGTCCCCACAAGGCGAGGCAAGAGGATATGCGATACCCAGGGCGTAAAGCGCCTGAGGGGCAGGAGACAGATGTGGCAGAGAACATCGGCGGAGCTATCCCACATGAGGCAAGCTTCCTGACAGGACTTACAGGCTGGCAGAAATGCGAATCGCCAGCGCGGCGCGACCTCAGGTCAATCGCCAGCGTTTGCGGTGGGCGCGTAGTAGCCGGCCCGCGTGAGCACGTCGAGCTTTCCCATTCCCTTGGGCGCAATCACCTTCACTTTGACAAGGCGGAACGTGCCGTCCTGCGCCAAATTGGTTGGATAGTAGCCGATCGTATATTGGCTGCGGATTTCTTTCGCGACTTGTTCGCAAATGGGGGTCACCTGACTCAGGTCTAAGGGGAAGTAGGCACGGCCTCCGCTGGCTTCGGCAAGTTCCTCTAGAACCTTGGTGGAGTGCCGAACCATGCGCTTATCGTGTTCGCGGTCGTCCTGGCTAAAGACGCCGATGGCGTAAATCGTGGCGTCGGATTTCTCGACCGCGCGCATCATTTCGACTGGGGTCGCGCGGCTGGCGTCGTCATCGCCATCGGTCACCAGAAGCAGAACTCTCTTGTCGCGGTGTCCCTTTTTCAAATGTTGCAGCGAAGCAATTACGGCGTCGCGAAGCGCGGTGCTGCCGTGTGTGGTGATTCGGGACAGCGCGTCGTCGAGAGCTTGAGTACTATTGGTGAAGTCGCCGGGCGTATCCAGATAATATTCATCGTTGAAATTGACGACGAACATCTCGTCCTGGGGATTGCTGGTCTTCACGAAGGTCATGGCGGCGGCGTTTACCTGCGCGCGCTTTTCGCGCATGCTTCCGCTGTTGTCGATCACCAGTCCCGCGGAGACGGGAATGTCCGCGCGGGAGAACAGCGAAATATCCTGGCGGACTTTATTTTCATACACTTCGAAGTTGTTCTTGTTGAGTGTGGTGATCAGATCGCCCTTCTTGTCTGTGACGGTAACGTGCAGAGCCACCAGATCTACTGTCGATTTCAGTCGCGCTCCGGCTGAGTGCTGCGTCTCAGGAGGAGGCGGAACGCTGGGCGGTTGCATCGGCGAGAGCGGATCCTGAGCCAACGCCGGCGCAACAGCAGCACTAACAACGAGCAGCAGAATCGCGAGTGCACGAATTACCGGGGAACTGGCTGAACTAATGGCCCGGCGCGTAATAACCGGTTTTAGCGTACACCGTAAGAGGCGGCAAGCCGCGGGGAGGACGCAGGCGGACTTTGATTTTGCGCCATTTCCCGTCTTGCAGCCGGTTGCTCGGTATGTATCCCAACACATATTGATTGCGAAGCTCCATGCTAATTTTGGTGGCGATATCCGGAAGCTCGCCCAAGTTCTGAACCACGAACATGCGGCCGCCGGTCATCTCGGTCAAATCAGACAGCAGGGCCGGGCCGTGCTGCTCTTCCGGAGTCGGTCCGCCATTCGGATCGAATAGGCCAATGGCGTAAATCTGCACATCGGATTCCTGTACGAAGCGCCGAATATCGGTTTCCGTGTACCGGCTATGATTATCGCCTCCGTCAGATAAGATGAGCAAAGCTTTCCTTTCGTGGTGTGCTGATCTCATCTGGCTCAGCCCCAAGTAAACGCCGTCGTAAAGAGCGGTCATTCCATGGGCTGCGGTGTAGAGCAATTGATTCTGAAGCTGGTCCACGTCGTCGGTGAAGGGCGTGATGAGCTGTGCCCGGTTATTAAAGTCCACGAGAAAGAATTCATCCCGCGGATTCGAGGTGCGGAAGAATTGAACCGCGGCGTTGCGCGACTTTTGAATTTTGTCCGCCATACTGCCGCTCATATCGAAAATTACGCCGATGGAGACCGGCACGTCGTCGCTTGCGAAATACACGACTTCCTGCTCCACGCCGTCTTCAAACACGCGAAAATTTTCCTGCTGCAGTCCGGTAACGATTCGCCCAAGAGGATCAAATACCGAGGCGTTCACGAGGGTCATCTCGGTTCTGGTGGTGATGGGCTTCCCGAACGGCAGCTTCCTGGATTGCGCAGGCCTAGGCGGTGCCGGACCGGTGGGAAGTTCCTGGGCGCGAGCCGAAAACGCGGCCGCCCAAACGAGCATTCCGCAGAGCGCGGCGCAAAGCATCGCGATGGTCCACCGGTTCGCAGGCTCTCTTGCGGCTTTCATTTCGAAAAGCTCCCGAGCCTTCCCCAAAGGCGATTCTACCAGAACCCCTAACCAGTGGGATGCGCGGCCGCCGCTTAACGACACGAGGTTTTCGGACGCGCTAGCTTGGTTCGCCGGCCGTGCTAAGATGATGCGCGCGAGAGCACAGCAGAACTGCGAGCGATTATGGCCAAGAGCAAATCCACGGAGGTTCTCGCCATAATACCAGCACGTTACTCTTCTTCGCGGTTTCCAGGCAAGCCTTTGGCATCAATCAGCGGCCGGCCGATGATCCAGCATGTGGTGGAGCGCGTGCGAGGCGCCGAGCATATCTCACGCGTCGTGGTCGCGACAGACGATGCGCGAATTCAAAAAGCTGTGGCGGATTTTGGAGCCGAAGCGATTATGACGCGCTCGGATCATCGCTCCGGAACGGACCGCGTGGCGGAGGTGGCCGCTCACGTTGCCGCGGATATCTACGTGAACGTGCAGGGGGATGAACCATTGGTCGATCCCGGCACTGTTGATGCACTCGTTTCCTCGATGATTGAAGAGGATGTAGTGCAGATTGCCACAGCATGCTCCGCCATCACCACTCAGCGCGACATCATGGATCCCAACATCGTGAAAGTAGTGCGCGATTTCGACGGCAATGCGCTTTATTTCTCTCGCGCGCCAATTCCGTGGGTGCGCGATCGCGATGAGAAAATTGCCGCGCAGCATTGGAAACATTTGGGATTGTATGCGTATCGCCGCGACGCGCTGCTGGATTTTCCGACGCTCCCGCCCGGGGACCTCGAGCGGCTAGAGCAGCTCGAACAATTGCGCTGGCTGGAAAACGACTACCGCGTTCGCGTTGTGGAGACTGAATACGACGCGCTTAGCGTGGATGTGCCCGCTGATGTGGAACGCGTGGAAAAACTCCTTCGCGAAACCAAATCTTCTTAGTTAATTTCGCTCATGGTTTTCGCGAATCGTTCCGAAAACGAATCGTGATTTGACACATGCACGCTTTCTGCCCATAATGCGTTGTACCGATTCTCCCCGCCCCAACGGGCAAGCATGGTCCGTCGGGTGCCCAGGGAACGCGGAGGAAATCGAGCCCCTTGCATACCGGCCCGAAGTACATTTTCGTTACGGGCGGCGTAGTTTCTTCTCTCGGTAAAGGGGTAGCGGCGGCTTCGATAGGATGTTTGCTTGAAAGCCGCGGTCTTCGGGTCACTCTCCAGAAGTGCGATCCCTACCTGAACGTCGATCCCGGCACCATGTCTCCCTATCAGCACGGAGAAGTTTTTGTAACCGACGACGGGGCTGAAACCGATCTCGATCTAGGCCATTACGAGCGCTTCACCTCCGCGCATTTGACTCGCGACCACAACTGGACCACCGGTCGCATCTACGAATCGATCATCGCGAAAGAACGCCGCGGCGATTTTCTGGGGAAAACCGTCCAGGTGATTCCGCATGTAACTGACGAAATCAAATCGGCCTTTCGCAAGATAGCCGACAACGTCGATGTGGCGATTGTGGAGATCGGCGGCACGGTGGGCGACATCGAGTCGCTGCCATTTCTGGAGGCGATCCGCCAGATGCGGCTGGAGCTGGGGCCTGAAAACGTCGTCTTTGCGCATCTGACGCTTGTGCCGTTCATCCCCACTGCCGGCGAGTTGAAGACCAAGCCCACGCAGCACAGCGTGAAAGAATTGCTGAGTATTGGAATTCAGCCCGATCTTCTGCTGTGTCGCAGCGATCGCCCGCTGGGCGCGGATCTGAAGGCGAAGATCGCGCTTTTCTGCAACGTCGCTGAGTCGGCGGTTATTTCCGCGACGGATGTTTCGAACATCTACGAGGTGCCGCTCTCACTCGCTTCCGAAGGGCTCGACGACCAGCTTTTGAAGCTACTGCGTTTGGAAGCGCCGCCGCGCGACTTGAGCCCATGGCTCGCCATGCTGGAAACCCTCGAACACCCGCAAGGCGAAATCCGTATCGGCGTAGTGGGGAAGTACGTTCAGCTCGAAGATGCTTACAAAAGCCTCCGCGAAGCTCTCGTCCACGGCGGACTGGCCAATCGCCAGCGCGTCGTCATCGAATGGGTCGAAGCTGAAGACATCGACTCGCCCGCTGCCGCCGAGCGCATGTTGCACCACGTCGATGGCATCCTGATTCCCGGCGGATTCGGCAAGCGCGGAATTGCCGGAATGGTTCACGCCATCACCTACGCCCGCAATCACAAAGTTCCGTTTTTCGGCATTTGTCTCGGCATGCAGTGCGCGACGATCGAATACGCGCGCCAGGTCTCCAGCCTCGATCGCGCCGATAGCACCGAGTTCGAGCCCGGCACTCCGCATCGCGTGATTTACAAGCTCCGCGAACTTCTCGGCGTGGACGAAATGGGCGGCACGATGCGCCTCGGCGCATGGCCCTGCAAACTCGAACCGGATTCCTTTGCCTTCAAGGCCTACGGAAAAGCGGAAATTTCCGAGCGCCATCGCCATCGCTACGAATTCAACCGCGAATACGAAGAGACGCTAACCCGCGCCGGTTTCCGCATCACCGGAAAAACTCCCGATGGCGTGTACGTCGAAATCGTCGAAATCCCCGATCATCCGTGGTTCGTGGGCTGCCAGTTCCATCCCGAGTTCAAATCCAAGCCCCTCGCCCCGCACCCGCTCTTCGCCGCCTTCATCCGCGCCAGCGCGGAAAACCGACACCACCGCCTCGGCGCTCCCACAGAGTCGCGAGTGCAAGCCGCCGATTCAAGCGCCGCCTAAACCCGCCCCGCGCTGCCCGCGTCACTTCCGCCGTGCTTTCGTCAAACATCTAACTTCTAACGTATAGCGCGTCGCCACTTTGCGCGATTGATGTTCGTCGGCTCGTTATGAGACTCTTGGGCCGCGCGAGGGCTGGGGCCATGCCGCGACCGGATACTGCCAGGTCGATTGCTGCTCAGCGGAGCAGGATTTCCGCGGCGAGCGGCAGGCACCTTAATGGAATGAAACGAAAAAAGGGGGGGTTGCCAATGAGGTTCTGGAGTGGTGTGTGCCTCTCCGCGGCGTTGACGGTGTTCAGCACCGCGGCCGCCATGGCTCAGATACCGGTACCGCCGTTTCCGCAGCCAGCCGGACCGGGCATGCATGCGCCCCAAGACGTGCGCGAGTCCGCGCTGCTCTCGATGTGCAAGAATCCACCGCCGCCGCGACGGCCGTTCAACGCCGCAAGTCGGCGCGGTCCAGCGCCCGTGCCGCCGTTTTCCTATCACGTCGACGCCATTCCCGGTGTGGTCGCTGCCGGCGCGCAGTGGAGGATCGTGTGGGCCGCCAACGGCAATAACGCCGACGGCCTCGTCTCGTTATCAGACGGTAGCATCCTGATGGCGCAGAACGACGACAGCGCCGTTGTCAGACTCTATCCGAGCGGCCACTCCGAGACGGTCTACACCGATACAGACAGCGGCGGCGGACTGACAATCAATCATCACGGCCAGATCTTCATCGCCGAACGTGCGCTGATGTCCTCGATCTGGGAGCTCGCGCCGGAGCGCAAGCTGCTTGCCGACTCCTACAACGGCGATAGCCTCGATTGCCTCGGCGGCGCGGGCATCGACGGTCCGGCCGCACTCGACAACGGCGGCGTGTATTTTTCGATGGGCGGCCTCTTGTATGCCGACCCTCAGGGCCACGTCACCCGCTATGGCACCCCGGACGTGGAGCCCAACGACATCGTCCTGAGCCATGACCAGAGGACGCTTTACGTGGGCAGCGGCGGCAAGGTTCTTGCCTTCGACGTCGGCGCGGACGGCGCGCTAAGCAATCAACGCGTGTTCGCCGCCATCCCCGGCGGCGGCAACGACGGCGGCAGCGTAGACGCGGACGGACGCGTGTATTTCACCGGCACCCGGCCCGGCGTGGATGTGTTCTCTCCAACCGGCCAATTTCTCGGCATCATCCCGACTCCCTTCCAGGTCATCTCCACCGCTTTCGGCGGTCCAGACGGGAAGACGCTCTATGCGGTCGGGCTGAACGCCAGCCGCGGCGGCCTGATCGATGAGGTCCTCGCCATTCCGACGATAGCGCGGGGTTACCTAGGCGGAAAGTAAAAGCCTGCCCACCGGCAACGTCTCAGTTAGGACGTTGTTCGGTACGAGAAAGCGACATATCCGTCAAGCCGGCTGATCGGCCAATTGGTTGGGGCAGCGCACCCAACAACCAGATATGGGCTACGCGAGAGCCTTGCCGTACAGTACCAGCAGACGGCTCCATGCCTTCTCGGCGAGCGGTTCGTTGTAGACGCCCGAATCTGGCGGGCACCAGCCGTGCATGGCCGCGTACACTTCGATTTCCGCGGGCAGCCCCGCCTTGGCGAACATTTCCTTCATCACGGTCTTTTCGGTGGGGGCTTTCGCATCGTCATTTTCCGCAATTAAGACCAGGAACCGCGCCTTGGTCATCGCGGCCTGAAGATACGGACTATCCGGCGCGTCGGTCACCAATCCGTTGCCGCCATGGAAGGACGCCACGGCTCCGACACGGTCCGGCACGGCATAAGCGGTGCGAAAAGCCATCGCCCCTCCCATGCAATAACCCTGCGTCCCGATCTTTCGATTCTTGGCAACTGAGCGCTGTTGATCCAGCCATCCAATAAATGCCTTCGCATCCGCCACCTGCGTGGTCTCGTCCAGGGTTCGCGCGAGCGGCAGCAACTGCTGAATCGGAGTCGCCGCGCCCTGAGCTGCCGTCGGAGCTTTCTGGGTCCGGTAGAACGGATTCACCACCAGTACCGAATAGCCTGACTCGGCGAGCCGCTTACCCATCTGACGGAATGCCGGCCGCAGCCCGAAAATATCCGGCCACATCAATACGCCAGGCGCGGTGCCAGTAGATGGATGAACGAAGTAGCAGTCCGCAGTGCCGTCCGGCGTCTTCACGTTCACGTCTGATTCGGTGACCGTTGCGGCGTTGGCTACTTTAGGCAGCAGCATGGCGACGCCTGCTGCCAGCATAATGCCGAACTGCTTTCGCGTGATTAAACCTTGGGCTTGGTACTGTTCCTGATCTTCCGCGGAATGGTCTCGATCACACATGTATTCGCTCCTTGTCTTTCATGTCTCACCGGCGCTGGGTTGTTCGCCTGCATGCGCGTTAGATTGCGAGCGAACCGTCATGTTTTATATGAGAATTTCCATTTCGCGCTTGCGGGCGCCCGATCACGCGCGGATTATAACCAAAACCACACAAATCGCCGATAGGACGTTGGGGCCTTCGGCGATCTTTAGTCAACTGGATCGATTTCGATCAGAATTTCTCGATGCGGTTGATAGAACGCGTAGGCGGGCGGCGCATCCTTTCGCTCGTCCGAATTGATTCCCCGCAATGACCGCTACACAACACGTGGCATACGGCTTCCAGGTTTAAATTGCGCGGGTGCCGCACCGTTTGGGTTATAACGGTGCGTGCTTCCACGACCCGCAACCGCCTGGAGCGGCGCTAGGGGCAGGGCCACCCCCACTTTGTCACGTGCAGTTGTTATCGCCGCTCGCCGTTCTGTGCCTTCCAGCGGCGACGATCCCAGGCACTGGCCGTGGAGCAGTTACCCGTTCTACTAACAGCGTGTGGGCCACCCACAACTTCAAAATCCGAGCCCTGGGCACCCGGCCGATGAAACAGTGAAATGTACTGATTGGTTCGTCCGCGGCATTACGTGTTTGCAAAACGTACATAAATCGCCATAGCATCGCTTCGCCTTAATCGTTTCGACCAGCGCGGTGGGATAAAGTGAAACGGAAATCGTCCCGCGGGCTCAATCAGAAAACACTTCGATCGGCGCGCTTTGGGACTGCGGCTGGCGTCATCGCAATCGCGCTTTTCGCGGGTAGCACAACGGCAAAACCCAAGCTGAAATCACCGTGCTCCGTGTTCTTCTCCGTCTCGGAGTACGACGAGATTACCGTTGGGACTGCGATAGAGTGGTTGAACAAACCTCAAAGCAATTGGTACAAAAAGCACGGTGACGAGGGAAAACTGGCCGGGATTTGCTATATCCCAAAAGTCGCGGATGCACCGCGGGGGGCGCCACTGTATCTGGTGATCTGGGGTGAGCATTTACAGAGCCGACCCTATACGTATAACTACCAGACGACCGAGACGGAAACCGGCACCGTCAACGGAACCGTAACCGACGACCAAGGCGACACCTCACAAGTTTCCGGCACATCTACTACCAGCGTTCCCGTGGAGCACACGGTTTCTGGCGTGAGCCGCTACTACATGGCCGATGGTTTGCTAGACAAGTGGGACGGGTCGGCCAAAGATGGGGAGGGAGACTTCGTGACCGTCGCACCTTTGCGCAACAACAACATCACAAAATTCACCTCCGCTTCGACATCACTCCTGAAAGACGCGATGGATCAGATTCGCAGTCGCGAACGTGAGCTTCTCGGTAAGTAACGACGCAAATCGACCTTCTGCGGGGCTGGTTTCCAATTCGGATTCGGAGCGCAGAGCACCGGCCCGCCGATCAAATAGAAACGATAACTGGTCCAAGCACCTACGACGGCAACCTCTTGCGTCGCTCGTAATCCATCGCAAGGAAAATACGCAGGCAAGTCTTCGCTATTCTGACGCAAAGTTCGGCTTGCCCGGGGCTAGCGGGCGCACCGCCATGCAGAATCCTATTTCGCCGCCAAAACACTTCCCGCTGGATACTTTTGATCAAACATGAGGCGTCAAGTTCAGGCAGTTCCTTCGATACCGTATCTCGCCACTCCGCGTTCGTGTTGACGAAGTCTTCGAATCCCTTTGGCACCAGCAAGCATGGGATCTTCTTGAATTTGTCTTGGATCGTTCGGAACTCAAGCAACAATTCTTCACACTCTTCGTCGGTCAGAAGACGTCCTAGTTTGGGCAGTCGTTCGATACCGGTCCACTTGCCGAAAAGATAGGATAATTCACAGTCAATCGCTGTGGCCGACAGGATGACCGCCATTGAAGCATCTTTGGTTTGGGTCAACTCATAGTTAGCCTTGATCCACACCTGAGGGCCGATTGTCATGTCCAGAGGGAGAATGCAGACGTTTCCTTGACCGCATTTTTTGCAGTCCCATTGAGCGCTAGTAGAACCAATAATGAAGCTACCGTCATAGGGTTCCGTGCAGCGTGAACACCGAAGGTCAAGTGGGATGTTCGTGGCGCCTTCTCCCTCACTGCGGGGTTTCGGCATTCTTTTTGATGGGGCGGGTGGCCTGGGCTCTCCCCCGCAACTTATTCCCGAACATTTCGCCGGCGATGATACCATCCCGGCACGTAACTCCCGAGATCGTTTCGCGGGTGCCCCATCGCTCGGTTTGTGAGCGTAGGCCTCTGCATCTCGCGAAGCTTTCCCGCGCGTGGAAATTTCGCTAAACTAGGCTCCAGTTTTTCGAGAGGATAACCAGATGAGCGAGAAGTATCTGCGCGAAGACCAGTGGTGGGTCAGCCCTTATAACTTCGTCGCTGACGTAACCAAGCAGTTCCAGTTGCCGAAGCGCGTGAGCATCCACGACGCTACCCTGCGCGACGGCGAACAGACTCCGGGTGTGGTCTTCAGCGTCGCGGACAAAGTCGCCATCGCCGAGAAGCTGGCAGAGATCGGAGTCGACCGAATTGAAGCCGGAATGCCGGCGGTATCCGAATCGGACGCCAAGGCGTTGAAAGAAATCGCTCATTTGGGCCTTAAATCAAAGATTTTCGCCTTCGCGCGAGCCATGAATGCCGATATCGACACAGCGGCGGCGTGCGGCGCGCACGGCGTAATCATTGAAATCCCGATCGGCTATCCAAAGCTGAAGTATCAGTTCAAGTGGACTTGGGAAGATGTGCTGAAAAAAAGCGTGGACGTCGTCAATTACGCGAAGAAGCGCGGCCTGTACGTGGTCTATTTTCCGTACGACACCACGCGCGCACGCGAGGAGGATCTGCGTAATCTGCTTACGCGCATGATGCAGGATGCTCCGCCGGATTCGATCGGTGTCGTGGACACGATGGGGTGCATTTTGCCGGAGGCAATGAAGTACATGGTGCGCCTGGTGCGTTCTCTGACGAATCTGCCGGTTGAGGTGCATACCCACAATGATTTCGGCATGGCCGTAGCCACGGAACTGGCAGGCGTCGAAGCGGGCGCGGAGGTGGTGCATAGCTGCGCCAATGGATTGGGCGAGCGCACCGGAAACGCCGCGCTGGAGGAATTAATCGTAGCCTTACATGTGCTCTACGGATACGAGACTCACTACGACCTAGGTCGCCTGCCCGAATTGGGCGCATTGGTCCGGCGGCTTAGCGGCATGCAGTTCGCGCTGAACAAACCGATTTTGGGGGAACGAAATTTCACGCGCGAATCAGGGATCGGCGTCGATCTGGTCGTCAAGCAGCCACTCGCGATGTTCGGGACGCATCCGGCCCTGACTGGGCGTAGCGGGGACGTCGTGCTAGGTAAAAAGAGCGGCAAAGCGTCCATCACGTACCACCTGGAACAAATGGGGTTGAAAGACGTGAGCGACGATGTGGTTTCCGAGATGCTGCGGCGCGTAAAGCAATTGGGCGAGGCAAAGCGCGGACTGCTTAGCGAGGCGGAATTCAAAGAAATTGTCGACAGTGTGCTCTCCGGGCGAGCCGCCGTGCGAGCGTAAGGTACTGGCCTTCCACTTTTTATCGCTGGTTTGCTTTCGCGCTAGGTTCAGCCTCCACCAAAGTCCCGAGAAGCGGGGTCCGGGTTGACCCAAACTCTCCGCCGCGAGGCATTCTCAGCCATTTCGTCGAGGACCATACAATCCAGCCACGTTACGTAGGTGTGCGAGCTTGCCCCTTTGCGGGCGTGGCCCTCCCTCTGGTGACAAGAACTCACGCGCTACGTAAGCTTAAGTTTTAGTCTTTTGGCGTAGGGTTGCGGAGCTTGATCAGCCACTGGCCATTGACGCGCTCGAGATCTTCCACTTCGCGCCCGGCGTTCACGAACTTAGCCGGCACATTCGCACCGGTCCGTGGCGAAACTTCCAGCCAGTACGCTTCAAGGTGCGCGTGATTCCGGTCAGAGAATTCCACGTAAGGGTTCAAGTCCATCACATACACACGCTGCTGGGCGGCCTCGCGCTGCTTCAGCTTCACGATCATGTTCTTGATCGCCTCGCGTCCCTTGACGGCATTCGTCCCGGTGCCGAATTGACCATCCGGCGCGTAGAGGGCTGCGTACGCATCCGGGTCCTGCGCGTACAGCGCACGGCTGTACTTCCACATCAGATTTTCGATCTGCGCACGATCTTCGGCTCGTGACTGCGTAGCGTTTTTCGCCGCCGTCGCCCGATAGCCGAATAAAGCAATGAACGAAAGCGCAACAAGTCCGATAACGAATTTCGTCTTCATCGGTTTTTCCTTTCGCACTGATGCTCGCCATCAGGCTCACAATGAAACGAATTACAGCTGGCGATTTTGCACCAGGCGACGGAAACAGTCTACCGATAGAAGTTTAGCGGCTTTCTGTTTCTTGCGGGCGCGAAGTATAATTCCGTCTGGCTACTTCACGATCGAGTGCCTTGTTTTTGGGAGCCCCATCGCTCGAGGTTGTGAGCGCGGACTCTCAGACGGTTCTCGTTGGACGGTAAATCCGCTCGGTGCCCTTACTGGAACCTTTTCTCTGATGTGCACTCTGCGTGAATAAGGTGTGGAAGATTGCAAACGAGAGTTGTTTCCGGCGTCCGTGGGTGAGCGAGCCAGATCGCGCGAATTTTGGACGCTACACGTGGCGCTAAACGGTCGCAAACACGGTTATCCGCGCGCTTTTTGGTGCATGCTCATTGCGGGTGTTGCTGCAGGTAATGTTCGCCGCTTATTCGCTTTTCGTGGGTGCATTCCGAATGATCGGGGCGGGAAAAAGAATTGGGCGCGCCAAAAGCTCTTCCCGGGGCGTCAGCCGCGGACTTGGTTCGCGGAGTCTGATTGCCCAGTTTATGCTGCGGTCAGGTATTCCCACACGTGGCCGTTGGACTTCACCTGAAACACGCCACCTTCGTCTGCATGCAGGAAATAGGTCCCGCTCGGGATCCGGTGAGTATCAGCAGGCTTAACGGAACAGCGCGCCCACTTAAGCGGACGCATTCCGCGACCGTGCTGCGGGCCGGTTTCCACAATGTGGATGCCGTACTTCACCCGGTACTCGACGCCGGTGGGCCGCGTTGGAACTAAGCGCCCTGATCCCAATCGCTTGCGGTTCTTCGTCGTCATAATCCATTCGATGCCGTATGGGGATGAAAGGTTTCCCTTTCTTGGACGGCACTCCAATTATACATAAGTTCTTTGAATTCAGCAGGCAAAAATTGCGCCTGCTCTACGGAATAGTAGACGGCGTCGAACCAGCTTTGGTAGCAACTACAATCGCAGTTATATGTACAATCTTCTTCCGATGCCTGGTTCGGCTAACGTTGGGGCCTTATACCTTTATCCCAGCCCATCCATAAAGCTCGTCGTTTAGAGCGGCCACCAAGTCAGGACGGTCTTCGCCGGGGAGGCCCGAATCAACCTTATAGCCTTGACTCGCCATGTAGTAAGAGAGCAGACGGTAGGTGGACCGGAAGCCTTTTAATTCTATAGGGTCGATGGCAACAGAATGGCCAGGCACGGTCGGCGTGAGTTCGTCGCGCATATAGATAGCGTCGAATCCCATCAGCCGCCAAAAGTCGTCGCGCTTCTCAGCCCGATAGAGAAATCGGGCGTGCGCCGATAGTATTAGCTCCACACCTTTCAGCGTAACTGGCAGATCGATGATCGCGGGCATGGCAGCCACTGCGCGGGTGCCGTTGAGATTTACAAGGATTGGGGTTACGCGGTGCTTGGCCAGAACGCCCCGTCGCGCCATATCAATCGAGCCTTCGACGAAGCCGTCGCCATTGCCGCTGTACCAGCTGACGCGGACCAGCGAATCTGGCCAAAAACAATCGTGCATACGCTCCCAACGGCCCAGGTCGCGGCTTTCGCGTTCCCAGAGGATCAGTTGCGTGACTGCCGATACATCGGCGGCATCGAGGACAGATTGGGACAAGTTCATAGTCGGCCAGTTCTCCATGCGTTCGTTGCTTCCTGCTCGGCGCGCACCATATCACGCCGGCAGGCGAGCCTGAGAGAAATCTTCGCGCCAAGCAGTCCGGAATCGGGCGGAATTACAAAGCAACGCGGCAGCCAGTTCGGGCGTTTCTTCCGGCTGTCGCGTTGGGTCGACTGCGGAGCATGGCAGATCCGCAAAAATTGGCTTCTCGTAAGACCTAGCCGAGGTTGTAGACCACCTGGATCGTGGTATCGACTTCCACCGGCTGGCCGTTCAGCTCGGTAGGCTGATAGCGCCATTCGCGAACCGCCTGCATCGCGGATGCCATCAGCAGTGCCGGTCCAGATACATAGCGGAGCTGCTGAACTTTTCCGTCTTTGGCAATCACGGCGTGCAGGACTACTGTCCCGGTGATATGCGCGGTTTGCGCGATTGTCGGATAGGTTGGCGTTATTTTCGTGACCAGTTTGGCTGCTTCAACGTTCCCACCGACCTTAATCCTCTGCGGCGTAGATTTCGGCGGTGGAGGAGGCGCGGCTGCAGTTCCGAGCCCGCCGATCGCGTCGCCTATCCCGCCCGGTACGCCGGCATTGGAAGCTGTCTGTACCTGGGGCGGCGGTGGCTCTACGGAGGTGTCGATTTGTTTCGGCACCACGGTCGGAGCGACGAGCGCGCGAGTCTTGATCAATTGCGATAGCTTCGGGCGCTGAATCTGTTTGGTGATCGGCGCAGGCGGAGGTGGCGGAGCGGGTGGGGGTGGTGCAGTTAGAAATGTTCCAAGCATCGTTTGCGGCAGGGCTTCAGTAAAAAGCAATGGAACTACGATCAGGACGGCCAGAAGTGCAACTTGTAGCGCGACCGCCAGCACGACTGACCAGCGCCGGCGCGTCTTGGGCATCTTCCGAGATACGACCAGATGTTCGAACATTTTGACCTCCTCGCCTGGTGCCCGATTTGTCGATTTCTCCTTTTGTTTATTGACAATCAATTGCGCAACCGGAGTGCCAAACAGCGCCTCGGATTCCAGTCTTTAGGCCTCTTAACTCTATATCAAATAAGGACATCGGGACTAGGTGGAAGCCCTTCGGGTCGTCGGCCTAGGAAATTATGTCTGGGGCCGTGAAAAATCGTTTGAGGTAATTTCCTCACGTCGGATGCCGGTGGTGACCTGCCACGGTCATTTCCTTTCGCGTTTTTTAGATGGGTCGGCCCGGGCGGGCCTGTGCTTCGGGCAGCATCGCCGAGGGCCGAGAGGGTTGAAAACGGGCAGGAACGCGAATACTCTGGGTGGCTCAAGGGAGATAAATTCTTGCAACCTTCTCGCGGCTTCGAGTTGGGATCTCCTGCCGTGCGCGCTGTGCGCATTGGCGGAGATGCGCCAATGTTTTTGATCGCCGGACCATGCGTAATCGAAAGCGAATCGCACGCTCTAGAAACGGCGCAACGCGTTGCTTCGATCGCCGCCGAGGAGGGCGTGCCGCTGATTTTCAAGGCTTCTTACGACAAAGCGAACCGGTCGTCGATTTCGTCCTATCGCGGCCCGGGGCTGAAGGAAGGTTTGCGCATACTAGCGGAGATCAAGAAACGCACGGGCCTGCCGATTCTCACGGACGTGCACGAGGTGGAGCAGGTAGGCCCCGCGGCGGAAGTTTGCGATGTGTTGCAAGTGCCGGCTTTCCTTTCGAGGCAGACGGATTTGCTGCTTGCTGTCGGGCGCTCCGGGCGCGCAGTAAATATCAAAAAGGGGCAGTTTTTGTCGCCGTGGGACGTCGCGCACGCTGTAGAAAAAGTAGCCAGCACGGGGAACGAAAAGATAATTCTCACTGAGCGCGGCGCGTCGTTCGGATACCAGAATTTGGTAGTGGATATGCGTTCGTTTCCGATCATGCGCAAGCTTGGTTTTCCGGTGGTTTTCGATGTGACGCACTCGGTACAGTTGCCGGGCGGGGCAGGGAAGTCGAGCGGCGGTCAGCCGGAGTTCATCGAGCCTTTGGCACGGGCAGCCGCGGCGGTTGGCGTGGACGGCCTCTTTGTGGAGGTGCACGAGGATCCAGCTAAAGCGTTGTCCGATGGCACAAATGCGCTTCCCTTGACGGAGCTTCGTCCGTTGCTGAACAAAATCGATCGCATCGCTGCGCTGGCTCGGCAAATCGATCAGCCTGACGATGCTTCGCGAAAGACGCTGGTCTATGGCGGCCGCGAGCGGCGCACAGGCCCCCGAGCGAAGACGATACGATGAAGCCATCGACTTCTTCGACGACCGAGATGATGCGCGAAATGGCCACCGAGCGCGCGAAGCGCGTGCTGCGTATCGAAGCCGAAGCGATCTCCGATTTAATTGACCGCATCGGCGCCCAGTTCGAGAAAGCGATCGAGATTCTGTATGCGTGCAAGGGGCGCGTGGTGGTGACGGGCTTGGGCAAATCGGGGCTGATCGGGCGCAAGATCGCGGCGACCTTGTCGAGCACCGGCACGCCGTCACTTTTCATGCATGCGGCCGAAGCGCTGCACGGCGATCTTGGCGTATTGTCCGGCGGGGACGCGATGGTTGCGGTATCCGCGAGCGGGGAAACAGACGAGCTGATCGAATTGCTCGAGGCGGTGAAGAGATTGGGGATCCCGCTAGTCACACTCACGGCGAGGGCGAACTCCACACTGGCGAAAGAAAGCGACGCGGTTCTGGATATCAGCGTAAAGGAAGAAGCATGCTCGCTGAAACTTGCACCTACCTCGTCAACGACAGCGGCGCTGGCGATGGGCGATGCGCTGGCGGTCGTTGTAGCAGAGCGCCGCGATTTCCGAGAGGACGATTTTGCGGCGCTGCATCCGGCTGGGCGCCTGGGCAAGAAATTGCGGCGGGTGGAATGGCTGATGCATGCGGGTGATACGATCCCTGCGGTATATCCAGGCACGAAAATGCCTGACGTGTTCTACGAGATGAGCCGCAAAGGACTGGGGCTTACTGCGGTGATCGAGCCAGGCGGGCGGCTCCTGGGAATCATTACAGACGGCGACTTGCGCCGGGTGATGCAGCGCCGCCGGGAGAATGTCTTGGATCTGACCGCCGGCGATTGCATGAGCACAAAACCGGTGACGCTGCCGCGCACGGAATTGGCCGCTTCGGCGCTGCGCTTGATGGAAGAGCGAAAAATCACAGCGGTGCTGGTGGTTGACGCCGACGGCATTCTTGAAGGGGTTGTCCACATCCACGATCTTTGGAATCTGCAACTGTTCTGACCAGACCTATGCCTATCCGAGAACTAAAATTTCCGCCCGGCGCGATGCGCCGCGCAAAGAAAATTCGCGTCCTACTGATGGACGTGGACGGCACGATGACACCGGGGTACGTGTGCCTGCAAACGTTCACGGATGGCAGCGTAGCGGAGATGAAGATGTTCAACGCGCACGATGGCGCGGGAATCAAACTGGCCGGGATCATGGGTATCCGGACGGGGCTGATCACCGGCCGGAACTCGCCGGCAACCTCGCGACGTGCCCGCGAAGCAGGAATGGATTTTGTCGCGCAAGGCCAACCAAAAAAAACGCAGGCGTACGAAGATATTCTTGCGCGTGCCGGCGTCAAGGACCACGAAGTGGCTTACGTGGGCGACGATCTGCCAGATCTTCCGCTGCTGAGCCGAGTAGGTTTGGCGGTAGCCGTCGCGGACGCGGTGGTCGAAGTTCAGCGCGCCGCGCATTACATCGCGAAAGCGCGCGGCGGGGAAGGAGCGATACGAGAGGTAGTGGAGTTGATCCTGAAGTCGCAGGGCAAATGGAAAAAGGCGGTCCCGCTGGCGATCGCGTGATGCGGTCTGAGTTCTAGTGGACTAAGGCGTGCGGGATTGGCCGCGCGGCCGGTCGCTTGGTGGCCGGGCCCGATACTGCGTCAGCGATTTTATTGACGAGGGTTTCGCGCGAGTATGGTTTCTGCAAGAAAGATCCGCCGTCGATAATTCCGCCCTCGCCATCGGCATAATCGAGGTACCCAGACATGTACACAACTTTTATGCCGGGACGGAGCAGTTTGAGTTGCTGGGCTAATTCCGGGCCGCGCATGCCCGGCATAACCACATCCGTTAAAAGCACATGGATAGCCGCGGAGGATTTCTTTACGAGGGCGAGGGCTTCGTTCCCGTGCTCCGCGGCGATCACGGAGTAACCAGCGCTCCGAAGGAAGTCGGCAGCTAGTTCGCGCACGGCGCTCTCGTCCTCAACAATCAGCACCGTTTCCCGGCCGCTAGTGATCGCGATGCGCTTTTCAGCAGGAGCCGGTTGTTCCGTTCGTTCGGTAACGCGAGGCAAGTAGACTTCGAATTTCGAACCTTTACCGGGATCTGAGTCCACCCAGATGTAGCCGCCGCTCTGCTTCACTACGCCGTAAACGGTGGCGAGTCCGAGCCCCGTGCCTTTGCCCGGCTCCTTGGTAGTGAAAAACGGCTCGAAAATCCGGGCTTTGGTTTCGGCGTCCATGCCGTGACCCGTATCAGCCACAGTTAGCAAGACGTATTGACCGGCCGAGACGGTTGGGCGCGCCTGCGCCAGGTGCTCGTTGACGAATACATTTTTTGTTGCGACGGTCAACACGCCGCCGCGGGGCATGGCATCGCACGCATTCACGGTCAAATTGAGAATCACCTGTTCAAGCTGGCCCGGGTCGGCTTTCACTTGGCCCAGAGTCCCGCTCGGCTCAAAGGAAAAGGCGATGTCTTCTCGGATCAAGCGGGTGAGCATCTTTCCCATATCTGCAACGAGAGCGTTCAAATCGACGACTTTCGGTTCGAGCACTTGCATGCGGCTGAAGGCGAGAAGTTGGCGGGTGAGAGCGCTTGCGCGATCGATTGCCTTCCCGATTTGCTGACCGGGACGGTAAGAAGGATCCGTTGGTTGCAAGCCTTCGAAGATCAGATCGCTATAGCCCTTGATGATGGTAAGCAGATTATTGAAGTCGTGAGCGACGCCCCCCGCGAGCCGTCCCAGGGCTTCCATGCGCTGCGACTGCCGCAGTTGCGTTTCGAGTTGCTCGCGCTTGGCTTCGTTATTTTTCAACACGCGGCGCATGCGGTCAAACGCGCGCGTCACGCGCGCTACTTCGTCAGCTCCATTGGCGCGCAGCGGATAGGCATAATCGCCGCGCTCTAGTGCTGAAACGCCGTCCGCGAGACGGGCCAGAGGACGAGTAAACGCTTCGGCGATCATGAAGGCGAGAGCGCCACCAGCGAGGACGGCCATGAGCCCGAGCCCGAGCAGCAGGTGATTCACGTGCGCCAAAAATGCGGCGCTGCTACCGTACGATTCGAGAATCACAAGTTTGACGGGAGAGCCGCCGTCCGGCGTGAGTTTGACGGAATCGGCCCAGAATGGTTGGCCATCGATTTTCACGCGCTTCGCTGAGACGTCGCCCTTGATTTGCCGGGTCAACTGGAGTTCCTGTAACGGGTATAGCGTGCTAGCCACGATTTGATGTGCGTAACTGAAGACCACTTCGGTGGAGGAGATGCCGCGCAGGTCCGCCGCCTGGTGCGCATCGATTGCGTGGCCGACGATTACCGTGCCCATTGAACCGCCACCCGGAGTGATCCCGCTATAGATCGATTGCAGCGCTACTTGATACAGGTGGCCGTCGCCATACCACCATCCCGAGTTGACCCGGCGCAGCTTCATGTTGCGGAGCTCTGCCTCCGCGGTTTGCGCCGGAAAGCCCGGGTCGGTCGTCCGCAGCGCAAGAATTTTTCCGTTGGGGTCAGCCAGCGCGAACAGGTTGAAATCATCCGATTGCCAGGGATCTTCGCTGGAGTCTTCGATTGCGGAGGGATCGCCATTGCGCATTTCGGCGAGCGCGGCAAGTAAATCGGCTTTGTGGGCGAGCGCGATTTGATCCTGGCGCTCGACGAATCGAAAGGTGCGGACCGCGGTGTTGGCGTCGCTTTCGATTTCCTGTTGCATGTGCGCTTCGGCGGTATGGCGCACCACTAGCAACGCTGCGCACGTGAGTCCGGCGGTGACGAGCAAAAACGACAATAAGAACTTCGTGCGCAAGTGCATGTGGAATTGTCCGGCAGCTGGGACGACGATGTTACTCCAGGCGCCTTTTGGGAGACTACGGAAAATTCCCGTTCTGAAATATAGATCAGGAGTACTGCCGCGGCGCCTGAAAGTACCATATAACGAAAGTCTAGCAGGGCCTCAAGCCGCCAAATGAGCGGGACTCGGGATCCCTGCTTCTTTGAGAAGAAGTATGTAAAGTATGTATCGGACGGACGTTCAGTAAATTCACACCCCGGGGCGCCGTTTGATGTTGCAGCAGTCTGCCCGCGGAAGCGGCCAGGCTTTTTGGAAGATATGGAGCGGCGATGGGAATCGAACCCACGTCCGAAGCTCCGTAAGCTATTGAACGTGCTGACTTCCGGCGAGTATTCCGCGTCCAACTTCAAATAATCGGGGATGTCGGCCATCGCCTGTTCGGTGACGCCGCCGCGGAGATGAATGTAACCGAGTGTGGTTTTCGCGTCGGAGGGGCGCAGTTGCCGTTGCGCGACTTCTGGCGAGTACCCCGCGTCCACGATCAGGGAAGCGACCGTGTGGCGGAAAGCGTGAAGCCCGCAGCGGGGGATGGAAAGTGCGTCAAGTATCGGCCATAGTTGATATTCCACGACCTTGTGGCTAGACGGTGGCCGTCCATTCCGCGTGACGAGACGCAATGCACAACAGTAAGCTTCAGGTCTGGATACACCTCATTCAAGAGGCGCGACGCTGGCCGATTGGGTGGGCCGCATGAGCGAGCTTCTTCAGCCGTTAGTCGAAGCGCTGCGGCGACACGTGATGAACGGCGAGAAAGTGCATGGCGATGACACGCCAGTTCCCGTGCTGGCGCTGGGTCTGGGGAAAACCAAGCTGGGACGGCTGTGGATTTATGTAACCGAATTCGATGCGCGGCAGTCCAACACTTTGTGCCAGTGTGATATTGTATGCAGAACGTGGTAAGCGTCTGACGCTGGACTGCGGGGGGAAACACCATGAAGATCAATCGAAGAAAGCTGCTGGCGCTGATCGGCGTTTCTCCGGCGATTTTGGCCGGTTCTTCTCCGACTCTTGCTGAACCTGCGAAGAAAGCAAAGCCTGCGACGGGGCCGGCGAAGATCGAGACCGTGAACCCCAAGGGCCTGCCGCCCGCGATTCATCTGATTCCGATGGCGCCGCGCCTGAGCACGCTCGACGGAAAAACAATCTATCTCGTCTCGGACGGCTTCGCCGGAGCCGATCGCTTCCTGAATCAAATCGCGATCTGGTTCTCGAAGAACATGCCGAGCGTCAAGACCGTGTACCGCCTGAAAGCCGGGTCGTATTTCGCTGATGACCCCAAGCTCATGGCGGAAATGAAAGCCAACGCCAACGCCATGATCATGGCGTATGGGCATTGAAGCACCTGCACTCCAGCGACCGTCGGTCACTGCATAGCAGTTGAAAAAATGGGGCTCCCCACCGCTCCCCTGGTAACCATTGCCTTCAAGGATCTGGCCAAGTCCAACGCCGGCAGCCGCGGCATGCCCGGCCTGCGCACCTGCTTCCTGCCGCATCCGATGACGAACAAAACGGACGCGGAGATGTACCAGGTCCTCCTGGGCAACGATCCGGTTACGAACAAGCCGCTGATGCCGGAAATCATAGACGCACTCACCAAGCCGCTCACGGCCGAAGAAAGCAAAACCGGCACGGAACCCCCGGACATCGGACCACCGACCTACTTTGACACCGAGGACAATCTCCAGCGACTCTACCTCGATAACAACATGACCGACTTCATGCCCATCATCCTTCCCACCGAAGAAAAGGTGCAAGCGATGCTCAAGGGCACGAGCCATAAGCCCGACGAGGTTATCGGCACGTTGAGCGCTGCCCGCGGAGCGCAACAGTCGTGGTCCTTTACGGTCAGGGACGTGGCGATCAATGCCGTCATGGCTGGAGCGCGCCCGGAGTACCTGCCCACCATTTTGGCTATCTCCTCAACCGGGCAGCCCGCCCTGTTCAGCTCCACGTCTTCATTCTCCCGGATGCTGTTGCTGAATGGTCCGATCTCCGACCAGATCAAGATGAACTACGGCATCGGGGCCATGGGTCCGTTCGCCGAGCCCAATGCTGTGATTGGCCGGGCATGGACGATTCTTTCGAAAAACCTGGGCGGCTGCGGAGTGCCCGGACTCACCTACTTGGGCACCCTGGGGTCCAACCTCAATTACAACAACATCTGCATCGCAGAAACGGAAAATAAGCTTCCCGACGGCTGGAAGCCGTTCCACGTGCAAAAGGGCTTCAAGCCGACGGACAGCGTGGTTAGCATCTTCAGCGGCTGGAGCCTGAATAACGTCGCATGGTTCCCCGCGATGCCCTATTACGAATTGATCAACAACTGGCTGACGCATTTCTTCTCGTTCGGCACCAGCGCCGCCACGCTGCTGCTCGATCCAACCGTCGCCCGCGAGTCGAAGGAAAAGGGGTTCAACTCGAAGGAAGAGCTAAGTGACTACTGGTCGAAGAACTCGAAGACGCCTGCGTGGCTATACTGGGACACGCACAGGCCCCAGTTGAAGCAGGCACAGGCGGGCGTCGAGCCCTACGCCTCGTATCTGAAGATGGGCGACGCCGATATTCCGTTCCAGCGCTTCTACCGCCGAGGCCGTTTTGGCGGGCCGCCCGTTCCCAACCCGAAATCTTCGATTGAGATCATCGTGCTGGGAGGCGAGACCAACACCTACTGGGCTGGTGGCGACTTCAGCTACATGACGAGCGTTTCGATCGACAAGTGGACGTAACGATCCGGCGAGGATAGTCATCCTGAGGCCGGCGTTTTGCCTTTCGCCGGCCGTCGCCGCAGCGCTTCGATTAACGGCGGATGAAGTTCGCTCACGCCGCCCACCCAATCGGCCAGCGTCGCTCGATCCAGCTCCACGCCTTGGCGTTCGTGAATCTCTTCCTGCCGATACGGCGGCAAGTGATCGCCTGGGCAATTTGAAACCTACCAACCCGGCACGCCTCGATTATCGGCCTCGAAAGAGGAAGTAATCGACCGCGAGGGAATCACATCCCGAAAGCGGGTCGAACACACTTTTTGGCATCGCTGTCCGTCTTGAAAGCGCACCTCATGAAAACCGCGAACGTTTCGAATATCGATCGTGAATTACGGGCGGGTGGAGTCGTCCGATTCTACTGGGCCGCGGTATCACGCCTTGCGGCGAACTGCGCTTAACGCTCTCCACGCGCTTCACTTTTTTCTTGACCCGCACGGTATGGTTGAGTTTGAGAGTCTCAAAATGACGAAGCAACCCAAACGTTGAGAATCGGCCAAGTCGGAAAGTGAAGGCCAGTTACCTTCAGTTAGGATAGCTGGAGCGGGCGATGGGAATCGAACCCACGTCCGAAGCTTGGGAAGCTTCTATACTGCCATTGTACGACGCCCGCCCCGTAGGTCAGCGAAATGATTCTACCACCTGACGCAAGGGTTCCAAACTACGTGGCCGCTGAAGCATCGGCGGAACACCACGGCCATGGCGACGGGCTCTATGGGCGCCGCGTTGCAGCACCGGAGCGGGCAGTGGTGGCTAGCTACCGTACCGCGGGCACTTCTTAGGCTTCCGCGCGGCCAGACGCTCTCGAATTAAGGTCAAACATCCTATCGCCCGACCTGCTTCTGACTCAGCCAGCGCAGATTGGAATGGGCTCACGAACGCGATGCGAACCATTTTGGGAATGTATGCCGGCTGAGAAATCTGACCGGCGCTAATTGGCCTGCCGCCCAGATAAGCAGCGCAAGTCGTTAACTCTGTGCCGTTCGCGAGTGCTGTAGAACCCGATCTAACAAATGGTCGTCAAGTGGTGGCAGTCCACGTGCACGGTGAGCAAGTGAAGCGAAGAGTGCGTCTGGCCATAGCCGACAGGGGCAAGCGCGCCGTGGCTGTGGGAGTAAGCAATCGCTAAACGCAGCGACGACAAAGCATGCCTCAAAACATTGTTATCGTGACTGGATCGAAGGGCGGTGTTGGCACCACGACCGTGGCACTGAACTTGGGAGTCCAATTGGCGGGCCAGTCGCGAAAGAGGGTCGGCCTGCTGGATCTGGCGCGTCCTTTCGGGCAAATCTCGATGATGCTGGATTTGGAGCCGCGGTTCACGATTCTCGATGCGCTGGAGCGAATCGAGCGGCTGGACGAAAGCGCTCTGGCGGGTATGGCGATGAAGCACAAAGCAGGCATCGAGATTTTGGCTGGACCGCTTCACGCTCCCATGAAACCCGATCAGCGGGAGAGCGTCACGCTCGGCGCGCTGACACGCCTGGTAGAAATTTCTAGCCGCGCGTTTGACTGGGTAGTAATCGACATGGGTGTGGTAAACGCTGCGGAGTGGGCGCCGGTTCTATGCGCGGCGGGCACGATCCTTCTGGTTGCAGAGCCGAGCGCGCTCGCGCTGGGTATGATTCACCGGCACATGGCCGTGGCCGGAGCAGCGGGAGTGAATTGCGAGCGGATTTACATCGTAGCCAACCGGTGGCGGCAAAATGATGGCGAGGCCTTGGCGAATTTCGAGCGGATTCACAATCAGATGGTACTGACGCGATTGCCAAATGACTACCGGCAAGTGACCGAGGCAGTGTCGCTGGGAACGCCGCTGGTGGGCAGCGCCAGCAACGCGCTGCTGTCTCGCTACCGCGAACTGGCGACGTGGCTACTCACGCATGCCATCGGTGGGGCGGAACCCGCTCAGCCGGCGGCCAAGGCGGAAGTTTGGCCCACGTCAGCTATTTGATAATTGGATAGTCGAGATAGTAGCGGTGCAGATCGGCGATGGTCATTTCGCCCTCACGCATTTCCGTAACCGTAGGTTCTGTGCTGTCCCCGGAAAACTTGGCCCAGACAGTGTCGCCAGCGCGAAAAGTGGCCAACGTCGTGGATTTTCCAGCGTCGTTCAGATACTTCGTACTTGGGCTAATTTTCACAAGCACGGTGACTTCGGTCGGGCGCTTGAGCAGCAATTGCGAGTTTTGCTTGTCTATCGAAGCCACAATGAAGAATTGCTCGCCCGTGGGCGTATTTATCACGTCCTTGGAGTGTGAAGCAGGCGGGCGAGGCGGCGTGGTGAGTGTACGAACTGGGGGCATCATCGGTCGGGCGCCTGGGGGCGGGCCTGCCGGACGTCTTTGCGCAAACGCAGCGCTAGGTATAGCAGCTGTCAGGCAAAATACGGCAACCAATGCGAAAGACCGTAGGAGCTTATTCATATCGGAGGGCCTCAATGGGATCGAGCCGCGCGGCTTTGCGCGCGGGATAATATCCGAAAAAGATGCCGACTCCAGCGGAGAAGATGGCTGCAATCAACACCGACGACGGCGAAACGAAAGTCGACCAACCAAGTATCCGGGAGATGATGGCGGAGCCGATCACGCCAAGCAAGATTCCAACGATTCCGCCGAGCGAACTCAATACCACTGCTTCGCTTAAAAACTGCCGCTGCACGTCTTCTTCCGTGGCGCCCACGGCCATGCGCACGCCAATTTCGCGGGTCCGCTCGGTAACAGAAACGAGCATGATGTTCATGATGCCGATGCCTCCAACCAGCAAAGAAATGGATGCGATGGCACCGAGCAAAATCGTCATCACAAGCGAGCTGGCTGCTGCGGCTTGCGCGAATTCATTGGGGCTGCGAATGATGAAGTCGTTGTCCTCGTCAGTGCGGAGATGGTGACGCTGTCGCAGCAGTGACGTAATTCCAGCTTCCACTTGTGGCATCACCTGCTGGGAAGCGGCGGAGATCATGATCAACTGCACCCAGCTAATGCCCGAAATCTTTTTCTGCACGGTCGTGTAAGGCATGATCATCACGTCATCCTGGTCCTCGCCAGTTGGTGATTGGCCCTTGGTCTCGAGGACGCCAAGAATGCGAAACGGCAAACTCTTAACACGAATGGTTTTTCCTACCGGATCCGAACCATCGCCAAACAGTTCCGTCACGATGGTATGGCCGATCACGCACACGTTGGCGGCAACGTCCACGTCCCGCTGCGAAAACGAACTGCCTTGCACCACGGGCCAATTGCGGATTTGCGTGTATTCGGGCGAGGTGCCATACGCGCGCGTGAACCAATTTTGGTTGCCGTTCACCACTTGCACAGACGCGAAAGCGATGGGAGAAATAGCCACCACATTCGGCACATGGGCAAGAATTGCGTAAGCGTCGTCCGCAGTCAGGCTTTTGGTGGCTTCGCTGCCCATACGCACACCGTTGGAATTCACACTGCCGGCGAACAGCATGATCATGTTGGTACCGAGAGATTGAATCTGCTGCTGTACCTGTTCACCAGCGCCTTCGCCGATGGCCACCGTGCAGATTACGGCCCCCACGCCGATGATGATCCCAAGCATGGTAAGGATCGTGCGCATTTTGTTGCGCGCCAGAGCACGCAGCGCGACGCGAATCACCTCTCGCGGATTCATGCTTTACCTCGAGTTGTGGCGTGCGGTGTCATCAGCGCGGACCTCGTCCGCCACCCATGAAGGGCGCACGCGTACCGCTGGAACCGGATTTGACTTGCTCGGAAGTGACCAACTCAGCGCCTACGTTTACGCTGCCCTGGATTAGTTGCGTGTTGTTGTAGTCCGTGATCCCACACTGCACCGCGACCGGAACCACTTGCTTCTGAGCATTCAACTTCCATACCGTCTGCCAGCCGCCGATGTGGGTGGTGGAGGCCTCTCGCGAAATGTTGTAGCGCTTGTATAGCTTCTGGAGGGCAGCCGGTGTCATGGATGGCTTGAAAGTTAGAGCTGGATTGGGAATCTCGATGGTATTTTTCGCATGGCCGGTCGGGATGGTTACGTAGGCGGTTTCTCCGGGCAGCAGCTTTTCGTCTGGGTTGTTGAAATCGATGATGGTGTTGTAGGTGACGACGTTCTGTACCGTGGTTGGATCCAGACGAATATTGCTGACGCGGCCATTAAAGACGTCGTTTGGAAAAGCGTCCACCTGGAACGTGACCGGAATTCCGTTGCGAATATTACCCGTGTCGGACTCGTCGGTCGCTGCGTAGACCTGCATTCGCGTTAGATCCTGTGCCACGGAGAACACGTTCGGCGCCTGCAGGGTGGCAGCGACGGATTGGCCCACGTCGATGTTTCGGGCCACCACCGTACCGTCGATCGGCGAGGTGATCGTGGTGTATTTAAGATTCGTCTCGGCGGCGTCCAAGGCCCCTTGCATGGAAGTGATTTGCGAACTTGCCTGCGCCAACTGAGCCTTGGCCTGTTGGAGCGCAGCCTCGGAAGACTTCACGTCCGCCTGCGATTGCCCCAAGGTAGACTGAGTCTGCTCGTTTGAATCGGCGGACACGACGCCGGAGCTATATAGGTCCTGCGACCGCTTCGCGGTTGCCAACTCGTACTTCACGTTGGCTTCTGACTTGGCCAAGTTCGCGGCCGCAACCTGGATGTTCGCATTAAGAGTCGTCATATTTGCTTGGGCATTTTGCAGGTTACCGCGAGCTTGGACGACCTGCGCCTCGTAGATGGCAGGATCCAGCTGTGCCAACACCTGGCCATTTTTAACCCGAGTGTTGAAGTCTGCGAAGATGTACTCCACCGTTCCCGAAACGTAGGAGCCCACTGGTACCGTAGTAAGTGGATTGATCGTGCCGGTGGCCTGCACAACAGACGTAATGTCACCGCGCTTGACGACTGCAGTGGTGTATTTCGGCCCATCCGATCTGGTCCTGAAATAGGCCCAAAGCCCCACAATGACAACCAGGCAAGCAACTGCCACATAAGCTGCCTTGTGCTTACTATAAGATTCTCGTAGCGACATGGATCTCCGATGTGCGGGAAGTGTCCTTTACGATCGGCGTTGAACTCTCCGCCTAACACCTTCGTCTTCCCCTAAGCGAGTAGACGCACTGCAAACCTGTTGGGTTACGTCAGGCTGGCTAGCCTGTCTTCGGCGGGATTTCAGTTCACGGCCTGCAGAGGCTGCCAACTCAGGCAATTATAGCATCGCGCCGTGTTAAAGTGATCCGCCGGCAGCATGGCTTCGAGCGCAGCCGACAGGGGGGAAGCGTGGCGTACCGGGATTTGCGGCAGTTTCTGCATAAACTCGAGAAAGAAGGCGAACTGAAGCGCGTCTCGTCCGAAATCGATCCGGTTTTGGAGATTACCGAAATCAGCGACCGCGCGGTCAAGGCCCGGGGGCCTGCGCTACTGTTCGAGAAACCTCGGGGCTCCCGCATTCCCGTAGTGACCAACTTGGTAGGGACGGAGCGGCGGATGGAGTTGGCACTGGAGGTCGGCTCGCTCGATGAAATCGCCGGGAGAATATCTTCGATTTCGGACATGCAGTCACCCCAGGGGCTCATCGACAAGGTGAAAATGCTGCCGAAACTCGCCGAATTGGGGGCCGTCTTTCCGAAGAAGGTTCGCAGCGGGGAATGTCAGGAGATCGTACGAACCGACGGTTTTTCTCTCTTCGATTTTCCAATTCTACAATGTTGGCCGCAGGACGGCGGGCGATATATTACGTGGCCGATGGTGATCACGAAGAATCCCGAAACAGGGAAGCGTAACGTCGGCTGCTATCGAATGCAGGTCTTCGACGAACGCACCACCGGAATGCACTGGCAGACCCAAAAACACGGCGCGGAACACTACCGTAGTGCGCGCTCGCATAACGCAACAGGGAAGATGGACGTGGCTGTCGCAATCGGAGCCGACCCTGCCACTTGTCTGGCGGGAATATTGCCAGTCCCGCCGGATATGGACGAGTTCATGTTTTCGGGATTCCTTAGACGCGACCCGGTGGAGTTGGTAGCGTGTAAGACGATCGATTTGGAAGTCCCGGCGAACGCGGAGATCGTATTGGAAGGTTACGTCGAGCTTGGGGAGACGCGAACGGAGGGGCCGTTTGGCGACCACACTGGTTTCTACTCCCTCGAAGGCCAGTATCCCGTTTTTCACGTCACCTGCGTAACTCACCGCAAGGAGCCGCTGTACCTCACCACGATCGTCGGGCCGCCGCCGCAAGAGGACTATTTCATCGGCCACGCAATCGAGCGCGTTTTCCTGCCGGTAATGAGGTTACAGCATCCGGAGATAGTGGACGTGGCCATGCCCGCCGAGGGAATCTTTCAAAACTTGATGATTGTCTCGATTCGCAAGAGCTATCCAGGGCACGCGCGGAAAACGATGAACGCGATCTGGTCGCTTGGCCAAGCGATGTTTACGAAGGTCATTGTGGTGGTCGATCACGACGTAAATGTCCAGGATTCCCGCGAGGTCGTCTGGAAGGCCCTTTGCGCGATCGATCCCGAGCGCGACATTCAATTTGTGCTGGGACCCGTTGACACGCTCGACCATGCGGCGCGCCGCCAGGATTTTGGCTCAAAGATGGGAATCGACGCCACGCGAAAGTGGCCGGAGGAAGGTTACACGGGACGATGGCCCGACGAAATCCGAATGGACGCGCAGACTAAGGAACGAATGGACTCGATTTGGCGTCAGCTCAAAATCGAAAGTAAACGAAAGGCATAGCCTAAGCAGACGCGCGAAAGCTCGGCGAAACACCCCGCAGTTTACCAATAGGTCCGCCCACCTGAATTAGCCAACCGCACCGGCCGATACAACCCTAAGAAGGTAAAGGTGTTCGCTCGGAAGGGTTTTATCAATAGCGCACCGAAGCAACAAGTCTGATTGACAGTCTTTATCGCGGATGTAATAAACGGAAGCACGGGGAAGGTACCAGAGCTTATAGTACTTGCCGCTGGTGCTCATCGCCTTGGGGTAGGGCGAACTAGAACCGAAGCGCAACAGAGTTCTGTAGGTCACGCAACAGATTTACGAAGCCGCCTGCGATTACGGGGCAGCATGGGAGTGAGGGGCCGCGCGATGTTCAACCTGGGTAAATCGAAATCGCTAATTGGATTGGACATTGGCTCGAGTTCCGTCAAAGCGGTCGAGCTGAAAAGAGCCCGCGACGGATTCGAGCTGGTCAGCTATGGACTGGAACCGCTGGCCCAAGACACCGTGGTAGACGGCGCGATCATGGATGCGCCGTCAGTGGCCGAGAAGATTATTGCCATCTTCGACGGCCAGAAAATCAAAACCAAAGAAGTTGCCACGTCGGTCTCCGGGCACTCGGTGATCGTCAAGCGGGTCAGTATGCCGCTGATGACGGAAGAAGAGCTTTTCGACCGCGTGCAGGCGGAAGCCAGCCAGCACATTCCGTTCGACATCGCGGACGTGAATCTGAGTTACCAGCTTCTGGAAGCGACTGAGAACCAGATGGATGTCCTGCTGGTGGCGGTGAAAAAGGACAAAATTCTGAATCATACGAACGTCCTGGCGCAGGCAGGCAAGACGCCCATGGTGGTCGACATCGATGCCTTCGCGCTGCAGAACTGCTACGAGGTGAATTACGACCTTGATCCCTCGCAGGTGGTGGCGTTGCTGAATATCGGCGCGAGCGTGATGAACATTAATATCGTTCGCGGATGGACACCGCTCTTTACGCGCGACGTCTCCGTGGGAGGAAACCAGTACACGGACGCCCTCCAAAAGGAACTGGACCTTAGCTTCGAGGATGCCGAGAAACTGAAAATGGGCGGCACTCTGGCTGGGGTGAGCGAGGAGCAGCGCACAGCGATTCTCCGTTCGGTCTCCGACATCTTGATCCTGGAAATTCAGAAGACCTTTGATTTCTTCCGCGCGACCGCCAGTGGCGAAAATATCCGGCGAATCGTAGTGGCCGGCGGCACGGCGCGCGTGCCAGGCCTTTTGGACTTTCTGAAGGAAGAATTCGCCATGCCGGTCGAGGAGCTTTATCCCTTCCGCAAAATCGCGGTTAACCCCGGACACCACAACGAAGAGCAGCTTCGCGAGTGGGCGCCGCGCCTGGCGATTGCCGTCGGTTTGGCGCTGAGGAGTTTTGATACCCCATGATTCGCATAAACCTACTCGGACAAGCGCGGCCGAAAGCCGCCAAGCAATCTGTACCGCTGGAATCGACCGTACAGCTCCTGTTCTTGTTGGTTGCACTGGCGCTGGCTGTGGTGGTGATTGGAGTCACGTACTACCAGCAAAAGCGCGAACTGGACAACACCAACAAGAAGATTCTGGTGCTGAAGTCGGAAAAGCAGAGCCTGCAACAGATCAAGCAGGATGTGGACCGATTTCAAAGCGAAAAGGCGGTATTGCAACAGCGCATCGACGTGATCGAGACGCTGCAAAAAAATCGCACTGGCGCCCAGGAACTACTGCAGATGGTCGCGAACACGGTGGTCCGCGTGGACGCGCTGTGGCTGACCTCGATGAACCGGGACGGCAACTCGCTCACGATCAACGGTGAGGCCGGATCGATCGATGCCGTAGCCAATTTCCTTACGGAAATGAAGCGCACCGGATATTTCGACCAGGTGGAGCTAAAGGACGCGAAGGAAAACGACATCATTCCATCAGTGCAGACCTTCGGATTTTCCATGACCGCGACAATCGGTGGGGCTGCAGCTCCGAACGGCACCGCATCGCCACAACCTGGTGCAAGCGCGAGCCCGCAGCGTTCCCGAACAGCGACTGGGGGGAGGATCTAGCCATGGCGACTTCGTTTCGAGACTGGCCTTGGCCCCTGCAGGCGCTCTTTTATGCGGGGCTTGCCGTTGTGTTGGTGCTCGCAGGTTTCTACTTTCCAGGGTCTCCTCTGGCATCGGTTCGCTCGCAGCTGGAAAGTTCTCAGGCAGAATTGAAACCGCTTGAGGCGGACGTAGAGAGTCTGCGGGTTTACAAGCAGCGCCGCGCGGAATTGCAGTCCGACATGGACGCCCTTCAAAAGCAACTGGCGACTCTGCAAACGATCGTTCCGGAAGAAAAACAGACGGACCAGTTCATTTTGATGGTGCAACGGGCGGCGGCTACCTCCGGAGTGACTATCCGCACGTTAACAGCACAGCCGGTTGCGCAGAAAGAGTATTACTTCGCGATGCCCTTTCAGATCGACGCGGACGGGCCCTACTACTCCGTTCTGGACTTTTTCTCGAGGATGGGGCGACTCTCGCGGATCATCAACGTTGGCGATTTGAAGCTCGCGTCGCTCGATACTCGCTCTAAAGGAAAATTTCGAATGACACCGGGCACCTCCGTGGCCGGCGAATTTACGATCACTACATTCTTTACGGGCTCAGCGGAAGAACAGGCTAACGCCAAGCCGAAATCCGCCAAGGCAAAACGGTAGGCAAATATGACGAAACTCGCGAATCAATTCGTCAAGTCCGTGGCGGTCCTGGCCGTTGCACTCAGCTTTGGGACGGCGGTCTTGGCGCAAGGGAAACCAACGAAGAAACCAAGGCCGGCACATCGGGCGCGGAAGGCGATCGCGGCGAAATCCGTCGCGAAGGCTGTTACCGCGGCCCCAGTGGCTCCGCCTCAAACAAACGCCGATTCCTCCGCCGCTCCGACGGCCGCTTCCACAACAGATCTCGTTGGCAAACGCGATCCGTTTGTGGCCTTGGTGAACACTGCGAAGGGTGGCACTGAACATCTTCCGCCTGGTAAGGCGGGCCTGGTGATTGGGACTTTGACGGTGCAAGGTACTGTGCAGGGTGCCAACGGAATGATCGCGGTGATCGCCAACCCCGATCAGAAAGTTTACTTTGTGCGACAGGGCGACCGTCTGTACGACGGTGACGTCGAAAAGATCAGTTTGGACGAGGTCACGTTCGAGCAGAACACGAAAGACGCCTTCGGGAAGCCGATCGAGCGAACGGTGGTCAAGCGAATCTACCCGAGCGCAGGAGAGCAGCAATGAGGATTACGTGGAGGGTGTGGGGGCTGGGCGCGCTGATTGCGGCCGGCTTGTTGCTGTCGAATGGATCGCTGCGAGCGGGCCAGGCGCCCGTAGTTCGCGTCAAGATGGTCACCGCCGCAGGCGCGACTCGCCTCGAGGCGCAGGCTACGGGGGCGTTCGAATATTCCACGTACCAACCCAGCGGCCG
This sequence comes from Candidatus Acidiferrales bacterium, assembly GCA_049591475.1. Classification (GTDB taxonomy): domain Bacteria; phylum Acidobacteriota; class Terriglobia; order Acidiferrales; family UBA7541; genus Palsa-295. The sequence goes on from JBAWEZ010000041.1 coordinate 156,720, forward strand.
CCTATACGTCCTCGATTTGAGCGGCGTTTCTTCGGCGGACCCTGCAGGCGCGAAACTAGTGAACTCACCTCTGGTGAAGAGCTATCGCGTCCTGAGCTATTCGACCGGAGATCGTCCAAACGTTCGCCTGGAAATGCTTCTGGCGCCCGGGGCATCCGTAAGTGTTGAGCGGCCTGACACGCAAGACGTCGCGCTGGTCGTTTCACCCGCCGCGAATTCCCAAAATCTTCTCCAGTCGACGCAGGCCACTCTGATTGCAACAGCCGTGTCGATAAATCGCGCTGAACCCGGGACCATCGACTCCATCCGGCACGTGAATTTAACCGAAGAACAAGGTGCGGCGGCGGTCAACATTTCGGCTTCTGGGCAATTGACCTATCGCTCGATGCGTTTGCATAACCCTGAGCGTCTGGTGTTGGATTTTGCCGGCTCACGTCTCCGAACTTCCGAAAACCGTATTGCGAGCAAGTTTGCGCCCGTGGCGGACATTCGAATGGCTCAGTTCCGTCCGGACGTTTCACGAATCGTGATCGATCTGCGAGATCCGAGCGTCCCTTACCACATCACCAGTGACGGCAATGTCGTCATGGTGGCGTTCGGCGCGAACGCACATCTCGATGGAAGCACGCAGACCGCGAACTTGGTAACCTCGAAACCTGCAGTATCTGTCGCGCCGCGGCAGGCAGTTGTGCAAAAGAGCTTAACATTGCCGGCGCCGGCGACCGTACTCCCGGTTAACCTGACCCAGCCATCTGGCGCTTTGGCGTCTCCCGCGGGCTTTCCGGCCGACGCAACTTCAGCCGGCCCACAAACCTCCAGCGCCACTGGTCAAACCAAGTACACCGGAGAGCCAATTTCGGTCAACTTGAAGGACGTCGACCTCCGAGACTTTTTCCGCCTGATTCACGAAATTAGCGGTTTAAACGTAGTAGTGGACCCCAGCGTCAAGGGTAACTTGACGATTGTGCTGGACGACGTACCGTGGGACCAGGCTCTCGATATCGTGCTGAAGAACAACGATCTTGAGAAGCAATTGGACGGGAACGTCCTCCGTATTGCGACCCAAGCGACCCTGCGGAAAGAGGCCGAGGAAACCCGTGATCTGGCCCTCGCGCAGGCCGAGGCGGTACCGGTCGTCACCACCACGCGCGTCCTTAGCTACGCCAAGGCAACTGTCCTTGTGGACACGCTCAAAAAATTCCTCTCACCGCGTGGGAACATCATCGCCGACGATCGCTCGAATACCTTGATCATCCGGGACATTCCCAGCACGCTTCCGGTGATCGACAATTTGATCCGCGAACTCGACAGGCGATCACAGCAAGTCGAAATCGAGGCAAGGGTTGTTGAGGCGAACCGTTCATTTGCGCGCGAAATCGGCACGCAGTTCGGCTTGGCTCTTGGCAGCACGAGCCGGAACAACGTGGTTGGCGGCGCTGCAGGTACGACCCCCTTGACGCCCCCAACGCCGCCGCCGGTGGTGCTTGGCGGCGCGTCGAGCGGCACGACCTCAGCTGGGATTCCGGCTGTCACGGCCCTGGGAGCAACGACGCCTACCAGCGGCATTGCCTATGGATTTTCCTCGGCGAATGCGGCGTTGGACATGATCATCACTGCGGCTGAGAAC
>JBAWEZ010000042.1:0-3500 GCA_049591475.1 Candidatus Acidiferrales bacterium
GCTGAATTCCGGCATTTCCGTCGCGCCAAATCGCACCACCAGCCCGACGAGCAGCATGAGGGCGCTCAACAGGAATGAGATGCGCCACCCCCAGGCGAGAAACTGTCCGTGTGGCAGCAGTGCGACCAATCCGAATACGCCGGCACCCACCAGCAGCCTGCCGGGTGAGGCAGCTTGCGGCAGGCTGCCCCAGAATGCCGCGCGACAGCGAAGTTGTCCGGTCAGCGACACGTAGGTTGGCCGGTTTGGTCGGGCGGAGGATGGGCGTAGCCCATCCGTAGTCCGACCAAACCGGCGGGCGCGGGTTTTACCCGGCCCTCTGGTCGCGGCGTGTGTGTGGGCAGGATCGGAACCTCCGCTTCAAAACGAGGTCTGATTTGCCCGGACGCCCCGCCACCGACCAGCAGATGAGACTGTACATGGAACTCCGCTGCCACCATCCACAACGCGTTGCCGCCGCCAAGACCGGCGTGAGCGAGCGCACCGGCCGCCGGATCGAAGCCGATCCACGGCTACCCTCCCAAAAAGCTGCCGAGCGACCGCTGCGGCGACAGGTCGTCGACCCGCTTGGCGGGCTGTGGGAGAGCGACATTCTGCCGCTGCTTGCCAGCCGTTCCGGCGTGCGGCCGGTGACGCTGCTGGAGGAAATGCAACGACGCCATCCCGCTCGCGACTGGGATCGCCTGCGCCGCACTTTGGAGCGTCGCGTCCGCGCCTGGAGCGCCCAGCACGGAGCTGAACGCGAGGTGATCTTCCGCCAGGACCATCCGCCGGGCCAGCAGGGCCTGTCGGACTTCACCGACATGGCGGATCTCGGCGTACGCATCGCCAGTGAGCCGCTCGCACACCGCTTCTATCACTTCGTCCTGGCGTATTCCGCCTGGGAACATGCCGAGGTGGTGCTCGGCGGCGAGAGTTTCACCGCGCTGGCCCGCAGCCTGCAAAATGCGCTGTGGTCGCTCGGCGGCGTCCCAGCCGAGCATCGCTCGGACAGCCTCTCGGCGGCGTTCCGCAACCTCGACCAGGATGCTGCTGAGGACCAGACCCGCCGCTACGAAGCACTCTGCGCCCACTACGGCATGCAGCCGACCCGCAACAATCGGGGTGTCGCGCACGAAAACGGCGCGATCGAAAGCCAGCACGGCCACCTCAAGCGCGTCGTCGGCCAGGCCCTGCTGCTACGCGGCAGCGCCGACTTCGACAGCCTCGACGCCTATCGCGACTGGATCGCCGATCTCATCGGCCGCCGCAACGCCAGACGCGAGAAGCTGGTCAGCCTCGAACGTGCCGCGTTGGGCACTCTTCCCCCGCGGCGCACCACGGATCATGACGAGGCCAGCGTGCGGGTGACCTCCAGCAGCGGATTTATCCTGCGCAAGGTATTCTACACGGTGCCGTCCCGCCTGATCGGCTACCGGCTGAACTTGCGGATCTATGATGACCGGCTGGACTGCTTCGTCGGTCAAAGTCTGGTGCTGACCCTGCCACGTGGCCGCACGCCGCGCGACGGCCGCCGCATCCAGGTGGTGGATTACCGGCACATCATTCACAGCCTGCGCCGCAAGCCCATGGCGTTGCTGCATCTCGTCTACCGGGACGCGCTGTTCCCCCGCCCCGCTTACCGTGCTGCCTGCGAGCGGCTGATCGAGGTACGGGAGGCGCGCATCGCCTGCCGGACCATGGTGGAGCTGCTGGCGCTCGCCTATGACCGCGGCTGCGAAGCCGATCTCGCCGGTGCGCTGGTCGAGCAACTGGCCGACGGCGGAGTGCCGGATCTGGTCCCATTGCGCGCCCGCTTCGCTCCGACCACCACCCCATTGCCCATCGTCGCGGTCGATCTGCCGTCAATCGCCAGCTACGACGCGCTGCTGCCCGCGATGGCAGCGACAGCATCCGCGACAACAGGAGCCGCCGCATGAGCGACAGCATCACCGTCGATACTGCGCGCCTGCCGCTGCTGCTGGGTGAACTGCGTCTGCCCACCGTCGCCAAACTGTGGCAGGCATTCACCGAGCGCGCCGACCGCGAGGGCTGGCCCTCTGCGCGGCTGCTGGCAACTCTTGCCGAACTCGAACTTGCCGAACGCGCTCAGCGACGCATCCAGCGACACCTGCTGGAGGCGCGCCTGCCGCCGGGAAAGACGCTCGACAGCTTCGACTTTGCCGCCGTTCCCATGATCAGCCATGCCCATGTCACCGCGCTCGCCAGCGGCGATGCGTGGCTGGCGCGGGGAGCCAACATTCTGCTGTTTGGTCCAAGCGGATCCGGCAAGTCGCATCTCGGGGCGGCGCTGGGTCACGCCCTGGTCGAGAACGGCTACCGCGTGCTGTTCACCCGCACGACTGAGTTGGTACAGCGTCTGCAGACAGCCCGGCAGGCGTTGTCACTCGACAGCGCCATCGAGAAGCTCGACAAGTATCACCTGATCATTCTTGATGATCTCTGCTACGTCAATCGGGATCAGGCAGAGACAACTGTGCTGTTCGAGTTGATCGCTTCCAGATATGAACGCCGCAGCCTGTTGGTCACGTCCAACCGACCCTTCGGAGAGTGGACGAACGTCTTTCCCGATGCCGCCATGACCCTCGCCGCGGTTGATCGCCTGGTTCACCACGCGGTCATCCTGGAGATGAACGTCGAGAGCTACCGTCAACGCTCCGCCGCGAACCGTCAGAAGCAGCGCACTGCCAGCGACAGCAAGCGCGACAACAAGGATAAGGTCATCACCGCCGCAGCGGCAACGTGACGCACCGCGCGCCACAACACTGAGTCGATGTGTCCGATCCTGTAGCTCGTGATCTGCCCGCTTCGTGTTTGATCGGTGCCCGGGCGCGCCCTGGCACCGAACGCCCGCGATGAAGTGTGTCATCCAGATGGATGCTCAGTCCGTGGGTGAAGAGACACTCGGCCCAGCGACAACACAAGTAGTGGCACAACGGGTCGTTGGCCGCTCTCGTAACCACTATAAGCAAAAGTAAATCCGAATCTTTGGGCTTAAGCTGATGATGCGCCTGTGGACATGTGGGCAACGCCCTTGCGTTGTCCACATGTCCACAGGCGTAGCTGGCGGCCCTGGCTGCGACGCCTGGCATTGTCCCCGCATAGCGTGACGTCACGGAATACAATGGAAGCCGGCCCAGCATCGCCCAGCTTCCGACCGATCTCGGCCGCCGGCGCACGGCGCAGCGACGGAGCCAGGCAACGCCGACAGCCCAGCGACACAACACTTGTCGAGCGGCGTCGACTACGCCATCTTCCCAACACGCAGCGACCGGCCATCCTTGCTGTCGCTGACCAGCCATCCGGCCTGTCGCGCTATAACTACCCAGGTCAGCGCGTTGAAGGGGGCCATTGACAGGTCACGGCGGAGTACGAGTCAACGTGTCGATGGCACCGGCCGGCGACACAAGTTCCCGAGACGACGCAATGGCCGCTTCTGGCGGCGCTGCGGTTGTAGCGGCATTACAGGCTGAGAACGCGTTGCTTCGCACGGAGAACGC
>JBAWEZ010000043.1:0-24334 GCA_049591475.1 Candidatus Acidiferrales bacterium
GCGCAGGGGAAGGACTCCTTTTTATTTCAGTTTTTGCTCGCGATGGGGCTCGTCATGTTTATTGGCGCGATCTTTGCCTTTGTGAATGCTAGGAAATGGGCGAAGGCCTCTCGCGCTGCTTAGGCACTTCGATTGATGTCGTGATCTATCGAGCCCGTCTTGGCGATGAGAAGTGCTTGACGCTGCACACCTGTTTTTGTATGCTCTACCCGTAGTTGGCATTTTAGACCTGCTGGAAGGATATTCAGATCCGCGCCATGCGCAGCTATCAGAGCTATTTCGCCTTTACGTACCGCTTCCCTTGGTGGGGGAAGCGGCCGGGCGAGACGCGCGCGGTTAAAACCAGCAAGTAAAAACCGCACAAAGTTTCAAGCACCGGCCGCGAACCTCCCGACGAGGACGCGGCTTTTTTTATGCCCGTCCGAGGCGGAAAGCCGGGAGGCTCGAGGAGAAAATGAAAATTGATGATTGGCGCAGAAAAATCGACGCGATTGACACGGCGCTGTTACACCTTTTGAACCTGCGCACGGAATTAGCACTGGAGGTTGGACGATTGAAGAACGAAAGCAATGCAGCGCTGCGAGCTCCGATGCGCGAGCAGGAAATCCTATCGCGCATGAAGGCGCTGAATCCCGGCCCGCTCGATAGCGAGGCGATCAGCAACATTTATCAGTTGCTGCTGAACGAGTCGATCCGCACGCAGGAGCGGCACGGCTACGCCAAGCGAAGTAAAGGCAATCGCGCGGGCGGAGCGTCACGCAGCTAGGAGCGCTGGTCAGTGGAGCAGGTGAAGACCAATTCGATGCAAGTGAAGCCCAATGCGCGCGTGGCGTTTCAAGGAGAGCGCGGAGCTTTCAGCGAAGAGGCGGCATTGAAGTTGCTGGGCGACAAAATTGAGCTGGTGCCGCGGCCCACGTTCGAAGCAGCGTTTGCGGCGATCGACGAACGGCGCGCAGATTACATTTTGGCGCCGATTGAGAACAGTCTGGCGGGTTCGGTCCACCGGTCATTCGATTTGCTGGTGGATAGCGACCTAAGTATTTTGGCGGAGGAGATCATTCCTATCGCGCACAATTTGATCGGCGTGCCGGGCGCGACGTTCGAGGATATCGCGGTGGTGGAGTCGCATCCGGTGGCGCTGGCGCAGTGCGAAAAGTTTTTCTGCGAACATCCGCGGCTGAAAAGAATCGCGACGGAAGACACTGCCGGGAGCGTTCGCGAAGTGATTCGCGCGGGCGATAAATCGCGCGCGGCGATTGCGAGCAAGCTGGCAGCGAAGTTCTATGGCGGCGCGATTCTGCAAGAGCATTTGGAAGACAATCGCGAAAATTACACGCGATTTCTCCTGCTGGCGACCGCGTCGAAGGACGGCTCGCAACGGTCGCCCGAAAACGCCGACAAGCTGTCGCTCGTTTTTCAGTTGGATCATCGTCCCGGAGCACTGTTTCACGCGCTAGAGCCATTCGCGCGACGCAACCTGAACCTGATGAAGATCGAAAGCCGCCCGGTGCACGGGCAGCCCTGGCAATACCGTTTTTATTTGGATTTGCAAGCGTCGCGGAGCGATCCGGAAGTGGCTGCGGCGCTGGCGGAATTGGAAAGGCTCGTTGTGGGGCTGCGGATTCTGGGATCGTACCCGGCAGCAGCGCGCGCGAGCGGCACGCACTCTTAGATTTGCAAGGAGCAAGAAATGCTTTTCAACATGAACAGCGAAGCAACCGACGAGCAGATAAATCATATCGTGGTGCGAATCAAGGAGTGCGGCTACGAGGCGCACTTGATTCGCGGCAAGGAGCGTACCGTGATCGGCGTGGTGGGCAATAGCGGGCGTCATCGCAGCGAACTGGAAGCGCTTTCGTCTGCGCCAGGAGTGGAAGACATCGTCAAGATTTCGCATCCTTTTAAATTATCCGCGCGCAGCATGCGTCCAGAAGGCTCGCTGATCGATTTGGGCAAAGGCGTGATCGTCGGCGGAAAGGAAGTGGTAGTGGCCGCGGGACCCTGCGCCGTGGAATCGCGCGAGCAGATCTTTGACGTGGCCGAGCGCGTGGCGAAATCCGGCGCCAAACTCCTGCGCGGAGGAGCGTACAAGCCGCGCACGTCGCCGTACAGCTTCCAGGGAATGGGTGAGGATGGCCTAAAGCTGTTGCGTGAGGCTGCCGACAAGAATGGTCTGTTGGTCGTGACCGAAGTGATGGACCCGTCGCAGATCGAAGTGATGCTGCCGTACGTGGACGTGATGCAAGTGGGCGCGCGCAACATGCAGAATTATCATTTGCTGCGCGCGTTGGGAGAAACGCAAAAAGCGGTGCTGCTGAAGCGCGGAATGTCCGCCACCCTCGAGGAGTTGCTGCTCTGTGCGGAGTACATCATGGCCGGCGGCAACTACAAAGTAATTTTGTGCGAGCGCGGCATCCGCACGTTCGACACGTATCTTCGCAACACTCTCGATATCGCCGCCATTCCGGTGATCAAGAGCCTTTCGCATCTTCCGATTTTCGCCGATCCTTCGCACGGCACCGGACGGCGCGATAAAGTCGCACCCATGGCGCGCGCAGCCGTCGCTGCGGGCGCGGACGGATTGATCATCGAAGTACATCCGGATCCCGAGCGTGCGCTGTCCGATGGTGTGCAGTCACTCTATCCGGACCAATTCACCCATCTGATGGGCGAAATTCGCGCGATTGCTCCCGCGGTGGGGCGAACCATCGCGTAAGAACAGTTTTTTCAATTCCGGCAATCGCGCCGCGCGAGGCGCTCTGCGTCTATTCCAGTCGAGTGATAGGTTCTATGCGCCGCCCGAGACCCTCGCCGGTCGCGATCCGGTGCCACCCACGCAAATCTGTTTGACACTCGCGATCTATATCGTATTAAATCGTATGGATACTTGCTGTTTAGCCTTCCGGTCAAGGGCTGAGTGATACCCGTATCCAGATCGTTCACCAGGCGAGAGATTCTCTCGCGCGGCTCTTCGCTAACTCTCGCGATGGCGCTAGCAGGCTTTGCAAGCCACGCGCGGGCTGCGGAACAGGCTGTTTTGGACGTTGCATATGCCGGATCAATGGGCTCAATGATGGAGGGGCCGATTAAGTCCGCGATAGGTGGGCAGTTGCAGTTGGATCTGCACGGTCGTGCTCAAGGATCGAACGCGCTGGCGAACCTGATCGTGGGCGGAAACATCCGCCCGGACGTGTTCATCCCGGTCACGCCCGATCCTATGTGGACCGTGCTGCGCGCACGCAAAGCGAAATTCGCGGAGCCCATAGCGCAGACCGAAATGGTGATTGCTTACAGCCCGAAAAGCCGCTTTGCTTCGAAATTCGAGTCCGCGCGCGCGGGGAAAATTGAATGGTGGAAGGTTTTGCAGGAACCGGGTTTGCGCTTTGGACGCACCGATCCGGTGGCCGACCCGCAAGGACGCAATATCATTTTCACGATGATGCTGGCCGCCAAGTTTTACCGGCAGCCGAATCTCGTGAACGAGACGCTGGGGCCAACGATCAACCATCGGCAAATTTTCAGCGAGCCAACCGTTCTTGCGAGGCTCCAGAGCGGCGAATTGGACGCCTCGTCCGCCTACAAAATCCAGCCGGGTCCGTTCGATCTGCCATATATCGCGTTACCGAAAGAGATCAATCTCAGTTCGGAAAGTGTTCGCGTAGAGAACCCAGACGTCAAGATCTCCGTCGGCGGCAAGACGTATTACCCGGAGCCGCTGATCTACTATGCGGCGGCGCTCAATGAAGCTCCTAATCGGAAAGGCGCGGCCAAATTCATCCAATGGCTGAAGAGCAGCGAAGCACAGTCGATTTTCCGGCGCTATCAGTACGATCCACCGGGCGGCGCGTCCGCTCTCCGCACATGAACGGAAACCGCCGGTGGATGGCGCGTGTGGGTGCCGCGATCTTGGCAGTGGCGTTGCTCTATCCGTTTTCTGCGCTGTTCGCCCACGTGGGTGCATGGCAATGGGACGCGCAATCGCGCGGCCCGGCACTGGAGTCCGTAAAAGTTTCGCTGCTGCTCACCGCCGTAGCGATGGTGATTGTAGTCGCGTTGGGAACTCCGATGGCCGCGTATATCGCGCGGTGTGGCGCGAAGGAACGCCTCGTCTGGCAAGCACTGCTGCTGATTCCGATTTTGCTGCCGCCGCTGGCGCTAGGAATCCTGTTCACGCTGGCGTTCGGCACTTTCGGAAGTGTCGGCCGCCTGCTGCAACACTATGGCATAACGATGACCAACAGTTCCGCGGCGTTTGTGGTCACGCAGGTGTACGTGGCAATGGGATATTACGTGCTCGGGGCGGTGGCGGCGCTGGATGCAGTTCCGTCGATACTGCAAAAGCAAGCTGCGTTGCTAGGGCTCACTCCAGCGAAAGTATTTTTCCGCGTTACGCTGCCGTTGGCGCGGCTGGGATTGGCCGTGGCGCTCAGTATCGCTTGGGTGCGCGCCATCGGCGAATTCGGGGCAGTCGTCGTGACGGCGTATTATCCTTCCGGTATGCCGGTACAACTCTGGGTCGATTTGCAGAGTTTCGGATTGCCCGCGGTGATGCCGCTACTGGTGATCTTTCTCGCGGTCGCGCTGCCGCTGCCGTGGCTGGCGCACGTGTTGGCGCAGCGCCGAAGCAATGCTTGACGCGCAATTCACAAAGCATCGCCGCGATTTTACGGTTAACCTCTCGCTGAAGCTCGGGCGCGGAGAATCGCTGGGATTGTTTGGCGCTTCCGGCGCTGGTAAAAGCACCGTTCTCGCGTGCATTGCGGGCATCGAAGAGCCCGACGAGGGCCAGATCGATCTTGGCGCTTCCCATCTTTTTCCCCCGTCGCTCCCACTGCATCACCGGCCGGTAGGATATCTCACGCAGGAGCCGAGCCTTTTCTCTCATCTCACCGTTCGCGAAAACGTCACATTTGGCGTCCCGAAGAATGGAGCGTCCGACCCCGAACGCATCGAGTGGATCGCCACGCTGAAAGATCGCCTGAAACTGGCGCCGCTTTGGGATGCACCCGCTTCGCGAATCTCGGGAGGTCAGGCGCGGCGCGTCGGCTTGGCGCGAATGCTGGCCCGAAAGCCTCCGCTAGTGCTGCTGGACGAACCGTTCGCCGGGCTTGACCGCCAGTTGGTGCGCGAGCTGATCGATGATTTGGTCCTCTGGAGCAAGACCGTTGGCTTCAGCATGATCGCTGTGGATCACCAATCGGACGTTCTTCGGCGGCTATGTCCGGATATGGCCATTGTGCTGGAGCAGGGGCAGGTGGTCCAGCGAGGCGCATGGGCGGAGCTTTGCAGCGCGCCGGCAACGCCGCTACTGCGGTCTCTGCTCGCGCAGCTGTAACTGCAGAGCAGCGCCCCCTCCTTAGTCGCTAAGCCACTGAACCAGCTTAAGTAAGCGGCAGCGGTGTAGGCCCTTTCTTCACCCACACTTTAGGTAGTGGGCTACTTTGGAATCCCTCGCAGACAAAATATCCAGAGCGAGACAGCAGTCCAAACACCGCCTGCCCGTCTTATGAAAAATGGTCTCGGGCAGAATCGGGAACCGTAAAGCGCCCGATGAAACCTGATTACGCTGTTTGGAAACGAGAGCCACCACAGGCCGCATACTACAGAAAGGCCAAACACGATGAGGTCGCTCACAGCCATGGGAGCCACCGAGTCTTACATGGCAACCTGAACCGTTCAAGCTAAGACAATTTCAATGTAGCTTACTAGCCGCACTTTAGACCTCATTGACTCACACGGCCGTATCGCGTATTGTTTGTAGGTGGTTTATATGAGCCCTTGGCCTCGTTGCGCTTGTAGCGCTTGTTGTAACGGCACAAACATGTGCTTTGCCGGGGCGCCGGACTTCATGATCTAGCTTCGCAGCCAACTAGGCCTGAACGCTACCCGCCCTTGGAGCAAGTCCAAGAGGCGGGTTTTTTGTTGCGTAGCCGATTTAAACAGATAAGGATGGTCGAATGGGTACAGCCGCAGTCGAACCAAGTTCTCTGTTGGAAGCTAGCCGCCTAGAGCACTTGAAAATGCTCGAGGCGGAAAGCATGTTTATTTTGCGCGAGGCGGCCGCCGAATTCGCGCATCCGGTGATGCTGTATTCGATCGGCAAGGATTCGTCGGTGATGCTGCGCCTGGCGCAGAAGGCATTTTATCCCGGGAAAATCCCGTTTCCCCTGATGCACATCGATACCAGCTACAAATTTCCCGAAATGATCGAATTTCGCGACTGGTACGCGCGCCACGTGGGCGCCGAATTGATCGTCCACAAAAATCAGAAGGCGCTCGACGATGGCGCTAATCCTTACGCCCTGGGCACCCAAAAGTGCTGCGGTTTGCTAAAAACGCGCTCGCTGCTCGATGGTCTCGCCGAAGGCGGCTTCGACGCGGCTTTTGGCGGTGCGCGCCGCGACGAGGAAAAGTCGCGCGCCAAGGAACGCGTTTATTCCTTCCGCGACGCATTGGGCCAGTGGGATCCGAAGAATCAGCGCCCGGAGCTTTGGAATCTCTTTAACAGTCGCCATCACAAAGGCGAAAGTATTCGCGTGTTTCCGCTTTCGAATTGGACGGAATTCGACGTTTGGCTCTACATCCACGCGGAAAATATTCCGATCGTTCCGTTGTATTTCGCCAAGGAGCGGGAGGCCGTGCTTCGCGGCAATTCGATCCTGCTCTTGCAAACTGGCGTCCGCCTGCTCCCCGGCGAGAAGACGGAGATGGTCCAGTGCCGCATGCGTTCACTCGGATGCGTTCCATGCACCGGCGCGATTCGCTCCGATGCGGACACCGTTCCTAAAATCATCGAAGAGATGATTTCCTTCCGCCGCTCCGAGCGCGAAAACCGCGTCATCGATCATGACGAAGAAGGATCGATGGAAATCAAGAAGCGCGAGGGCTACTTCTGATGGCCACTACTCCCGCTGAGTCTACGCGCGACGCTTCCAATTCGGCGGCGCCTGCAATTCAAGCGCCCTCAATCGTCGGCACCTTGCTGCGCTTCAGCACCGCCGGCAGCGTGGACGACGGAAAGTCCACTTTGATCGGCCGCTTGCTTTACGACAGCCAGGCCGTGCTGGAAGACCAGCTTGCCTCGGTGAAAAAGAGCAAAATCAACCGCTCCGGAGGCGCGATCGATTTTTCTCTGCTGACAGACGGGTTGCGCGCCGAACGCGAGCAGGGCATCACCATCGACGTCGCCTACCGCTATTTTTCCACTCCGCGCCGCAAATTCATCATCGCCGATACGCCTGGACATGAACAGTACACGCGCAATATGGCCACCGGCTCGTCCACGGCGGATGCCTCCGTGGTGCTCGTCGATGCCACCAAGGGCGTGCTGCGCCAATCGCGCCGCCATGCGTATATCGCGCACCTTCTCGGAGTGCAGCACATCATCGCGGCCATTAATAAAATGGACCTGGTGGGATTTTCGCAGGATGTTTTTGAGCGCATTGTCGCGGAATTTCAGGAGTTCGCCAACCAACTAGGCATTCGCAATGTTTACGCCGTGCCCGTCAGCGCGCTCGAAGGCGACAACGTGGTGCGCAGCAGCAAGCGCATGCCATGGTTCCAAGGTCCCGCGCTGCTGGAATTTCTTGAAAGCGTGCCGGCAAGCACTGCCTCGCTGGACGCGCCCTTGCGCTTTCCCGTGCAGTACGTAATTCGCCCGGACGCCAGTTTTCGCGGATTCGCGGGCCAAGTCGCATCCGGTACCTTGAGCGTGGGCGCGCCCGTCGTGGTGCTGCCTTCGAAAGTGAAGACGAGCGTGCGCTCGATCGTCGCATTTGAAAGCGAACCGCAATCGGCCGCTCCCGGCGATTCGGTCACCGTTACTTTGGAGGACGAAGTCGATATCAGCCGCGGCGATATGCTCGTCGCCGAGGAGCAACTTCCCTCGGCCGGCACCGCGTTCCAAGCCATGCTGGTCTGGATGCACGCCGAGCCGCTCGACCCGCATAAAATCTATCTGCTAAAGCACACCGCGCGAACCGTTCGCGCGCGCATCAATCAGATTCGTTATCGAGTGGACATCAACACCCTTGAACACGCTCCGGCCAAAAAGCTGGACATGAACGACATCGCCGCCGTCGACGTGAAAACCACGCTGCCTCTGTTCTTCGATCCGTACCGGCTGAATCGCACCACGGGCAGCTTTATCGTGATCGATCCGCTGACCAACGCCACCGTCGGCGCCGGAATCATCGAGGGTGCCATCGAGCAGCAGGCGCATTTAGCGCAGCGGCGGCACAGCACTAAGGAAGAGCGGGTCTTGCGATTCGGCCATCCCCCCGGTGCGGTGTGGCTGAGGGGCCGGCCGCACGTGGCGGAACTCGTGGAGCGGCGGCTGTTCGACGAGGGCTGGCACGTGCAGCTCGCGGGACCGAACGACTTTCTGGCGCACGAACTCGTCACCGTGGCCAAGGCCTATCAGCTTTCCGGCCACATCACTATTTTTTCGCCGCTGGATGATGGCACCGACCAGAAACGCGTCGTGCGCGCCATCTACGGCCCCGACTCATTCTTCGCGGTGAAAATCGATGATGACACCGACGAAGAAGCCACCGAACGCATCCTGAAGGTGTTGCGCCAATGGCGCGACAAGCACTCCGATTCTCAGAAGGCAAATTCGTGAGCCCAACGATAATCGCCGAAGATTTCGAATCACTTTCCGCCGATGCCGTGATCGACCGGCTGCTCGCCGAAAATACCGAGGCTGTGGCAAAGAGCGCGGTTTGCATCACCTGCAGCTTTCAGGCGGAAGACATGATCGTGCTGGATTTGTTGCGCAAGAAGCTGCCGTCGATCCCGGTCCTATTCCTGGATACCGGCTACCATTTCGCCGAAACGTATGCCTATCGCGACCGCATGGCCGCCGCGTGGAACCTGAATGTGCGAAATCTCGCCGCCAAAAAATCGGTGGCGGAGCAGGAAGCGGAGTTCGGCATTTTGAATCGCACCGATCCGGGACGATGCTGCCATCTTCGGAAAGTCGAGCCGTTGTTCGCCGCGCTGGAAAATTTCGACCTGTGGTTCACCGGCCTGCGCCGCGAGCAGTCGCCCACGCGCCAGAACCTCAAGGTAGTTGAGAACCACGCTCTTCCGAGCGGCAAAGTGCTGCTAAAAGTCAGCCCTCTCGCGGCGTGGACTTGGGGCCAGGTTTGGGAGCACACCGCGCGACACCAGATCGATTACTTGCCGCTCTACGATTCCGGTTATCGCAGCATCGGCTGCGAGCCATGCACATCAATACCGGCCGCCGGCGCTGATCCGCGCTCCGGACGTTGGGGCGGAAACAAACTCGAGTGCGGCATCCACACCGAATCCAAGCGGGCTGATTGATACAGGTCCTGATCGGCTTCATCATCGCCCTGGCCGTGGGGCTCACCGGCATTGGGGGCGGCAGTTTCACCGTGCCCGCGCTGGTGCTAATCGTCGGCTTGCCCGCGGGCGCAGCGGTGGGCACCGCGTTCGTGTATGCCGGGGTGCTGCGCCTGATCGCCGCGCCGTTTTACCTGGCGGGAAAGCACTTTCACCTCCGATATCTTTGGCTGATGCTGCAAGGCGCCGTCCCGGGACTTTTGCTCGGGACGTTTCTGCTGCGGGTGCTCAGTTCAGACGCAGACGGTCCGATCGTCGTGATTCTCCTCGGACTTCTGCTCGCTGCATCCTCCAGCGTGTCCTTTGCTCCGAAAGTTCAATACCCCGGATTCGCCCAGCGCAATTCGAAGTGGCTGCCGTGGCTGGCGCTGCCGATCGGCATCGAGGCCGGGTTTTCTTCAGCCGGAGCCGGTGCGCTAGGCACTGTTCTACTGCTCAACTACTCGGAGATGAGTCCGCCGCAGGTGGTCGGGACGGATCTGCTCTTTGGGCTTGTGCTGGCCGTGATCGGCAGCGCGTTTCACTGGAAGTTCGGTTCCATCGGAGGCGCGGTTCTAGTGCGTTTGCTGGAAGGTGGAATTCCGGGCGTAGTCCTCGGCTGCGTACTGGCGCGATGGGTGCCTGCCAAGAAGCTCAAGCTTGTCATCGCCACGATTGCCATCTTCGCCGGCCTGCAATTGGTGTGGACCGGATCGCGCAGACTGCTCGGAGAGCACAGCACCGCGTCGGCCGCAAGCATCACTCGGACAACTGCTCCGCGCGCGCAGCACTAACTGCGCGGTGGCGGACAGTGCGCGTTGCTGAGATCAGGGCTCATACGAAGTACATCTTTCGCGCGGAAGATTCCGTGCGAAACCCTACAGATCGAATCCCAGCTGCAGGCGAGCCGCTTCGGACATGCGCGCCGGGCCCCACGGCGGATCGAAGACCAGTTCCACGTTCACTTGCTTGACGGTCGGCAGGCTGGCGAGTTTGCTTTCCACGTCAGATTTCAGCACGTTGCCCATGCCGCAGCCTGGCGCGGTCATCGACATTTTGATGTCGATGCGATGATCTCCGCCTTCCATGGGCGTGATGTCGCAGGCATAGATCAGCCCGAGGTCCGCCACATTAACGGGAATTTCGGGGTCATAAACCGTCTTCAGCTGATCCCACACCAGCTTTTCGTTGAATTCCTGCTTGGCCTCGCCGTCGGCGGGAGCGGAAGGCGTTAGGCCGATCGCGTCGGCGTCCTTCACGTCGATGCGGAACATGCCGTAATCGCTCACGATCGTGTAGCTGCTGCCGACGAATTGCATCACGCGAACTTCCGCGCCTTCGGGAAGCTTCGTCTTTGCGCCGCTGGGGATCTCGATCACTTCGGCTTCGCGGCTGAGCTTGATTGGTGTATTGGTCGTCGTGCTCATGGAAATATCCTGGAAATTATTCGTCGTCGGGCAGCACGGCTTCGTCTTCGCCTTCGAGAGCCGCTTGCAGCGTGTGCCATGCCAGCGTAGCGCACTTCACGCGCGCGGGATATTCGGAGACGCCCGAAAACACGGCCAGCTTGCCCAAATCCTCGCCATTCTTCGGCGGTTCTTCACCTGTGACCAGCTTGTGAAAACGCTCGAAAAGCTTCTCAGCCTCTGCGCGCGACTTGCCTTTCACAATCTGCGTCATCATCGAAGCGGAAGCTTTCGAGATCGCGCAACCCGCGCCCTGGAAACTGATTTCGCGAATCGCGTCTCCGTCCATGTGCAGGAAGACTGTAAACTGGTCGCCGCACAGCGGATTATTCCCTTCCGCTCTGTGATTCGCATCCGCAAGCCCGTGAAAATTGCGCGGCGCCTTGCTGTGCTCTAGTATCACTTCCTGGTACAGATCGCGCAGGTCCGACATCAGGCGAAAACCTCCCGCACCTTTTCGATGCCGCGAACCAGCGCGTCGATTTCCTCGCGGGTGTTGTACAGCGCAAACGAAGCCCGTGCGGTGGCGGGAATATTGAATCGCCGCATCACCGGTTGCGAACAGTGATGCCCGGTACGGATGGCGATTCCTTCCTGATCGAGAATCGTGCCGATATCGTGCGGATGGACATTTTCCAGAACAAATGAGAGCACACCTGCCTTTTCGGTCGCGGAGCCGATGATGCGCAGGCCGGGAATGTGCGAAACAGCGTTCGTGGAGTATTCCAACAGGTCGTGTTCATGCGCCGCGATGCGGTCCATGCCGAGTTCCGTGATGTAGCGAATGGCGGCTGCCAGACCAATGGCGCCGGCGATGTCCGGCGTGCCGGCTTCGAATTTGAACGGGATTTTGTTGTACGTAGTCTTCTCGAAGGTGACGGACGCGATCATGTCTCCGCCCCCCTGGTAGGGAGGCATGGCGTTTAGGAGCGCGGACTTTCCGTAGAGAACGCCGATGCCCGTGGGGCCATAGATCTTATGTCCCGAAAAGGCAAAAAAGTCGCAGTCCAGATCCTGCACGTCCACTTTCATGTGCGGCGCGGCCTGCGCGCCGTCCACGAGCACCGGAATATTCCGCTCATGCGCCAGCTGGATGATTCTGCGCACCGGATTCACGGTGCCAAGAGCATTGGAAACTTGCGTGACGGCGACGAGTTTGGTGCGTGGGCCAAGCAGATCGGCGAATTCATCGATCAGTAGTTCGCCATTGTCGTCGATTGGGCCGACGCGAAGCTTGCCGCCTTTTTCATTGCAAAGAAGCTGCCAAGGCACGATGTCCGAATGATGCTCCATGCCGGTAATGAGAACTTCATCGCCCGAACCAATTTGGGCGCGGCCATAAGTTTGCGCCACCAGGTTAATAGCTTCGGTGGCGCCGCGTACGAATACGATTTCGTTCGGAGAGCCGGCGTTTATAAATTTCTGCACCGTTCGCCGCGCCGCGTCGTGTTCTTCGGTGGCGTGCTCGGAAAGGAAGTGCACGCCGCGGTGGATATTGGCGTTGGTAGTCTCGTAGTAGCGCACGATCGCGTCGATCACTGCTCGAGGTTTTTGGGTCGTCGCTGCGTTATCCAGATACACCAGGGTCTCGCCGTGAACTTTCTGCTCAAGAATCGGGAAATCAGCGCGGATTGTTTCTAGTTCGGCCGGGCCGAAGTCGCGCGCGGCTTTCGCTATCTGCAATCCAGTCCCAAGATTTCGGGCGGCGGCGGTCATTTCAATTCTCCGACGGCAGCTGGCGATGTCTGGCTCGGAGCAGAACCCGTAACTCCCGCCACATAACCACGGATGAGCGATTCCACGTGCGTGCGGGCCGGACCTTCCTTCATGCGGTCAAGGCATTCATTGGCGAACGCCATCAACAGCAGATGGCGGGCGGAACTCTCGTCGATCCCGCGCGAGCGCAGGTAGAAGAGCGCGTCTTCCTCGATCTGCCCGATGGTCGCGCCGTGAGTGCATTTCACGTCGTCGGCGTAGATTTCAAGCTGCGGTTTCGTGTCGATCTGCGCCGTATCGGAAAGCAACAGGTTGCGGTTGGTCTGTTTGGCATCGGTTTTTTGCGCGTCTTTGTGCACGATAATCCGGCCATGAAACACGCCATGAGCGTGGCCGGCGAGAATGCCGTTGTAAAACTGGCGGCTGCCGCAATGCGGACTGGCGTGTTCGACAAGCATGTAATTGTCGAGATGCTGCCGATCCCCGCCGACAAATAGTCCGTTGATCAGGCACTCGCCGCCTTCGCCCGCGAGCACTGGATGAACGTTGTTGCGAACGAGAGAAGCGCCCATCAGAAGGGAATGAGAGGCCACATCCGCGGCGCGGCCTTGTTGGATTCGCAAAGTGGAGATGTTGAATGCTTGCGCGTCCTCGCGTTCGATCATGTAATGCGAAATCACGCTGCTATCGCCCGCCACGAGTTCGGTGACCGTGTTGCACAGCGCCGTGCCGCCGAGAGAGGCGTAGTCTTCCACAATCGTGGCGCGGCTATTCTCTTCTGCGACAATCAGATTGCGCGGATGGCTGACCGCCGGGAAATCGTGCGGCGTGGAGACGTATAGCAAATGTATTGGGGCTTCGGCGACGACGCTTTTTGCGATATGAACGAATGCGCCGTCTTCGATGAAGGCAGTGTTCAGCGCGGCGAACGAATCCCGCTGAGTATTGAGATAGCGGCCAAGATGCGGCTCGACGGTGCCCGGATTTGTCGCCAATTCGGACGCGAGGCTCGCGACGGTGACGCCGCTCGGCAGATTGCCGAGCCAGGAAAGTTGCGGAGCGAAGCGGCCGTCGACGAAAACGAGCGTGCACGCGGCGCCCGGCATGCGGAACGCTTCGACTTGCTCGGGTGAAGGAAGCGAGCGCCCGTTGCGCGCCAAGCGAAACGGAGTCTGCGCGATGGCCGCGAGGTTGGTAAAGCGCCAGTCTTCATCACGCTGGGTAGGGAAGCCGACTTCGTTGAAGCGCGCGAAGCCATCCTGGCGCAACTTGCGTAGCCAAGGAAGTTCGCGGTCGATGGCTTCGTTTTCGATGCCGCCGAAGCTTTCGGCGTAGGTCGCCAAAGATTGAGTTGCGGTGGCCACGTTGCTTACTCCCATTTCCCCTACGCGGCCCCTGCGGACGAACCCACGGTGGCATAGCCGGTTTCTTCCAGCTGCAGGGCAAGTTCGGGCCCGCCGGAGCGGACGATGCGCCCATCGACCAGGACGTGCACTCGGTCCGGAACGATGTAATTTAGTAGGCGCTGATAATGTGTGACCACGAGGAAGGCGCGCTCCGGGCTGCGCATGGAATTCACGCCGTTGGCGACGATGCGCAGCGCATCGATATCGAGGCCGGAATCGGTTTCGTCTAGGATGGCGAGCCTGGGCTCAAGCACGGCCATCTGCAAAATTTCGTTGCGCTTTTTCTCGCCGCCGGAAAATGCCTCGTTGACGGAACGATTCAGGAATTTTTCGTCCATATCCAGCAGCTTCATCTTTTCGCGAAGCTTGGGCAGAAAATCCATCGCGTCCACTTCGTCCTGGCCGCGGTATTTGTGGACGGCGTTCAGCGCCGAGCGCAGAAAATAGGCGTTGCTGACGCCCGGAATTTCCACCGGATACTGGAATGCGAGGAATAGCCCTTCGCAGGCAGCATCTTCGGGCTTCATCGCCAGCAGGTCCTTGCCATCAAACAGGATTTCGCCCTGCGTGACGTTGTAAGCCTCGCGCCGCGCGAGCACTTGCGCGAGAGTGCTTTTCCCCGAGCCGTTCGGTCCCATG
The DNA here is from genome assembly GCA_049591475.1 of Candidatus Acidiferrales bacterium. Classification (GTDB taxonomy): domain Bacteria; phylum Acidobacteriota; class Terriglobia; order Acidiferrales; family UBA7541; genus Palsa-295. Next base: position 14,576 of record JBAWEZ010000043.1, read on the forward strand.
ATGGAGTGGACTTCACCGGCGCCGAGGCGCAAATTGACGCCCTTCAGAATTTCGTTTCCGTCGACGCGAACGTGCAAATTCTTGATCTCTAAAAGGCTCATCCAACGCTTCCTTCCAGGCTGACTCCCAGCAGTTTTTGCGCTTCGACGGCGAATTCCATGGGCAGCTCGCGGAACACCCGCTTGCAGAAGCCGTTGACGATTATCGAGACGGCGTCTTCGGTCTTCAGCCCTCGCTGCCGTAGATAGAACATCTGGTCCTCGCCAATTTTCGAAGTTGACGCCTCGTGCTCCATGCGCGCCGTGGAATTCTTCACTTCGATGTACGGGAACGTATGCGCGCCGCACTTATCGCCGATCAGCAGAGAATCGCACTGTGTATAGTTGCGGGCGCCGGTAGCACCCTTCAGGATGCGAACCATGCCGCGATAGGTGTTCTGTCCGTGGCCGGCGGAGATGCCCTTTGACACAATCGTGCTTCGCGTGTTCTTGCCGATGTGGATCATTTTCGTGCCGGTATCGGCCTGCTGATAATTGTTGGTCAGCGCGACGGAGTAGAACTCGCCAACGGAATTGTCTCCCTGCAAGATGCAGCTAGGATATTTCCAGGTGATCGCGGAGCCGGTCTCGACCTGCGTCCACGAAATCTTGGAATTGCGGCCCAGGCACTTGCCGCGCTTGGTGACGAAGTTGTAGATGCCGCCCTTACCGTTCTTATCGCCGGGATACCAATTCTGCACGGTGGAATATTTAATCTGCGCGTCATCGAGCGCCACCAGCTCGACCACCGCGGCGTGGAGCTGATTGGTATCGCGGATCGGTGCCGTGCAGCCTTCGAGGTAGCTGACCGAAGCGCCCTCTTCGGCGACGATCAGCGTACGCTCGAACTGCCCAGTTTCCGCCGCGTTGATGCGGAAATACGTGGAAAGCTCCATGGGACACTTCACGCCCTTGGGTACGAAGCAGAACGATCCGTCGCTGAAGACGGCAGCATTCAGCGCGGCGAAAAAATTGTCCGTGTACGGGACCACCGAGCCGAGATACTTCTTCACCAGCTCGGGATGCTCGCGCACCGCTTCCGAGAACGAACAGAAGATCACGCCCGCTTCGGCCAGCTTCGCCTTAAAGGTTGTTGCGACGGATACGCTATCGAACACTGCGTCCACCGCCACGCCCGCCATCATTTTCTGTTCGGCCAGCGGAATGCCAAGCTTTTCATAAGTGCTGCGAATTTCCGGATCGAGCTCGTCGAGGCTTGCGATGCTCGGCTTCTGCTTGGGCGCCGAGTAATAGATGATGTCCTGATAATCGATGGGATCGTAATGGATATGCGCCCACTTTGGTTCGGCCTGTGACTTTTCCAGATCCGCCCAGTGGCGATAGGCGCGCAGCCGCCATTCCAGCATGAAATCAGGTTCGTTTTTCTTCGCGGAGATGAACCGAATCGTGTCTTCGTTCAACCCACGCGGAGCGCTATCCTGCTCGATATTCGTGACAAAGCCCCACTTATATTCCTGCTGGGCCAGTTCGCGAATCGTGTCGGTATTCGAACTCATTGAATACTCCCCCTCATTGAATACTGGACGCGATCGCCGGCACCAGCCGGCCGCGCACGTCCCTGATACTGGTTAGTTGCATGGGGTTGGCGAGGTCGGAAAGCATCACTTTTTCCAGCACTCCCCGCACCGCTTGATTGATGATCTGTTGGTTGGTTTTGATCGGGCAGCAGGGCTCGATGTGGCACAGCCCGCTCACGTCCGTGCTGCATTCCGTAAGCGCCATGGGACCTTCCAGTGCGGCGATCACGTCCAAAACCGAAATTGTGTGCGGATCGCGTGCCAGCAGGTACCCGCCCTTGATACCCCGATGCGACGTCAGTAGCCCGCTTTGCAGCAACCCCTTTAGCAGCTTGCTGACGGTCGAAACCGGGAGCTTCGATTCCAGGGCTAGATCGCGGGCAGTCCGCAGGGAAGCTGCGTCCAAGGAAGCGCCATGGGTGCGCGCCATGCAGCTCATTAGCACCAGCCCGTAGTCCGTTAATTTGCCAAGCCTTACCATGCCCTCACAGCCCCCAAAGCGTACCCCGAAGCATATAGGACCATTTCAGTCCACATTCAGTGTAACAAGCGAGGCGGGCGAATTCAAGGGGCGCACCTGGAATTTTGAAAGAGTTCCTCGGTTTTCGCGCCAGCCCTGGCTGACTTTCGCGCGGACAGATGGCTAGATCGGCACCACGGGAAGGCGGCCAAGGTGCATGCCCTGCGACTTCGCTCCCCCTCGGAATTGGCTCGGACGAATCGGGAGTTGCCTGAGCAGCGGCAAGGAGCATAACCTTGCGCTTCGCTTCAATCAGAAAGGCTGCCCGCGTCAGCGCACGGCCTGGCCTGGATCGAAGCGATGGTTTTCGTCCTGATTTTTCGTGTAGTTGTCCCAGCGACGTGGGCAGTTCTCCGCCGCTTCGCTGCAGCGCGTTGGCGCAAGGAGCATTCGATGAAATCGATGGCACGGTGGTCTCTGGCCGCGGTTTTAGCAGCTGCGTTGGCACTTATATGGACGCCGCCGCTTTTGCGGCACGTGGTTCTGGCGCAGTCGCGAAATCCCTATTCCATGCAACTGCTCTACACGGGGCCTGATGGGCAGGCGTACGTGAAAGAGATAAACGTCGCGGCCGGGCCACACGGGGTGGTGGACTTATTGCCCGTTGCCGGCGAGGAAGTCCACCGCACACCCGCCGGCTTCTCCATCGGCTGGCACGTCGAGAGGCGCCGCCAATACCTGATCACGTTGAGTGGACGCGGCGAAATCGACATTGCGGGCGGCAAGAAGATTATCCTCACGCCTGGCAGCATTTTGCTGGTCGAAAATACCACCGGTAAAGGCCACATGACGCGCACCCTCGGCGATCAGCCATGGGTGAGCTTGTGGATGCCTTTGAAAGATCAAAACCCCTAATCGCGCGGCGCTACTCGGCGGAATAGCGGCAGTGATCGGCTTCCGGCACGATCCAGCCGACCGGATCGTTGAAGTGAATCGCGATCAGCCGCGCTGCCTTATTCCCGTAGCGCGCAAGGATGTCTCGGCGCGTCTGGCGCGACATTTCCTTGTCGACGCAAAATATCGAGCATATTTCAGGTTCGGCGATCTGAATGGGATTGTGAAACACATCGCCGGTCACGATCGCCTCCTGCCCGCGCGAGGAAATGTGCAGGCTCACATGTCCGGGCGTATGGCCGTGCGTTGGCTCCAGCCACAATTCGTCTGAAATGCGATGATTCGTTTCCACCAGGTCGGCCAGTCCGGCATCGAGTATCGGCTGAACGGAATCGAGAAGATGCCGCACGTCGAGCGTTTTGTCCCGGAGAAGAGTTTCGCAATATTCCCACTCGCGGCGCGCGAACAAATATCGTGCGCGGGGAAAGGTTGGGACCCAGTGTCCATCCACCAGGCGAGTGTTCCAACCCACGTGGTCGAAATGCAGGTGCGTGCACAGCACCGTATCGATCGTCTCGGGCGCAAAGCCGGCGGACGTCATGTCTTCCAGAAATTTGGTTTGCAGGTCGTTGCATGTGGGAATTTCGCGCGATTTGTCGTTGCCGACGCACGTATCCACCACGATCCGCCGCCCGCCCGCTTCCAGGACGAACGCCTGCACCGCCAGGATGATCTGCCCCTCGGGCGTGACGAAGCGGGGCACCAGCCAGTCGTATTTCTTGTAATGCTCCGCCGTTTCCTCCGGGTACTGCGGCGACCAGGGAATTGGCTCCGCGGATTCCATGATGCTGGTGATTCGGACGTCGCCTACTTGCCAGCGCCGAACGCGGGATTCTCCCTTCCGATAGTCGTGCGTTGATTCACCGGCCCCCGCCGCAGGCCGTGCTGCCGCCTGACCCGCGGCATCAGCCGCGGCCGCTTTCGCCGCCTGCACCTTCGCTGGTTCGCTCGAAGCACTCATGGCCCCTCCACCTTCCCGCAATTAAACTTTCCTACGATCAAACTTTCCCAGGATTAAATTTTGCCAAGTCTGAACGTCAACCGTGTATCACGCAATTTAGCTTTCGTGCAAGCAGCATCCGATGTGCAGACCCGCGCGATAGCGCCCTTTCGCCCGCTGAGTCAACTCAGTAGTTTCCGCGGTCCGGCACCGCAAACAAAAAGGCGAAAGTGCGGCGAATACGGATTGCGGCACAGCCTGTGGCGTGCATCATGCCGAAAGCGCGCTTAGCACCGCTTATAGCACCGCAATTTGGCCCGATTGTGCCGCGAAGGACGGCTTAGGAGGCGGCTTTGCAAAAGACGTCGTGGGCACGCCACAAAGCGAAGATGGAGCGGACCTGGGGAGCGTACGTGGAGCTATCGGAGACCGCGAATTGGATGGATCGAAAGCTGTCGGTGACGCTGGAAGTGTTCGGGCTGACACGCGAGGAATTCCGGCTGCTGGTGACGCTGCGGAATGGCCCGATGACGAGACGCGAGGCAACGGAGAAGCTGGGGCGGCACCGGCGGAGCCTGCACGATACCATTCGGCATGCGGAAGAGTTTGGTTGGGTGAACGTCGGCGAGCGCCGGCTTCCGGCGGCGGAGGTAGAAGAGAGCCGGTTGCCGAAGGAGCGGCGCGGAAAGCCGAGGGCTGGACCGCGGGTGGGGGTAATCAGTCTGACATCGCAGGGCGAGAGACTGATTGGGAATGTGCTGCCGAGACAGGAGACGATTGTGAAGTCGCTGATGTGCCCGCTGGATAGCCGCGAACTGGATTCGCTGACTCGGATTTGCCTGAAGCTGCGTCGAGGAGACGTGCTGCCGTTTTGGTTTGAGGTGATGCGCCAGAATCGGGAGTACGAGGAGAGCGGAGAGGCCAGTGAATCAGAGGAGGATTAGATGCGGAAATGCACCTCGTGCAGTTCTCCCCCTGAGGCGCGACGTTCTAGGTGCTGTTATTTAGCTTCCGGAACGAGGTTAGGAGCGAGGGGCCGCGCTTATGCGGAACCAATAACTCTTAATCGCGTGAAGGTCGGAGCTGAATCGTAGAGGAATCCGTCGGCGGCGGCCAGCAGTGACCCGATCCGTTCGTCGAGCTGCGTTTTGCTGAAGCCTGGCTGGACTATTATGGATTCGAAGATGATCCGCTTCCGCCTGGCGGGGTCAATTGATTCTCTCAGCTCCGATATGCCGCCCTTCTCGAACCGCGATGGTGTTCGTCTCGTGAGACGCCTGGCTATTAACGCCAGTAGGGGCTGTGGCTTGCTGTAATGAACGCATTTTATGGCTTGCCCTACGACTTCATACGCGTCGTTCACGCGTCTGCTTGCAGACTCGCCCGATGATCCCTTGCAGTGGTAGAGCGAAACTCGTGTCTCGTCGTCGGTTTCGGTGCAGGCAAGGAAGTCTGCGACTTCACCTGACCCATGGTCGTACAACACGATTGCGGCGTCCGAGGCGATCAAACGGTCACACAAATACTCGTGAATTGACATCCCCCGTTCGGTTCGTGGACCGAACTCGTGATGGATGTCGACCCCGGCGTTAGCCCAATTTACGACTTCGAATCGCTGGAGGTCAAAAGGCTGCGCATGCGCATTTGTTGGCGGGAAAAGGTTGCCTTCTTGGAAGCTAGCGAGATCGGCCGTGAAGAAAACCGGTGGAAAATAATTAAGGTAATCTTCGAGGGGCATTCGCTGTTCTTCGACGATGACATCAGTTTCGTTGTCTTCGCTTGCGTGAATGTATCGATTCGCCTCAAGTGAAAACTCTGCACGGTATGTCATGTTCGAATCCGAAATGCTAAACGTAATGAGCTGCGCATCGCTACGCTGGAAGTCGATCTTCAGGTCCAGATCGAGCAACTGTGCTGTAACGACGTTTCCCTCGTGGCTGGAGTAATTTACGATAACCGGCTGCTGGAAGACATCTTGGTTCCAGTCCACAAACGCCACGTGCTCCGGAAGATGGGCAAGATCTTCCCCGATGGACAGAAGGTCTAATCCACTTTGTGTTCGCGGGTCCCGTTCGCTCGCGATTTTGCGGGCTAGATGACGGCACCACTCCAGAAGCTCAGGGATGCGCGTTTTCTGATTGCTCCAAAGCTTCGCTGAGCTGCTCAGGCCTACGGTCACGCGCTGCCCGTTGGAATCGGCGGTTCCGTAGAAGTGCCCGCGCCTGAACGTCCGACCGAGGCTGGGATCAATAGCGTCGCTCGCATTCGATCCGGCAATAATTCGGTAGGCCTCGCTGTTGTCTCCCATAACTGACTTTCTCATGCCAATATTAAAAAAACGCGCATTCTCTAGATCAAGGAGCACCTTGTTCAGCCGCCTCAGTGACGGGCCCCTAAGTAGAGCATTCTGGACGCCGACTAGATACTCGGAGCCGATATGTTCGTAAAATGCATCCGCCCGAAATGACGAGCAGATGAAGAGCAACCCCGTATCGCGGTCGTAATAGTTGACAAGCAGGTGGTAGCCGGCCGTGTCGAAATCGTCGGTAGTACTCCAGTCGGGGCGGGATTCGATGCGAACCACGTATACTGCCGCCGACTCCTCGATGCTGATAAAGCTGTGCACGGCCTCCATCCCCGGAGGGAGCTGAATGGGACGGGTGATCTCGATTTCCGGGCCGACGTTGTATACCTTCGCGTGATGTGATGGCCTCAAAGAGTACAGTGATAGATCGAGTTCGTCGTCGTCGGCTTCCTCCATGGTGGTAAATGCTGCGAGTGTTTCATGAATGTTTTCCTCTTCCTCAATACGCCGGCCGCTTAGATTGGGGATAATCTCTTCCCACACGGCGCCTTCGTTATAGAGTTTGACCTTTTCTATTTCCATGTCGGAGGCTAGCGCGAAGAAAGTCGCCCTGCCCAAGTTCTCAGCCGTCGTGCGGGCAAATCGCCCTATAAACTGAAGGGTGATCGCGAGGGACTTGTGGGGGCTGTGCAGCGCCGCGACTTTTAGTATGGGGAGATCGAACCCCTCGCCTAGCATGTCGACGCAAACGATCGCGTCGAGTTCGTCCGCGCGAAGTTGCTCCACGGTTCTGCGTAAGTGCACTAGCGTATGCTCACCCGTAAGCAAACTAATTCTGAGGTTGCAGCGTGTGCGGTACAGGTCCAGTAATTCTCGCGCGCGAACTTTGGTACCGGTGCGGACCATCAGTCGGTGATCTAGCCCCTGGTGACGATCGGCGGCAAGCTGGCTGGCTGCGGCGTCGGCGATTGCAGCGTCCGAATCTGTCTCAGGCCCAGCTGAAACAGCTCGGTACTCTAGCTCGCCGAAGACACCGTCTCGATAAGCATCGCGCAGTTGATAGGTGTAAACCAATCGCCCGATTAGCTCTCTTCGATCTCTCCTAAAAGGGGTGGCTGTGAATTGCACCTGCTTTGCGGTGCCTAGTCGGTCAAGCAGAGCGTTCCATATGGGTGCGGGTCCGTGATGGGCCTCATCTATCAGAACGAGATCGAAAAAATCTGCGGGAGGGCCCGAGACGCCTTCCATTCCCGGGCTGATGCTGTTTGGCAGGCTCACCAGTACGTCGAATTGAGAAAGACCAGCCCACTCGTTCTCCTGAACCGTGCGGGAGATTGGATACACGGAGGGTGTTGGCAGACTGGCGTCGACTGCTCCAAGTTGCTTCAAAACGCGCAAAAGCCTAAAGTCCTCGGCTATTTGTTCGCGCACAATGCGACTCGGCGTAATAACGAGGACCCGCTGAGCACGCAGAACAAATGCGGTTCCCATGAGCACCGCTGTCTTGCCGGACCCCGTGGGCATGGTGACAATTGCGGGCTCTCTCTTCAAACTGAAGTGGGCGCCAATCGCGTGAAGGGCTCCCCACTGGGGAAGGCGTAACCCGAGACTTCGGCCCTCGGCGATCGGCCAGCGAAAGTCTGCATAACGATTCGCGAAGTAGTTCACTTACGTCCTCTTTATTGTTGACCCGAACTGCGAAGCGAAAACCGATAGGCGAATCGTACCACCACTGCACGTTACTTCGGAGCAATTCAAGATTCGCGCGGGTGAGATAGCGCGAGAGGTGGCGCGCCGGTGCGCGCGTCTTGACGGCAGGGCGTGAGGCGCCCTGGCTTCCCTGCCCGAAAGGCCGAGGCTTCCACAACACTCAAAAGCAAGATGCCGCCCTAAAGGGCGGCGGTACGTTCAAAGCTCGCGACCAGTCAGCGGAGAGCCGAATCTGTTTTGCGGGACGCGGACCAGTTCACATCAGCGATACGCGACGTAGAAATTGGGGAACTGCCTCTTCAAGTTCGCTATTTTGGGCAGGTCGTTGTAGACGATATACGGATTGTCGGGATGATGGACGAGGTAGTCCTGGTGGTAGGCCTCCGCGCGATAGAACGCCTTGAACGGCACGATCTGCGTGACGATGGGCCGGGGAAAAGTCCTGGCTGCGGTCAACTGCTCCACGTATGCGCGCGCGATGCGCTCCTGCTCGGGGTTTTCGTAGAAAATCGCCGACCGGTATTGCGTGCCGTCATCGGGACCCTGGCGGTTGAGCTCCGTTGGATCGAGCGCGACGGAGAAAAATATTTTCAGGAGCTTACCAAAAGTGATTAGCGATGGGTCATAAACGATTTCGACCGACTCGGCGTGTCCAGTGGTTCCCGTGCTGACTTCTTCGTATCCGGGATTCTTGACGGTCCCGCCCGAATAACCCGCGGTTGTTTTCGTTACCCCCTTCACGTGCTCGAAGACCCCCTGAATCCCCCAAAAGCAGCCGCCGGCCAGAACGACGGTCTCGCTACCCTTAGCGGCCGCTGAGGATTCGTCCACTTTCGGATTGGGCAGGGCCCTGGCAGCGCTTGCCCGGAAGCAACCGGACATGGCCACGAGCGCCAACGAAGCGACAACAAATACAAGCGAGTAGCGTGGAAGCTGCCTCATTGCATTTCTCCTTCAGCAGTTCTATTTAGCAAGCCCCGACGGCGCCATTTTACCACCAGAAAAGCAGGCAAACGGCTACTACTCGCGACGAATGGAGCGGCGGCTACTGATGCGAAGCGGGCTGCGACGATTGCGACGAGCTGTTGCTGAGGCGGCGGAAATAATCGGCGACCGCGTCTTGATAACCGGGCGGAACGGTCATCGGCGCGCTGGAGTGGATTTGCGACTGCTGATCGTCCGATTTGCGGCGCAACTGAAGTTCGAGATTATCGACTTCCGATAGAACCTGGCCGTGAAGCTGTTCGAGAAGCGCGGGATTCCCGGGGAAGCGGCGAGGATCAAGTCGTTGCATTTCCTGTTCGAGCTGCTTGACCTCGCGGGCGACTTCGGGATCGCTCTGGACGTCCTGCCCAAGCTGATCGAGCGTGCCGACCGTCTGCTGGAACGTGCGCTCGGGATCGGTGGTGGTGATGGTCGTGTCCGGATGAACGGCAGGACCCGGTGCGTTCGAGTTGTTGCCGGTGTCGATGTACCAGTTATTGTTGTTGCCGCCGCGCCACGCGCCGCGATCGTAGCCCTGCCGGTAACCGTTGTCGACGATGCCGTTGTGTCCGCCAACTCGATTGCCGTTGCGATCCGCTTGCCCAGGACCAAATTGTCCGGCGCGGCCAAGTTGCGAAGACTGATTGCCTTCGCCGTTGTTGCCACTTTGGCTGCCGCTCTGGCTGCCGTTTTGATTTCCGGCGCGAGAGCCGAGCGCGCGCGTCAGCGATTGCATTTGATCGCGCAGCCGCTCGACGTTGTCGAGAGCGGTCTGGGAGCCCTGATTCGGAGACTGTTCTGGGCCGAGTGCCTGCTGGGCGGCTTTGAGA
>JBAWEZ010000044.1:0-18109 GCA_049591475.1 Candidatus Acidiferrales bacterium
GGATGATAATGACACGACGCCGTAATGCGGTTGGCACCGGGGTGCTGCTATTGATTTTCGCGATTGGCGCGCCGTCTTTGCGTGCTCAGAATGCCAACTCGGGGCAATCGGGGTCGCAGTCTCCATCGCAGTATCCGTCGCAGTCGCAGACTCCGACGCTGGAACAATGCGAGGCCAATCCGGATTTGCCCGGATGTAGCCAGTTGTCCAATGCTGGGGCGGCGTCTCCGGGTCAACAGCAGGGACTCCCGAACGGCATGCGTCCTCCGTCTACCTTCACCACGGGTCCCAGGACGCCGTATGAGCAGCCAACGCTTTTCCCGATGTTCCCGAAGAAGCCTCAACCACCGACAGAATTTCAACTCATGGTGGCCAACTCGGTTGGCCGGATGCTGCCGATCTATGGGAGCAGCCTTTTCCGCCAGCCACCCAGTACTTTTGCACCGCTCTTGAACGTGCCGGTGCCGGCGAATTACGTGATTGGCCCTGGAGACGAGCTTTACGTGCAGATTTGGGGGCAGATAAACGTCGAATTACGCGCTTCTGTGGACCGGGACGGTGCGATCTATATTCCCAAAGTGGGAAGCGTTACCGTGGCCGGAGTCCACTACAAGGATCTCAACGAATTCTTGCGCCAGCAAATCGCCAGAATCTATCGGAACTTTGATGTAGCCGTAACACTCGGCAGGCTACGGTCAATCGACGTCTACGTCACCGGCGACGCGCGTGCTCCCGGCCGGTACACAATCAGTTCGCTCAGCACGCTGGTGAATGCTGTATTCGCCACCGGCGGTCCGTCATCTGCCGGATCGATGCGGCACATTGAACTCAAGCGCGACGGCACGCTTATTGCGGACTTCGATTTGTACGATCTCTTGCTCAAGGGCGACAAGTCGAATGATGTACAGCTGTTGCCCGGCGACGTGATCTACATACCGCCCGTGGGGCCACAGATAGCGGTGTCTGGCAGCGTGAATGTGCCTGCTATCTACGAACTGCGAAATAACCGGGACAGTTTGGCCGATGCAATCGCCTTGGCAGGCGGATTGAACGAAGTGGCCGATGCGACTAGGTTGACAATCGAACGGATCGACAAACACGAAGTACGTAGCGTAGTTGAGTACTCGGTCGGCCAGGCCGCGAGCGAACAAGTGAAGGGCGGAGACATCATTCACATCTTGTCGATCGTGCCGAGATTCGACAACGCCGTGACGCTTCGTGGCAATGTCGCGAATCCGGGACGATATCCGTGGCATCAGGGGATGAGGATTCGCGACCTAATCCCCAATAAGGAGATGCTCCTCACAAGAGAATACTGGAGAGCTGAAAACAACCTTGTAAACGGAACTGCTACGGACTATGGCCCAACGCCCCAACAGCGCCAGCGAATGGGTCCTCAAGGTCGTCCCGAGAATAGGAATAATTCGGGCAGTACCATGCCCGATGAGCAGGGGCAAACGCCCGTGCAGTCCGAAAATGATAACGCGAACTGGAATGCACCCTCGGATTATCGAGCACCGACCGAGGAAGGCACGCAACCGCCTTCTTCTCAGACGGCTGGTACGTCCGCGACTCAGACGAGGATCACCTCCTCTCGGTTGCGAAATGAGGTAAAGCTCGTCGCACCGGAGATTAATTGGGATTACGCCGTAATTCAGCGGCTCGATCCCGTAGATCTCTCCACGCGGCTCATCCCCTTTTCGCTGCGAAAGGCCGTGCTTGAAGACGACCCAGCTGCAAATCTTGCCCTTGAACCCGGCGACATCGTGACGATTTTTTCGCAAAAGGACATAGCGGTACCGCAGACTGAGCAGACGATCTTTGTACGCGTCGAAGGTGAAGTCAAAGTGCCGGGCGTCTATCGAGTAAAGCACGGCCAGACACTTCAGGATCTTCTGAGACTGGCAGGAGGGTTGACGCCGAACGCCTACTTGTACGGCGCACAATTCACACGGGAATCGGCGCGCGTCGATCAACAGGCAGCACTGGACAGGACAGCTTCTCAAATGGAAGAGCAAGTTCAGGAGAGGTCAATCGCCAATGCCCGATCTAATCCCGATCAAACTGCGGCGCTCTCCGCGCAATCAGCGGCGCAAGAGGCTCTAGTGCGCGAATTGAGGTCCGCGAAGGCGACCGGTCGCGTGGTGCTGGCCTTGACGCCAGCAGCGAATGCAGTGGCAGCTGTCCCGCCAATCTTTCTGGAGGATGGGGACAGCCTTTTCGTCCCTCCCAAAAGCCAAATTGTAAGCGTGGTCGGAACCGTTTTTAACCAGAGCTCGTTTGTCTACCGGAAAGGCGCGACAGTAGCTTATTACTTGCAAGAAGTAGGGAACGGCAGTGGAAATGCCGATATAAAACACGTTCTGCTTGTGCGGGCAAACGGATCGGTTCTTAGCGGTTCAGTTCCCGAATATGGTTGGTGGCACAAGAACGTGAGGTCGCTGCCGGTGCAGCCGGGCGATACAATCGTAATTCCTCCGAAGCTTCAGGTGGGCGGTGTTGGAAAAGCTATCCGAGATTGGGCTACGGTAGCTGCGCAAGTTTCGGTAGCTGCGGCAGTGATCGCTATCCGTTAAGAAACACCCTATTTATTAAAATGTGCTAAGGCAAAGATTTGTACTTGCCGAACGCAATGATGGCGAATTAGTATGCACACGGGGAAGGAACGGCCGACGTAGTCGGAATGTTTGTTTAACGCATTGCCACCGGGCCCCGCTAAGGGTCTGTTTATATGAGTACGTAAGGTGCCCTCACTCCCCACAGTCAACTTGACGCACGCCGGGTCTTAGCCGAATCGTCTATCTGTCGGTCTATCGCTGAGCGAGAACGGCTGCGCGCTTCCCGACGAAGTCATATGCCGGGTGCGATGGAGGCGTCATCGTGGAGGGTCATGCTTGGAGCATGTCTTTGAAGAAGCGAGCATTCGATATAATCGTCTCTGCTATGATTCTTGTTTCTACCATCGCCATCGGCGCGATTGTGTGTATCGTAGTAAGGCTTACCTCAAAAGGTCCCGCGCTCTTTCGCCAAAAGCGCGTCGGTCTTAACGGCAGGCTGTTCACGGTATACAAGTTTCGCACCATGATCGTTCAGGACCATAAAGAAGGCCCCGGGCTTACTAGAAACGGTGACACTCGTCTCACGTTCGTGGGCAAGGCATTGCGCAAGTTAAAACTGGATGAGATTCCGCAGTTCTACAATGTGTTGCGCGGAGATATGAGCCTTGTGGGTCCGCGCCCCAAATTGCCTGAATATTCTGTCGCAAGTGATTGGCGCTACCGCCCAGGAATCACCGGCCTCGCGACACTTGCATTTCGACATGAAGAAGAGATGCTCCAGGATATCCCCGGCGATGAGCTGGATACTTTTTACGACTCGGAGATCAGGCCGCGCAAAGCGAGGCTCGACCGCCGGTACATGCGCAAGGCATCCTTTGCGTCCGACTTCACTATTATCTGGAAGACGGCGGCCGCCTGTCTTTCTCCTAAGCCCACGCGCTGGCACGCGATCCCGAGTCAGAGCTCAGTTTCGCTGCCGGAATGGGCTGATGAACGCGGGAGCATGGCGATGGCTTTGGAGACCGAGTCGGTTGAATAGCAAGGCAACACAATTACTTGTACTTCTATTTTTTTGCTTCTGTGCGACGCGTGTATATCCGCAACAAGTTGCAACGAGCCCCGCTATCCCGCCGGCGTATTCGGTTGATGCAATTAGTCCTACCGGACAGGTCCTTCCCTTCGTTGAACTCGACAGTTGGGTATACCCGGTATTCGACCGGTTAGCGGCCCTAGGTTACATCCATGCGGAATTTCTCGGGGTGCGTCCTTGGACCCGCGGCGAGTGCGCGGAGTTGGTGTCCGAAGCTGGAGACAACATCACGGACGATTCGCCCCCGGACGTGCGGCAGATGTACGCCGTATTGTTCGCAGAATTTGAGCCTGAATTCACGGCATCCCGAAAGCCCTCGGCCCATCTCGAGTCAGTGTATGCAGGAGTTACCGGAATACAGGGCCCTCCGCTGAACGATAGCTATCATTTCGGACAGACCATCATCAATAATTTTGGCCGCCCATATCAGGAAGGCTTCAATAGCTACGATGGGTTCTCCGCGTACGCTTCTGCCGGCCGATTCGTAATCTATACACGCGAGGAGTTTCAGCACGCTCCGTCCGCTTCGCCCTATCCGCTTGCGGTGCGCCAATTCATTTCTGCGATTGACGAAAATCCTCTTGAGCCGGCCACACCCACCGCAACTGCAAATCAATTCCGCTTATTGGATACGTACGTGGGGGTGAATCTCGCTGGATGGGAGTTGTCGTTCGGCAAACAGAGCCTTTGGTGGGGTCCGGACCAAGGGGGAGCGCTCATGTTCAGCGATAATGCCGCTCCGATCTATATGTTCAGAGCCAGCCGCGTTGTCCCCTTCGAGCTTCCTTGGATATTTCGTCGCCTCGGCCCAGTCAAGCTCGATGCCTTCTTTGGTAAGCTATCCGGAAACGACTTTCCACCGCGGCCACTGATACATGGCGAGAAAATTTCATTCAAACCAACGCCCAACCTTGAGCTAGGATTCAGTCGCACCGCTGAATTTAGCGGCGTGGGACGGCCGCTTACTTTCCTCTCGCTGTTCCGCAGCTACACGATGTTCACGTCCGGCTATGGCGAGCCGCCCGACCAGAATCCTGGCAAACGCGCGGGCGGTTTTGATGCTACCTACGCGGTGCCGTACTTACGCGATTGGCTCACCATTTACGGCGACGCCCTTTCCGATGATGATCCATCACCGCTTGCAAACCCGCCACGTGCGGCTCTTAGTGCTGGGTTCTACATGCCGCGGCTGCCCGGACTGCGAAAGTTTGATTTGCGCGGCGAAGCGGTTTATACCGACGCTCCCAATGGCGAGACGGGAGGTCACTACGTCTATTTCGATGGTTTCTACCATGACTTGTATACCGACAAGGGAAATCTCATCGGCAGCTGGATTGGCAGGGAAGGAACTGGATTCCAGGGCTGGCTGACGTATTGGGCCAGTCCGAAGAACTCCGTGCAGTTTGGTTATCGACACGCGACGATCTCAAAGGACTTCATTCCGAGCGGCGAGTCCATCACGGACGGATCGGTGAAGGTTAATTGGTGGTTGAGAAACGATCTAAGTGTTTCTGGCTCGCTTCAGTACGAACGATGGTTCGCACCGATTTTGGCAGCTTCTCCCCAATTTGACTGGACGTCAGGAGTGAACATCACTTTCTGGCCCAAGAATCTCCGCCGCTAGAGCGCGGACCTTCTTGCTCATTGCATTCAAGTCACCCTCGGTGAGCGCGCAACTGATGGCGCAATAAAAGGGACTGCCCGTTTCAACCTTGCGCAAATACCGCGATCGATCAATCAGTCCCTTCAGCGTGCGGCACCGTTTTTAGTCGTCAGGATTTCCGTGAGGTAATCGTGAGTGTCGGGAATGCGTTCCAGATGGGGAAAGCGCACGCCGCCGGCGTAGTGAAGTTCGTAGGTCTGCACTGAATTGAAGTTTTGAGCGACGATGGAAATCTTGCCGTCCTGTGGATGGGCAATCGCGGCGTTCAGCACATCGGCCGAGTAAGCGTGGCCATCGACAGCCAAAATTTTCATATGCGGGCCAAGCCCCGCCGCGTATGCAGGGGTTTCCTGCCAAACATCGGAAATGGAGCCGTCCTTCCTCACGTTGATTCCGATGGAATATGCTGCGTCGTAACCTACTGGGCCGGCCGCGGCGGCAAAACCCGCAGTATTCGGCGTGGAATTGTAAACGATGCGCCAGCCCGCAGCCTCCAAGCCTTCCGTGGGAGGCTTGCCGTTCACGTCGTAAATGCGTTTCTCGAAAAACGAGTGCCAGTCGTACGGCCACACAGCCGATAGCGCCGCTTCCACATCCTGCCGCGTGTACGGAACGACGATCGGTGCAGTATTGCGCTGGCCGAAAAAGCTGCGCAGAAAGTCGTCGAGCGAATGCTGCCCGTGCGACTGCGTGCGGATAATGGCGTCGGCAAGCAACCACGTCAGAGCGCCTTCGTCATAATAATCCTGGCTGCGGCGAATTGACTTCCAGCCGCCGTCAACCGTGCGCAGCACCCAGTCGTCGGTCGCTGTGTCGTCCACCGGCGTGTAATTGCGCCCGGGCTCTCCGATGAAATCCGCGGTGGTGCGGGCTAGATACTCGCGCATGTATGCCGGATCATTGAATCCGGCGCGCGTGGCCAGCAGCATGCCGATATATTCGTTGAGGCCCTCATAGACCCAAAGCAAAGACGTGCGCTCGGGACCCTGAAAGTCAGTTTTCGAATAGAGCTCCGCCGGTCGCCGATACTTTCCGCACCACGAGTGCGATTGTTCGTGCGCCAGAAGCGGCCAGCCGAGCATTTGCAGAATATTTTGCTTTGACAGGCCCGCATCGCCGACCGCGTCCCACGGTGAATCTTCATGCTCGAGGCCGTCGTACGGGTCCGAGGCGCTTTGCGAGACGAGTAAATGCATCTTGTCCCAGTGTCGATAGCCAAACATGGCGCGGTCCTGATCGATCAGCTTGGCAAACAGTTCGAAGGCCTGCGCTTTGTCGGCATCGTCCACGGCCGATTGGCTGTCGCCGGTGATATCCAGTTCAGCGGGCCATACGGAGGTCAGCGGGACAGCGCGAAAATACTTGCCGGCCAACACTGGCGAGTCTATGAGCCGCTCAAGCGAAAGCGGTGCGAAGTCAATGCGATCGCCGGAAGCTCTGGTGACGTGCAACGAACTTCCCTGTTTCCAGCCGGGCGGCAGAATCAGCGATGGCTGGACCATTAACTTGAGTTTATCGATGCCGAGCGGGTACAGCACCACGGTGTTCCAGGCGAGTAACACTTGGTGCGCTGAAATCGTGTTTTGCAGCAGCGTATCGAAGTCGACTGTGATGCGGTCGACGCCGTCCGGGACGTGCACTCGAAACTCGAAAATGTTGTCGGGATCGCGTTTCCACGGCAGCGTCACGCTGCCGGCGTGAATTTGAAGTGCCGCCATATCATAAATAGGGCCAGTAGGGCCATGCTCTCCCGGAATCCATTTGGGGTACGCGAGCTCGACAATGCCGGGGCGCACCTGAATTTCTTCATGAGCGAAAGCGATGCGGCGCGGCGCTTGCGATTCGTCCACGATCAGCGTCATGTTGCGCGTGAGCGTCTGCTGCGCTCGTGCTGCGGGGACGAATGATGCTAGCGAAGCGACGACAATGGCAATGAACCGGAAACGCTTCTTAGCGATTTGCAACGGTTGCCTCTGGATCGCACAGGGACACTTCGATGCGATTGGACATTGTGCCAGAAGGCATACTTAAGCAGCTATGTTAATTTGGCATCGGCAGCCGTCGCCAACACGTAGGTGGCCATCCACTTTCCGCGAATCGCCTCTCCATGCGACACGCCCGCTTTCTGCAGCAGCATGTCCGGTGGAACGCCGCGATAAAGTTCCATTTTGTGGTTGGGAGGATTCACAACCTGGAGCGTAGTCTGCGGCATTTTTTCTAGGTCTGTCAGCGATAAAGTCAGCAACATTGGGACGTCCCCGCCGATTGCGATTGACGAGGGGAAAGGCGCAGCCGCTCGCCGCGCGAGGGCGGCGGATGGTATGGCAATCGCGCTGATAAAGATCGCAATCACCACGAATATCGCACGCCGAATCATCCGGACCTCCTGGTATTCAATTCGGCGGCCGGCCCCAGTGCAGCGCCGTAGAGCGTCGGCTCAGCCTGATAGGCGGTGGAGACACCGCGGAGAAATTTGCTGAGCCAAATCGCCAGCCAGCCAAGCACGCCACAGATCGCGCCTGAAACGATGATCTCTTTCGGGCTCCATCCCGCGCCAATCATAAGGCCGCCTACTATCGGGCCCACTACCGATCCTACGCGCCCTACTCCCAGCGCCCAACCAACACCAGTCGATCGAATCGGCGTGGGATAAAACTTCGCAGCTAAGGCATTCAGTCCCGCCTGCGTCCCGATCACCAAAAAGCCCATGACGAACGCAACCGCCAAAGCCAAAGGAAACGGGTGCATGAAAAACCCCACGCCGACCATCGAGAGACTCGCCAGCAGAAATTCCCAGAGCAGCACCCGGAATGCACCAGCGGCGTTGATTAGCGACCCTTCCAGCAAGCAGGCGAATATTCCGCCAAAGCTTACGACCGATGCGGCCAGCACGCCTTGCGACAGCGTCATGCCCGCCTGTTTCAACAAAGTAGGCAGCCAACTATTAATGAAGTAAATGAGAAGCAGATTCATGAAATTGGGAATCCAAAGCAGCAGCGTTCCGGCAGCGCGGCCCTCCGTGAAAAGATGCTTCACCGGCACGCCTTTGCGCGCAACCTCGTCTGTGGTTTTCGAAAAATCGACGCGCGCGGGATCGTATCCGGGCGCAACTCGTGCCAGAATTCGTGCGATTCTGTGCGGGTCTTTCTTGCGCGCCGCCAAAAAGCGCGCGGATTCCGGCAAGCCTAACACCAACACGAGCGCCACAACGATCGGGACCACGCCTCCAACGTAAAAGACCGAGCGCCATCCGCGCGTAGCAAGCAATTGACGGGCGACCACGCCGCACGCAGTGCCCCCGAGCGGCATACCGGCGAACAAAATCGACACCACCACCGGGACCAGGCGTTTCGGCGAGTACTCCGAAGCGAGCGCAACCACGTTGGGCATAGCGCCACCCAAGCCGAGGCCGGTGAGGAATCGGTAAGAGAGGAGTTCTTCGTAGGTGTGGGCGCGTCCGGTGAGTAAGGTGAAGATCGCGAACACCAGCTCCGAGATGATAATTACCCATTTTCGACCGAGCCGGTCGGCGATCGGTCCGGTGGCCAGAGTTGCGATCATCAGGCCAAGTAGGCTAGCCGAAAGAATCGGCCCAAACGCGGGCAGCGCAATGTGCGTGGAATTGGCAATGGGCGTAGTGGTGAAGCCCATCACCAGACCGTCGTACCCGTCCAGCGTCAGGACGACGCCGCATAGGACGATGGTCCAGATTTGAAATCCGCCCAACGGGCGCTGGTCAATTACTTCGCCGACGCTTAGCGCTGGCGATGCCATTCCGCTATCATCCTGAAAGCCCTCGTTTTGCACAGCATTCCACCAGCCGCACTTTATCCTTCGCTCTATCGCGGCGTTCCGAGCCACTTACCGGCATTTCCGCCAGAGGCCAGCGCTCTTAGGCCGGCTTGATATGGAAAATGCGCTCCGCATTCTTGTGAAAGATTTTGTGCTTGTCCACGTCCGATATGGGCGCCTCATTCATAAACTTTACGGCGTCCGGAGACGTCTGATAGGGATAATCGATGGCCCACATTATGTTGTCCGCGCCGACCGCCTCGATGCAGAATTTCAGCACCGGATGCCAGTTCATTCCGCTGGTGGTGATCGCGAAATTCTTTTTGAAGTACTCGCTGGGCTTCTTCTTCAGCTTGGCGCGATCGAAATGAATCGACGCCATGCCGTGCATATAATCGATGCGGTAGAGCCAATAGGGCAACGCCTCGCCCATGTGCCCGAGCACAATCTTTAGGTTCGGAATCGCATCGAACACGCCGCTGGTGATTAACCGCAGAGCGTGCAGGCCCGTTTCCGCCTGATAGCCCCAAATCGCATGCTCCAAGTGATCCGGTCGGTATGCTTCAGCCATCGCTGGAATCGGCGCGCGCGGATGGATGTACAGCGCGGCCTTCAATCCGGCAATCGCTTCGAGAAGCGGCCAGTATTTCTTATCGCTCAAATATTCGCCATTGGTGTGCGAATTGATGATCAGGCCGTTTAGTCTCAACTTGCCAATCGCGCGCTCCGCTTCCTTGATCGCACCCTGTACGTCCTGCGGCGGCACTGTGGCTAGGCCTGTGAATCGCTGTGGATGTTTCTGGATCACATTTGCAAGACGGTCGTTCGCAGTGATGGCTACCTCCAGCGCTCGCTCCGCACCCATCATCTGCACGCCGGTCGACGTGAGCGAAAGCAGATGCATATCCACGCTGTCGCGGTCCATGATCTTCATCCGCTCGCCTTCCAAATCGAGCAGATTTTTATTCACCGGGCCGTTCGGGTCCGTCTGAACTTTCCATAAAAATAGATCGGGATGATATTGCGCCTGCTTCGCCAGAATTTCCCGCATCGCATCCATTTGCTCCGGCGTGGAGAACGCTTCCTCGGTGGCGATGCGCCGGAAATTGTGCTTCTTCCCCTTGGCTTTCGACCCGCTTGCCTTGCGCTCTGGACTCACGTCTCACCTCCTGGCTGCCACGCAGCCGTTCGCTTGGGTACGCAGCCCGGAAGAGGGCAAAGCGACTACACGGGCTCACGTCCGCGATCGCAAAATTCGACTGGGGCCCACCCCGGAAGACATCTTTCTGCGGCGCCTTCTTATACGCCCGCCATCGAAAATACTCAAGCTGTCGCGATAAGGCGCGAGGAAAGCCGTTCTTTTCGCTCGTAGGCGATCTTTTTACGCTCGGCTGGCGCCGGCGTCGCCAACCGTACTGCCGAAAGACATACGTTTCCTGGGTCGAACACTCGATAGCAGTTTCAGATTTCTCCGCTCATAGTGAATCTGTAGCGACGGTGCGGCTATTCGTTCCGATCTATTGGAAAGTCGCATACACATTTCGTATGGAGAACGTATGTACCATCATGTGAAAAAACTGATGTACACGGTAAATGTGGGTGAACCCGATCCCCACTTCGGGAACATGCTGCTGGAACAATTCGGCGGCGCCAACGGTGAATTGGCCGCCGCCATGCAATATTCCGTTCAGGGCCTCAATTGCGAGGACCCCAAACGCAAAGATCTGCTAATGGACATCGGTACCGAGGAACTTAGCCACCTCGAAGTTGTAGGAACTCTGGCGCGCATGCACCTGAAGCCTCTCAAGACCAATCGCAATTCCCCTGAGGCCGATCCCCTGATTGCGATAGCGGGAGGCGGCGGCGTGAATCTTTACAATTCGATGGGCGATCCCTGGACAGCCGACTATCTGAAAATCACCGGCGAGCTGGACGTTGATCTTCGCAGCGACATCGCGGCCGAAGCGCGCGCGAAGATCGTATACGAACGGCTTATCAACCACACCCAGGATGCCGGCACGATCGACAGCTTGAAGTTCCTGATGACCCGCGAAATCACGCACATGAAGGCGTTCATGCTGGCCCTCGAGAGCATGGGCAAGCCCCCGCTTAAGATCGGCGAAATCGATCCGGATCCTAAGTGGGTGAATAAATATTTCGACGATTCCACAGGCAAGGGCGATCATGGCGACGTGGATGCGCGCGGACCATGGAACGAGGGCAATAATTGGGAATACGTGGAAGCGCCTGCCGCTCAGGACTTAAAAGCGTTCGCAGCCAAATCGGGAGGACGTCGCTAGACCGCAATTGGTGCCGTTTGAACGCCAGCGCGAGCGCGGCGTCCGGTCGCTCGGCCGGAGCCGCGAGACACTAAGGGGCGGGCGCGAACAACCGGCGTTTCGAATTCTAGGCTGAGCGCCCGGTGCCCCTCTTGGATGAATTTCTCTGCCCGCAACTCCGCCGTTCTTTGTAAAATCAGTTGGGATTTGTAACCGATAGACGTATATCTAACGCGGCGCGCAATCGGCCCGTAGTCGGGCTTTCTTCCGTCGCCGAGTGCCGCTTTCACATGTGAGGCACTATGAAGCTCTCATTTCGCAGGAGCGTCATCTTTTTGTGTTTTGCTTTGGCGACAGTGGCTTGCGGTCCCATCGAGCCGCTCCGCGCGGCGGGTACTTTTGGCCCGATTCACCTCGAAGTGGACGCCACGCACGCTCCGCAAAAAATACTGCACGTTCGCATGCAAATGCCTGTACAGCCCGGCCCGCTGGTTCTCTACTATCCCGAATGGATTCCCGGCGAGCATATGCCCGACGGGCCGATCATGAATGTCGCCGGGATGTTTTTCAAAGCCGACGGAAAGATCCTGCCGTGGCGTCGTGATCTGATCGACATGTTTGAGTTCCACCTCAATATTCCCGCGGGCGTGCACACTCTGGATGTCGCAATGGATTTTCTGCTCTCCGCGCCCAATTCTGGTTTTTCCTCCGGTGCTTCGGCCACCGCCGCTCTGGATGTGATGAGCTGGAACCAGGTGCTGCTGTATCCCGCCGGATTCCCTTCTCGCGAAATCACGTTCGTGCCCAGCCTGGAAATTCCTCAGGGCTGGCAATTCGGAACTGCTTTGCCAATATCCAAGCGAGACGGCAACACGATCGACTTTTCTCCGGTTCCACTGAACACCCTTGTCGATTCCCCTGTGCTCGCGGGCCGCTACTTCCGCAAAATCGAGTTGACGCCCGGGAAAAAGCCCATCCATGAAATGGATATCGCCGCGGATAGTGAAGCAGACCTCGATATGACGCCCGAGACGGAAAAAGATTTTCGCAACCTGGTCGCGCAGACCGGCCCGCTCTTTGGAAACGTCCGCCACTACCGCGATTATCACTTTCTTGTCACGCTCAGCGACCAGGTGGCGCACTTCGGACTCGAACACCATGAGTCGAGCGACGATCGAAGCAACGCACGCAGTCTCACCGATCCCAACACGCTCATTCTTTTTTCCGACCTGATTCCGCACGAATTCACTCACTCGTGGAACGGTAAATTCCGCCGTCCCGCGGACCTGGCCACGCCCGATTTCCAAACGCCGATGAAAGATGATCTGCTGTGGGTGTATGAAGGCCTTACCGAATACTATGGCGAAGTGCTCACCGCGCGCGCCGGTTTTCTCGATCCGCAAATGTCGCGCGAAGCCCTCGCCGATGTTGCCGGCCAGGCGGCTAATCGGCCCGGGCGCGCATGGCGTCCTCTACAAGACACCGCCGATTTCGCTTCCGTGCTGTACGACGCCGGTGCCGACTGGTCAAATTGGCGCCGCGGCACGGATTTTTACGAGGAAGGCGAACTACTCTGGCTCGATGTGGACTCCACTATTCGCCGCCTGACCAACGACCAAAAATCGATGAACGATTTCTGCCGCATTTTTTACGGCGGTCCCGGCGGTAAGCCCGCACTGAAAACCTACACCTTCGACGATATCGTCTCCACCCTCAATACCGTCGCTCCCTACGATTGGGCCGCCTTCTTGCGCAAGCGGCTCGATTCCCTTTCGCCCGATACGCCCACGGAATCGGTGGCCAATAGCGGATGGAAGCTCGTCTACACCGACCAGCCCAACGAATATCAGCAAGCAATCGCCGCTGTGAGGCATCGCCTGGACGCGACACTCTCGATCGGGTTGCTGCTCGGGGATAACGGCAACGTGATTGATGTGATCCACGGCAGTCCGGCGTACGACGCAGGCATCGGCCCGGGGATGAAGATCACTGCCGTCGATCGACGGGCATTCACCCCGGAGACGCTTACGACGGCTATTACGGCTGCAAAATCGAGTTCGGCTCCGATCGAGCTGATGGTGGCCAACGGTCCGCAGTTTCAGACCGACTCCATTAATTATCACGGCGGCCTACGCTACGCCCATCTGGAGCGGGAGGCCGGTAAGCCGGACTACCTCACGCAAATTTTTAGCCCTATGCCGTTGTAGTGCGGCAAATCAGCGAGGAGCCGTGACCAGATGTTCGCGCTCCTCGCCTTTCTCCGTTTCCGCTTCGCGCACACTGAGTTTCCCGGCAAAGCGTCGGTACGTGTGTACCGTGTAGCCGGACGCCAATGCGATCCCGATAATCCACCCGATCAGTCCGATTTTCAGATCGTGATCGGCCACCTTGGAGTTCGCAACCGTCAGCGCTTGAAATGGATTCAGGCTCGAAGGGAGCACGTTTGGATACAAACTGAACGTCACGCTGGTCAGCATCCCAACCAGATACGCACACGACGATCCGAACGACATTCCCTCCTGTCTGGCGCGGTTGAACCATTTGATTCCGAACAACCCCGTCAGCGCCAGAATCGGAAAGATGATGCCCCACGGACGGTCTCGGAAGCTCAAGAACAGCTGCGGCAGCATTTGGAAGCTGATAATCGTAATCACGGCGGTCAGCGCGAATACAACCCACCAAAGCATCGACGCGCATTTCATAGCTCGATTGCGAAACTCGCCGTCGGTTTTTACCGCCAGCCAAGCGGCTCCATGTAACGTAAGCGCCGCCAACGCCACCACGCCTACAATTACTGTGTACCAATCGAGAATCCCCGTATGACCGACGGGCTGAAAATCCGTCCACAGCGGCTCGAAAAAATGTCCGGTGCCGTTCAACGGCACGCCGCGAACCACGTTCCCGAGCGCCACTCCATAGAACACCGCCAGCAAAGCGCTGGCCAACGCAAACCCCGTGTCCCACAATCGCGACCAGATCCGGCCACAAGCATGACTTCGAAACTCCACGGAAATTCCGCGAATTACCAGTAGCAAAAAAACCGTTATTAAGGGCAGATAAAATCCGTTCAGACCCTCGGCATACAGCGACGGAAAAGCGAAATAAAGCGTTCCGCCCACCGCCAAAAGCCACACTTCGTTTCCATCCCACACGGGCCCAATCGAACGAAGCATCACGCGCCGCTCGGCATCATTGCGCGTAATCCATAAGTGCAGGATTCCTACTCCTAAATCAAAGCCGTCGAGCACCACGTATCCGGCCAGCATGACCGCTACCAGGCAAAACCAAATCGTTCCCATCGCTCTCCTTTCTAGGCCTCAGCGGGGCCCTGCTCAGCGAAGCTTATTCCCACAATCCGCGTGCGGATCTCGATCCGGCCCGCTCGATTCCATCTCTCTGCCCCGGGTTCGCACAGCGCAATCGTCTTCGGAACCAAAATCAGCAAGCCTCAGCCCCATCGTGGGCCGCGGAACAAATGTAATGGTTAATCATCGTGAGGGCGAAATGTAGGCGTTCAACAGCCAAAGCGTCCAGCACTGCACATTCTCCAACTCGCCGACGAGTGCCCGCAGCATATCCACACAAATTGGTGCGGTGCCTCACCATATAACACCGCAGAAAACGGAGCAAGTGTTAGCCCGCATTCCCCACCAGGTATCTACCTTAAAAACTCCAAAATTTTTGTGGATTGAATGAAAACAGTGAAGTTATGCGGGGGCTGTTACAAAACTATTACTTTGCAGCACACGGGAGCGGGCACGAAGGGGCGCTGGGTTCCAGATAATTCGCCGTCGATTGCAATTCCGAGCCCGGGGCCGGCTGCACAATGGCCGCCGGACTGCCACCAGCTGATTTGCTCCCACCGCTGAGGCTAGTGATCGCCAGCCCCGCCACCACGAGGCAGGTGGCGAATGTTTTCGTCGTAAGCTGCCATCCGCTGAAATCTTCCGACAGCCACGATGGCTTCAGTTTCGTCAGTAAGTATGCGCCAATGAAAATCACCCCGAAGCGCACGCCGGAAATTGCGGTCACCAAGTCGGGATGCGTCAAACTGATGGCGTAAACCACCAGAAACGATCCCAGCCCCGCCACAAATCGATTTACAAAGTACCAAAAACGGTTTCGCGGACTGTCCTGGCCTGATTCCGCAAAAATCTGCTTCCGCCAGGATGGAGGAATCAAGAGCGCCATCGAGCCGGCAAATGTTCCGATCGTAAACCACACGTAGCCGGTCACGAAGTTCGTGTGGTTGTAAACGACTTTGGTCACCACGGTAACCAGGCCGAATAAGGCAGCCGCCAAGATCACTGGGGGAAGCATTTTCTTTAATGGAAAATTCTCCGATAAAAACATCGCGAATCCGCCTGCCGTCATCAGCGCAAAGCCGACCAATTCGTCGCCTTTGATTTGGTGCGAGAGCAACGCATAACTGAAAACCAGCGTTGCGACCGGCGTGAAGCCGCCTACCACTGCAAGCGATTCCGATGCCTCGCCCATCTTCAGCGCTTCGTAATAAAAGAAAGTGGCGATCAGGTCCACCACCCCTACGCCGAAAGCTAGCCCCATCAGCCAGAGTGGGCCAGACTTGTAACCGAACGGCACCAATACCACGCCAAAGACGCTCAGGGCCCCCATCCAGAAGACGTAGCTGAACAGGTTCCTGGTCCCCGGCCTCTTCATCAGTACTTTGTCCCACACCAGCGATGCGCCAATCATTCCGTGCGCGATCACCGCAATCAGGACTCCGCTTTTAACAAATGCCGGCAATGATGGCATGTAGTCGCACCCAGGTCGTCGAAATGCGAATCAGCAAGGTTTCCGCTTCTAAGGCGCGCCGCGTTTTTGGAGACCGGATGTTCGCTGGCGTTCAGGCCGGCATTCTCGGCCCGTGCTTGCCCTCGGCATCTCGAACGTTATCCAGAGTTGCACGGGAATAAGGTAAGGCGATCGAATCTTCGCGGACATGGGGCATTGACCCTTATTCTGCCGCAGGGTCAAATAATGCGCCGCTCGGTATGTCGCGTCAGGCTTTTATCTGCGACCAAGGATGGGAAGGGCGGGGCGGAGCCCCGCCCTTTGTGTTTACCAAGAACGGCGCATCAGCCTACGCTGACTGCTTCTCTTCGTCCTTGAAATTCCACTCGAGTCACCTTGTTTTTGTTCGAGAGGATTTCCGAGTTGTTGGCCTTTCGTTGGAGCTTGACCCAGTGGCACGGCACGGTGGCCACCAACTTGCCGTCATGCAGGACACGAAGGTGATCAGCCGACTCGTTCGCCTTGAGGGTGTAATGGCCGGGCTTCAATTGAGATTGACCGATCTCGATCGGCTGAGTCACGTCGTAAGGCGTCGAGTCCGTACGGGTAGATGCCCAAGCGACCGCTGCAAATACGAGAACTGTGATGAGCGATAAAGACTTTTTTATATAAACTCGCATTCCTAGTATTCCTCCTACCTGATTTTCCTCCTACGAGGTTGCGTAACTGCTTGGCAAGCGCCTGATTGCTGCCGAGCTAGATGCGAGCGCCACGTCAAAAGCGCGCGGCTCGCACAACAGATTAGATGCCAAACTCCGTCATCACGAATGCACGTTTTTTGCGGCGAAATAGGGCCGATCTTGCCTTCCCACTCGGAACGGGTAAGAGACAGGCGAGACTGACATTCACCCGGCGCGATCCACGCTTGACATCACTTCGACATTAGTGACATCTTCAGCTCCTCTAATTCCCGGAGGGCTCCGATGCAGCCATCCTGGCGACCCTGTATCTGTGCATCGTTCGCGCTGTTCCTGTGTTTCGCGGCGCCGCGAACGTTGGCGAAAAATCTCACCATCACCAGTTCGCCACCCGGCGCACGCCTAGAAATCAACGGCCTTTTCGTCGGTACCACTCCTTACACGTCGGATTATCCTGGCGGCTACTTCCACAAGCCCCACACCGTTTTCGGTTCGCGCCTTGATCGCGCTATGGTGCTGACCATCTCCGAAGATGGCTACCTGCCAGAAAAAGTGACCATCACCAAGGGACCGCTCGCGTGGGTTTCCATCAATGGCCGTCATCACGGGAATTATTTTTTGCTGAAATCCACGCATTTCGAAATTCGTCTTCAGCCGGTGTCATCAGGTAACGGCCAGGCGCCCCAAACCATCGACGGCGAAATCCCCATGCGACCCGTGAAATCGGCGGACCGCGATCCATCGGAAAGTAACCCGCGCTCAAAAATGGGAACAGTCGCGATTTCTTCGAATCCCACCGAAGCAGAGATCTACGTGGACGGCCAATTCGAAGGCCAAACGCCCGCCAAGCTGCGCCTGGCGAGCGGCTTGCACCACTTCCTAATTCAATTTTCTGGCGATAAGAACGAAAAGAAATGGGAGCGCGATTTGGACGTGCTTGCAGGCAGCAATCTCACCCTCAACGCCTCCCCCGGCATTTCGCCCTGAAAACCGGCCGCCCGCGCAACCCCCTTCGGTCAGTTCGTCCGCTACTCCTCGGGTTGTGGCGCCAAACAAGTATTTAGCCTGCGCAATCTAGGCGCACATCGTCCAAATCCGGGTTGACATCCTGCCGCCCACCTTCTGTAATTGAATGTATCGATACCCACGGAACTCCCGGAACCCCCTTAGCCCCGGCCCCTTCGCAGATGCGAAAGGCAAATGTCGGCGCCTCCAAACGCCACGCGTTTCTGGTAGCCTCCGGGATTTTTTTGAGCCGCCTCGCTGGTCTGGTC
>JBAWEZ010000045.1:0-88092 GCA_049591475.1 Candidatus Acidiferrales bacterium
ATTGTCAAGGACCTGGCGTACGTGGAAGAGCCTACTCACATCGTATCCCCCTGGCGGGATTGAAATGTGTGAGTCCGAAGAGGCGAAGGGAGATGGAGTTGTTGTTGAATGGGAAAGGAAGATGATCACCACCGTCGCAGCGGTGGGAAAGTGGGAATCCCGTGGGTTGGGCGGGATTCCCAAGCGCAGTGGGAAACCTGCCTTTGGTTTTCCACGCAGCGGCTTTTCCACGGCTGGCAATTAGGCGTGTAACCGGCTTAGCGGAAGTTCGCAAGAATTGTGGTGGTGGGTGCTCCAGCGAGACAGCATAGTGACGTGAGCTAGCCCAGCCGGATACACCACCCCGCCTCCGCGCTGTTGACCATGCAGCGCGCATGACATAGATTGCAGCAGCCGCGGATGCCCGCGGCTTTTTCGAGCGCGGCTTTCGAGCAGGCGATCAGGGGACACGCGGCCGTGGAATATTCCAAGCGATACGAAAAGACGCTCGTCGCCATCCTGTTTTTCACTTGGGGCACGGTTTTCCTCGACCGCATGTCCGAGCTCTACCTCGCCCCCTATTTCGCGCCCGTTTTCCACCTGAACGATCAGCAGATCGGCTTCCTGGCGTCGGCTGTGTCGATCGCATGGGCCATCGGAGCCCTGTTCTTCGGCGCACTTTCGGATCGCATTGGCCGCCGCAAAATCCTGATTCCCGGGGTTCTTTGCTTTTCGGCTCTTTCGTGGCTTTCCGGATTCGTGCATAGTTTCCACGAATTGCTGTTTCTCCGGGCACTGATCGGCCTGGTGGAGGGTCCCTGCTGGGTGGCGATCAGCGCGCTCGTTGAAGAATCCTCCGAACGCTCGCGGCGGGGCCGCAACGTCGGCATCGTGACAAGCGGCGCCGCTCTGGTGGGACTTTTCGCCGCTCCCATCCTGACCACGCAAATCGCTTCGCGCTTCGGCTGGCGCTGGGGCTTTTTCGTCACCGGCGTTCCCGGCCTGGTGATGGCGCTGCTGATCTGGAAATATGTGAAAGAGGCGGAGCCGTCCGCGGCCGGAGCGGCCCTGCGCAAACGCGGCGCCCCGATTTCGCATTACTTATCGGTGCTGCGATACCGCAACATCTGGCTGTGCGCCATTGGCGCGGGCGGATTCATTTCGTGGCTGTTTCTGCAAAACACGTTCGCGCCGCTGCTGATCACCCGCGATATGCATCAGGACCCGCGCACCGCCGGTTTTCTGCTGGGCGCCGCGGGGCTGGGAAGCTTCTTTATCGGCCTTGGGCTGCCTTCGTTATCGGACCGCATAGGACGCAAGCCCATGCTGCTCTTCCTTGCGGCGCTGTCTTCCCTTCTGCCGCTGGCGCTTCTCGTTCGTCCGCTCTACGGACACCTTTGGCTGCTTGCGGCCATTTTGTTCGTGACGCAAGGCGGACAGGCGATCGCCGCGCTGGTGATCGTGTTGATTCCGGCGGAAAGCGTCCCTCCGGAATTGACCGGCACGGGCATCGGCGTGGCGAACCTGGTTGGCGAGCTGATCGGCGCTACGGTGGCGCCCACGCTCGGCGGCACGCTGGCGGAATCGCACGGGCTGGGCAGCACGATGCTGATGGCGACGGGAGGAACAATCCTGCTGTTCCTCGTCGTGCTGTTCATGAAGGAAACCGCAGGCTCGCGCGCCCGCGCCACCGAAAGCGACGTCCCCGCCGCCGTCTGAGCGCAAACGCGCGACGCCGGGTCAGCGAGCCCTATTTCGGAGAAAAGTTGATTCGGATGCCCGAGACGAAATTCAGCCGCAGCGCGGGATAGCCGAACGACTCCTCATAGTGCTCGTTCAACAAGTTGTTCACGTGCCCGTAGATTTCCACGCCCTTCGGCAGGCGGTACGCAAACCCGGCGTTCACGTCCACGTAGCTCCCGCTCCAAAATAGGCATGGCAAGTTTATCTCGCAAGCGTAGCTTCCGTAATTCGGCTCGAGATCTAGGTCGGCCCCGCGAATGCTCGCGTTCGAATTCAACATCAGCCGCCCGTGGGTCCACGTCGCGTCGTAACCCGCGGAATTTCGCGGCCTCCGAATCAGCGGGTCGCCCACGGTGAACGGGATCTGGACTTGATTGGTTCCGTTGAGAGCGAGGATCGCCGTATTGAGCCACGTGTATTCGGCGGAAAGTTCGACGGATCGAATCGGATGAACCCGAATGCTGCTCTCAAGCCCATACGCCCGCGAGTTCGCTAAATTCGCCGAGGTAAACGTGCTCAAATTGGCGAACGATCCGCCCAGCGTGACGATCTGGTCCGTGAAATAATTGTAGAAATAGGTTACGTCGAGGGCGGCTTTTCCTCCGAACAGCTGCTGCTCCACGCCCGCATCGCCGCTGATGCTTTTCTCCGGTTTCAAATCCGGATTGTCCGTGAACCCCAGTTCGAACCCGTCCGGCGGCCGGATACCTGTTCCGAAGCTGCTGTGAATTCGCGTGATCCCAAAAAATCCGCCGCTGCCTTGCCTGGCCAGGTACGCAACGGAAATTCGCGGGTCCACTTGCGTCACGGAACTCGCGGGAATGTACGGCCGCCCCGCGTCCACTTCATCCGCCGCCAACGCGCCCGTGAAAATACTGTCCACGCGCACGCCAGTGCTCAGGAACCAGCGGTCACCGCCGGTCCACCGGTTCTCCGCGAAAAATGCGAAGGTGTTCCGCGGCAGCGTGAACGGCTCGAAATCCGAGTTCGTGACGTACGTGTCCCGATATGTCTCGCGGCCATATTCGAATCCCGCCACCAGCACATCTTTCGTCGATAGCGTAATTTCGCTTCGAGTATTTGCCGTCAGCCGTTCGTTCTTGGTAAACGAGCTGCCGAGCGATGACGGGAATTCATACTGGTCGCTTGCATAGCTCACCGTGCTCACTTGCCGGAAACTGTTCGAGAACTGCTCCGTGTAGCCAGCTTGATATCCGAATAAATCCTGGTTTTGAAATGACGCCGCCGCGGCAAAATCCGGCGCGCCAGTTGAAGTGCGCGGATACAGCCCATCCGGGTCCGAGCCCCACGGTCCGGGATTTATTTCGTTTCCCGCATCGCCGAAAAAGTGCAGCACGAATTTCCGCCGCGGGCTGCGCGAATAGCCGAGCGTGACAAACGAGGTCTGATTCCGGTACGTATCGTATGGTACCGGCCCCTGAGTGCTGAGCCGCGAAAGATCGTAGGCCCAATCGATGCCGTGATTCAGACCCGCGCCACCGGTTGCGATCCGCCAGGTGTCGTAGCTGCCGCCTTCTCCGAGGAAACTGAAATGCGGCGAGCTCTCACCCGTTTCGCTGACCACATTGATCACGCTGCTGATCGCGTTTTCGCCGTAGAGAGCGCTTTCCGGGCCGCGCGTCACTTCCACCCGCTCCACTCCGTCCACCGGCAACGGAGACAAATCGAATCCGCCGCCGAAGTCGTTCATGGGAATGCCGTCGATCATCACCAGGTTGTAATTCGAATTCCCGCCCCGCACGAACGCGCTGGTCACCGCTCCCAATTGCCCGCTGCGATTGATCGAGACTCCCGGCACGTTCCGCAGCGCGTCGGCTAGTGTCTCGACGCCCTCGTCTTGCATCTGCAGTTTGTTCACCACCGTCACCGACGAGCCGATCTGCGGCGAAAGCGCGCCGCCCAATGAGGCCGACACCACCACTTGGTCCTGCACCGCGGTCAGGGCCAGGTGCAGATCGAGCGTGATCGCCTCGCGCGCACGCACCGCCGCGGCGCCCGACACCTTCGTCAGCCCCGGGGAATTCGCCGCCACCGTGTACGTCCCGGCGTCCAGCCCGTTGAATTGGTATGCGCCATCGCTGTCCGTCTGCGTCTGCGCGATGGCCGACATCGACTCGAGCAAATTCACGGTCGCGTGCGGCACGGCGCGCCCTGCCGGATCGTAAACCGTACCGCGAATACTCGCGCCGCTCTGCGCATTTCGAGGTTTTTGCGCGTGAGTTGTAGTTGAAAAAAACAGCAGTGCAAGGATAGCTAGGCAGGTAAGCCGGAGTTTCATGGATTCCTCCTCTCCCTCTCGCGCGGGAGTTGAAGGTTGTCCGGTCGCGCGCCGAGAATTTCTCGCGCGTCCGGATTGAGGCTCCGTCGGTCTCCTGGCTTGGCGGATTCCTAGAGTTCAGGTCAGCGCGGCCTTCCCATCCCGTCCGCGAATCTGGGAGATTCGCTTTCAAGGACAGTGGCCCGCGCCGGAAGCTTTTGATAGCGCCCGTAGCTGGGGCGCGTCTTCTGATTGCGCCCCTAATGGGGCGCGACGTCCGCCTTACAGTCGCGCGGCGGCGACGGCTTTTCACCGTCTTCCCGTTCGCGGAGTCTCCGGTGATTGTGAACGGCGCCCGCTTAAGATCTAGCGCCGCTGGCCGGGCTCGGCACTTCTTCCAGCCGTGCATAATGCTTCAAAGAAATCCTAGCCGCTGACGTTACCGCGCAGCGTAACGCGCGGCCGCCCATTCGCCCGCATCTCCACTTCCAGAGGCGCTTCGAACACTTCCTCCAACGTGGCGCGGTCGTACACTTCCGCCGGCGTTCCGGCGCGCAAGCACTTCCCCTTGTGAAGCAGCACGATACGGTCGGAAAACTCCGCCGCCAAATCCAGCTCGTGCGTCACCACCAGAACGGTGTAACGCCGTTCCGCCGCCAGCTTTCGCAGCCGCCGCAGCAATTCCACTTTGCCGCCGATGTCGAGGTGTTGTGTCGGCTCGTCCAGCAGCAGCAGCAACGGCTGCTGAGCCAGCGCCCGCGCCAAAATCACGCGTTGCTTCTCGCCGCCCGAGAGCTGATCCATCCAGCGGCCGCGCAACGCATCCGCGCCCACCTGTGCCAGCGCGTTTCCGGCCATCAGGCAATCCTCGTCCGACTCGAATCGCAGCCGCCGCCCGTAGGGATAACGCCCCTGCAGCACGTACTCCCACACGTGCAGCGGAAACAACAACTCGCTTTCCTGCTGCACCAGCGCGATCCGTTGCGCGCGCGCCCGCGCGTCCAATTTCGCGATCTCCGTTCCGTCCAGCGCGATGCGTCCGGCAAGCGGTGCATGCAATCCCGCCAGCAACGTCAGCAACGTCGATTTCCCGCTGGCGTTCGGACCCAGAATCGAAATCAGCTCGTGCTGCCGCGCTTCGAATGTCACGGGCCCCAGCGTAAATTTCGGCGCGGACTTGTCCGTCGCCGCGTACGCAAAGCTCGCCTGCTCCACTTTCAACAGCGGTTCCGAGGCCGGAGCCGCCGCTCTCGCCATCGCACCATTTCCAGCCAGCGCGCTCATCGGACGCGCCTCCGCATCAGGTAAATGAACAGCGGCGCGCCCGCAATCGCGGTCATCGCGCCTACCGGCAATTCCGTCGGAGCCACCACCGTGCGCGCCAGCGTATCCGCGAGCACGATCAAAATCGCGCCGCCGATCGCCGACGTTGGAATCAGCACGCGGTAATCCGTCCCGAACATCATGCGCATCACGTGCGGCACCAGCAGCCCCAAAAATCCAATCGCGCCGCTCACCGAAACCGCCAAGCCCGTCAGCACCGACGCCGCTAAATAAACCACCAGCTTCACGCGATGGACGTTCACTCCCAGATGCCGCGCCTCTTGCTCGCCCGTCAGGATCAGATTCAAATCCGCCGCCGTCCCGTAAATCGTCCCCACGCCGATGGCCAGCAGAAAGTACAGCCAGCCCATATTTACGGACGGTTGCGTGGCCAAATCGCCCATCAGCCAAAACGACATCCCGCGCAGGTCGCGCCCGCTCAGCGTGGTCATCAAAAAAACGATAACCGCCGACAGAAACGACGCCGTCACGATTCCCGCTAGCAGCAGCGTACCGCTATCCAGTTGCCCGCCGCGCCTTCCTAGAAAATAAACCACGCCAATCGTCGCTACCGCGCCCACGAATGCCGCCAGCTGAATCGCTCCCGGCACTCGCGGCGCAACAATCAAACTAATAATCGCGCCCAGCGCCGCTCCGCTGGAAACGCCCAGCACGTAGGGATCGGCCAGCGGATTGCGCAGCAGAGCCTGATAACCCGCGCCCGCCGTCGAAAGCGCCGCGCCCACCAGAATTCCCAGCGCAATGCGCGGCAGCCGCAACCCGAAAATCACCAGCCAGTAATCCGAAGAAATTTCTCCGCGCCGCCCGATCGCTCCGTTGAAAAGCGTCAGCACGATTTCGCGGATCGAAATCGGATACGTGCCCATACGCAGCGCGATTACCACCGCTACGAACAGCACCGCCAACAGCGCCACGCAAATAAAAACCAGGCGTCGCGGCGTCAGTTGATGAAATCCGCGCACCCCCGCGATGCTTCCGCTCGCGGTCGGCGAGATCGGCTTCAGCGCCTCCAGTTCAGTTCCCGTTTTTGTCTGTAAAGGCATCAGGATGCATTTCGTGTGCCAGCTTTTCGATCACATCCACAAGTCCCGGCGAAGGCCGTAGCGCTTCTTCGCTCACGTCCACCACGTGTCCCATTTCCACGGCGTCCAGATCGCGCCACACCGGACGCCCCCGCAAATCCTCAAGCGCTTGCCGCGATCCTTCTTCATGCGCCGCGAACACGATGTACTCCGGCTGCAGCCGCAGCACTTCTTCCATGCTTATCTGCGGCCATTTCTGCCGCGACAACACCACGGACTCCGCTCCCGCCCATCGCAGCGCATCCTCTATGAACGTGTTTTGCCCGATCGAGATCAGCGGATCATCCCAAATTACGAATAGCACGTGTTCCACGGGACGATCCGCTAGCCGCGCGTGAATCGCGTCCAGCCTCTGCCGCAGTTGCGCAACTAGACTAGCGCCTTGCTCGTGCGCACCTACCACGTCCGCGATGCGCTGCACCGAATCCAACATCTGCAGCACTGTTTGCGGGTCGCTGGTGTAAACCGGAATGCCCAAGCGCGCCAACGCGTCCACCGTCTCCGGGCGGTTGATCGATGTTGTCGCCAGCACCACGTCCGGCCGCTGCGCCACAATCGCCTCCAGACTCGGATCGACGGGATCACCCACATGCGGCTTCAGCTTCGCCGCGGCCGGCTTGTCGCAATCGCTCGTGTCGCCTGCCAGCTTGTCGCCTAATCCGAGCGCATAAATCGTTTCGGTCAAATTCGGCGCCAGCGTCACGATTCGGTTCACGTGCGCGGGTATCGTCACTCGCCTGCCGGTCCCGTCAATCACCACGCGTCCATCGTTTGCCACGCGACTTGCAGGCGCGTGTGCGCTCACCGCCGCAGCCGTCGCACTGACCAGCGCGAGCACCACCGCCGCACCGCGCCAGCGCGCCAGCATCATTCCTCCAAAAACAAAAAAGCCCCGCGAGATAGCGAGGCTTCTAGCCGCACGCCTTCTCGCGAAGCATGCCGGCGATTCCTGGCTCGGGTACGTTCCTGACTCTCGGCCGTTCAGCGCCTACTCGGGCGGGCCGATCACAGTGGCGGGACCGTGGCCGATTTTCACGGCCTTCCGTTTACGCTGAGAAAACCCTCGTGGGCTTTCGAAGCGAATCCCCGAAGCCAGCTAAATTGTCGCTTGCGAGTCTAGGTCGCGCTCCAATTTGTGTCAACCTGCTCCCCACTCGCAGGAAATCTCAACGGTTCTTCCACTTCGGCGCACGTTTCTCCACCAGAGCCCGCAAACCTTCCTGCGAATCTTCCAGTTCCGCCAGTTCGTTCAAAAATACCTTCATCGAATGCCGCACGCCGTCGCGCAATGACAGTCCGAGGCTGTTGAGAATGGCCTTCTTCGCCATGGTCAGCACGGGGCCCGATTGCGCCGTCACTTTCGCGATCACTTCATCCATCTTTTTCTGCAGGTCGGCTTCGCTGACTAGCCAATTCACGAGTCCCAATTCCAGCGCGCGTTCGGCGGAAATCGCGTCCCCTGTCAGCACCAGCTCCAGCGCCTGCTTCGGGCCCACGACGTACGGCAGGATCGCCGCGGCCAGTGGAGGAAACACTCCTAGCTTGATTTCCGGCTGAGCGAACCGCGCCTTCGGAGTGGCGATCATCAGGTCGGCCAGCGCCGATAGCCCGCCATAAGCGGGCCCGTTCACAATTGCCAGCACCGGCGTCCCGGTGTCCATCATCGCCGTAAACGCGCCGTGAAACGCCTCGATCATCTGGAACACGCGACGGTGCGTATACTCGCCTAGCTCAACGCCGCCACAAAACGCCTTGCACCCGGAATCCAGTACGATCAGCTTCACCGCGTTTCGCTCTCCGAACGTGTTGATGCCCACCGCGAGTTCTGAAAGCATCCGCTCGTTCAGCAGGTTATGTTCGGGACGGTTCAGCGTCAGCCGCGCCACATCTCCTTCGACGCGCACCTTTACGTGCTGAAATTCCTCGATCTTCGGCGGAGGCACAGCCAGCGTCCCTAGTACTTCCGCCTCTGCGTCGCGCCCGTTCCTAGCCATCGCCATCAAAGTCGCTCCCGATCGTGTTTGACTGAA
This sequence comes from Candidatus Acidiferrales bacterium, assembly GCA_049591475.1. Lineage (GTDB taxonomy): Bacteria > Acidobacteriota > Terriglobia > Acidiferrales > UBA7541 > Palsa-295. Next base: position 8,457 of record JBAWEZ010000045.1, read on the forward strand.
AATTTCCGCGTCGAAGTTTGCCTATTGCCACAGCGATTCCCCGTACGAATCAAATCGCGGCACACCCCGTTGTTATCAACCAAGGTTAGACCGCTTCCTCTGGGGCCGCCACGTTCCATTCCTACGTGCATACACAAAACGCCAAGGCCCGCCCCTATTGCTCGCTGCCTCTACAAGCCTGTTCTAAAGGACAGTTCCGCGCCCCGATTCTCCACACGGCGTATTATCATTGCGCGTGCATCGCGCTTCGCAACGGCGAGGGGATCTGGTCTTCGCTAGGGCACGAATTGAGTCATATGGCTGATGACAATTCGCGAGAGCGGCTCTCGCCGCTAGGGTGATCTGGCCATAAGTCACTTCGATTGCTCTCGACTTGCAGCTTTTAGGAGGAACCATTATGCGGAATCTTTCTGTGCTTCGCGCAAAGAGGATCTTAAGCTTCACCGGCGCGCTGCTTCTACTCCTTGCCTGCGCCACCGCCATCACTTTCTCTCGCGCACGCGCTCAATCTGACGCGCCGCAAACCGCCGCCAATCCATCCGTCGCTCCCGGAGCGCATATCAATCCTTCCCACGTCACCTATAAATGGCCTTCGCAGATCCACTGGCGCGGTCGCCCCGGCGGCCCGCAAATGGCCACTCTCGTTGGCGACTCAACGAAGCCCGGCTTTTACATCGTGCTGATGAAGTTTCCACCGCATCTGATGAGCCATCCGCACTTCCACACCTACGATCGCTACGCCACCGTGCTTTCTGGCACTTGGTGGGTGGGCACCGGCACAAAATTTCAGCCTGATAAGATGGTCCCCATGCCGACTGGCAGCTTCGTCACCGATCTGGCCGGAAAGGTCCACTACGACGGCGCAAAAGACGTGCCGGTCGAAATCGAAATTTGCGGCCAGGGCCCCGTCACCATGACGCCCGCCGAAACGAAGTGAAGAGGTGCCATGAGTCTTGAATTTCCGCGTGCCGCATTTTTCGCGCCTTGTGCGAAGGGTGCGGACTTTAGTAATTTCGCTGCCGCACGTCGCGGCAAATTCGCAATTCATCTCAAACCGAGGTCCCTCTTATGAAAGTTTATGAATTTACGAAGACCGCCAGCAGCCTCGACGATCTGCACCGCGCCGAGCGTCCCGAACCGCAGCCCGGGCCGTACGACGTTGTTGCGCGAATGCGCGCCGCTTCGCTGAACTATCGCGACCACGCCATCATCACCGGTAACTACCGCGTCCACCTCGACCACGACACGATTCCCTGCTCGGATGGCGCTGGTGAAGTGGTCTCCATCGGCCCGCGCGTCACGCGCTTCAAGCCCGGCGACCGCGTGGTCACAACTTTCTTCCAGATTTGGATCGATGGCGTTCCGCCCAAAAATCGCTCCGCACTCGGCGCGCCGATGGATGGCACACTCGCTGAATACGTCTGCTTGCATGAAGATGGCTGGGTCGCCATGCCGCCGAGCCTTTCCTTTGAAGAAGCGGCCACGCTCTCCTGCGCTGGCGCGACCGCCTGGAATGCTCTGATGGTCGCCGGTCGCCAGATCAGACCAGGCGATACGGTCCTCAGCCTCGGCACTGGCGGCGTATCCATGTTTGCGCTGCAATTCGCCACCACTGCCGGAGCGCGCGTGATCGTCACCTCTTCGAGCGATGAAAAAATCGAACGCGCTCGCAAGCTCGGCGCTTCCGATGGCGTGAATTACAAAACTCATCCCGATTGGGAGAAAGAAGTCCAGCGTCTGACCGGCGGGAACGGCGTCGATTGCGTCGTGGAAAATGGCGGCGTCGGCACCTTGGCAAAATCCTACCTGTGCGTCGGCTGGGGCGGCAAGGTTTGTCTGATCGGCGTGCTTGCCGGCCCCGAGGGTCAGAACAACCCGCACGATTTGATGTTCAAATCTGCCAGCCTGCACGGCATCGGCGTAGGCAGCCGCGCGAGCCTCGAGCAGTTGATTCGCGCGATCGAAGTGAATGGAATCAAGCCAGTCATCGACAAAGTGTTCCCATTTTCGGAGACACCGGAAGCCTTCCGCTACCAGGCTACCCAGGCCTACGTGGGCAAAATCGTTATCGCGATCCAATGACGATCGCCGCAGGAGCGCAGCATACCGCCCCACGGCGAGCCGTCTACGTTACTGGCACGGAGCCAGCGTGCGCGCGGCAGACCCGTTTGCGTCTGGCGTGCCGAGGCAATACCGCTGCAGGTCCTCGCTCGCGAATACCGGCCCCGAATAATATTTTTTTACGCCTTCAACGAACTGTTCCCCGCTCCCGGGCCCCACGAAGTGATACATCACCACCACCTTCACCTTTGCCTTCGTGGCCATGTCTCCCAAATCTTTCACCGACAGATGCTCCGTCCGCATGTGCTCGGCCAGTATGCTTGCGTTGGGGATGGCGCTCTGACCACTCGGCGCACCCGCCGTCGCCGACACTTCGGATACCAGCACGTCCGCGCCGGTCGCCAGTTTTTCCACGCCCGCACTCGGGCCAGTGTCGCCGGTAAAAACAATCGCGCCGTACGGCGTCTCAAAGCGGTACGAGAACGACTTCATCCGCGAGTGATATTTCGCCGCCATCAGCCGGAAGTGCGTGTTCTCCGCCGCCGTCACGCGAATCTTGTCGTCCTGATAGACCAGCCCATTGTGATCGATCTCATGCACTTCGAACGGATCGACGAGCGTGCGGGCGCCCAAACCCTCTGCCGCAAACGTGCTGTAGGCAACGCGAATGAAGTTGTAAGCCGCATTCACCAACTCCGCAGTGGGCGGTGGTCCATATATATTGAATTTTCGCGAGCGGCCGCTTGGGCCGAAATCATCGCCGAGAAAATCGTTCCCAAGTACAGCCGCCAGCCCGAGCGTGTGGTCCGGATGATCGTGCGTGATGAAAATCGTCCCGATGGCGGCCGACGGCACGCCCGCGTCCAGCAGCCGCCTCATCGTCCCGATGCCGCAGTCGATCAGGTACCGCCGCCCATCGACGATCAGCAAACTCGACGGTTCCGACCGCTCCTTCGTCAGCCCCGGCCCGCCGTGCGTCCCTAGAAAAAGAATCACGTCGCCTTTCGTCACTTTCGCCGCCGCAGGCCCTGGCGCGATCTGCGCGCGCGAACCCGCCGGCATCACGCCTAACGCCAGCACAGCCGTTGCCGCCATCGCAAAAACGCCGCGCCACGCGACGCGCTTTCGCGTCGCCAAAACTCTTGGGCACCAGCTCATCGTCGAGCTCCTTTGGCATCGCGGCTAACATTCCCCAATCCACCCCCTCGCCGCGAAGCTCGCAGAGTTTACAACGCGCGCTCGCGCCGCACACACACCCAAATGTGCTACATTCCCGCCGTCGCGCCCCGTTGAAAAGGGGCATCGCGTCCGCAAAACATCCATGCGCAGACTCCTCATTCACAGCGCCACCATCATCACCATGGACCCGCGCTTCGGCGACCTGCGCCCCGGCGACATTCTGATTGAAGGCGACCGCATCTCCGCAGTCGCTCCAAAAATTGGCGGGCCGAAAATTGGCGCGCCCTCCGCTGATACCGAAGTTGAGCGCATCGACGCCTCCAACTTCATCATCATCCCCGGCTTGATCAACGCGCACATGCACACCTGGCAAACCGGCCTGCGCGCCGTCTCCGCCAATTGGACGCTGCTCGAATATTTCCGCTGGATGCACGCCGGCCTGGCCACGCGCTTTCTCCCCGAAGACATTCGCATCGCCAATCTCGCCGGCGCGCTGAATCAAATCAATTGCGGCGTCACCACGCTGGTCGACTGGTGCCACAACAATCCCACTCCCGCGCACACCGACGCAGCCATCGATGGCCTGCGCGAATCCGGCATCCGCGCCGCATTTTTTCACGGCTCGCCCAAGCCCGATCCCAAGCCCGGCGAACGCCACTTCTCCGAAGTTCCACATCCTCGCAGCGAGGTCGAACGCCTGCTCCGCGGCCCGTTCGCTTCGCGCGACCAGTTGCTCACGCTGGGCCTCGCCATTCTCGGCCCGCATTATTCCACGCTCGACGTTTCGCTTCACGATTTCCGCCTGGCGCGCGAACTCGGACTGATCGCCTCCATGCACCAGGGCGGAGGCGCGCCGAAAACTCCCGGCGGCTGGGACGCGCTCGAGCGCGAAGGCCTCGTCGGCGACCACGTCAACATCGTCCATGGTAACGATCTCGCTGACGACCAGCTCGTGCGCTTCGTCGAAGCCGGCGTCAGCTTTGCAATCACGCCCGAAAACGAAATGTCGCAGGGCCACGGCCATCCCATCACCGGACGCCTCCGCCGCCTCGGCGCCGCTCCCTCCATCGGCATCGACCTCGAAAGCGTCATCTCCGGCGAACTGCTCACCGCGGCGCGCATTGCGCTGGCGCACCAGCGTTCGCTGGACAACGCCCGCGCCCGCGCCGAAACCGGCTCGATCACGCAGACCACCAGCATTCCCGTCCGCGAAGCGCTCGGCTGGATCACCACCGAAGGCGCGCGCATGTTGCGCATGACGGACCGCATCGGTTCGCTCGCGCCCGGCAAGCAAGCCGACCTTGTTATGATTCGCGCCGACGACCTGAACGTCTGGCCCGTGCACGATCCGGTCGCCACGGTCGTCATCCAAGCCTCGCTCGCGAATATCGATTCGGTGATGATCGCCGGAGAATGGCGCAAGCGCGATGGCAAGCTGCTCTTCCCCGCCATCGAGGGCGTGAAACACGAACTGCTGCGCTCCGGCCAGCGCATCCTTGCCGAACTCGGCTGGACGCCCGATCTGCAAGCGGGAGCCGCCGTGGAATCCGCAACCGCGCAGGTCAGGCCATGAGCGCGCGCCGCATTTCGTCATGGCACGGCTTCAGCCGTGCCCTAGCGAGTGAAAGAAACGGAGCGGCTTCAGCCGCTGAGGGCCGTTGCCTTTTAGGGATTCGGAGCTTTAGTTGCGACATGCGCGGAGTTGGTAATGCGGGCCTTTAGCCCCTGAAGTTCAGCCTGCCTCGGCTTCTCGTGCCCTTTAGGGGGTCGGAGCTTTAGCTCCGACAAACGAATCGAAGTAAAGCCGGGGGCTTTAGCCCCTGAAGAAAGCACGATGAAAGTCGTGCATCCCGAAGCGATGGAGACACCATTATGAGCCTCACAGTTTTCGGCCAGCCGCAAGACGGCGTCATCCAAATCTGCTACGTCGTGAAAGACATTCAGCAATCGATGCGCGAATGGATCGACAAGCTGAGGGTCGGCCCGTGGTTTCTGCTGCCGCATTTCACAGGAGTTGACGCGCTCTATCGCGGCAAGCCATCCACCGCTGACGTCTCCATCGCCATGAGCTTCGCCGGGCACATGTGGATCGAGCTGATTCAGCCGCTCGACGACGCGCCTTCCGTCTATCGCGAGATCATCGACCGCCGCGGCTACGGCTTCCATCACTGGGGCGTGGGCACCGCGAATTTCGATTCGGACGTGAAGCGTTACGAAGCCTCCGGCTGCGAACTCGCCTTCTTCGCGCGGGTCCCCAGCGGCGGCCGCGTCGCCTACATGGACACCACCGCCACCCTCTCCGGCATGACCGAACTCATCGAGCTGGGCGCTTCCTTCGACGCCATCTTCAGCCGCATGTACCGCGCCACCATCGGCTGGGATGGCTCCGACCCCATCCGCTCGTTCATGTAGTTCGGCATTTTTCGACCCGAAATTGGGGTGCAACGGGTATTGCGCCCTGTGACGGGCAGTGGTGTACCCGATCTTTTGTTTTCTGTGACTTACGCGTGATTCTTCTCGGCAGGCTGTCACCAGTAGATGTGCGTAGTGGAGATGGGGAGTAGCTATTTCTCCGCCCGGAGACCTGCTTCTGTCGAGTTTTCCGTCAGGGCACATGACTGCTATTCCTCAAAGAACTCAATCGTGACCTGCTCGTGTTTAGCAACAGCGCGGGCCATTCTTTCATGCTCGTTTCGGGGGCAGGGCTGAGGCGGGCCGACTACCACGTGACCTCGGCGGTCGCCCCTAAATTCGTCGGGAGCTTCGGCGGGTCTGCTCTCTATCGCGAAACCGTTTTCTCTAAAGACCCTGGCGGAGATGATCGCGAAGGCTACTGCGGAATCTCGATAGAGCCTTTCAAGTTCCAGTCGGTTTTCGGGTGAGTCGAGAAAGCAGGAACACTCGAAGTTCGACTCGCGAAAAGCGTGGGATGTTGGACGTCGTCGATCCTGCTTTGTTACGATCCAGTCCTTCGTCAACAGCCTGAGTAGTACTGCGTCATCTGGTATCGTGGGATCATTGTTGATCGGCATCACCGAGCATCGGAGCCTTAGGCTCTCCGGGAGTTAAAGATAGTCGATATTCTGTCTTCCTCATCGAATCCCAGGATTCCGTCGCTGATGACCTCATCGCCTCGGTCAGTGACGACGTAGGCGAAGTGCCCTTCATTGGGGTAAACCGTGAAGTCAATTTGGCCCCCGGACAGTGTCCAAACGATGCTCACCGCCCCTCCGGAAATGGGGACCAGTTTGGGCTCGGGGAGATCCCCGACAGGGATTCGTGATAGCAGAATGCGCGTCATCGTTACGGTCCCGGGAGTCAGCCGGAAGTCTCCTATGCCCCGGATATCTCGCCCCGACTTATCGAGCTTTTCCAATTGCAAGATTGTAGGAAGCAGCCACGGCGTGCTCTCGAAGGCCCTTGCAGCCAGGAAGTGCGGGCGCGTTGGAGCGCGGTCCGTGAAGTTCGGTTGAGCACTTTGAATCGTAATCATTCGGATCTCCCCCACCGACGTTGCGCGTCTTCGCTTGTGAATTCGGCGAATGCGTGTACCGCAGCATGATGGCAGTCGTCAAGGCACCTAAACAAGGCCTCTTCGTCTTGAGCTATCGGCACTCCATTTACCGTGACAGTGAGCTGGATTATCTGTTTGCCGTCGGTCTGGCGAAGCGCGGGCTGACTCACGACCTGGATCATGCCCTGCGGGCGTACATACCAGGCCGAGAATCCAATCATTTGAGGGGTCGACAAAACGCCCTTCCCCTCCGTTCCTTTCCACGCTGGAAACAGTCTCGGCAACTCGGAGAAATCTTGCCAATCTTCCCCTTGCACCAGATGGTTGAAGTAACTAGCTTCGCAGCGAACAACTTGCCCCAATTTCAAAGACTGCTCTTCTAGGAAGCCACCGAAGACTTGCCAGTCTGATTGGAGCGCCTCCCGACTTCGTACGTAATGCTGATATAGAGAGCTTGGATCACTTCTTCGCCAGTTGTGCAGCACGAAGTTGTTCTGCACTTGAACCAGATTTTCATTTGCTGAATCAACGAAACATACGCGGACCGGAATATTGGAAAAGTTTGAGCCGACACCAAACTGCACCTGGAGCTGGCCCACCGGGTGGTTGAACTCGGACGTTGGGTACTTGGGCTTGAACTTTTCCCGCAGTAGGCCGTATTCCAATATAGTCCAGCCCTGAATGGGAGTAAAGTAAAATCCAATTGACGTTTCGACTACTGGTGGGCGTTCGAAGTCGAGTTGATCTTCGACCGAGGAAGGTGGTGATGTGGGACGCTCTGGCGTTGCTTTCGTCATACTCCACCGATTGGGCTAGCGGCTGATCTTGGGTAATGCAATATGTGTCTGGCCGACAGTGCTTCGCTCATCAAGTGGGGTCGCCCGGGTGCGCGTTCCCGCTAGAGCGAATTTACCCCAAAGAACCGCCGGGGTGCAACTGATAGCGGGGCGGGGGCGAACTGAGGGTAACCCAACAAAATTATAGCATGGGGGCATTTTATCCCACCCGTCAGATGGATCTTTCAGCCCCTTGCGACCCCATCAGTCGTTTTTCGACCCAGAAAAGTCTGGAGTCCCGTCGAATCTCCCGTGAAGTCGAGAAGTCGCCATTCCGCACTATTCACCTGCACGCGCTTTCCGCTATTCTATTCCGCCTATGCTGGACCTTGGATACGTACGGCAGCACCTGGACGACATCGACAAGATGTTGCAGAACCGCGGCAACGATCTGGACCTGGGCCCGTTTCGCGCCATCGACGAAGAGCGCCGCAAGCTGATTCACTCCACCGAGCAGATGAAGGCGGTGGTCAACAAGGTCTCCCGCGAATTGGGGGGTCTCGCGAAACAGGGATATGACGTCCACACGATTCTGAGCGGCAGGATTAGCCTTGAGGACGCCAAGAAATTGAGCGCGGAATCGCGGGAATTAATCAAACGCCTGAACGAGACATCGCGCGAGATCAAGACGAACGACGAGCGCATTGCCGAGCTGGACGAACGGCTGAAAGAATTCATGCTGACGATGCCCAACATGCCGCACGCGAGCGTTCCGGTGGGCCACGGCGCGGACGGCAATCGCGAAGTGCGCCGCTGGGGCACGCCTCCGAAATTCGATTTCACGCCGCGTCCGCATTGGGAAGTGGGCGAGGCGTGCGGAATCCTGGATCTGCAGGCGGCGGTGAAGATTGCTGCGTCGCGCTTCGCGGTGTACAAAAGCTGGGGCGCGCGGCTGGAACGCGCCATCGCCAATTTTTTCCTGGATACACACACGGCTCCTGAACCTAAAGGGCACGGCTACACGGAAATTTTGCCGCCGTTCATCGTCAACACCGCTTCGCTCACCGGCGTCGGCCAGTTGCCGAAATTCGCGGCGGACATGTTCCACCTGGAAGGCACCGATCTGTGGCTCACGCCCACGTCGGAGGTGGAATTGACCAGTCTGCATCGCGACGAAACGCTGGACGCCGACGAACTACCGATCAAAGTCTGCGCCTGGACGGCGTGCTTCCGTTCGGAGGCCGGCGCGGCGGGCAAGGACACGCGCGGCATCAAGCGCCAGCACCAGTTTCAAAAAGTGGAGATGTTCAAATTCACGCGCCCGGAGCAGAGCTACGACGAGCTGGAGCTGCTGGTGGGCAACGCCGAGGCTGTGCTGAAAAAACTGGGGCTGCACCATCGCACCGTGCTGCTGTGCACCGGAGACATGGGCTTCGCATCGTCGAAGACGTACGACATTGAGGTGTGGCTGCCATCGAGCGGCGATTTCATGGAAATTTCGTCCTGCTCGAACACAGAGGCATTTCAGGCGCGGCGCTCGGGCATACGCTTCAAGCAAAAGGGCGGCGGGAAATCGGAGTTCGTCCACACGCTGAATGGATCGGGGCTGGCTGTGGGGCGCACCTGGATTGCGATTGTCGAGAATTATCAGCAGGCCGATGGCTCGATCGTGATTCCGGAGGCGCTGCGCCCGTACATGGGCATCGACAGGATTCCGGCGTTAGGTTAGGCAGTATTCCGTTCGCGGAAAACAAAAAAGGGCGCCAGAAGGAATCTGGCGCCCTTCCCACGCGCTGAATCGAAGGTCAGCTAACGGGTTCTAACTTGTCGATGGTCATCACGCCCTTGGCGTACGAGCCGGTGACCGTCACTTCATGGCCGAGCGCTTCATCGGGATGGATCGAATCCTGATTGGCGATGGCGATTACGTGCTTGGTCTTTTCGTTGACGAAAACCCACTTCGCGCCCTTGGTCTTTACGCAAGTCTCGGCGCAGGACTTGTGATCGGCGCTCATGCCCTTCGCGCCGCAATGGCTATCGCTGATCCAGCCGGTCAGCGTCATGGTCTTGCCCGCGGCGTTCACGGACACTCCAAACGCGAGGACCAGCATGGCAAGCATGCCCAACATGCTGATGGCTCTCTTCATCACTTCCTCCTCAATGGGATTCGCGGGCGCAGGCGCGGGAGGCGCGAGCAACCCGTCGGATTCACCCCGTACTCCGATGGATAGGTTAAAAGCGTTGATCGTAGCGGTTCTTAACTGCTGCTGCTCCTAGGGGACCCTTTGACAGTGCGGTTATATCGCAATGGGGCGCTGGTGACAAGCGCCACGAGTGCTCTGGCGGAAATAAAACCTATGGCCGAAACCGGATACCACGGTTTCCGCGGTTGACCGCGGTTAACTAGACGGGCAAGGCGGCTGGCGCTGCGATTGAGCCTAGCTGCCGGGCTAACTGGCGTAACTTACTTAATTCCAGTTACTTGCGGCGACTGCGAGCGAGGCGATTTGGCAAAGGTGCGCCACAATTTCAGGAATGACAATTTAGGGCAGCGGCTAGGGTTTTGGTTGACATCCCCCGCAGCTTGGCTAAACTTCGATTCTCGCAAGACTTACGTGTCATAGAAGCTTGAAGAAACAGTGTGGCGGCCGAAAGTTATAGGCCGCAAGTTATATACCTGCTAAGTTCTCCCGCCCCGAGGAGGGAGCAATGGCCACCGTCGCCAAACCGGCCCCACAACCGATACCACGCATCGCGCCGCGCGAGGAATTGAACCCGCTGCGGATCGCACAGATTCAGTTCGACATGGCCGCCGAGTACCTGAAGCTCGACCAGGGACTGCGGCAGATTTTGCGCGCGCCGAAGCGCGTGCTGGAAGTGTCCATCCCCACGAAGATGGACAACGGGCAGGTGAAAGTTTTCAGCGGCTACCGCGTGCAACACAACGTGGTGCGCGGGCCATCGAAGGGCGGCATCCGCTATCACCCGAACGTCACGGTGGACGAAGTGAAGGCGCTGGCGATGTGGATGACGTGGAAGACGGCCACGGTGAACATCCCGTACGGCGGCGCAAAGGGCGGCGTGATTTGCGATCCGAAGCGCATGAGCAAACCGGAACTGGAGCGCATGACGCGGAGGTACGCGTCTGAAATTCTGCCGCTGATCGGGCCGGAGCAGGACATTCCGGCGCCGGACGTTTATACGGATGCGCAGACGATGGCGTGGATCATGGACACCTATTCCATGACCAAGGGATATTCGGCGCTCGGAGTGGTGACGGGGAAACCGATTTCCATTGGGGGATCAGAAGGACGAAAGGAAGCGACCGCGCGCGGCGTGATGGTTGGCGTTGAAGAAGCATGCAAGGTGAAGAAGCTGCCGTTCCGCGGAGCGAGCGTGGCGATTCAGGGATTCGGAAACGTGGGTTCGCTGGTGGCGAAACTGTTTGCGGAAAAAAAAGCGCGCGTGGTAGCGATCAGCGATTCGCGCGGAGGGGTGTTCAATTCGCGCGGCATCGATCCGCTGAAGGCGATGCGTTACAAGGAGCGAGCCGGGACGGTGGTGGGCATGCCGGGCACGTCGCGGATTTCGAATGATGATCTGCTGACGCTGAAATGCGACGTCCTGGTGCCGGCGGCGCTGGAAAGCGTGATCACGCTAAATAACGTGGAGCAGATCAAGGCGAAAATCGTTGCGGAGGCGGCAAACGGGCCGACTACTCCACATGCTGATGAAGTCCTGGCGCGGCGCGGAATCATGCTGATTCCTGACATTCTGGCCAACGCCGGAGGTGTGACGGCGAGCTACTTCGAGTGGGTGCAGGGTTTGCAGAGCTTCTTCTGGCCGGTGGAGGAAGTGAATGCCAAGCTTGAATCGGTGATGCGGCGCGCTTTCCTGGAAGTGTTCGAATCGATGCGCAAGCATCGCACGCAGATGCGCACCGGCGCTTACGTGCTGGCCGTGGGGCGCGTGGCGGATGCGACGCTGGTGCGCGGACTATTCCCGTAATTTCCTGCAAGAGAAAGCGCTTTCGCAGACTACTCCGTGCAGTTTGCGGCGGGGCGCGTAAAAAAAATCAAATCAGCGAAAAATAGTATTGCGCTGTGCGCGTAAACGCGCGTACATTCTCGATTGAAGGCGCGATTCGCAACGAATGCGCCGAAGAGAATCGTGCCTGGCGCGGAGGGCACGCGGAATTGAGCAGTCACACTAACCACACAGTCCACAATAATCTGGCGCCTCCTATCCTTTTGACCATCGCAGGATTCGACCCTTCATGCGGAGCGGGCGTCGCCGCCGATCTGAAAACTTTCGCGGCGCACAATTGTTACGGTCTCGCTGCGGTGACCGCGCTGACGGTGCAATCGACGTTGGGCGTGCGCGCAGTGCACGCCACTCCGGCGGCGACGCTGCGAGCGCAGCTCGACTCGCTAGCGGAAGATTCACATATCGCGGCGGTAAAAATCGGAATGCTTGCGAGCCGCGCGAACGCCGTTGCGGTGGCGGAATTTCTGGACAAAAATCAGTTTGTCCACGTGGTGCTCGATCCGATTACACGGCCAACCACTGGAGAGACCGAGCTGCTCGATTCCACGGGCGTGAAATTTCTGCGCGACGAATTGCTCAAGCGCGCGAACGTGGTGACTCCGAATATTGCCGAAGCGGAACTGCTTAGTGGGCTGGAAGTAAAAGACGTGAACGGGATGAAAGCCGCCGGCCAGAAGCTGCTGGAAATGGGCGCCAAAGCGGTGATCGTGACCGGCGGGCACCTGGAGAAGCCGACGGACGTGCTCTGCCAAGGTGATCAGATCGAGGCGTTCGGCGGAGATCACGTGCGCAGTCCGAACACGCACGGCTCCGGTTGCACGTTTTCGTCCGCGATTGCCGCGCAATTAGCCGCCGGGCAGCAATTGCGCGACGCGCTGATTCTGGCAAAGGCCTACGTGACCAAGGCCATCGAGAAATCTTACGCCACCGGCAAAGGCGCGGGTCCGCTGAATCAATTGTTCCGTTTCCATCAGGAGGCGCCGCCGCGCGGCGTCCACGAAGTGCCGCAGCACGGCATGCACCCCGCCGCCGAACCCGCCGCGCAGTGATACGGGGCCGAAATAGCCTGGCGCAACGTTACGGATCCGCAGGAACTCCATTTCATTTGCCATCTGTCGATGACGTTGCGTCCTAGACCGGACATGGGGAATCCAACGCCGTGGCACTGACGAAGCTTGCGAGCGGGGAAAAGGCCATGAACAATCGAGAGGAAGCTGGCGTAGGGGCTCCTGCAGCGAAGGGAAACTGGCTTCCATCGGGCAGTTCGGCAATGGACGATTACTCGCTGGCGTACGCGCTGCTGCGGGCGACGCTCGGTGTGAACATCGCCATGCACGGAATCAGCCGACTCCTGGCTGGCGTTGGAGGATTTGTAGCAGGGCTCGAAAAGCAATTCGCGGCGACGGTATTGCCACATGTCTTGGTGAGTGCTTTTGCACACGCACTGCCTTGGACCGAGGCCGCCCTTGGGCTGTTAATTCTCTTCGGCGTCGCCACACGCTACGCTTTGGTTGCGGGAGGGCTGCTGATCCTTGTGCTGACATTCGGCAGCACGTTGCACCAGGACTGGCAGGTCGCCGGACTGCAATTGATCTACGCCATCGCCTACGCGCTCTTGATCGCGTTTCACAGGTACAACGCGATTTCGTTCGACAAGTTTTTCTCGCGAAAGACGGAATGAATCGCGCCTACTCGGCGGCTTTGGCTGCGAGCATCTCGACGCCGGCAAGGACGGGCAGAAATTCCGCAGGCAGGTTGTAACGCTCCATCAAAAAGGCAGGATCGTTGTAAGAGAGCCAAACCGTTCCGTCGGCGCCCTGGGAAACAAGGATTTTGAGCGGTAGGTCGATGGCGATTCCCGGCGAGGCGAGCATCAGCGGCGTACCTGCTTTCGGATTACCGAAGATCAACAGCTTCGTGGGCAGCATTTGCAGGCCAACCTTCGCCGCTTCCCCGCCGTGATCCACCAAGGCAAAAAGCTCGATGCCCTTCGACTGCAAGATCTGCTGGAGTTTGGCGATCGTTTCGTCCACGGAATGATTGCTTGGCTTGCTGACGATTCCCTGGCTGGAAAATGGCGGCATGAAGACCTCCTGAGCGATCCGCCGGGCGTCGATCATACCAGAATCAGGATACTAGGCATGCCACGACGACAGAGAAAAACTGCCGTGCCCCAGGGAGATATCGTGGAACTTCACAGGCTGCCGTTAACTTTCGTCATAGTTGCTGAGAGCCGGTGGTCGCGGGAGACAATCATTAGTACCAAGAATAAAATCAGAAATATAACCACCGTCACGCCGCCTGCTAAAGGGAACCCACCGGCGATATGAAATCGGACAACGAAAAGAACGAAGAAGACGTCGGCACTAAAGCTGACTCCCCCCGCCACCAAGAGTGCGCCGCAGATGCGATAACAAATTAGCGTCCTTTTGTAGCACGATTCCGTACTGGCCTTGTCTGCACGGAACAGCCTCTTTAGTGCCGGGAACTTCTTATACATATTGAGATCCCAAGCGCCTGTTCGCAAAGCAAGCTCGCGGGACCAATAGAGCAGCGCGCCGCCCACGAGAATCATAATTGCGAATTGGGAAAGCAGTCCGTATGGCATACCGTGTCTCCGAAACAGGCTTAAGTCAGATGCGGCCAAGACTAACACATGAGCTGGACGAAATCCTGAGGGACGGCGTTACCGCGCAGTTACGGGAAAGATCGGGCTATGAGGACCGCTGCAGGAAAACGTCCCCTTCGCGGCCGCGTCGTGCGAGACAGGCGTGCTCAACAGCAAATCGACGACCTGCAGGGAGGTGTAAACCTATACCAAAATTAGGTAAACGGCCATCGCCATCCCTACGACGGCCAAAAACAGCGAGATTGCGACGGCGGTGATCGAGCGCCTCTGCGTGATCGATCCGGAGGCGTTCATGTGGCCGATCAGGCGCGAATAGCGCAAGGAGGAGTAAACGTCCACTACGACGCCGGCGCAAATAAGCGCGGTTCCGAACCAAAGCGAAAGTCCGTACGAGTGCGTTGTGCCGCTAGGTCGAATCGACTGGAGCTCCTGCAGAAACAGGCCAAAGCGCGCGACCACGAAGCCGAATCCCATAAGCGCCAGGCCGGTGCGAATCCAGGCGAGGAAGGTTCGCTCCGCGGCCAGATGATCGCTCAGATGGAAGGATTCGACCGATGCGTAATCCGTCATGCGGCATCTTCCTTTCGAAGCTGTGACTACCTGCGGAAAACGATTTTGCCGGCGACGACGGTCGCCATGGGCGCGCCGCGGAACGAGCGGCCGTCGAAGGGTGAGTTGCGCGATTTGCTGGGCGAATCGGACGCGCGGAACATCCAAGCGTGGTCGGTGGAAAAAATCGTGAGATCGGCGGGCTCGCCGGGCGCGATTTTGCGTTCGATGCCGAGGACATGCGCGGCGCCGGTGGTGAAAAGCTCGACGAGGCGCATCAGCGGCAGCGCGCCAGTATGGACGAGTTGATCGAGCCCAAGCGCCAAGGCCGTCTCAAATCCGACGACGCCGAAGGGCGCGCGGTCAAATTCTACATCTTTGCTCGCGGGATGATGCGGCGCGTGGTCGGTGGCGATGGCGTCCACGCTGCCGTCGACAAGGCCCTCGATCAGCGCATCACGGTCGGAGCGAGAAGCTAGCGGTGGATTCATTTTGAAGCGCGTGTCGTAAATCACGTCTTCATCGGTGAGTGTGAAATGGTGCGGGGTCACTTCGCAGGTCACTTTCCGTCCGAGTTTCCTGGCCGAGCGAACGTAGGCAAGCGAAGCGCGCGTGGACATATGCGCAATGTGCAGGCGCGCGCCGGTGATGGCGGCGACTTCCACGTCACGACCGACGCAGATCGATTCGGTTTGCGAGGGAATGCCGGGAACGCCGAGGCGAATCGATTGCGCGCCTTCGCGCATGGCGCCCCCGGCAAAAAGCGACGCGTCTTCGCAATGATCGATTACCGGCAGTCCTAGCGAGTTGCAATACTCCATGACCTGGCGCATCAAGCGCGCGGAAGCGATTGGTTTGCCGTCGTCACTGACGGCCACGATGCCCGCGTCTTTCATAGCCGCGATTTCAGCGAGCGCTTCCCCTTTGCTGCCGATGGAAGCAGCGCCGATCGGCCAGACGCGGACAATGCCAGTGGCTGCGGCGCGTTCGACGATGCCGCGCGTAACGGATGCGCGGTCGTTCACCGGATGGGTATTGGGCATGCAGCAGATGGCGGTGAATCCGCCAGTCGCTGCGGAGCGCGTGCCGGTTTCGATGGTTTCGGAAAGCTCGCCGCCCGGCTCGCGCAGGTGACAGTGCAGATCGATGAAGCCGGGCGCGACGATCAATCCGGAAGCATCGAAAATCTCTGCACCGGGCGCAGAAAGATTCGCGCCAATTTTCGAGATTTGTTGGCCATCGAGCAGAACGTCCTGCTGCGCTTCGGTATTGCTGGCCGGATCGAGGACGCGGCCATTCTTAATCAGAAGCATTCGAGCGGTCCTTTGCGGGATGGGGCGCGTCCGCGGGCGCGCGGCCAATGAGATGGTACAGCAGGGCCATGCGCACAGCGATGCCGTTGGCGACCTGTTCGAGGACGGCGGATTGCGGGCCATCGGCCACCGCTGAGTCAATTTCGAGTCCGCGAATCATGGGGCCGGGATGCAGCACAAGAGCATCGGGGCGGGCCATTTGCAGGCGCTGGCGCGTGAGCTGGTAGCGCAAGATGTATTCCTCGGAAGCCAGCGCGGGCTCGTGGAGGCGTTCGGTTTGCACACGCAGGACCATGATGATATCCGCGTCACGAAGCGCTTCTTCCAGGCATGAGGTGCAGCGGACATTCGGCGCCATGGCCTCAAATTCGCGCGGCACCCACATGGATGGACCGCAAAGCGTGATGCGCGCGCCGAATTTGGAGAGCAAGTGAATATTGGAGCGAGCCACGCGGCTGTGAATGATGTCTCCGAGGATGGTGATGTTCCAACCTTCGAGCTTCCCCTTGCGGTCGCGGATGGTTAGTGCGTCGAGCAGAGCTTGCGTGGGATGCTCGTGCATGCCGTCGCCAGCGTTGAGCACCGGCACGTCGACGCGCTCGGCGATGAATGCGGCCGCGCCCGAGGAGCTGTGGCGGATGACGAATCCATCGGGGCGCATGGCTTCGAGAGTGCGGATAGTGTCCACGAGCGATTCGCCTTTTTTCAGGCTGGAGGATTCCGCTTGCAGAGCCATGGTGTCCGCGCCAAGGCGCGCGGCCGCCGTAGCGAAACTGATGCGCGTGCGCGTGGACGATTCGAAAAACGCCAGGGCCACGGATTTGCCGCGCAGCGTGGCTAATTTTTTAAGGGGGTTCCGCTGGAATTCCTGAAATGGCTTGGCCTGATCGAGAATAAAAAGTATCTCGGCTTGGGTGAGTCCTTCAATTCCGAGTAAGTGTGACGTTCGCTGGAGCACTGGTGTCCTTTGTCTTCTGCCTCCTCAAACTCGCCGGCAGCTCAGGGAACGCGATCGACCAGCATGGCGCGCTCCTCGCCATCAATTTCCCGGAGGCGAACCTCCACGATTTCCGTATCGCTGGTTTGGACGGAGCGGCCCACAAAGGTCGCTTCCACCGGCAGTTCGCGGTGACCACGATCAATCAGAACGCACAGGCGTATCCTCCGGGGACGTCCGAGATCGAAGAGAGCGTTCATGGCGGCTCGAATCGTGCGCCCAGTATAGAGCACGTCGTCCACCACCACCAGATCGCGCCCGTCCACTGGAAAATCGATGTCGCTCGAGTGCAGCACGGGCTGCGGGCCCACGGTGGATAGATCGTCGCGATAAAGGGTGATATCCAGCGTGCCCACCGGAACATCTACATGAGCGGAATCTTTCATTAATTTTGCCAGGCGCTGAGAAAGCGGAACCCCGCGGCGGCGCACACCCAGAAGTGCCAAGTCACCACTTTGTGCGCTCTTTTCGAGAATTTCGTGGGCTAGCCGGTTTAATGTACGGCTAATTTCGTCGGCAGAAAGGAGCTGTCGCTTTTCAACTACGCGCATTGGGCGGCTCATCCTAACATAGACCGGAGTTGGCACGGCGCGGAAATCGGCGGAACCGACCTTGGGTAGAGACCGCTCTTCTTGACCACCGTGCTAAACTGCTGGAAGTGAGTTCGCCCGAGATGGCACGCAGCCCAGCCAAGCTTTCGGGGGTTGACCTCCGAGTCTCCGTAGGTACCGTTCGCCTCAAAAACCCCATCATTGCTGCTAGCGGCACGTTTGGTTACGGGTTGGAGTTCGCCCACCTCGCCAACCTGAACGCTCTTGGTGCGATTGTCGTCAAGGGGCTGTCACTAGAGCCTATGGCCGGGAACCCCAGCCCGCGCATGTGCGAGACAACTGGCGGCATGGTTAACGCCATCGGGCTCCAGAACATCGGCGTGAGGGCGTTCGTGGCGGAAAAGCTGCCGGAGCTGCGTAAGTACGATACGGCGGTGCTCGCGAACGTGTTCGGGCGCACGACCGAGGAATACGTGGAGGTCATCCGTATCCTCAATGACTCGGAGGGGCTGGCGGCGTACGAGCTGAACATCTCCTGCCCCAATGTGAAAAGGGGCGGGGCAGAATATGGTACCGATCCAGTACTCGCGTCGGAAGTTGTATCGGCGGCGAAGCGAGCGGCAAAGCGCCCCTTGTGGGTAAAGCTCTCTCCAGTTATTGACAGGATTGGAGTTATCGCGGAAGCCGTCGAGGAGTCTGGCGCTGATGCCGTTGTTATAGCAAATACATATCCCTCATTGTGTCTGGATCCACACACCCGAAGGTCCCGCCTCGGGAGTACGACGGGAGGGTTGTCCGGTGCAGCTATAAAACCTATAACCATGAGGTTGGTTTACGAGGCTAGCCGAGCAATTCGAATCCCGATTGTTGGACTTGGCGGGATCGGAAGCGCGGCCGACGTGGCCGAATATATGGTCGCAGGTGCCTCGGCGGTAGAAGTCGGGACCGCGCACTTCGTGGACCCACGGGCCTCGGAACGCCTAGTGGGAACACTTGAAGAATGGTGTAGGGAAGAAAATCTATTTGAAATCAGCAACTTACGAGGCTCTTTTAGGGTTTAAACGGGTTGCCTCGAAGCAAAGCAGACAGGTACAATATTGCTGGTTTAAAAGAGGATAGCTGCCAATGAGAGCTAAAGCCTTCGTGGTTCTGGAATCGGTATTTTTAGGACTGGGTGTGCTTGTCCTCAGCCCGTCGGCAAATCCCACAGCCGTCAGCGAGATGAGCATCCCCGAGCACTCCCAATCAGTCCAGGCATCCGCTTCCAATAAAGAACTTGACCCGAATGGCCGGCCCAAACCCTTGGCGGTTTGGGACTGCATCTCCAGCTGGTACGGAGAAGATTTCGACGGTCTGCCAACCGCAACTGGCGAAACTTATGATATGTATGCGGCTACGGCCGCGAATCCCACGCTCCCGCTCGGATCGATCGTCCGGGTGGTGAATCCGAAGAACCACCGCAGCGAGGTGGTTCGAATCAACGATCGCGGCCCTTATGTAGAAGGACGCGAACTGGACGTTTCCTATGCTGTAGCCCGGGAGTTGGGCTTCGAGCAGCGGGGCACGGCCAAAGTCCGCGTCGAACTTCTCAAGGTGCCTCCACGCCCAGCATCGGATCATCGCAACTAATCGTAGCACTGGACTTTGACTGCCTGGGCTCAGCCCTCGCAATGGCGAGGCGCATCCGAGGCTCGGCGGGACTCGTCAAGGTTGGAAGCCTACTCTTTACAGCGGAGGGCCCGCGCGCGGTGCAAAAGCTCGCGGGCCTGGGCTTCGGCGTATTCCTCGACCTAAAATTTCACGACATACCAAACACTGTGGCGGGAGCAGTGGCGGCAGCCGCCGACCTGCCGGGCGTCCGGATGATGACCCTTCACACTTCCGGTGACGTGGCAATGATGCGTGCGGCAACAGAAGCTATTGCCGGGCGGAAGAATCGGCCAGCGCTGCTTGGAGTGACAATCCTGACGAGCATGGATGCGCCAGCTCTGCGCCGAGTGGGACTTTCCGGGTCGCCTGGAGCCCGGGTGCTGGCATTGGCTCGGCTGGCAAAAAGGGCGGGGCTGGACGGCGTGGTCGCATCGGCGCATGAAGCGAGGGCGATTCGGCGAGCTTGCGGGCCACGGTTCCTGATCGTAGCGCCCGGTATTCGGCCTGCGGCCGCTGCCGCGAACGATCAGGCGCGCGTGGCCGCGCCTGCCGACGCGATTCGCGCGGGCGCGAATTACCTTGTAGTAGGCCGACCGATTACCAGCGCCGTCGATCCTGCCGCAACCGCTCGGGCGATCGGTCGCGAAATCGCCAGCGCGCAACAAAAGTAACGCCAACCTTAGCCTGCCCGCTGGTCACGGTTCTAAGCTTGGTTACGCTCGACTCGCAACCGCTTCGTGCTTGCAAGAAATTCGCGCCGCGGATACGCTCAGGCGTGGGTGTAAGCGCGGATTCCCGCCGGTCACCTCTTTCAATGGCAAGCGAAAAGCATGTAATTGTCGGCACTGCCGGCCACATCGATCACGGCAAATCGGCCTTGGTTGAGGCCCTGACGGGCACCAATCCCGACCGCTTAGAGGAAGAAAAGCGGCGCGGCATTACCATCGATTTGGGCTTCGCTTTCTTGCGCATGGGCGACGTGCGCTTCGGATTCGTGGACGTGCCGGGGCACGAGCGATTCGTTCGTAACATGCTGGCGGGTGCGGGCGGAATCGACGTGCTGCTACTGGTCGTCTCGGCCGATGAATCGATCATGCCCCAGACGCGCGAGCATTTCGACATCTGCCGCCTGCTAGGAATTCCGCGCGGGCTGGTGGCGCTAACCAAATCAGACCTCGTCGATCCAGAGATGCTCGGCCTAGTGCGACTCGAAATCGAAGAATTCGTGCGCGGCTCGTTTCTGGAGGGTGCCCCGATCGTGCCCGTGAGCGCGCGAACGGGCGCTGGTCTCGATGCGCTCAAACAGGTGCTGGTGAATGCCGCTCTCGCCGCGCCAGCCAAAGACGTGACCCGCCATTTCCGCCTTCCGATCGACCGCGCGTTTGCCACCAAGGGCTTTGGCACGGTGGTTACGGGCACTCTGATGTCCGGCACGGTCCGGGTGAAGGACGAAATCGAGCTGCATCCGCTGGGGCGCCTGGCGCGCGTGCGCGGACTCCATTCCGGCGGGCAGCCCATCGAGCAAGCATTCGCGGGCCAGCGCACGGCCATTAATTTGGCGGGCGTGGAACACAGCGAGATCCGGCGCGGTATGGTGCTTTCGGCTCCCGGAGTATTTCATCCCACGCGGCGAATCGACGCGCGCATCACGTTACTGCCATCGGCGCGTCCGCTGCGCAATCGCGCGCGAGCGCATTTTCATCAAGCTTCCGCGGAAGCCATTGCTGAAATCGTTCTGCTGGGCCGCCCGGAAGTGTCTCCGGGTGAAGAGGCGCTCGCTCAACTGCGGCTGGACGGCGAAGTTCTGGCGCTGCCGGGCGACCGCTTCATTCTGCGGCAGTATTCGCCGGTGATCACCATCGGTGGCGGGGTGGTAATCGATTCCGGAGCGCGGCGCCACCGCCGCAGCGACCCGACAGCCGCGCAGTTTCTGCAGACGCTCGAGCGTGGCAACCGCCTGGAATCATTGGCGGCGCTGGCAGAATCTTCCCCGCGCGGGCTTTCTTTGGAAGAGCTGCTGGCGCGCACTGGATGGATGGAGCCTGAAATCCGCGAAGTGGCCAACGAACTAGCGGCAGCCAAGCGGCTGCGTGTTCTGAATGACCCACCCTTTATCGTCGCGCCCGAGCAAGCGGTGCAAAGCTGCTCGGCGGCGATTCGCGCGGCAGTCGACGAGTTCCATCGCGCCAATCCGTTGCTGCCCGGAATCCCGAAACAGGAAATGCGCGGGCGCGCCGGGAACCCCCGCGGCGAACTTTTTCAGACCGCGCTCGAGGATCTCGTTCGCGCCGGGGCCGTAAGCGTCAATGGCGACCTGGTGCAGCGCGCCGGCCGTTCCATTTCGCTTTCTCCTGAGGAAGCCCGCGCCAAGGAATTGATCGAGCAGGCGTTTGAGCGGGCCGGGCTGGCCGTGCCGAACGTGTCGGCGGTCCTCGAAAAACTGCCCGTGGAGCCGGTGCGCGCACGCAAAATCCTGCAGATTCTGCTGCGCGAAAATGTGCTCGTCAAAGTGGCTGAGGACTTGTTTTTCCATCGCGACGCGATCACCCACCTGCGCGAGCTGATCGCCGGCTATCGTACGGATCGCGGCGACCGGCTGCAGATTACCGCGTTTAAGGACCTGGCGGGCATCAGCCGCAAGTACGCCATCCCCCTGCTGGAGTACCTGGACCGCGAGCATGTGACCCGCCGCGCGGGCGACGAGCGTGTTATACTGTAGCCTCTGGGTAGAGACGCCGGGAGTGCTCCGCGAAGGCACCCTCCCGCACGAAGTGGATGAAAGGTAGGTGTTGTCATGTGGGATAGTCCCATTCATTTGTTGATCGTCGCGATCGTCGTGCTGGTGTTATTCGGCGGGCGAAAGATTCCTGAGGTCATGAAGGGCCTCGGCCAAGGCGTACGCGAGTTTAAGGAAGGCATGCGCGGAGATCAGGCGCCGCCGCAACCTCCCGCTAATCCCGTTCAGCAAGCGATGCAGCAGGCTCCGCCAGTCAGTGCGCCGCCAGCACCCATAGCTGCCGAGCAAAAAAAGTAACTTTAAGATTGCTCCATGCGGACGCAAGTGCTCTGAGATAGCCCGATCCACCTGATGACTGTGGTTGGTTTGATCGTGTTCTTTGGCGGGTTTCAGTCGCTAAAAAAGCAGCAAAGGGTTTCTGTAATCTTCTGGATTTGCAAACGCACGGAGCGGCGGCCGAAAGGTCGCCGTTTTCGTTTTTGGACCTCGTGGTCTGGCGGCTTATCCGCTCCATCCAACTTCGCGCAGTAATGAGTAGAGTCGCGCCAGTGGCAGTCCCATTACGTTGAAGTAGCAGCCGTCGATCCGCGTCACGTACCGCCCCGCAATTCCCTGCACCGCGTACCCGCCGGCCTTGCCGAAGGGCTCGCCAGTCGCGACGTATCTTCCGATTTCCTCGTCCGAAATCTTGGCGAATGTGACATGCGTAATCTCTTCGACGACTCTTTCCCATGCGCCCGGACGGCGAACCAGGGCAAGCCCGGTGTGAACCTCATGGACGCGGCCGTTCAAGAGCTGCAACATGCGCCGGGCGTCTTCTTCGGATTCCGGCTTGCCTAGAATTTCGCGTTCGACAACGACTGTGGTGTCCGCCCCAATGAAAATCGTGTCGTCGCCCGCTGACTGTTGCTCGGCAACTCCGTTCGCTACGGCGCGCGCCTTTTCGAGCGCCAACCGCTGGACGTAGGCGCCCGGAAGTTCGCCTTCGCGCGGCGACTCGTCAATCAGCGCCGGTCGCACATCAAATGCGATTCCGGCGTTGCGCAAAATCTCGGCGCGTCGTGGCGATGCCGATGCGAGCACGAGTCTCATCGAGGTTTTTTGCTCCGCGGCTTTTGAGCGCTGTCTGTCGCCTTCCCCGCTCCGAGCGCTGCGAGGGATTGCGCTTTCGTCCAGCCAAATAAGCGCGCGAGTTGCATCGGCTGCACGGCGGCATTCATTTCCGCGAATTTAGCCGCCAATTTAACGCGCGCGTCTTCTGCCTCGGTCTCGAATGCCACGGACGTTTCCTCCGGAAACGCGCGGCAGGTCAGCTCGTATTTTCCCGAAGCCCACGCGCCGGTTTCCTGCTCCGAGCCGAAATGCGAAATCACGAGCAGGCATTGCAAATCCAGTATCGCCCGCTTAAAGCGCACGTTTCCGGCAGTTGTTTCCATTTTGCAGGCGTGGCGCAATTCGAGCGTGGCGAGCGAGCCGTGCTCGGCGAGAACTTTCCAGATCAGCCGCGCATCGTCGCGAATGCGGCCCTGCCGATAGAAGCGTTCGTGATCCCCGGGCGCGGCGGCGGCTTCGCGCATGGCAAGGAAATACGGGATTTGCTGGCGCGAAATGAAGGTGCCCTTGCCGCGAAAGTACTTTGCGTAGAGCGCGCGGCGTCGGCGCGGAAGGTCGTCTTTCCACCGCCAGATGGTCTCGAAATGCTTGTCGAAAACGACGCCGTCATTGGCATCGCGCCCGGTCACAGCACAATAGAGCGACGGCAGCGGCACATTCGTCACCGGAAACAACGTGCAGAATCCGGCTGCGTCTATGAACTTCACCGCGTCGGACAGGGTGGCGACTCGGCGCTGGCGAAATCCATTTCTGGTTTGGAGATTTCTCGACATTCGGAAGGAGACATCGAGCAGACCGCTACACAACCACCGACTCCTGGTATTCGCCGAAAGCGCGGCGCATCGCATCGGAAATTTCGCCGACGGTGGCATACGCCTCGACTGCGGCGAGAATCCCCGGCATCAGATTTTCGCTGCCCCGCGCGCGGCGTTCCACTTCGTCGATGGCCGTGCGGGATTTCGCGGAATCGCGTCGCGCACGTAGCGCATTTAGTCGCGCCACCTGTGTTCGCTCGATGTCTGGATCGACGCGCAGCGTGGGAATCGGTTGTTCAGCTTCGGCCTCAAACCGATTTACGCCGACGACCACCTGCTCGCCCGTTTCGATGGCGCGCTGGTATTGGTAGGCGGATTTTTGAATTTCCTGCTGGACGTAACCTGTCTCGATGGCGCGCAGCATCCCGCCCATGCCGTCAATTTTCGCGATGTAATCTTTCGCGCCTGTTTCGATTTCGTTGGTCATTTGCTCGATGGCATACGCACCGCCCACCGGATCGACGGTATTCGCCACGCCGGTTTCCTGCGCGATGATCTGCTGCGTGCGCAGAGCGAGCAGCGCGGCGCGTTCGGTAGGCAGCGCCAGCGCTTCATCCAGCGCATTGGCGTGCAACGATTGGCAGCCACCGAGCACGGCGGCGAGGCACTGCACCGCAGTGCGCACCAGATTGTTTTCCGGCTGCTGCGCGGTGAGCGACGATCCCGCCGACTGTGCGTGAAATCGCAGCATCATCGAGCGCGGATCGCGGGCGCCAAAGCGGTCGCGCATGGTGCGCGCCCACAAACGCCGCGCGGCGCGAAATTTCGCGATCTGCGCTAGAAATTCGTTATGCGAGTTGAAGAAGAACGAAAGCTGCGGCGCAAATTCGTCCACTTGCAATCCAGCGGCGACCGCTGCTTCCACGTACGCGATGGCGTTAGCAATGGTGAACGCCACCTCCTGCACGTCCGTGGAGCCAGCTTCGCGGATGTGATAACCGGAAATGGAGATGGCGTTCCAATTGGGCAATTCGCTGCGGCACCATGCGAACATATCGGTGACGATACGCATGGCCGGACGCGGCGGATAGATGTACGTACCGCGCGCGATGTATTCCTTCAATATGTCGTTCTGCACTGTGCCTGAAAGGCGCTTCAGGTCCGCGCCCTGCTGCTTTGCCACGGCCACGTAGAGCGCCAGGAGAATCGCTCCGGTCGCGTTGATGGTCATTGACGTGGAGACGCGATCGAGCGGGATGCCGTCGAAGAGCAGTTGCATGTCTTCGAGAGAATCGATTGCCACGCCCACTTTGCCGACTTCCCCGAGCGCCAGTGGGTAGTCGGAATCCATGCCGATCTGTGTGGGCAAGTCGAACGCGACGGAAAGTCCTGTCTGGCCCTGCGAAAGAAGGTACTGGTAGCGGCGATTCGATTCGACGGCGCTGCCGAACCCCGCGTACTGACGAGTCGTCCACAAGCGGCCGCGGTACATGGTGGGATAGACGCCGCGTGTAAACGGAAATTGCCCCGGCTGGCCCAAGTCGCGCTCAGTATTCCAGTTCTGCAAATCGTCGGACGAGATTACCGCTGGAACAGCCAGACCACCAGGGGTGGCCGATTTTCGTTCGGCGGTTTCCGGTCGCTTTTTGGAATTATCAGCCATAGTGAAGAAGGCGGGTAAGGAGCCACTCAGCGAACGCGCTTGGCACGACGGAACGAGCCATACGCAAACGCGCCCATCATCAGTGCATAGGCGGCTCCGACGGCGGCCAGCCAGAACGACGGCCCGTGCTTCCACTCTTTCCAGACGATGTAGCCGCCGTAACCCGCAAACACCGCAAACAGCGCACCGGTGGTCTCGTGAAAGAGCTGCTTAGTGATGCGCCAGAAAACGCGCAGCGTCACGATGCACGAGCGCACGAACGCCGAGATCATCCGCGCGGACATGCCTTGATTTTATGCCTATCCCGACCACTACAGCACCCAATTTCAATCGCCGAGGCAGTTGATAGCGCTCGCTCGCAATTCGACGATCTCCCTGATGCGCGACTATACTCTCCAGATGATTTCGGACGCCGATTTGCTTTCGGCATTGCGCCGCTACTGGGGCTACGACTCGTTTCGTCCATTGCAGCAGCGCATCGTGCGCAGCCTTTTGCAGGGGCGCGACGCTTGCGTGGTGATGCCCACAGGCGGAGGAAAATCGCTATGCTACCAGCTTCCGGCCGCCCTGCTTGACCGCCAAATGGTGATCGTGATTTCGCCGCTGATCGCTTTGATGCAGGATCAAGTGGCGCAACTCGGCGAAATGGGCATTCCGGCGGCTGCGCTGAATAGCACTCTAGCGGACGTACAGCAGACAGAGTTGATCGCCGATGCAATCAAGGGACGCTACCGGCTTCTATACGTCTCGCCCGAAAGGCTGGCGCGAGCCGATACGCTGGAATGGCTCACACGCGCGCCGGTTTCGCTGTTCGCCATTGACGAGGCGCACTGCATTTCCGAGTGGGGCCACGAATTCCGCCCGGAATACCGCCAACTGAGCCGTCTGCGCGAGCGCTTTCCGGACTGCCCCATTGCCGCGTTCACCGCCAGCGCTACCCGTCAGGTTCGGCACGATATCCTTGCTCAACTCCGCCTGCGCGACCCGGACAAATATATCGCCAGCTTTCACCGCGCCAATTTGAGTTACATCGTCAAAGCCTGTAATGGAAAGACGCAGCAGAAATTACTGCTGCGAGCCGTGCGCTGCCACGATGGGAGCAACGTGATTATTTACTCGCCCACCATCAAGCGCGTGGACGAGACGGTGGCGCTTCTCGCGGAGAATGGCATTCCCGCGATCGGCTACCATGGAAAAATGTCCGCCGCGGAGCGCAGAGACAATCAGGAGCGGTGGATGTCTGACGAAGTGCGCGTGCTCGTCGGAACGATTGCGTTCGGGCTGGGCATCAACAAAGCGGCGGTGCGGGCAGTGATTCATCTGTCGCTGCCTAAATCGATCGAACAGTATTACCAGGAAGCGGGACGCGCCGGTCGCGATGGGCTTCCGGCCGATTGCCTGTTGCTTTGGCAGAAACGTGACGCGGGATTGCTGGCTCATTTTATTGGTGAAATCGACGACCCAGCAGAGAAGAAACGCGCGTGGGAGCGCTACGATCAAATTCGCAGATTTGTGGAATCGCGTGCGTGCCGACATCTGCAGATCTGCTCTCATTTCGGAGAGACTGCGAAGTGGAATTCCTGCGCGGCCTGCGACGTTTGCAGCGGCGAGCCGGAGTGGCTTCTGGAGCCGGTAGCTCCGGCGCGGAGCAAGCCGAAAACCGCCCCCCGACAGTTCGAAGGAGACCCGGACCTTTTCACCGCGTTGCGCGATTGGCGCCTCAAGACAGCAAAGCAGCGAAAGGTGCCGGCGTTCACGGTGATGCATGATAAATCACTCGAGGAACTCTGCCGGGCGCGGCCCGAAGATCTGGCAGCCTTGCGACGGGTGCACGGTTTTGGCGAGCGGAAAACTGCCATGTATGGCGACGAAATCCTGGCCGTGCTGTTGCGTTTCCGGCTGTCGAAAGGTCAGGCGGCGGGTTTTGGCCTCTCCGCGCGGTACTAAGGCTTGGGGTAGGGTCTGGACTTTGGCCCGGACGGAGGGACAGGTAACCTACGCGACGCGGGCAGTAGCGGCGGGGCTTGTTTCGTGCTTGCCATCACTCTAAAATTGGGGTACCAAAGGGCATCGACAGGAGGTGGCGCCCCTTGCAACTCGACGACCGCATGAAACAGCTGCTTCGGGAACTGGGACACGCAATCAACGACAGCGTGTCGGATTCCGAGCGCATCGCCGAGGCGATTGCCGGAATCCGGGCCGCCGGGTTTGAGATCGTGCTGAAGCTGGACGCGACGATAGGGCTGGCGCGGCGCTCCTCCGCGGAAGCGGCGCGGATGACCACGAATGACAGGCGCTTCCTGGAATCTCTGCACATTCGCGTGGACGAGGAAGTGCTGGATGAAGAGCCAGCGGCGACAAAGATCGAAATAACGCCGCAAGATATCAAGTTTCTGAAGTCGCTGAAGATTTCCTTCGATGAAGAAAGCTAGAATTTTCGGCGCTGCAATCGCGCTATTCGCCGCCCTGGCGATCCCCGCCGGAACCGTGCGCGCGCAAGAGGCGGCAGCTGCAGCCGCCGCAGCTTCCGCGATCACTGCACCGATCATCCGCGTGGTTCACGCTGTGCTACCGAAGACTACGCCGGCCGGTGATTCTTGGCTCAAGGCCGAGGTGATTCACTTCAATTCGCGGTCGATTATCGTCCGCGAGGCCGGAAACGAGCGGATGATTCATACGTTCACCTATACCTCCGCGCTGCAACCCAAGATGCAGACGCTGATGGACAAGGGCGGCTACCAGTACGGCGACCGGGTGAAAATCCTGTATCAGCCGGGCCCGGGCCAATTGGTGGCTTTGGAAATTCACGGGAAACGATCGAAGGCGCAGTAGTTCGCGGCGTCCGGCGCGGAAGTTGGATTCTCGATGATTCGCCCTCCCGCGGTTGCCGGCCGCTTCTATCCCTCCGAACCCGAAACACTCGCCAAACAAATCGCGGAGTTCGTTTCCTCCACTAGCGAAAAGGTGCGCGCGCTGGGGTGCATCGTGCCGCACGCGGGCTACATGTATTCGGGGCCCGTGGCGGGAGCGGTGTACGCCTCCGTTGAGATTCCGAAGAAATGCATCCTGCTGGGGCCGCGGCACTTTCCGCGTGGCGAGCCGATGGCCATTTTGAGCGAAGGAAGTTTCGCGACACCGCTCGGTGAAGCGCAGATCGACGCGCAATTGGCCACAGCTCTGGCACACGAGTGCTCGGAGTTGCGCGAAGATGCTATGGCGCACGAGCGGGAGCATTCGCTGGAGGTGCAGATTCCTTTCCTGCAAACGCTTGCCAAATACTTTCGGTTCGTTCCGGTAGTGCTGGCCACGGATCGCTTCGGAGCGATCGAAAAGTTGGGACGCGCCGTAGCAAAGGTCGTTGCGGAGGCGAGCGAGCCGGTGCTGGTAATCGCCAGCACGGATATGAATCACTTTGAAGACGACGCAACAACGCGAATAAAGGACGGGCGCGCCATTGAGCAAATTTTGGCGCTCGATCCGCGCGGACTTTACGACACGGTGCGCGGCGAAGGCATCACGATGTGCGGGTATGCGGCGACCACGGCGATGCTGATCGCAATGCGCGAACTGGGCGCGACCGAAGCGCGGCTGGTGCGCTATGCGACTTCGGGAGACGCGGGCGGCGACCGCGAACACGTGGTGGGCTACGCGGGAATCGTGATTCGCTAAGTTCGCGGACCGGGAGCAGCGCATCGACGAGGATCGCGCCGCGCGATGCGCTCTCGCGTTCCTAATTGACCGTCAATTGGAAATTCATGGCGCAGGTAACTGTCCCGTTCGCGCCGGTAATGGTTACAGTGGCCGTACCTGTCG
This sequence comes from Candidatus Acidiferrales bacterium, assembly GCA_049591475.1. Lineage (GTDB taxonomy): Bacteria > Acidobacteriota > Terriglobia > Acidiferrales > UBA7541 > Palsa-295. The sequence continues at coordinate 37,804 of JBAWEZ010000045.1, forward strand.
GTGTTCCGCCGGCGCCCCCGCCGCCCCCCCCTCCATTGTTAGCGCTTGGCGAACTTCCTCCTCCGCCGCATCCGGCAGCCACGATCAGAATAGAAAATGCGACGATGGCAACCGCGCCCTTGATCCAGCGGCGCTCGATCCGATACCAGCAGATGAGGGCCAAGCCAATAAAGCACACGAGGCCCGCAGCAATCGCATCGCTGGACATAAACTTGCGGATTCCTTCAGGTGAAATTTCCGGGTAGATCGCCGAAGCTGCTGTGGTCGATACGGTCACGGTAGCCGAGACGCTCTTGTTGGTACTCGTTAGGCTGACACTGGAGGGCGCGAACGTGCAGGAGGCTCCGGACGGCAGACCGGTGCAGGCCAGCATTACCGAGCCAGTGAATCCGTTTACTGCGTAGACGGTGATGTCCAGAGTGTTGGATTGGCCGGGGCTGGATACGCTGGTGGCAGGGCTCGTCGAGGAAATGTAAAAGGCGGGGCCCCAAAGATTCGCCAGATTCGCCACGTTTAGCGAACCCAAGCCTGTCGCTAGGTCGTAGCCTGTTCCGGCATTGTAGCCGGAGGTCACGCCGATGTCTTCGGCTCCCGTCCCGGAGCAGCTCGCGATGCTGCCGGCTTCACACGGCATTTCAATGGTCCCCGAGGTAACGTCGTGAAATACGCAAGAACTGGCGGGTGAAGAAGTATTGCAGCTTGCCGCAGATTGTTGGGCCGCAAGCGAATAGAGTGTCGGGTTAATGTTGCCTTGCGATGAGCCGGTCTTTTGATCGATCAGCGCCACAATCCCAGCCATCACTTGCGTCGAGACGGACGTGCCGCCGATCCCCTGAAAATCGCCGCTAGCGAGATTGCACGGAGCGTCAGTGGCGTCTTCCTCGCAGTCAATATAAAAGCTTCCAGAAATGAGACCATCTGAGCCAAATAGCGACAGATCCGGGAGATCGCGTTTGCCGTCATTGGGGACGCCCGGTCCGGTCTGCCACGTGGGCTTGGCGTACCCGCCAGAGCAGCTCGACGGAGTCGATCCATTCGAGGTGGTGCAGTTGCTCACGCCGCCGGAACCTCCGACCGGGTTCGTCACAACGATGTCATAGTCGTCGTAAAGATTCGTCTGGTTCGCGAGGTCGTTGCAGCCAGCAAGCGCGGTGCTGTCGCCGAAAACCGTGCTGTAGAAAAAGGAGTTTGTGCAAGTGTCGTTCCAGGTCGTCTCTGGGATGTAGCCCAGAGCCGACAGTTGCGTATTGGCGTTGTTAGCTGCGCTCCAATAGGTCCCGGGATTATTGATGTCGTTAAAATCTGTTCCGCCGACCGCGACATTGTAAGGTGTGGATGCGACGCCATTGACCTCTAGACCGTACTGCGCGGGTTGACTGGGCGGCCCATTGGCCTCATAGGTGTCACACCCCGCGGAACCGTTGTCTCCCGAGGAAACCAATACGGTGATGCCTTCCGCCTGCGCTTGCTGCCAGTTCGTAAGGTAAAACTGATTCGCAGTGGTACCGAGACCGAGTTCGCACTCTCCGTAGCTGTAACTGAGAATTGGAGGAGTCGGCGTCATGTCGTTAATAATGTAAAGAGCGGATGTGTCTCCTCCGAACGTTGTGTCCGTCGAGGGCGATACCACCAGGTCAATCTGCGCGGCCGGCGCAACGGCGCCTGCCCACTCCGCATCCAAGATCGCTTCGACTTCGTCGGAATTGGGCCCTCCGATGCCGGGATCGCCGCCAGGCGCGGTGTCGGTTTCGATTTGCGTAAAGTTCTTCGCGGGCAGACCAAAGGCGGCCCGAAATTGATCGATGTCGGTCGGTTGGATATCACTATCGCTTACGATGGCGATCGTCTCCCCGGCGCCGGTAAGGGACGAGGGGACGTTATAGATCTTGTCGAAGTCCGCAGGGCCTAGGCCGAAGTAGCACTCGTCTGTTGAGGTCGCAGAGGTGCTGCACCCTGAGGGAAAACTGAATAGCGGCCGGGGTGACGGTTTCGATGCTCTCACACGGATCTGCGGCTGCGGATAGAAATCATTCAGTGAGCGGATGCCCGCGATAACAGGAGCGAGGGCGGCGGGAATTTCTGGATCGGTGGAATTGGCCCAGTGCTGCGCGCCGCTGGGAAGAACGTAGCGGTGAATTGCGGTGTGGAAGGCAGACTGCACTTCACCGGCGCTGCCAGAAAATTCGATGACTGTGCGGCCCTTCGACACGCTGTCGATGCCAAAACCCTGGGATTCGAGCCATGCCTCGATCGTCTCAATGTTCTGGTCCGACGGTCCGAACTCGGCGCCAAACTGAGTGGGAGTGAGCCATTTGTGATAATTCGGCGAGTTGCGGTCCTGCTGCTGGGCGAGGAGCGCATCGAGCGTGGCCACCTGCTGCGGGCTGCGCTTGAGCACTAGCATCATGCGGTCCATCGCCAGGCTGGCGGGAGCGAGGCCGCGGTCGTACTCGGGACGCGCGAGCGGATACACATTGCCGCGGAGGGTGACGAGGTTGGAATCGGTGATGGCTTGCGTAATGCGGGGGGCGGCAGTGACCTGTGCGCGGGCGTTCAACGCGCCTAGAGTGCCGAATAGGGCGACGGCGACGAGCCACTTGGCAAAACTGAATTGTCGTGTGGACATGGCGTTAATCGGATGCTCGAAGGACTAGGAAAGGATGGATGCGGCAGAGACCCGTAACGCGCTGAGGAGCTGCCTGCCGGGGCGGCCGGACGAAGATTTGATGCAAATTGACATGCACCGCGACGTTCCGCCCTTGGATGTGGCTGGTCGTTTGTTTTCTACGATTTACGTGTGTGCAAGCTCGATTGACTGTTCCGCCCTTGCGATGGTGGCGAGCGGCTACTGAGGAATGACTGGAAAAGGCGGCCGGAGAGATCGTCGCGTAGTCTGACGGGCCACAAATTAGGCTAGCGCCGTGAGAGGTCCCGATAGCCAAGGGCTTGTCTTTTCTACTGCCTCTGCCGAGTTTTTCAAGTTCACGCATATGGCTCATCGAGATTACCAGACGTCTGGGCAAAATTTAACTGGCCAGAGGGGCAGTTTAAGTACAGGTCGATATCGCCTGTACCTCGATGTGAATTCCCATGGAGAAGCACAAGGTTCCAGAAAGTTCGGGCGCATTTTGCGAGTTCAAGGATGCGAGCTATTTGAGTGCGGCAAGATCGAAGGTGGTGGAGTAGGTCTGGTTGCTTGGGGCGGTGATTTGGATGGTGACCGGGTTGGAGGATTTGAATTGAGAGACGTCCACGTGCAGGTGAATATCTATTCCTGGTTCAGAGCCTGAGCCACCAGAACCTAGACCTAGAGTCTCCGTACCCTCCGCAGTGATCTTGCTCGATTCGAGCTCGCGGCTATCTTGCGAAATGTGGAATTTGAAGGTCCGAGCCGCATCCTCGGCCGACGCATCGTTGCTAGCCGGGAAGAAAAAGGTTGGCGTGTCGAAAATCAGGACATGGACGATCACTTCGTGAATGGGATTCGCGAGGTAGTCCTGTGCGGCGTCAGGCGCGAAATAATCGTCGCCCGCATCGCGCGCATGGGCGGCAACCTGTTCGTACGGGGTTTGGAATTCAATGGAGGAAATGTCGGGGCCTTTATCCGAGAGCTGCGGAGAGTGGGGTAGCTGGCGAAGAACGCGGCGCGATGATACTCGTTGCGGCCGATGAAGTAGACTTCGTGGACTTCTTCGGGACTGAGTGATCCCCCACCTCCATTCGCCAGCAGCGGCGACTGGGTTCGGGATGACAACGTCGTCGAGATCAGCGGCCGGAGCGGATGCGGCCGGCGAGGGTGCGGGCATGGTCGCGGGCTATATTTAGATAGGTGTTGTCGAGAGCGAGCTGGTCGAGGGTGGTCAGCAGGGTGGAGGAATCGGGAAGCGCCTTATCGTCATAATCTTTCTCGATGCGCAAAATGACGTCATAGACGCCGAGATGGTCGTAGCGCATGGCGTGCTGAAGATCGGAGAGATCAGTCTGCTCGCGAGCCAAGTTTTCGAAGAGGTCGACGAGTTGTTCCGCGGAGGCATTGGTGGAGTAATTGAAGGTGGTTTGATAGACCTGCGCACCATTTTGGTAAATAAAAGTCTTTTCGCCGAGATTGGCGATGCGGCGGTGAATCTCGAGGTTCACCCCGTTGAAATCGCGAAGCTCGCCGGCAAGATCGAAGATGTGCTGGACGACTGGCTCGCTGAGCTGAAATCGCTGCGGGCTGGGATCGTCTGAAAGCTGGCGAATGTCCGCGGTGCAAGCGCCGGTTTCCGGGACTTTTATTTCCACATATTCGGGATAGCTGGACTTAAAAATTTTGCGGAAGGTGATGACGGCTTCGCCGCCTGAGCTGGTTTGCGCGTGCAGGAGCGGCGTGAGAAGGAAAAGAGCGAAAGCAAGCGCCCAGACCCGTGCGGAATGGAGCCGTGAAAGCATTATGCAAGCATGTAGCTTACCGCAACTGGGTGGAATAGAGGCAAGCGGACTAGAATTTTTGTAATGTGCAGGCGCGAGCTGGCGGAGAAACGACCCGGGAGCTACAAGCCGTCCCATAAATAGGCAGTCGCGAGAAAGGCAATTCCTCAGGGGCTAAAGCCCAATGTTTTGGCCCTTATTTTGTCGGAGCCGAAGCTCCGACCCCCTAAAAACCCATTTCTGGGACAAGTTCTAGTCGGGAAATTGCACAGCGCGATTTGCGGAGGCCGCGGCCCTGTCGGAGGCGCCGGCCGGGCGCGCGGTGGCACGAGCCGTGGAACGGGCTAGGCGTTCGCGGGCACGAGAAAGTTGCGCATGGCAAAGCGCGACGGCGAGAGCATCGGAAGCGTCGGCAGGCTCGGGGATGACGTCCATATCGAGAAGCGATCGGACCATCTGCTGAATCTGCTGCTTGGAAGCGGCGCCGAAGCCGGCGACGCTGGCCTTAATTTCGCGCGGCGAATAACTGTGCGCAGGAATTTGCGCTTGCGCCGCCGCGAGTAAAACGACCCCTCGCATTTCAGCAAGTTTGAGGGCAGTGCGCATATTGAGCGAAGTGAAAACGGATTCGACAGCGACGGCGTCCGGCCGGAACTGTTCGACAAGGCTGGTAATCAGGAGATGGATTTCGCGCAGACGAAACGCAAAAGTGAGCTGGCGCGGGAGCTTTAGCGCTCCGAAACGCATGCAAGTGGCGCGCGAACCTTCGGTCTGAATCACGCCGTAACCAATAGCGCCAGCGACCGCTGGATCGACGCCCAGGACGCGCAGTTTCTGATTGGTCGCGGATTGCTGCGGGCGAGAAATCATCGACGGCGCAAGTGTACGCGCCAGGCGCAAGCGGAAGGTAGCGAAATTTGAGAGGTGCGCCACGGGGAAGGAACTAGCTGTTCTGAACGGCAGATTTTCTTGATCGATCCCGGCCGACTCGCTCAAGAGCGGTGCGCCAAAATCGGCACCCGTGGTGAAACGCGAAGGACGCCCTCCTACTGCGGTCGGGGTAAACAGTACCTGCAATCGAAAAAGCAGATCCTCCGGCTTCTGGAGTCCGGTGGGCTCAACCAGAGTCCAGACACCGGACCTCACCGTCATCCGCAAAAAAACGCGGCTGGGTTCGGGATGACAACCAAGCCCAAAGAGACCATCAACTGGCGACGGCGGCCTGGATTTCCTTTTCGTCGATATCGAAATTGGCGTAGACGTGCTGGACATCGTCGTGATCTTCGAAGGCCTCAACCATGCGAAGCATTTGCTGGGCTTGCGAGCCGGTGAGCTTCACGTAGTTCTGCGGAAGCCAGGAGACTTCAGCTGAAGACGGGTTAATACCAGCGGCGACGAGCGCCTCGCGGATTTTGTCCATGGCTTCGGGCGGGGAAATGACCTCCCAGGCAGAGCCGTCGTCGCGCAAATCTTCAGCGCCGGCGTCGAGGACGATGCCCATCATCTTTTCCTCCTCGGCGAGCTCCTTGGGCACCACGATGTCGCCCTTGCGATTGAACATCCAGCCGACAGCACCGTTTTCGGCCATATTGCCGCCGTTCTTAGAGAACATGTGGCGGATTTCGCTGACGATGCGATTACGGTTGCTGGTGACCACCTGGACGAGGACGCCAACACCGCCTGGGCCGTACCCTTCAAACATCACTTCGTCGAGGGTTTCCCCTTCGAGCTGGCCGGTTCCGCGCTGGATGGCGCGCTCGATGTTGTCGTTAGGCATATTTTCATTCTTGGCCGCCGAAATGGCGGTGCGCAGGCGGGGGTTGGTAATGGGATCCCCGCCGCCGACGCGGGCGGCAATCGTTAATTCGCGTATTAGTTTGGTGAAAATCTTGCCGCGGCGGGCGTCGGTGGCCGCCTTTTTGTGTTTAATCGTAGCCCATTTCGAATGTCCGGACATGAATCAACCTTTAATGGGAAGTGTGGCAGGAGCAGCTGTGAAGCTCTTGCCGCGACAGTTTAGCAGCGGTGTAGAAGGCGCGCAAGGGGCCGACCGGGATGAAAAGGCGTATGACGAAGGCGCCGAGCTGCGGATGCACACATGCCGATTGTTAAGTAGTTGACTAAAGCAACCCGACGACCGGGTGGCATGTGGGGTTGGGCGGTCCCGCTAATCGATGATTAGATGATTAGCGGAACCGCACGTGAGATTACGAAGACCGCATCGATCGGAGGCGTTCCACAGAAGACCTTCGGCGGACGGTAAAGAAAGCCAGCAAGCCGAGCGCGAGGAGTGCAACAGAAGACGGCTCGGGGGTGGCTACTGGCCCGTGATTGCTCCCGTCGTTGCGGTCTAACTTCCAGGTATTACGATCGCCGCGATAGTACCCAGGTAAGAAGGTGGGTCCTTTTGCGATCGAATAGTAGCCGACGCCTGAGCGGTCGAACGGTTTGGTCGTTAGCGACCAGCGCACAGCCGTGAGGTCGGTACCTAGATCAAAAAAGTGAAAGTGTGTGATAGCGCCACCCTCGCCGGAGCCGGAAATGCAGACGGCGTTACCCGAAAAGGCCCGGATACCGACGTCAGCAGAATCCGCCGTGGCGAGGCGCGGGAGGAAAAGGACGCAAAGCGCAGCTACAGCTAGGAGACAGGCGGCGCGGTGGACAACTGTGGAACCTGGCATGCACTCCTCCGGGGTCAGCCGAACTAGCAATCGCTGGTTCGCGATTTCGAGTGGCCGACCAGTTGAGTTGAACGCCCAAGCCCCTACGCTCAAGCGCCACAGATTTTGGTGCACACGCGCTGTCGCTTGGCGTGTGCACGACCGGTTCCAACTCAACCGACACGGAATCTTCAGGGTTTAAGATGCGGAAATCTAGCAGCGCGTAAGGAGCGGTGGAAGAGTGTGATCCCAATAGCGAAACCTGCTGCACATCTTTCGCCGGTGGATTGCTCGTAACGTAAGGTAAATAATGGACTTGAATTGCAGGTGTCCATCTTAATACACGGAACGCGTCGACGGTGCTTCGGCCGGGCGTAATCCTATCGTGGCTACTGAAGCTGGTGCACCTAGCCCGAAGTTATGCTCGAACCCCAAGGGGAATCAAGTGGATGGGTCGGCTGGCCCATCGGCAATTCGAGCGCCGATAGGCCGCGACCGACCGTCAGGACTGGGACAACCGGAGGCGAGATGCGGAGCGCCTCCGGCGGAGAATGAAGAGACCAAATAGGCCAAGGCCGAGCAAACCGAGCGACGAAGGCTCGGGCGTAGCAACCAGGGTGCCAACAGCAGAGCCTGAGGTGACCGTGAAATCGACCACGTCGTCGTTGAAGTTCACCGCCACGGAAGGGTCTTCGTCAACCATGTCGATGGAGTTCGGCTGGTTCGTGCCGATCAGTGTGCCGTCGAATGACGGGTAGCCGGAAAACGCCAGTTCCATGCCCTCGCTCCCGTCGGAAGTGACAAAATCCAAGAGACTAAATCCAGCTTCATATCCCCCGTTATCTGAGGTCGCCACTGAATCTCCGCCAGTGCCGGAAACTACGCCAACCGGAGTGTTGAAACTCCACGGACCGACCAACAAATTGCTGGTCGTATCGTACTCGTACGTGCCGGTGATAGTAGCGCCGGAACATGACGCAGATGCGCAGCTCGCGATACCGGTAAAGTCTACGTTATAGACGTCGTCCGCAGCAGCCGGGCGCGGGGCGAATAGCACTAGAAGCGCAACGGCCGCCAAAAAGTAGAAGGTGCGCGGCATATAAGATTTCAGGCTCTCCATAACCCCTCCCAAGGGCCCAAACGAACTTGCTCGACGTGAGCTGTACACTGTGCTGAGTACAATGCCCGAGCCCCTCTGCCCGAGCGACACAGCAAGGCGCATGCTCTCGGGAATATTACTGGCACGTTGCGTACCATTTTGAATCGCTGATGACACACGGGTTATATACATCGCCGGGGGGCTGCCTATGGCTCTCCGGAAGTCAGTCTTCCAGAAAGCGAAAGCAATTTCACAACCTTGAAATACGATCGCGACCCGAAGATCAGGTGAATCACAGACCGGCGGCATGCGGGCATACGGCAGAGCAGTGCGCGAGCGCGGAAGAACCGCACAGGAAAACCCAACAACGAGCTCGGCTTGAGCGTTGCCCTGTTCTTCTCACTCGTCCCCAAGGGCGAGCGGCTCCTTTTTCCAAGCACATACAGGCGTGGGCCGGATGTATGCTGAAGCCGCTCTGGAATGGACTCCTGACTCCGCCGTAATAGGAGAGATGCATTGGCTCGAACGCCCCAAAGCGTGGCGCTGACGCAAATAACGGAATGGGACAACGGCGCGTCGCGCCGCAAGCAAGATTATTTGGCGGCCGAAGACCCGCTGGAAATACGCATCGGCGAACATCCGCTGAGCGTGACCATGCGGACGCCCGGGCACGACCGGGAGCTAGCGGCGGGATTCTTGTTTACGGAGGGGATCGTCGAGCGGCGCGGGCAGATTTTGGAGCTGGAGGAAAATGCCGGCGAGAATCCTGCTAATCGTGCGAATGCGGTGCGAGCGATTCTGGCACCCGAAGCGATACCCGATTTCACGAAGATGCGGCGGCATTTTTTCGCTACTTCGAGCTGCGGGATTTGCGGGAAGGCGTCAATTGAAGCAGTGCGAGCGCGAACGCTGACACTATTGAGCGGTGGATTCATGCTCGATCCGGAGGCGCTGATTCGGATGCCAGAGGCGCTGCGGGAATCGCAAGCGGTGTTTGGCTGGACGGGCGGGTTGCACGCGGCGGCGCTTTTTAGCGCGGCCGGCGAGTTGCTGGTGCTGCGCGAAGATATCGGCCGTCACAACGCGGTGGACAAGGTGATCGGGTGGGCGCTGCTGGACGAGCGCGTTCCACTTTCGAGCGCCGTACTGCTAGTGAGCGGGCGCGGAGGATTCGAGATCGTACAGAAGGCGATCGTGGCGGGGCTGCCGGTGGTGGCGTGCGTTTCGGCGCCTTCGAGCCTTGCGGTGCAATTGGCACGGGAACTTCAGCAAACGCTGATTGGATTTTTACGCGGCAGGCGATTCGTAATTTATTCGGGCGAAGAGCGCATCGCGAAACCCTGAAGCACAGTGGGAGGCAAATACCACCACCACAAGATCAGCAGCTACTTGGCGGTTGCTTCGCGGGAATTACCCGACGAGCCGGACGCGCTGGTCTCGACGATCATGGCGCGGAAGGCATCGAGTAGCTCGCGATCCCACCATCCACGCTTGGCTTCCTCTTGCATGATGGTAAGCGCGACGGCCGATGTGGACGCTTTGCGATACGGGCGATCGGTGGTGAGCGCGTCGTAGACGTCGGCAAGCTGAAGAACGGCCGCGGTGACGGGAATCTGGGAATTGTGCAAGCCGTCGGGATAGCCGGAGCCATCGTGGCGCTCGTGATGATGGCGAATGATCGGCAGGACCAGCCGGAAGGTGCGCAGCGGAGCGCAGATGCGTTCGCCGACCACCGGATGCTTACGCATCACCAGAGTTTGTTCTTCAGAAAGCGGACCGGGCTTTAGCAGGATGGCATCGGGGACCGCAACCTTCCCAATATCGTGGACGACGCCAGCGCGGCGCAGCGCGCGGATTTGATCTTCAGGCAATCCCAACTTTTCGCCAAGGCGGGAGGACATGTCCGCGAGGCGTTCGCAATGGCCGTGGGTGTATGGGTCGCGAGCCTCGATGCTGTATGCGAGGGTGAATAGCACGGACTCGGCATGCTCAAGCTCGTCTGTGAATAACTTTAGGCGGACAAGTGAGTGGACGCGGGCCATCAGTTCGTTCACGTCGATCGGTTTGCTGAGGAAGTCTTCAGCGCCCGAATTAATGCCCTGAATGCGATCTTCGGTGGCGGAAAGCCCTGTGATCAGGACGACGGGCGTGAGGCGCGTTTCAGGCGTGGCCTTGATGCGGCGGCAGACCTCGAATCCGCTCATACCCGGCATGAGAATATCGAGAAGCACGAGGTCCGGACGAAATGAAGCGCAGGCGGACAGCGCCGAAGGGCCGTCGCTTGCCTCGGACACTTCGTAGCCGCCGCGGCGCAGGAGAATCGCCAGCGCGGAGCGAGCGGCCAGTTCATCATCGACGATCAGAATTCGTTCAGCCATGCGTGGCGCGTCATGCGCCGGGACGAAAAATACATTCGCGCGGCGGCGCGGCATACGGTTACAAAAAACAGCTCGCTGCATGCGAGCTTGGGCATTGGGATTGTTTCGCCGTCCGTCCGAATAAATGTATCCTGTCCCGTACTTTGGAACAACCTGGAATCACATTCGAGCGGTCGCTCGGGAAGCCGCGATGACTCCAGACATCCCGCGAGGACCCATGAAGAGAACGCTTCCACCGGAATCGTTGCGAGAAGTGGCTATGCGGATCGAGCATGCGCACAAGGCCTTTCAGCGACGCTATCCCGGCGCGTCCGCGGAGCGGCAGCCGATTCATGTGGTGTACGGCGGCGCGCATCTTTTCCACGCAAACACAATTCGTAAACTTGGCGAGATGGCGCAGCGTTCGATGGACGATTACGCACCCGATTTTGGGATGTTTGCAAAGGCACTGGGGTTGCCGGGGGCGGAGACCTTGCCTGAATCGGCCGATAGGATTGCGACGATCGCGAAATCCGTTGAGGCCGACGCAGCGGCGGCGCGGCGCCAGAACCGGCCCGCATGGATCGCCCATACGATTTACCAGCGCGTGCGCGAGAAGCTGCGACGCGAACCGGTGGAGGATTACCGCGTCGATTTCGAGGATGGATACGGAAACCGCGGTGACGGCGAGGAGGACGGACACGCTGTGGCGGCGGCCGAGCAAATCAGCACGGCGAAAAACGAAGGGCAACTACCGCCGTTCGTTGGAATTCGCATCAAGCCGTTTACCGAGGAATTGCGTGAGCGCAGCATGCGTACGCTGGATATTTTTTTAACGGAGTTGGCCGAGAAAACGCGCGGCGAATTGCCAAATCCGTTTTACGTCACGCTTCCGAAAGTGGCGTTGCCCGACGAAGTGGCGGCGCTGGCGGATATTTGCTCGCGGATCGAGCCGATGCTCGGTCTAGAACCCGACGCACTGAGTATCGAGATCATGATCGAAACGCCGCAAGCGATTGTGAACGAGCGCGGCGAGGCAAACTTGCTGCCGCTGGTTAGCGCGGCACGCGGGCGGTGCGTGGCGGCGCATTTCGGGCCGTACGATTACACGGCGTCGCGAAACATCGCTTCGGTGGATCAGCCGATCCGGCACTTTGCATCGGATTTTGCGCGGGAGGTGATGCAAGTAGCGCTAGCGGGCACCGGGATTCGCCTGGCGGACGGCCCAACGAACATCATGCCGATTGCGCCACACCGGGTGAAGGACGGCGCGCCACTGAGCCTGCGGCAAACAGAGGAGAATCGCGCGGCAGTGCACCGAGCGTGGACAATCCATTTCGAGAACGTCAGCCGTTCGCTGGCGCAGGGATTTTATCAGGGGTGGGATTTGCACCCGGCGCAACTGCCGGCGCGCTATGCGGCGGTGTATTCTTTTTTCCTCGAGAACCTAGAGCCCGCGGCAGAGCGCCTTCGGAATTTTGTGGACAAAGCGGCTCAAGCGACGCGCGTGGGACAGGTTTTCGATGACGCGGCGATGGCTCAGGGGCTGCTGAACTATTTCCGGCAGGCGATCAATTGCGGGGCGCTGACGGCCGGCGAAGTGGAGGAATTGGCGGGAGTGTCAGAGGCGCAGTTGCGCGGCGGATCGTTTGTGAAACTCCTGGAGAACAGACGATGATCCGCGCGGGACGCGGCGGGAACTGGGTGCGAGCGACGGCTGCGTGCGAGGGACTTAGGTCGGCGTAGGTCGCCCGCCACGCCTCCCGGTGCAAATCACCGGGACGCAAAAGGCGCGAAAGCGCGGCTCTACACAGGCCCCGCGAAAACTGTGGCTAATGCGCGGAATCGGGCGCGCGACATCGAACTCCATTAGTGCATGGGAGCGCTGCGGCCACGGCCCTTATTGGCCTTCATCAGGAACAAGAGCGGGATGACTGCCAGGCAGATCACACTCATCACCCAAAAATTATCCACGAAGGAAAGCATCATGGCCTGGCGCAGGAGCTGCGAGTAGATCAATTGTTTGGCCATGGCCGCAGCGTGCGCCGCGTCCAGCCCGCGGGTCATCAGAAGATGCGACAAACGACTAAGAGCCGCCTGATAGCCGTGATTGGTGGGAGTAAGGTTCGGTACAAGCCTGTCCTGGTGAAATTGCGCGCGGCGGTCGAGCATGGTGGTGACGAACGAGATGCCGGTGCTGGCGCCAACATTGCGCGCGAGATTGATGAAGCCGGTGGCGTTGTTGGTTTTCGCCGGAGCCACAAAGGAAAAGGCCATAACGTTGATGGGGACGAAGAGAAACGCGGTGCCGGTGCGGGAAATCATCCAATCCAAGACCGTAGTGCGCATGCCCACTTCCAGACTGAATCTGGAGAGTTGCCATAAACCAATGGCGATAGTGCACAAGCCGAACACGACGATCCAGCGCGCCTCGATCTTGCCGAGCAGCCAGCCGACGAACGGCAAGATGCCGAGCAACACCAACCCTCCGGGGAAAAGTACTAGACCACTTTGCATAGCGGTGTAACCCATCAACGTCTGAAGCATGATAGGCAAAAGCACCGTGGTGCCGTACATCACGACGCCGAGCACGTACATCATGAACGTGGAGATGGCGAAGTTCCGGTCTTTCAGCAGGCGTAGCTCGATGACCGGATCTTTGGCGCGCAATTCCCAAAAAATCAGCACGATCAGAGCCGTGACGGCGATCACGGCGCCCCAAACGATAAACGGGGAGCCGAACCAATCGTCGCGCTCACCTTTATCAAGTACGATCTGCAAAAACCCGAGGCCGACGGCGAGAAGGCCGAGGCCGATAAAGTCGATGCGCAAACCTGCCTTAATCGACTTGCGAATGGCGCCTTCGGGATCGACGATCAGCAGCGACGTGAGCAAGACAGAGATGATGCCGACTGGAACGTTGAGGAAGAAAATCCAGCGCCAGGTGTAACTGTCTGTGATCCAGCCGCCGAGCGTCGGCCCGATAGTGGGTGCGAGGACGACGCCCATGCCGTAGATGGCCATCGCCATGCCCTGCTTTTCGCGGGGGAAGCTATCCACCAGAATGGCTTGGGAAATGGGCTGCAAGCCCCCTCCTCCGGCGCCTTGAATAGTGCGGAAAAGCACCAGGAGCGGGAGGGAGGGCGCGAGTCCGCACAGGAAAGAGCTGAGCGTGAAAACGACTACGCAGCCAATGAAGAATTTCTTGCGGCCGAAAAGGGTGGAGAACCAACCGGTGAGCGGCAGGACGATGGCGTTAGAAACGAGGTACGAAGTAAGTACCCAGGTACTCTCGTCCACGCTGGCGGAAAGGCTGCCGGCTATATGCGGAAGGGAAACGTTGGCGACGCTGGTGTCCAGCACCTCCATGAACGTCGCCAACATGACGGTGATGGCGATCAGCCATGGATTTACCCGCGGCGCGGGCTGCGCGAATTCAGATACGGCGTCCATTTTTCGTTAAACGATTCCGTCCCACCCGGGTCGAGGCAATGTATTTCGATGACAAGAATGCTAGCGCGATTCGCGGATGCTGGAAATACATCTCCGCTGAAAGGTTCCGCTTCCGGTTTTTCACCGGGCTATCTTCAAGATAGGTACAATCGCTCCATGTAAGACCGCGGAGCCGGCAACCGGCTTCGCAGGACCTGCGGATGACAGCCACTTCGACAATCGAATTCCTATTGTTGCTGATGATCCTGGCATCGGCAATTGCCGTGGTGGCGATGCGGCTGCGCATCCCGTACACAGTGGCTCTGGTGATCGGAGGGTTGGCGCTAGGCGCGGTCCACCTGCACGCGATGTCCAATTTCTTTGGCGAGTCGCGCCCGAATTGGCTGACGCCGGACGTGATTTTAATCCTCTTCTTGCCGGGGCTGCTTTTCGAAGGCAGCGCGAGAATCAATATTCGGCAACTACGGCAGAACCTTGTGCCGGTGCTAATCCTGGCGAACGTGGGCGTGCTGATAACGACTGTTTTCATCGGGTACGCGCTGCACTGGGCGCTGGGATTGCCGCTGCTGGTGACGCTGCTCTTCGGCGCGATCATTTCGGCAACCGACCCGATTTCCGTCCTAGCCATTTTCAAGGAACTTTCCGTGGGGAGGCGACTGTCCCTGCTTGTCGAAGCGGAAAGCCTGGTGAACGACGGGACCGCCGTGGCGCTGTTTCAAGTGCTGATCGCCGGAGTGTTGACCAGCAAGCTTCACGTGGGCGCGGGCGTGGAAGAGTTTTTCGTATCGGTGCTGGGTGGGTCGGCGATTGGATTAGGGCTTGGATACCTGATGAGCTTCATCACCATGCAGATCGACGATCCGCAAATCGAGATCACGCTGACGATGATTTTGGCGTACGGCTCGTACGTCCTCGCGAACCAGCTGCATGTATCCGGCGTACTGGCCACGGTGGTGGCGGGGATAACGGTGGGGAATGTGGGCGCGAGGCTGGGGATGAGCGCCCGCACGCGTATCGCGCTGTGGGCTTTCTGGGACTACTTCGCGTTCGTGATCAACTCAATCGTATTTCTGCTAATCGGGATTGAGGTGCGCGTTGGCGAACTGCTGCACCGGTGGCCAGCGATTCTGCTGGCGATCGGCGTGGTGCTGGCAGGACGGGCGGCGGCGGTGTACGGGCTGGTTCCACTGAGCAATCTTTTCAGCGGCAAGATTCCACTGCGATGGCGGCACGTGCTGGTGTGGGGCGGGCTGCACGGATCGCTTTCGCTGGCGCTGGCGCTGAGTCTGGCAAAGGGCTTTCCGCACCGCCAAGATATTTTGGCGTTCACCTTCGGGGTGGTTGCGTTTTCATTGGCGGTGCAAGGGCTGACGATGAAACCGCTGCTTCGGCTGCTGAAGATTAGCGCGACGCCGGATGAGGAGCACGCGGCGACGCGAGTGGAACACCAAGCCATGAAGTCCGCGCTGGTAGAACTGGAGCAAATGCTAAAGGCGCGCGCGATTTCGCGGCCCGTATTCGCGGTATTGCGCGGCGAATTGCTAGGGCAGCACGAAAAGTTGAAATCGCAGGTGGACGAGCTCCACGCGCGCGACGGCGCGCAAGTAGACATCGAAATCGAGACGGCGAGGATGCGGCTTTCGATGGCGATAAGGCTTTCCGTCAACCAGGCGGTGCGCGAGGGCGAGATCAGAGCCGAAGCGGGAGAGAAGATCATCGATTCCGCCGAGCGGCAACTTGAAAAGCTTGTACCTGAGAAAGACTCCGATTCGAACGGCTTGAACGGCGGGAAGTAACCGGAAAAGACCGGGCTAATCGTGGGCCGCGGGGCCACTTAGCTGCACGAGCGAACCAGCGTCGGCCGAACCGCCGCCGAGAGTTTGCGGCGCGCGCCAGGCATCCACGGCTGCGATTTGATGCACGCAGGAGACGGTGCAACGGGGCGCGCAACTTTTCTTGGTGAGGAATTCGCGGCGGCGCTGCTCTTCGGTATATTCGGCGAGTGGAACGCCGGGATAGCCGCGCTGCTGCGAGCAATAGTGGACCAGGCCATCTTCGCAGATGTAGAGGTAGCGCGAGCCGGCGCGGCAACGCCAAGTGTTTTCAAGGCCGGCGGCGATATTGTGCTGGAAACCGTTGACGCGCGAGAAGGAGCGTTTGCCGAGCGACATGATCTCCTCAAAGATTTCGCGCTCGCGCGGGGCAAGCGGCTGCAGCTGGCCATTGCCATCGTGAATGATGCCGACGGTGGACGTGAAGCCGAGTTCGATGGCGCGATTGGCAATTTTCAGCGCGTCTTCGGGATTGCAGACGCCGCTTCCGAGCACGGAATTGATGTTGACCTGAAACTCGGCGTATTCGGCCAGCAACACGAGTTTTTGATCAAGGACTTTGAGACTCTTTTTGGAAACTTCGTCGGGTTGCACGTTGTCGATGCTGATCTGCAGGTATTCAAGCCCGGCGCGATTCAGGCGCTCGATGCGATCGGCGACGAGCAGGTAACCGTTGGTGATCAGGCCGGCGATGATGCCATTCTTGCGAATGCGAGCGATGATGGCGTCGAGTTCGGGATGCAGAAGCGGCTCGCCGCCGCTGATGGTGATCACGGCGGTGCCCATGGCGCCAAGACGGTCGATGCGGCGAAACATTTCCTCGAGCGGGACGGGCTTCGAGAAATCGTCGAATTCATTGCAATAGGTGCAGGAAAGATTGCAGCGGCGCATCGGGATGATGTGCACCAGCAGTGGATGGCGGGTGGAAAGAAGTCCCTTGGCCAGCATGCGGCCCTCGCGCAGCTTGCGGTGCGCCGCGCGGAACCGCTTACGGATTTTCTTCCGGAGCATCATGAATTCGCTAAGAGGGCTGATGATGCCTATGCTATCGGCCGAGTCGCAGGCGCAGTATCGCGCATCTAAGCTCCATTATGCCATACGACTGCGGACTTACCGTGGGGGTTCGCGCGGGCCTTTGAGAACCTTGGCGCGATGGAACGGCTGCGAAGCTTGTGGACGCACTGCAGTAAGGGCTGGAAGCAAGTACGCGGCCCTAGTGGCAACATTGATCTTTGGGGCGGGTTGGGCTACGTTTTTATAGAGCGCGCGTCCTTCTTCTCAGTCTAGAATGTTTGCTACAGACGTTGTGTAGCGAAGTACGCCGTCTACGGTTGCAAGAGGAAAAGGGGAGCATGTCTGATCCAGTGGCAGAAAAAGTGATTGCCACGCTCGCGTCCGTGAAACGCATCCCGGCCGACAGCATCAAGCTGGACACGAACCTGCAGGAGGTGGGCATCGATTCGCTGGACGTGTTCTCGCTGGTATTCGAGCTGGAAAATGCGTTTCAGATTTCGATTCCGGACGATGACGTGCGCTCAATCAAGACCGTCAACGACGTGGTGGATGGAATCAAGAAGCTGCTTGCCGCAGCGCCTTCCGGCGCATCCCCCAGCTCAGCTCCCACTCCGGCAAGCTAGCGCATGCCGCCGAGCCGCGTCGCCATCACTGGAATCGGAATCGTTTCCCCTCTGGGACTAAACCTCGAAGAAAGTTGGGACGCGTTGAGCCACGGGCGAAGCGCCATTGGTCCCATCAAGTCTATCGACTGCTCCAAGCTGCGATTTCAGAATGGAGCGGAAGTGCGTGGATTCGAAGCGGCTAAGCACTTTCCCGGAGGAAAAGAAGATCAGCTCGACCGGTTCGCGCAATTTTCAGTGGTGGCGGCGCGCGACGCCATGCGGGATTCGGGGATCGAGCTAACGCTCGGATTGCGCGAAAATTGCGCGGTGATCTGCGGCTCGGCGGTTGGTGGACAATCCACAATCGAAAAAGGCTTCGAGGATTTGTGGGTAGCTGGACGTGGGCGCGTGCATCCACTGACTATTCCGAAAACGATGGCCAATGCCGGCGCGAGCCATATCTCCATGGACCTGGGGCTCAGCGGGCCGACGTACACGGTTTCGACGGCGTGTTCATCGGCGAATCACGCCATCGGGCAGGCGTTCCGGATGGTGCGGAATGGCGACGTCCAGATGGCGGTAACCGGCGGAAGCGAAGCGTGTTTCACCATCGGAATGCTGCGGGCATGGGAGGCGATGCGGGTGATCGCGCCGGATACTTGCCGTCCATTCAGCAAGGACCGCCGCGGAATGATATTGGGGGAAGGCGGAGCGATGATGGTTCTAGAGCCGTTAGAGGTGGCGCGAGCGCGCGGCGCGACCATTTACGCGGAAATTTGCGGCTTCGGGATGACCTCCGACGCGCATCACTTGACGCAGCCGACCATCGATGGGCCTTCGCGCGCCATGCGAGCGGCGCTGCGAGATGCGGCGCTGGCGCCGGAGGAGGTTGGCTACATCAATGCTCACGGCACCGGAACGCCGGGGAACGATCCCGTGGAATCGAAGGCAATCCGCGCGGTGTTTGGCACGCATGCCGATAAGCTGGCGGTGAGTTCGACAAAATCACTTCACGGCCACGCATTGGGCGCTGCGGGAGCGCTCGAAGCGGTCGCCACCACGATGGCACTCCGCAACGGGATTCTGCCGCCGACCGCCAATTATAACGAGCGCGATCCCGAATGCGATTTGGACTACATCCCCAACAAGCCCCGAGCGCAACGTATAGCGGCGGCGCTATCCAATTCTTTTGCATTTGGCGGGCTCAACGCAGTACTCGCATTCCGCGCCGTTTAGCTGGTTCCAAACAACTCGGGAACGGCCGAGATCACTAGAATCTTTCCGAGTGTTGCTGCACCCATTCGCGGAAAGTTTTGGGAGCTGTTGCAGTTATTTTGGTGAAGCCTCGCGTCAGTCTTGCCGATTTTCCGCGCCGCGTTCGATCGTATATCTCGCCCGCGGACCGTGCCGAGCTTTCCGACATTCCAGTACGCATGAGGTTTTCCACCGCCTGCTGTACCGAAATGTCGACGCACCGAATCGGAACTTTCAACGCTTCCGCGATAATGTGGACCTGCTCCGGCACACTTAACGACTCGCCGCCAGTGATACCAATCGTTTGGCCCTCAAATTGAGACGACGTTAAGCACGTAACCGCAACCGCGGCTACGTCTTCCGGTGCGATTAAAGCGGCCTTTGCGGTGCCAGTGGCGTTGTACACCACGTGTTGCTCTTTCATCGTGGCGATCCACTGATACGTATTGCTCATGAAATCACACGGACGGAGGATCGTCGAACGCAAACCGCAATTCCGAATTTTGTCCTCCCTGTCGCGAAACCATCTGCCAACCTCCGAACGGGGCCACTCCGCCACCGTTCCCGAGATGAAGACGACACGCGGGGCGCCGACGTACCGCAAAGCGCCCAAAAGCTTCGAAAAAACTTCACCGCCGGTTCCAGACGCTACCAGAAAGATACTGTCAGCTCCTTTAGCCGCTCGCGCGAAGCTTTCTGGATGGCGAAAGTCGCCGACCGCGATCTCGACATCCTTGCCCCAATGGGGCGCTTTGCGCGGATCGCGAATAAATATGCGCGTGGGGCAGTTCGCGGCAGTCAGCTGAGACACCACCTCGCTGCCGATATTCCCGGTGGCGCCTGCTATAAGTATCATCGTCGCTAACTATAGCACGCAGTTAATGGTGGCAAAGCAAAGGGGGGCTGCCGGCGGCCTACCCGCAGGCAACGAGAGTTCTGAAATGGAATTGCGCGTTAGAAAAGGAGGTGGCGCACCACGGGTACGATCGCACCTACCCATGGCTTAGGATAAATTTCCCAGTGGCGCGTAAGCTCGTCGGCCAAGGTAAACGTGATCATAATGCCGAGCCAGAAAACACCTGCTAACACAACGATGCGGGAGAGCCCCTTGTTGTACTTCACATGCATGAAGAAAAGCACGACCAGTGAGGCTTTGCAGACGGCAATGATGAGTGCCACGACAACGTTCCAAGACCCGAGATCCACGAATGCGATCCCCGTGGTGAGCGCGGTTGCGATCAGAAGGGTGACGAAAACGATCAGATACGTACTGACCGGCACGATGTGCTCGTTGAATAATCGAAGATCGCGCGCTTTGTCCGAATGGCTCGACATCAATTCCCCCGTCTAATACCGAATCAAATACAGCAGCGGAAACAGGAATATCCAGATGATATCGACAAAGTGCCAGTAGAGGCCGCTTATCTCAAGTGGCGCAAAGTATTGAGAGGTGAACTTGCCGCGGGCGGCCATCACCGTGAGCACAAGCAATACGCCGATACCCACCATCATGTGAATCGCATGCAATCCGGTGAGAAAGAAATAGAAGACCATGAACATCTGCACCTGAGGCGCATGCGAGCCCCACTGTGGCAAGTTCTGGAAGCCAAAACCGGGCATAGTGTGCTCGACGTAATCGTGATACCACTCAAACCGGAACTTCAAAAACAAGAAAGTCGCGCCCAGGAGCATCGTTAGGATCAGCCACGAGATGATGGCACCCTTCTTCTTACCCGTCTGCGCTGAGTGAATGGCCATGGCCATGGTGAAACTGCTGCAGATGAGAACCGCGGTATTCGTGGCGCCGAATTTGACCTCAAGGATGTGACTGCCGAGCAAAAAAGCCTGCGGATGCAGACTGCGATAAACCACATACGACGTGAACATTCCGCCGAAAAACAATATCTCGGTGGCCAGGAAAACCCACATCCCCAGGCGCCCGGCATCGTGCTGCTGATCGAGATCTTCGAATTGATGGGCGAACCCGGTGGGGTTCTCGTTGTGAACGGTGGCGGTCTCAGACACGCGACACCTCGGGTTCGGGTGCGGTTTCGTAGTTATAGGCGTCTTCGGTCACGATGGGTATGTGCGCAAAATTTTCAGTCAAAGGCGGCGATTGCGTGGTCCATTCCAGGCCCTTCGCACCCCATGGATTCGGACCGGCGACCGGTCCGTACTTCAACGACCAAAACAGATAGATCAGCGGGACTATGTAACCCACCGCTAGCACGGAAGCGCCCGCGGTCGAGAGCACGTTGAGCGCTTGGAATTCCGCCGGGTACATGGCGTAGCGCCGGGGCATTCCGAGGTAGCCCAGAACAAATTGAGGGAAGAACGTCAGGTTGAAGCCGACGAAAATAATGAGCGCCGCAAATCGAGCCCACAAATCCGGATATAGCCTTCCCGTGATCTTCGGCCACCAGAAATGTATGCCGCCCATGAACGCCATTACTGCGCCGCCGACCATGATGTAATGGAAGTGGGCCACAATGAAATAGGTGCCGCTCAAGTGGACATCCGTCGATAACGAGGCCAGGTACAGTCCGGTAAGGCCGCCGACGGTAAATAGACCGAGGAAACCAAGCGCGTAGAGCATCGGCGCTTCAAAGGAGATGGATCCTTTGTAGAGGGTGGCGGTCCAGTTGAAGACCTTCACGGCCGAAGGTATCGCGACGAGAAAGCTCAACACCGAAAAGACCAGACCGGCGTAGATCGACTCGCCGGAGACGAACATATGGTGGCCCCACACCAGGAAGCTAATTATTGCAATTGCGAGGCTGGAGAACGCGACGAAACTGTAGCCGAAGATTTTCTTGCGAGAGAAGGCAGTAACCAACTCGCTGATCACGCCCATGCTGGGCAAAATCATGATGTAAACGGCGGGGTGCGAATAGAACCAGAAAAGGTGCTGGAAGAGAAGAGGATCTCCACCCAGCGCCGGATCGAAAATTCCCACGTGGAGGATTCTCTCCACCCCTATCAAAAGGAGCGTGACGGCAATGACCGGCGTCCCAAGAACGAAAATAATGCTCGACGCGTACATGGACCAGATAAAGAGGGGCAGCCGGAACCACGTCATTCCTGGAGCTCGCATCTTGTGAATGGTGACGATGAAGTTCATGCCGGTAAGAATGGACGAGAAACCGGCGATGAAAATTGAAAGTGCGGCAAGCACGACGTCGGTGTTGGAATATGTGGTGCTAAAGGGCGTATAGAAAGTCCAGCCCGTGTCTACGCCACCCGTGGCCACCACATAGAGCATGACAAGACAGCCGGTGACGAAGAGATACCAGCTGAGCAAATTCAGCTTTGGAAACGCCACATCCCGCGCTCCGATCATCATCGGAATCAAGAAATTTCCAAGGGTCGCGGGAATCGAAGGCACCAGGAAGAAAAACACCATAATGATGCCGTGGGTGGAAAAAAGCTTGTTGTAGGTTTCAGGTTCGACGAGCGCGCCCTGCGGTTCGAGCAAATTGATGCGCATCATGCTGGCGGCAATACCGCCGACCACAAACATGCACGTAATCGTGCCGAGGTAGAGCAAGCCGATGCGTTTGTGATCGACCGTCAGCAGCCAGGATTTGATGCCGTAGCGCGCATTCAGATAATTCACCTGGGGTTCGGCCGAGGCGTTCGGAGGTGTTTCCAATGTGGCCGTCGTACTCATTGCCCGTTCGTCCTTTCTTGCGGACCCAGCGACTTCACGTAGGCGATCAGCTGTAGCACCTGTTCCTCGTCCACTTGCCCAGTGAAGGTCGGCATGATCTCCGGGTAGCCAGCCACGTGGACGGTGCTGGGGGTCAAAATCGCGTCGCGCAGGAACGAATCATCCACCACGCTTGTGCTGCCATCAGCCAATTTCCCCGGTTTCCCGTAGATTCCCGCGAGCGACGGCCCGGTGGCTGAGGCGGCTCCGCTGTGGCACGAGTCGCAGCCAAGCTGCGTGAACAGGCGCGCTCCCTGCTGTGCCAGCGACTCCGACTGCTCGCCTTGGGCCAGCCATGCGGCGTAATCCGTGGGGCTCATCACGTAGACCCAGCCAATCATTTCCGAATGGTTGGTGCCGCAATATTGAGAGCAAAACAAATGATATACCCCCATCTTGTTGGCCTTGAACCAAACGGAGGTATAGCGCCCGGGAAGCACATCTTTCTTTACGCGAAACGCGGGGATGTAAAAACCATGTACCACATCCTGCGAGGTCATGGTTAGCTTGATGTTCTCGCCGACCGGCACGTGCAGCGCATCAATTTCGCGTGGACCTTCGGAATGCTGAATGTGCCACATCCATTGCTTTCCGATGACGAAAATTTCCCGGGAATTGGCCGGTGGGCGGCTGTTGCGGACGAATAATGACGAAGACCAGACGAAAATAACCACGCAAATGAGCGAGGGAATGATCGTCCAACTCAGTTCCAGGAACATCGAGGTGTGGGTTTCCGCCGCAGCCGTCTGTCCCGGGCGACGCCGGTATTTGATCATGAAGTAGAAAATGATCGAGAAAATCAGGACCGAGAAAAAGACTGTAACGCCCGTCAAAAAGTAGTAGACGTGATCGACGCTTTCGGCGATCGAGGAGGCGGCCGGCGGCTGAAGCGGAAACTGGAGCCACGCGGCAGCGATAGAGTTGAAGGCGAATTGAGTGAAGCCCATCATCAGCGTTCGGTCACATTCCTTTGCAGGCGCGCAAATCGCGACGCCGATTTCAAGCTTTGCTCTCCGGCAGCGCGTAATGCTCGCCGCGGAACAAACAGATCAAAATGATCCCTCCGATCAAAACCGTAAGACCCGCCGACAGTTTCAATACTCGGGAGATCAGTAAATCGTATTTTCCGTTGTGCGGATCATAGTGATAGCAATACAGCAGGATCCGGTCGGTCGCGGACCCAATCTTCCCCTGCGAGGCCTGGTCTAAAGCTAGACGCAAATCGCGCTCACGATATTGCACGCCGTAGAAGTAGCTGGAAAGCTTCCCTTCCGGCGTGAGCACCATGATGCCCGCCGCGTGCGCGAACTGCTTCGAATCCGGATCGTAGGCGTAATGAAAGCCGACGGCGTCTGCCAACTGCTTGATCTGCGGCGCCTGGCCGACCAGGAAATTCCAGCCCTGTGCCGCGCCAGGCCGATTGTACATGCCGGTGTACAAAGCCTGTTTTGCGTCCGCGAGAACCGGAGTGTCGCTCGGATCTATGCTCACGGTCACGACGTTGAAGTCTTTGCCGATCGATGGCGGAATGTTTTCCAACGTCCGATCAAGCCCGTTGAGCACCTGGGTACAGAGCATCGGACAGGTGTAATAGACAAGCGCGAGGATCACTGGCTTGCTGCCGAAATACTGCCCTAGCTCCACGGTTTGACCGTGCTCGTCTGTAAACGTCAGATTCAACGGGATCGAGTGATTTAGCTCCTGATCGAAGCGCACCTGTTTGAGCAAGTCCGGATGAACGCCGATATTTTGCGACATAAACTGCGCGCGGCACGCAGACGGGATCGCCAGCGCA
This sequence comes from Candidatus Acidiferrales bacterium, assembly GCA_049591475.1. Taxonomy (GTDB): domain Bacteria; phylum Acidobacteriota; class Terriglobia; order Acidiferrales; family UBA7541; genus Palsa-295. The sequence goes on from JBAWEZ010000045.1 coordinate 61,992, forward strand.
GCCGCCAGCATCCCTGCTACGAGGCCCAGCCGTACCGCTCGCGATTGCGACCAAAATCTCACGTTCTATCGAGTCCTCGATCTAAAACTGCGAAATTAATTTTCCCCGGCCGTCTGCGCTGCTGTTTCGAAACTCGACGGAGGCGCCAAGTACGCGCACGGCCCTTGAATCTCGGCGCCACCTGCAACCGTCGGAGGCGGCGGATCGGGCGCGGCAGATCCCGCAGGCGCTTCGCTGGCGGGCCGCGTCGGCAGCCCCTGGGCCAAGACTAAATCCATGGCCCGGCTAATCGGAACGCGAACAACTCCGGCTTGGCGATCCACCCAGCCGTAGGTGTTCACCTCGCGCTCTTGCTGCTGACAAAAATCCACAAGATCCTGATGCGGGTGAGCTTGCACCATCGGGCCCGGCGGGAGCTCGCGCGAATTTGGATTCGCCACCGCGGAAGGCGCCGCAGGCGGCCCTAGCGGCGCAATCCTCGAAAAATAGTTGAACGCCCAAGCCATAACGACGAGCGTCACGACGATCACTACCGCGAGCCAGAAGCCGAACTGGAGCAGCGAGCCGATGTTGGCATCGCGCTTCTCGTATCCGGCGCTGGCATCAGGGGCTTCGTCAGTAGGCTTGTGCTTAGTCTCCATGCTCGGGCTCCAACACTCCTTCAAACCTCGGGTCGTGCAGCGGCAGTAAAGGCAGTCTCTTCAGCTGGCCCATGAAGGTGCCCAGCCACAAACCGCCGATGCCGACGAGCGCGAAGAGGTCCAACCAATGGACCTGCGGCGCCGCCTTCTCCCAGGCAGGCACCACAACCCAGTAGACATCCACCAGCGTAAGACAGATAAGCAGCAACGCAACTGCCGAGAGGCGCCGCGGCTGACGCTTCACGTTGCGTACCAACAAAAGGAAGAACGGGACGAAAAAGTGTAGGATCACCAGCACTACCGCGACGGGCGTCCATGAACCGAACGCGCGCTGCGAATACCACGGGATTTCGTCCTTCAAGTTGCCAGCCCAGACGATCAGCAACTGGTCAAACGACAAATAGGCCCATAGCATCAGGAACGTGAGCATGAGATTGCCTAGATCGTTGAAGCGCAGCGGATCGACGGCACTCTTAATTGGCTCGCGCTCCGCCAGCATGCGCAGCACGAACACCGCAAAGGACAGCCCCACGAGAGCTTCGATTATGATCCACACCATCCCGTAAATCGTCGAGAACCAATGCGGCTCCAAGGACATCACCCAATCGACGGATGCCGCCGAGACGATAAAGCCCCAAAGAATCACGCCCGGGGCGCTCAACGCGATCATTTTAGATTTGTATTTGAAATCGCCGGACTCATCCTGCTTCCGCGACCACTTATTCAGCAGCGCCACGATCACAAGTAAAATTACAAAGTATATAATTGCTCGAATGATAAACCAAGGCGTATTCAACCACCATGCCTTCTGTTGCAGTATGGGATCGGCCTGGACGGCAGCCGGCCGGGCCCATTCATAAATGTCGCGCATACCCACGAGCACTGGAACGAACAGGATTGCCATCAGCCATAGCGATCGAGATCCCGCCTCCAAGATGCGGCGCAATGGATAGCCCCAGCGCCCGCCGGTCAGGTGGTGCAGCATCAAGATCGCCAAGCAGCCGGATGGGATGCAGAACCAGTAGAGATAAGCAAACAGATACGAATGGAAAAGGCTTTGCCACCCGGCAAAGCCCGAATGCTCTCCGCCCAAAATGCCAAAAATGACAAATAAAACGCTTCCAATCAGACCCCAGATGTAGCCCTGATTGCGGATGCGGTCGAAACCGCGAGTTGTTTCTGACGGACTCATTGCGCTTGCCCCGACGTCTGCCCTGCTGACGATTGCGTTAGTTTTTGGCGTTCAGGTCCCGGCACGTCCTGCAGCGTGGCGTTGTGGCTCAGTTGCAGAACGCGAATATACGCGGCGATCCGCCAACGGTCGGCTGGAGTGACGCGGGATGAGTAGCTATACATTGCGCCGATGCCGTTTGTCATCACCTGAAAAAAGTGCCCAACGGGCGCCTGGCGCAGCCTGGGAAGCATGTACGAGGGCGGCTCCGGGAATCCGCGCTGAACGATCATCCCATGCCCCGTTCCAGCATAATCGTGGCAAGGGGAACAATAAATGTTGTAACGCTCGCGGCCCCGTTGCAGGTCTGCACGAGTGATCGGAAATGGGAATCGATTTGAAAGGACGCCGTTCTCTGTCCCGGAATACATTAACTCGTCCACTCGCAGCTCGCCACGGGCCACGGTGCCGGGCACGGCCGGGCGATTCGATCGCCCGTCGGAGAAAAAGTTGCTGGGCCAGTCCGGCAGATACTTTGGCTGAATGTGCATGTCGAGACGGCAACCCGAGAGAAGCAGTGCAAGGCCAGCCAAGCAGGCCGCCATTTGCAAGCGGCGCCGCACCACCGGCGCAGCCGCCTCCTCTCGAACTTCGCTGCCGAATCGAAAGTTAGTCCTCAATTTCAAATACCCCATGCGGGTTCAAGCCTTCTAAAAAGGCCTTCGTTTCCGCTAGATCAAATTTCTTGTCGCGGGACTTGATACACAAAAAGAACTTGTCGGTAGTGGAAAGCGCAAATCGGTCCACATTGAATACCGGATGATATGGCGTTGGGAGCCCATTCATCGCCAACATGCCCACTACGGTCGCAATCGCTCCGCCCAAAATAGTCAATTCAAATGTGATCGGAATCCACGCCGGCCAGCTATTGAACGGCTTACCGCCAATGTCGAGCGGAAAGCTGATCACGTTGGCATACCAGCACATAAAAAACCCCGTGAGGCCCCCGAGAATGCCGCCGATCAGAGTCACAATTGGCAGCGAGGTCCAGTCGAAACCGATCGCCTCCGCAAGGCCCTCGACAGGTATCGGACTAAACGCATCAATGCGCTGATAGCCCGCTGCCCTCGTGCGATGGGCCGCCGCGAGTACGTCTTCCGGCGTTTCGAATTCAGCCATCAATCCGTACATCGTCTTCCCGTTCATGATGCTCTGGTTACTCCCAGAAATATTTCCATCTTCCAACCCGAAACTTTCCGCAGCTTCAACCCAAACTTTACGCGCGAATGGCTGGATTCGGATTGCGCACGCGCGCCAGATAACTGGTGCGCGGGCGCGTATTCAAATCCGCCAGCAGAACGTAGTCGCGTTGCTGCGCCTTCAACTTCGAAACTTTGCTATTGGGATCGTTGATGTTGCCAAACACAATCGCGTTCGCCGGACAAACTTGCTGGCACGCGGTGACGATCTCGCCATCGCGAATGACGCGGTTCTCCCGCGTGGTGCGAATCTTCGCTTCCTGAATGCGCTGGACGCAGTAGGTGCACTTTTCCATGACGCCACGGCTGCGCACGGTAACGTCCGGGTTGCGCACGCCATACAAGCTCTTCGTGTCCCAATCCGAATACAGGTAAAAGTTGAACCGGCGAACTTTCCACGGGCAGTTGTTGGAGCAGTAGCGCGTGCCCACGCAGCGGTTGTAGGTCATGTCGTTCAGGCCTTCCGGAGTGTGCGTGGTGGCGCCGACAGGACAGACGTATTCGCAGGGAGCGTTTTCACACTGCATGCAGGGCAGCGGCTCGAAAAACGCCTCGGGGTTTTCCAGATCGCCGCGGAAGTACGTGTCGATGCGAATCCAGTGCATCACGCGGCCGCGCATCGTTTGGTCTTTACCGACTACGGCGATATTATTCTCAGACTGGCACGCGATCACGCACGCATTGCAACCTACGCAGCGATTCAAATCGATGGACATGGCCCAGGCGTAGCCGTCGTACTTGTAATTCGGATAAAGCGACATGTCCCTGTTTTCAGTGGTGTCCGGCTTCTTAGCAAACGTGGGATCCTTGCGGAATTCATCGAGCGTGGCAATCTGCACCAGGTCGCGCTGCTCAACCGCTGCCACGCTTTCCTTATCGGCAGGCTGCCCCTCGGATTCGATGGTGTACTGGTGCTGCACGCAGGCCAGGGGAAAGTTCTTCCCGGTGTTGGTAACCTTCAGGCCCTGCGCGAAGCTCGGCGCCACTGACGTGCGTAGCAGATAAGCGTTGAATCCGGTGCCCGTGCCGACAGCGCCGGTGCGCAGCCGACCGTAGCCGAAGTTCACGGTAACGGAATCGTCAGCGTGGCCGAAAGTCACGAAAACCGGCGCGCTCACTTTTCGGCCGCCAATTTCCAACTCGACGTAATCCTCGGATTTGATCTTGAGCTTCTGCGCGGTATTCGGGCTGACCAGCGCGGCATTATCCCAAGTGAGCCGCGTGAGCGGCTTGGGCAACTCCTGCAGCCAAGCGTTATTGTTATTCAGCCCGTCGCCGATCGAAGGATCGGAACGAAACACCACTTCGAGCGTCCCCGCGTCTGCCGCGGGAGCAGCGGGCTGTTTCAGAAAGTCGCCCTGCGGCCCAACGGAAACCTGAGCGAACGCCGTGCCAGCGACGTAACCCTGATACAACGTGGTTTCCCAGAAATCCTCGAACTCTTTGCCCTTTTCTGTGCGCTGGCTCTGCCAATATTCGCGCACCAGATCGTGGCTGGAGATACCGGGCCGCCCGGAAAGCACAGCAAGGATTTCGTGATCCGAATGGCTATCGTAGAGTGGCGAGATCAGCGGCTGCACCACGCCGGCTGTTCCGTCGTAAGCGCGCGCGTCGCTCCAGGTTTCCAGGAAATGGGTGGCTGGAACTTCCCAATGGCACCATTCGGCTGTCTCGTTGTAATACAGCCCGGAATAGACGCGCAGCTTCGCCTTGAGCAACGCGCTCATGAAGTTGAGGTCCGCGGGCGCGTCATAAACCGGATTGCCGCCAAGGATCAGCAGGAAATCGACTTTGTCGGCATTGAGGTCGTTGACCAGATCCTTAAGCGATTCCATCTGGTCGACCGGCTCGGCCTCAATCGATTCCGTATAAACGACGGTCTTCCCCACGTTCCCGAGCGCCGCGTTCATCGCATGCGCGATGGCGTGAACGATGGGCGGCTGATTTTCTCCGGCTATTACCAGCGAAGAGCCGCGGTGCGCGGTCAAATCATCCGCAACGGCTTTGAGCCAGTCGGCGGAAACATTCACTGCCGAAGTATTCGCGGGTGACGCGGCGGAGACGCCGACGGCAGACGCCAGTTGGCGAGTGAACGCCTCCACATCTGTGGAACGCAACGGCAGGCGATGATCGGACATCGCGCCGGTGCTCGTGATCATGCTTTCGACTACGTACAGTCGATTCAGATTCGAGGAAGGACCGTTGGGCAGCGAGCGGCGTCCTGAAAATTCGCGAATGTAACGGACATGGCCGGGACCGCACATCAAAAAGTCAGAGTCTAGCGAAACGACCACGTCGGCCTGATCGAAGTGGTACACCGGGTTGATGGGGCGCCCGAAGGCCAGCTTCGAGCCCATCCGCGCCGAATTGTTTCCGGAAGGCTCGTACTGATGCCATTTCGCGCCCGGAAAGTCCGCCAGCAACGCCTTGAACTGCGAGCCAATCGTCGGGGAAGTGACCGTGGTAGTCAGAATTCGAACGCCCGCCCCTTTTCCAATAAAACTTGCGCGAACGTTGCCCATAGCCGCCACGAAATCGTTCCAGCTACTCAGCACGCCGTCGAAGCGGACGGTCTGCGCGCGATCCGGGTCGTACATGTTAAGGATTGAAGCCTGCTGCGGCGCGTCGGTGGCGCCCAAGCTCCCCGGATGCTCGGGATTGCCCTCGATTTTCGTGGGCCGACCCATGTGGCTTTCCACCAGCAAGCCCACGGCGCCGCCCGGCTCGGGAATCGAGGTGGCGTAAAACAGTGGCACTCCAGGGACGATTTCCTCGGGTGGCCGAACGTAAGGGACGATCTTTTCTTGCGGCAGCTTGGTGCAGGCGCTCAGACCAGCCATAGCGGCGGATGCAGCCATCAGCTTCAGCACGTCACGTCGATTAATCCCCGAGGAGTCCTTGTAGGAAGCCGGAAACTCATTCTCGGTGAATTCGCGGTGAAGCTTAGTGTCAGATAGCTCTTCCAGACTCTGCCACAGGCGCTTCTTGCCCATCGTCTCCAGCTTGGCGCGCGCCACATCCAGATCGACTGAATCGTTGGGCAAAGTCTTCGGTTTGAAATCGTCAGTCATGGTTCGCTTTCATTATCGATGACAGGTGGAACAATATTGATATGTTTGCAGCTTATATTTTTTGACCAGAACGCGCCCCAGCGCGGATTGGTCCGTATAACTCACGCCCTCGAACTTCACCGGAGTCGCATACGAGGGCGTGCTGTAAAACGGATTGAATACTTGCGATTCCGGCCGCACATACTTCCCCGGATTGCGATGGCATTCCAGGCACCATGACATGTAGAGCGTGCCCGTCTTATAGGTCAACGTTTCCGTCGCCATCGGGCCGTGGCATGTAGTGCAGCCGATTCCTTTCGCCACATGGATGCTGTGGTTAAAGTAGACGAACTCGGGCAGCTCGTTGGCCTTATTCCATTGCAGCGAAACGTTGGTCCGGTAGCTCTCACGCACCGGCTCGAGCATCGCCGCATTGGTCCAGATCTGCGAGTGGCAGGTCATGCACGTTTGCGTCGGCGGAATACCTGCGTACCACGATTTTTCCACGTCGACGTGGCAGTAGCGGCAATCGATTCCGAGCTCTCCCGCATGGTGCCGATGACTGAAAGGGACCGGCTGCTGCAGGGTGACGCGCTCGTTGGTATACCAAGGTGACAACGCGATTTCATATAAGCCGAAAGTCAGCGCGCCCAATAGAATCACGGCTCCGTAAATGCTGAGCCGCGCAAACATGTTCGAGCTGCGATGAAATATTTGTGCCATCGAGCGCCTTAATAAACCTTCCCGATCCTATTTCCTCTCCACACCTAAACTCTGGCCCGTTCCGCTTGCCGCCGAATTCTAGCCAGCAGAATCATGGCTTCGGGGCCGGATGCATCGACGAGTGCGGCCCCGTCTCGCTTGCCTCATGCACCAACGAGCGCATTTCCACGATGGAAATCATGGGCAGGAAACGAACGAATAAATAGAAGAGCAAGAAAAACATCCCCAGCGTGCCAGCGAACGTCGCCCAATCCCAACGCGTGGGGAAGAACATGAACCATTTCGAGGGCTCGTATTCGTGGTGCAGACTGACCACGATGATCACGAACCGCTCGAGCCACATGCCGATATTGATCACCAGGGAAATTAGGAAAAGAACCCAGTTATTGCGCCGCACGCCACGGAACCAGAGAACCTGAGGGATCACGAGATTGAACGCGATCAAAGTCCAGAACACCACCGCATATTGACCCGTCATGCGCTCCACAAATTGAGCCCGCTCGAACTGGTTGGCGCTGTAAAACGCCATGAACATTTCCATGACGTAGCTGTAAGCCACGATTACGCCAGTCGCCAGCATCACCTTCGCCATAATGTCTAGATGGCGCTCGGTAACCATATTTTCCAGGTGGTAGTACTTACGCAGCGGGATCGCCAGCGTCAGCACCATGGCAAAACCGGAATAAATCGCGCCGGCAACGAAATAGGGCGGGAAAATCGTGCTGTGCCAACCCGGAACAATGGCGATGGTGAAATCGAAGCTGACCACGGTATGCACGGAAACAACCAGAGGCGTTGCTAACCCCGCGAGCAAGATCGAAGCGAACTCATAGCGCGACCAATGCACCGCCGAGCCGCGCCAGCCCATCGCGAAAAGGCCGTAGACCACTTTCTTGACCTTGCTCGTGGCCCGGTCACGCAGCGTCGCCAAATCAGGAATCAAGCCTACGAACCAGAACAATAGGGAGACGGTGAAATAGGTTGAAACAGCGAAAACGTCCCACACCAGCGGGCTGCGGAATTGCGGCCACAGCCACATCGGATTGGGGTAAGGCAGCAGGTAATAGAAAAGCCACGGCCGGCCCATGTGCAGCAGCGGGAACATGCCCGCGCACATCACGGCGAAAATCGTCATCGCCTCCGCAAAGCGGTTGATCGAAGTCCGCCACTTCTGATGCAGGAGAAGTAGGAATGCGGAAATCAGCGTGCCAGCGTGGCCAATTCCGATCCACCAGACGAAGTTCGTGATCGCGAAGCCCCACGCCACCGGGATGTTAATGCCCCAGATACCGACGCCCTTGATTGCCAGCAGGGTGATGACCGTGTTCAAAAGCATCAGCAGGCAAAAAGATATGAACGCGCCGAAGATCCATCCAGGAGTGGTGTTGCCCTTACCCAGAACAGCCGAGGCGATCTTCTCGGTAACGCTGGATAGCGTCTGCCCCGGACCAATTAACGGATCGGGGCCGTGCAGCGTGCCGGGTTCAATTGCTATACCTGACTCTTGAAGACCTTCAGAATCCACGTACTTTCCCCGGTCCTATCTGGAGGATGCCTGCTCCGATTAAAAGATGAATGATAGCTACTTCGCCAAAATCCCCAAAACCCGCATTCACCGAAAGTCCCGCGGGCTCACTTTGCGCCCCTAAAACATTCGCTAAATAGAGGGCTGTCGCCAGCGAAACGCCGCGTCTAGAAAGCGGGCCACATGCTGATGTGGTCGGCAGCACAAAATCGACGCGTTAGAATATGACAAGGGGTCCTCGTACGCAAGTTCAAATCAAAGAATTTTTAGAAATAATTCCCCCCGCTCACTTGCGCACCTAGCCGCGCAAATCGCACTGTATTATTTTGAACATCCGTCGGACAGATCACTCCGGCATGCGCGCGCGGCATTGCTACCATATAGGGATGCGATTCGCCGCGCCCATCGCGATCGCGCTTACGCTCGCCGCGTCGTCGTGTGCCTGCGCGGATGTGATTGTACTGAAAAACGGCAATCGCATCGTCGGCATGGACGTCACCACCGACGGCGATCACGTAACTTATCAAACCTCCGCCGGACAGCTTTCGATTCCCAAGGCCATCGTCGCGCGTATCGAGCATGATGATTTCTCGTATTCGTCCGGAGCTGGCGCGGCAGTCGTGCCGCCCGTCTCGCCTCCGCAAATTGAGCCGGCGCATGGCTATGAAGAGATCACACAGCGGACCATTCACGACGGCGGCGTGGATTACGCGTATATCGCGCAACTGGAATCGAACGCGCGCACGGGTTCGCCGGGCGCCATCAACAAAGTGGCTGCCGCACATTACGCTGCTGCACAGTTCTTCGTGGCCAAGGGCGATTCCGATTCGGCGATCGAACAATATCGGCAAGGCCTCGCGTTTGCTCCGGATAATTTCGGCCTGCTAATGAACCTGGCGATGCTGTATCTCCGTGAAAGCCAGTTCACCGCGGCGCTCGAGCCGCTGCAGAACGCGCAGGAAATCGATCCAGCCTCCGCCGACGTTTACAAGCTCGCCGGTTGGGCCTACTACGGCGCCAATAAAACAGGCCAAGCCATCGAAGAATGGAAACAGGCGGTCAAGCTGCGCGCCGATCCCGACGTTGTGGAAGCGCTTCGCAAAGCCGAGCGCGACCAGGCCCTGGAATCAAGCTACCGCGAAGGTGAAACCGCTCACTTCGAACTGAAATATTACGGCGGCGCGGCGCCCGAATTGGCGCGCGGCATCCTGAGCGCACTGGAAAACGATTACAACGATCTGCAATCGCAGCTCGACTACACCCCGCCGGAACCGATCGGAGTGATTCTCTACACCAGGCAAGCCTTCGCCGATATCACCCGCGCGCCTTCCTGGGTCGGCGCCCTCAACGACGGACGCATCCGTATTCCTGTGCAAGGCTTGACCTCCGTGACGCCCGAATTGGCAAGCGAGCTGAAGCACGAACTCACTCACAGCTTCGTGGGCCAGAAATCCCATTACCGGGCGCCGACATGGCTGCAGGAAGGGATCGCGCAGTGGATGCAAGGACTCCGCAGCGCGAATGACGCCGCGTTCCTCGTGAATGCGGCGCAGAACGGCACCACGCCACCGCTCGGCTCGCTGGAAGGTTCGTGGATCGGCTTTTCCGGAGATTCCGCATCCATGGCGTATGCCTGGTCGCTCGCCGTAGTGGAATCAATCATCGATCGCGGTGGAGTTAGTGACGTCAGCCGCTTGATTGGCGCCTTCGCCAGCGCGCCATCCGCGCAGGAAGCCGTGCAGCAAACCCTGAACTCGAACTACGACGAACTGCAGCAACAAACCGTCGATTACCTCAAACGCGCGTATTTGAACAATTAGCGCGACCGCTACAGCGTCGCGAGCAATCTTGCAAGCAGCGCAGCGCGCTCCGGCAGCGACTTCAGCACAACATATTCCCGCGGACTGTGCGCGCCATCGCCCACCACGCCGAGCCCGTCGAGCGTTGGCACGCCTAGAGCCGCCGTGAAATTCCCGTCCGAAACTCCACCGACAGAAGCTTCGCCCACAGGCAGCTTCATCTCGTCCATGATCGCTTTTGCGCGCGCGTAGAGCCACAGCACGCCAGGCGTGCGCTCCATCGGAGGGCGATTCACTCCGCCGCGCAATTCAATCTGAGCGCCCCGAAGGATGGGCTTCAGCCCGCGCAGCGCGCGATTGATTTTCGGCGCGTCGGCGAGGCGTGCGTGGCGAATGTCGATTTTCGCGCGCGCGTGCTCGGGAATGACGTTTGAAACTGTGCCTCCGGACGCGACCGTCACCTGCACGGTAATTCCCCTCCGCCGGTCGTTCATTTTCATCAAGCGCGCGATCTGCAGAGCTAGTTCGTGAACGGCATTCACTCCTGCGCCCGGCAAATGCGGAGCAATTCCCGCATGTCCCGATCTCCCTCTCACCACAATCTCGGCCGAACCCGCGCCCTTGCGCGCTGTCTTCAGCCGCCCTTCGCGGCCGGCGGCGGGCTCCAGAACCAGCACGGCTTCGCTCCGTAAAGCCTCACGCTCGATTTCTCGGCGCGAAGTTCTGCTTCCAATCTCCTCATCTGAATTCCAGAAGAAAACGAACCGCCCCGCCGCGCGCACTCCTGCTTTTTTCAGCGCATCGACAGCGAAAAGCGCGATCACCAGCCCGCCCTTCATGTCGAAAGTTCCGGGGCCGTAGGCCCGGCCATCCGCCACTTGAAAAGGAGTGGCTGCGTGCGTACCGATCGGATACACCGTGTCGAGGTGCCCAAGAATCAGAATTTGTTTTTGCGGCCGTGAATCGCCGAGCGTCAATTCCACCCGCAGGTGATTCCCGCGCTCGGCTTGCCGCAGGACGCGTACATTAGCCCCGCGCCGCTTCCATTCTTGCGCGACGATTCGTCCCAGCCGATCAACCGCGTCCTTATCGTGACTGGGCGATTCGCATCGCACGAATTTCCCAAGGAGGCTCGCCATTTCGCTCTCCCGTTTTCGCAGCATGCCCAGCAGTTCGCCTGGGCTAACCGAAAGGTCTCCGCTCACACGCGCTTCTCCCCTGTTTTTCATGCGTTCGAGCCTATGCACATCTTCTGTGCATTGCAAGCAGCCGCAGCGCAATTCCGTTGGAGATTCGGCTAAATGCTGTCGGGAACGGCGTGTGGCGTGACCTGTACTGCTCCTGTGAAGCTTCACAAAACCGCCAGAGCGGCGGAATTCCTTTGCGCGTGCCAACCGGTCAACCTATGGCAGCCGAACGCTCAGCGGCGCACTGGAGCACAATTTCGGCTAAATCGATGGCCGCCGAAGGGCTGCTTTATAAAGCACCTCCGCGCTTAGAAAAACCCGCCAACCCGTTTTCAAAAAGATAATGGGAAGCAGTTCCAGTGTCCCCACCCGCGCGGAATTTCGTATAGAATTGCTCGACTCCGCAGAGGCGAAACGACGCTCTGTACCGAGGCCAAATATGCTGCTCGACATCAACGACATCCAAAAGATACTTCCGCATCGCTACCCGTTCCTGCTAATCGACGGCATTGAGGAAATGGAACGCTGGAAGCGCATCGTGGGAATTAAGAACGTCACCATTAACGAAAGCTACTTTCAGGGTCATTTCCCAGGAAAACCGATCATGCCAGGTGTGCTGATCATCGAGTCCATGGCGCAGACCGGAGGGTTGCTCCTACTTCAGGAGGTGCCCGACCGTGAAAATAAGCTCTTATATTTCGTGGCCATCGATAACGCCCGATTTCGCCGACCGGTCGTTCCCGGCGATCAGCTCCGCCTTGAAATGCACGTGCTTGCTTGGCGTAACGGCTTCTGCAAGCTCCAGGGCCGCGCCACCGTGCAGGGCGAACTGGCCGCCGAAGCCACGCTAATGTGTAAGATGGTGGATATCGACGCCATAAAAGCACCGGCTGCGGAGCCCGCCGGGAAGGCGCAATGAGCGATATCGATCCCCGCGCAATCGTTTCTCCCTCGGCGCGGCTGGGCAAGTGCGTGAAAGTGGCGGCTTTCGCGGTGGTGGGAGACGACGTTGAGCTCGGCGACGGTTGCGCGCTTGAGCCCCACTCGGTCGTGAAGGGGCCATCGAAATTCGGGCGAAACAACCATTTTCATTCCTTTTCCATCGTCGGCGGCGACCCGCAGGACTATACCTTCACCGGCCAGCCGGTGCGCCTTGAAGTCGGCGATGCGAATGAGTTTCGGGAATTCTGCACCGTTCATCGCGGCACGCTAAAGGGCGATGGCACCACACGCATGGGCAGCCACTGCCTGATCATGGCCTACGCGCACATCGGCCACGATTGCGCCATCGGCGACCACGTCACGCTGATCAACGGATCGCAGCTCGCGGGCCACAGCCGTGTGGAAGACTACGCAACGCTTAGCTCGTTCGTGCTGGTGCATCAATTCACGCGCATCGGCGCGTACTCGTACATCGGCGCCGGCACCATCATCACGCAGGACGTGGCGCCGTTTTCGCTGATCGTGAGCTCGCGAGAGACGAAGTGCTATGGCATCAACCGTGTGGGCATGGAGCGCCGCGGCTTCACGCCCGACCGCATCAAGCCGGTCGAGCAGGCCTATCGCTACCTCCTCCGCTCCAAACTCAACACCTCCCAGGCGCTCGAAAAGATGCGTGGAACCCTGGCTGATTCCCAAGACGTCTTAACCTTGATCCGATTTATCGAGTCCACCACCGAGCGCGGTCTGACGAAATAGAGGTGGACAGTGGCGGCGGATGAAAACACGGGTGCGTGGGGACTGATCGCGGGAAACGGCTCCTTTCCTTTTCTCGTTCTTGAAGGAGCGCGTAGCCGCGGCATCGATATGGCCGTGATCGCCATCCGGGAAGAAGCTTCCCCGGCACTTGAGCAAGTAGCGAAGCGGCTGCATTGGATCAGTCTCGGAGAATTGAGCCGGGGCATCGAGTTGCTTCACCAGGAAGGCGTGAAGCACGCCGTGATGGCCGGACAGGTAAAGCACAATAAAATTTTCAGCGCCATTCGTCCGGATTGGCGGCTAGCAAAGCTGCTGTTTTCGCTTCCGGCCAAGAATACGGACTCGTTGATCGGCGGCGTTGCGCGCGTGCTAGAGGACGAAGGCATCACGCTGGTGGACTCCACGAAGTTTCTTGGACCACTCCTGGCGCAAGCGGGCGCGCTGACGCCGCGGGTTCCGGACGCATCTGAGTGCGCGGATATCGCATACGGACGCCAGATTGCGCTGCAGATTGCCGGGATCGACTTGGGCCAAACCGTTGTCATTCGGGATCGCGCCTGCGTAGCGATCGAGGCGATGGAAGGTACCGATGAGACAATTGAACGAGCCGCGCGCATCGCTAGCGGCCAGCGGTTAGTGGTCGTGAAAGTGAGTAAGCCGCGGCAAGACATGCGCTTCGACGTGCCGGTGATCGGACTGAAAACCATCGAAGTGATGCGTCGCGCCAATGCCACGGCACTCGCCATCGACGCGGGCCGGACGTTGCTCTTCGAGCGCGACGCGCTACTTGCCGCCGCCGCTGATGCTGGAATTGCAATTCAAGCCTTTGCGCCCGAACTGGCCGAGGCGAAGAAGAAATCGTGAGCGAGAAGAAAATTCGGGTGGCTATCGCCGGAGTCGGCGAGTTCGGGCGCAACCACGTTCGCGTGTGGAGCGCACTCGAAGGCGCTGAACTCGTCGGCGTGTTCGATACGAACGCGGAACGCGCCCGCCAGATCGCCGCGGAATTTGGCACGCAAACATTTGCAGACCTCGACGCGCTGGTCGACGCGCGCGTTGACGCGGTTAGCGTCGCCGCACCTACGAAAGAACATGCACGCGTTGGCTGCCGTCTGCTCGATGCCGGAATCGACGTGCTGGTCGAGAAACCGATGGCGGCGTCTCTCGAAGAAGCCGAGCGGCTGATTGTCGCGTCTCAGCGCTCCCGTCAAATTCTTCAGGTTGGCCAAGTGGAACGCTTCAATCCCGCCGTCGCCGCCGCGCAGCAAATCATTTCGCGGCCCATGTTTTTCGAAGTGCACCGCCTCGGAATCTTTACTCCGCGCAGTCTCGATATCGACGTGGTATACGACGTGATGATTCACGATCTGGACATCTTGCTTTCGCTAGTTCCTTCGCCGGTTACCGATCTGCGCGCCGTGGGTATTCCCGTGATCACCGACAAGGTGGATATCGCGCACGCTCGCATTGAGTTCGAGACCGGCGCAGTGGCCAACGTCACGGCCAGCCGCGTTTCCACCGAGCGCGTGCGGAAAATGCGCTTCTTTCAGGAGCATGAATATATCTCGCTCGATTTCGCACGCCAGGACGCTTTGCGCGTTCGCGTGCAGCCCGGCAGCCCGCAAGGTGTCGGCTTCGAAAAGTTGACCACTGAGCCCGAAGAACCGCTGAAAGCGGAACTTCGCGCCTTCGCTGAATCCGTGCGCACGCGAAAGGCTCCGGTGGTCGATGGCGCAGCCGGCCGCCGCGCCTTGGCCCTGGCTGACCGGGTAATGGCAAGCATCCTGGAACACGCCCGGCGCGTCCAACTAGAAGCGTTTACCCCACTGGCATCTCGATGATCCCTCGCACACTCGTTCCGGTGAACGTGCGCCCCGTCGATAAAGACGAGGTACAGAAGACGCCGCAGCGCGTCACCACGCTTCTGGACGACCGCACCGTCGTCCCATCGCAACTTTCGAAAGCCCCACCGCTCAACGGCAAATCTTCGATTCCCGCGCACCTGCCCCTCGGAGTGCTCGTGACGCGCAGCCTTGTTCCACGGGGCATGGAAATCAAACCGTTCGAGAAGATCGAGCGCGCTTCGACGCTTCCGCTCGACATTCTCGACTCGCGCATGGTGGTGCCCGCCGAGGTAAATCCTCTCACCGAGCAAGAATCGCGCGAAGCGGAGCGCGCACCACAAGTGACGCCGGAACTGCGAGAGGTAATCGATCCGGACATTTTCATCACCGGCGACGCGAACCTGCTGATCGAGCCCGAAGAAAAGCGAAAGAAGCAGGACGATGCGCTGAAGCTGGTACTGTCCATTCTTTTCCACGTCGCCGTGATTTTGTTTTTGATCCTCTCGCCGAAAATGTTCCCCACGCATCCGCCAACAACCGAGGACATCGCTCTTGCGAAACGCCAGTTGCAGTGGATTTACACTCCGCCGCCCGCGCCACGAGTGGCGCCGAGCCCGAAAATACGCATCAGTCCCAAGATTTTGAATCGCGTTGCGCCGCCGACGCCTGAGCCACCCGCGCCGCCGGTGGAAACTCCAAAAGCGCCGGAATTGCCGAAATCTGCCCAGCTACCTTCGGAACCGAAGCCACAGAATATACAACGGCAGCAACAACCTTCTCCGTCGCAGCTTGAGGCCATTCAGCCGCCGGTGCCGCGTCCTCATCCAAATTTGAATCTCGGCCTGTCCAATGATTCTCCGGGGCAGGAGATTCAAAATCAGATGCGCGACGCGATTCGTCAGGGGCACACCCAAAGCGGAATCTATGGGGGTGAACCGGCGGCTCCGGGTGTCGGTGGGCCCGGCATGGGACAGGGAATTCAAATCCTGTCGGACACGCAGGGCGTCGATTTCAGCAGCTACATTCAGCGATTGCTGGCCACCCTGCGACGCAATTGGGAGGCAGTGATGCCAGAGTCCGCGCGCATGGGCGACAAGGGCGTGGTCTATACGACGTTTCAAATAAATCCTGATGGAAGCGTGCCGTCGCCCGATCCCATCCTCGAACGCACTTCCGGAAAACTGCCGCTCGATAACGCGGCGATGTCCGCAATCCACGCCTCGAATCCTTTCGAGCCGTTGCCTGCCGCGTTTCATGGACCTTACCTGCGTCTTCGCATCATTTTTCTCTACAACGTGACGCCAGCGCAGGCCGGCTTGCGGTGAAACTGCCGCGCGCCCAGGTCGCGGGATCCATCATCCTCGCGGCGGTGGTGCTAGCGCTCCTACTGCTTCGATTTTGGATATATGGATGAGCGCTCTAGCGCGCCTCGTGGTGATCCTGGGGCCCACGGCGTCCGGGAAATCCCAACTGGCCATTCGTCTGGCGCAGGAACTGCATGGCGAAGTTCTGGCGTGCGATTCGACGCAGGTTTACCGTCACTTCGATATCGGCACCGGAAAAGTTTCGGTGCCAGAACGCCACGGAATTGCTCACCATTTGATCGACATCGTCGAGCCGGATGAAGTGTTTACCGCGGGAGAATACGCCGCCCGCGCGTCGGCGTTGCTCGCCGATGCAACCGCGCGCGGGAAGCTGCCGATCATAACGGCCGGCACCGGGCTGTATCTTCGTGCCCTGCTCGAAGGACTTTCGGATGCGCCCACTCGATCCGAAGAACTCCGCGAACGACTGCGGCGCAAAACGCGCGCTAAAGGGCCGCTTCATTTGCACGCTCTGCTGACGCGTATCGACCCGGAAGCCGGGGAACGCATTGCCCCGCGCGATACGCAAAAAATTATTCGCGCCATCGAAATGCGCATCCTCGCCGGAAAAGCCGTCGGCGAAGTTCATCGCGCGGGTCGTAAGGGACTGGATGGCTACGCCGTGACCAAAATCGGATTGATTCCCGCTCGTGACGCTCTTTACCAGCGCATTCACGCGCGCGTCGAAAATATGATTGCCGGTGGTTGGCTGGATGAAGTGCGCCGTCTGATCGACCAGGGCGTGCCGCGCGAAGCCAAGCCATTCCAGTTTATCGGCTACGCCGAATTGCGCGAACACATCGAGGGCCGTCTGCCGTTGAAAGCGGCTGTCGAATCGATTCAGCAAGCCACGCGACGCTACGCTAAGCGCCAGCTCACCTGGTTCCGCAGGGAGCCGGGCGTGCATTGGCTCCCCGGATTCGGAGATGACGGCGCGATTGCAGATGAAGCGCTCGGCATCATTCGCGGCAGCCGCTCGTGAGCGCTTGACGGGGCCGTTTCGATCCCTTAGTCTGATTGCATACGGTAGCGTATGGCAAGTTCTGTTACATCTCGTTCCACCACTCTTCATTCATCTGACTGGGTTGAGGCCGCTTTCTCGCGCTTCTCCGACCAGGGGATAGAGTCGGTGCGCGTCGAAGTGCTGGCTCGCGACTTGGGCGTGAGCAAAGGCAGCTTCTATTGGCATTTTCGCGACCGCGGCGAACTTCTGGAGGAGATGCTGGGTCGCTGGGAGCAGGAAGAGTTGCGATGGACCGGCGCGGAAGATAACACCAGCCCAGCCACGCGCTGGGCGCACGTGGTGGCTAAGGCCGCCGATCCGGAACGAATTCGTACCGAGGTGGCTTTGCGCGGGTGGGCGCGCCGCGATTCGCGGGTGGCAGCCCGAGTGGCTGCAATTGAGAGGAAAAAGGCCGCCCTGATCGCCGACGTGCTTCGCGACGTGGGTTTCGCTCCTTTGGCGGCTGACGCGTGGTCTGAAATCGTGCTGATGGTCTGCCTCGGCTGGCTCGACCGCGCCACACGCGACCGCGCGTTCCTAGCCGCAAGTCGAGGATTGAGCGAGTTTTTGTCGGATGTGATCCTGGCTGCTTCCGCGGGCAGTTCGCCGCTCCCTCGATAAGAAAGCTCTAGCAGGTGCGCTGGCCCGCGACCGCGAACTGTGGCACACTCGAATTCTTGCAGGACTCGGCGGCCGCTCGCAGCGCGAGGGCTCGCTTCACTGGCGCCCAGCCCCAACGCGCAAAAACCGACGCGCCGGGGACCCGGCGGAATCCGCGCAAAGGAAAAATGGATCCCCAGTACATCCGGAATTTTTGCATTATCGCGCACATCGACCACGGTAAATCCACGCTGGCCGACCGCCTGCTGGAACTGACCGGCGCGCTAACCCAGCGCGAGATGACCGCGCAGGTGCTCGACTCGATGGACCTGGAGCGCGAGCGCGGAATCACCATCAAAGCAAAAAGCATCAGGCTGCATTACAACGCGAAAGACGGACATGAGTACCGCCTGAATCTGATCGACACGCCTGGGCACGTCGATTTTTCCTACGAAGTGTCGCGCGCTCTTTCCGCCTGCGAAGGCGCGCTGCTGGTTGTGGACGCGAGCCAGGGAGTGGAAGCGCAGACGGTGGCGAATGCGTTTCTGGCCTCGCGCCACAATCTGGAAATCGTCCCCGTGATCAATAAGATTGATTTGCCCGCGGCGCAAACGGAATACGTCAAAGAGCAAATCGAAAACGTATTGGCCATTCCGGCGCAGGACGCGCTGCCGATCAGCGCCAAAAGCGGGCTCGGCGTGGAAGCGGTGCTCGAAGCCATCGTGGAGCGCATCCCTGCCCCAAAGGGCACGGCCGAAGCGCCGCTGCAGGCGTTGATTTTCGATTCGTGGTTCGACGCGTATCGAGGCGCGGTGGTGCTGGTGCGCGTGATGCAAGGCCGCATGGCGCCTCGGACGAAGATTCGCCTCTGTGCCGGCAGCGACATTTACGAAATAGAGGCTCTGGGCGTGCTGACGCCGAAGCCGAGCGCGCTGGAGGAATTGGCGGCCGGCGACGTGGGATTCGTGGTCGCCAACATCAAGCACGTGGCCGATGCCCGCGTAGGCGACACCATCGTCGAAGCCGAGCGTCCTGCACCGGCGCTGCCAGGATTCGAGGCCATCAAGCCGATGGTCTTCGCCGGGCTGTTTCCGGTGAATGCCAGCGACTACGAGATGCTGCGCGACGCGCTGGGCAAGTTGCAGCTGAACGACGCGGCGTTCTTCTACGAACCGGAAAATTCCGTGGCGCTGGGATTCGGCTTTCGCTGCGGATTTCTGGGCCTGCTGCACATGGAAATCGTGCAGGAGCGGCTGGAGCGAGAATTTAACATCGACCTGATCACCACCGCTCCGAGCGTGCGCTTCCGCATCACGACTGTTACCGGCGAAGTGCTGGAAGTCGATAATCCAACCAAATTCCCGCCGCCGACTTCGATCAAATCCATCGCCGAGCCAATTCTGACGGCTATGATCATCACCTCCGAGGATTCCGTGGGCGGCGTGCTGCAACTGTGCGAAGAAAAGCGCGGCGTGCAGAAAAAATTCGAGTACCTTTCGCCCACGCGCATCATGCTGACCTACGAAATGCCGCTCAACGAAATCGTGCTCGATTTTTACGACCGGTTGAAGAGCGTTTCACGCGGCTACGCTTCGCTCGATTACCATCTTTCGGGCTACCGCGAATCGGACCTTGTGAAGCTGGACGTGCTGGTGGGCGGCGAAGCAGTGGACGCGCTCACGGTCATCTGCCATCGCGACCAGTCCTACGAGCGCGGGAGAGACTTGGTCAGCCGGCTGCGGAAACTGATTCCGCGCCAGATGTTCGAAATTGCCGTGCAGGCGGCCATCGGCAGCCGCGTGATCGCGCGGGAGACGATCAGCGCCATCCGCAAGAACGTACTCGCCAAATGCTACGGCGGAGACATCACCCGTAAACGAAAGCTCCTGGAACGGCAAAAAGAAGGCAAGAAACGCATGAAGCGCGTCGGTCGCGTCGATATCCCGCAGGAAGCGTTCCTCGCCGTGCTCAAGGTCGCAGGAGACTCGGACGAAGATTAGCCCCGGACTTGTTTTAGGGCGGCCTTTGACGACTCCCTTTCAATCGGCAGGACTTTGGCATAAGCGCCGATCCCGGTATGATCGGTCAACAAACGCAGGCTCGGCTTGATATCGAGATGGTTGGGAAGCGAGGGCAACGTGTCGATTTTGGAGATTACTGCGACAGGTTCCATCAAGAAATTGTGGCTGGTCTGTATGGCTGTGGCTTTGCTATGTTGCGCCTCCGCCAGCGCTCGGACGCAGTCGTGCGATGAAGCATGTCTCAAGGGTTTCATGGACGGCTATCTGCAGGCTCTCGCCAAGCACGACCCGTCCACGCTGCCGCTCGCCAGCCAGTATCGCTACACCGAAAACGGCGCTGAACTCGATCTGGGCAAGGAAGGGCTATGGGTGACGTTCAACTCCTACGGGCCCTATCGGCATGACGTTTTCGATCCGTCCACTGGCGGCGTAGCAACTTACGTCAATCTGCTGGAGAATCACGAAATTCCGTTTCCGGACTTGCTCATGGTTCGTCTGAAGGTGGTGAATCGCAAAATCGTCGAGATCGAAACGGTGGTCGACCGACATGCGCAATCCGCGAAGAACTTGCCACCGAAGGATCCGAGTTGGATGGAGATCATGAACCGGGAAGAGCCCTCTGCTACGCGACTCGCGCGCGAGGAGTTGCGGAAGGGCGCGCTTGGCTATCTGCGATCGGTCGCCTTTCGCGATAGCCATCTTGCGCCTTACGCGGAGTCCTGCATTCGCCTGGAGGACGGCAATGTGACAGCGATCGGCCCCAACGATACGCCTCCCGTGCCGATCGGACGACAGCCGACCGAGGTTACCGGCGAGGCGCCACGGCCGAACATGCTGGGAATCGGCTGTGGCAAGCAGCTCGATTACGGGGAGTATTCGTTCATCACCGGATTCGAGGACGCGCACTTTCCCATTATCGATGTGAAGCGCCAGCTCGTTTTTGCCACATTCGACTTCATGCGCCGCGGGGACATCGAGAGCTGGACCTACGAGGGCCACCGATTCGCCATGCCGGAAGGAATGCGCGAGCCGAACGAGATTTTAAACACGGAAATCTTCAAGTTCGTGGATGGCAAGATCTCGCGTGTCGAGGCCGTATTCGAAGGCCCACAGGCTTACAAGCGTGGCACAGGCTGGCCGGGCGGCACCAAAGCTGAATCTCGTCCGATTGGGCGCTGAGAATCAAGAGCAGAAATTCGCGAAAACGCGCGCGGTGCTGAAGCGTAGCGGTACGCGGCCGGCGCGTTCACGGCTTGCGTTTACGGCGGACGGTGGCGTCGACAGCACCGCGTGCGAGGCGCACGGAGATATCGTCACCGGGCGCGACCTGATCGGACGAGCGCAAAACTTTCCCCGAGGAATCGTAGGCGATGGCGTATCCGCGTTCGAGCAACTTTAGCGGGCCGCGCTCCTGCAGATGGACATCGGCAGCTTCCCAGCGGCGGCGCCTGGCGATGAGCGCGCGATCCATGGCCACGCGCAGAGCGACCGAACGTTCATCTAAGGGGCGACGCAGGCGGCCCACGCGCGCCTGCAGATCCAGAGCAGCGAAGCGCACCTGCGCGGCTGCGAGGCGTCGCTCTTGGCGTGAAAACATTCGATCGAGCGCCGAACGAAGCGCATCACGCTGCTGACCGATCCGGCTGCGCAGCGCGGCAGCACGGCCGCGCAGATCGAACGTGACCACTTTCAACTGCGCCGTGGCGAAGCGCTGGTGCGCCGTTGAAAGGCGAAGGCGCAGCACGTAGCCGAGCTGCGACGACAGGTCGTCCACTTGCTGCCGCCGGCGCCGAATTAGCAATTCGAGCTGACGAAATCCGCGATGCGTTTCCAGATCGCGCGCGCGATGGCGGCGCTGGGAAAGCAGATAGCGAATCTGCTGGACGAGCCGCCGCTGTGATTCTGCGATATGGCTCTCGAATTCCTGGCGCGAGCGGACCACGATTTCGGCGGCGGCGGAGGGAGTGGGCGCCCGAACGTCCGAGACGAAATCAGCGATGGTGAAATCCGTCTCGTGGCCCACGCCGGTAATCACGGGAATTTCCGATTCGGCGATGGCGCGCGCGACGCGCTCTTCGTTGAACGCCCAGAGATCTTCGAGCGAGCCTCCACCGCGTGCCAGAATGATCACGTCCGCGAACTTCGCGCGATTGAAGTAACCGAGCGCGGCGGCGATTTCCTTGGCGGCGCCCTCGCCCTGCACTTTCACCGGAAAGAGGCGCACGTGCACGTTGGCGAAGCGCCGCTTCAGTACACGCAGGATGTCGCGAATGGCCGCGCCGGCGGGCGAGGTGACCACACCAATGCAGCGCGGCATTACCGGCAACGGCTTTTTGCGGCCTGGATCGAAAAGGCCCTCGGCTTCGAGTTTCTTTTTCAGTTGCTCGAAGGCAAGCTGTAGCGCGCCCGCGCCGACCGGTTCGATGTAACTCACGTAAATCTGATATTCGCCGCGAACTTCGTAGACGCCGAGCGAACCGCGCACGGTAACATGCAGGCCGTCCTCCGGGCGAAACTTCAGGCCGCGCGCCTGATCGCGAAAACAGACGCAGCGAATCTGCGCGGACGAATCTTTCAGAGTGAAGTAGAGATGGCCGGACTGCGCCGGGCGGTAATTCGAGACTTCACCTTCGATCCACACGTCCGGAAAGGCGCGCTCGAGAATTAGGCCGATGCTCTCCGTGAGCTCGCTAACTTTCCAGATGCGGCGCTCGGGCGCGATGTCGAAGAGAGATGGCTGATCCATAGGCTAGTGGCGAAAAAACTTGATGATCCAGAATATCAGCGTAAGCGCGACGCTGACCACGATGCACGTAACGATCGGGAAATAGAAACTCCCGTGGCGTCCCTGATAGGTGATGTCGCCGGGCAGATGGCCCAGGCGAAACGGCATTTTCACACCGGAAACGAGCAGCGCGCCTACGGCAACTAGAATCGCGCCGAGGACGAACAACAATTTTCCTAGATCGCGAAAAGGCTCCGTGGGCATCCCGGAATTATACATTCTACGTCTTTCGCGGCTCGTTCCGAGAATGGCGGGAAACGCTAGAACGCGCCGATAGCGTGTGTTATTCGGAATCGCGATGAACGTTGGCGGGCGAAAAGCCGGGGACGCACACCGAGATGTAGTCGGTGTCTTCAGGCGTCGAGTATCGCACCCACTCGCCCGCGTGCGCGATTACCGCTTGGCCTGCGCGCACGTCGAGATCGCCGCTGCGGCTAGAGACGCGCAGCGCGCCGCTGAGAACCAGCGTGTACTCGTCAAATTCCGGCGTTTGACCTGGCTCGACCCAGCCCGCCGGGCTGGTCATGTGCGCGACGCTAACGCCGCCTGTGCCGGAATTCACGCGGCCAATGTGTTCCTGGATAATTTTTGGCTTGTTGCCGGCGGCTTCAATGCGCGCCGGTTTGGCGATTAGGGTCGGCATCCGCCCCTCCGTTAAATCAGTTCCATGCCGGAAAAGAAGTAGCCAATTTCGAAGGCGGCAGTTTCGGGGGCGTCCGAACCGTGGGTGCAGTTGTACTGGATACTGGTGCCCAAGTCGCGGCGAATCGTGCCTGGCGCGGCCTTGGCCGGATCAGTAGCGCCCATTGTGTCGCGCCATTTGCTGATCGCGCCTTCGGCTTCGAGAACCATCATCACGGCTTTGCCCGAACTCATGAAATCAGTGAGCTCTCCGAAAAAGGGCCGCTCGCGATGGACGGCGTAGAAACCTTCGGCTTCGGACTTGGTAAGCCGCAGCGATTTGATCGCCACGATCTGGAACTTCGCGGCGTGAATGCGGCTCAGAATTTCGCCCGTAAGGCCGCGCTTCACGGCATCGGGCTTGATGATTGCAAACGTTCGTTCAATTGCCAAAGGGTGACTCCTCCTGGTACGCGGCTAGCGCCTGCGTTTTTTCGCCGACGCCGACTTGGCCGATTTTTTTGCCGCTGGTTTTGTCTTGGGCGTCGATTTCGATTTGCCGAGGACGCGCGCGAGTGTGTGGCCGATTTCAGCGGGGCTCTGGACGGTGCGAATGCCAGCAGAGCGCATAGCGCGATATTTATCGGCGGCGGTGCCCTGCCCGCCACTGATGATCGCTCCGGCGTGGCCCATGCGGCGGCCGGGCGGGGCGGTTTGCCCGGCGATGAAGCCGACCACCGGCTTTTTCACCTGCTGCTTTATATATGCGGCGGCGATCTCTTCGGCGTTGCCGCCGATTTCGCCAATCATCACGATGGCGTGCGTGTCGCGATCCGCGTTGAACAGCTGAATGGCGTCGAGGAACGAAGTGCCGATGATCGGATCACCGCCGATGCCGATGCACGTGGATTGGCCGATGCCGAGCCGCGTGAGTTGATCGACGGCTTCGTAGGTGAGCGTGCCGCTGCGGCTGACGAGCCCGACGTGACCTTGTTTGTGAATGGAAGCGGGCATGATGCCAATCTTGCATAGGCCGGGCGAAATGATGCCGGGGCAGTTTGGTCCGATCAGGCGCGAGCGCGAATTCTTCAGCGCCGCGGCCACGCGAACCATGTCGAGCGTGGGGATGCCTTCGGTGATGCAGATGACCAGCGGAAGCGCGGCATCGAAAGCTTCGAGAATCGCGTCCGCGGCAAACGGCGGCGGAACGAAAATCACCGAGACGTTGGCGCGCGTTTCGCGCACGGCTTCGGCGACGGTATCGAACACCGGAACGCCGAGATGTTTGGTGCCGCCCTTGCCGGGAGTTACGCCGGCGACTACTTTCGTCCCGTAGTCCAGCATCTGCTGCGCGTGGAAGCTGCCTTCGCGGCCGGTGAGCCCCTGAACGAGCACGCGCGTGGATTTGTCGATCAGGACGCTCATCGCGCGCCTCCGGCAAGGGCGACAACCTTTTCGGCGCCGTCTTTCATTCCATTCGCGACCGTAAAATTCAGGCCGGAGTCGCGCAGAATCTGCTGACCGCGCTCGACGTTGGTGCCTTCCATGCGGACGACCACAGGAATTTTGAACTGGAGCTCCTTAGCGGCGTTGACGACGCCGCTGGCGAGCACGTCGCAGCGCAAAATCCCGCCGAAGATGTTGACGAACACCGCTTTGACGGCGCGATCGCTTAGCAAAATACGGAACGCGTTTTTCACCTGCTCCTCGGAAGCGCCGCCGCCAACGTCGAGAAAATTCGCGGGGCTGCCGCCGGAGAGCTTGATGATGTCCATGGTGGCCATGGCCAGACCCGCGCCATTGACCATACAGCCGACGCTGCCGTCGAGCTTGATGTAGTTGAGCTTGTACTTCGAAGCTTCCACTTCGAGCGGAGTTTCTTCGTCGAGATCGCGAAGTTCGGCGTATTCCGGATGACGAAAGAGCGCGTTATCGTCAAAATTCACTTTGGCATCGAGCGCGACCATGCGGCCATCGCCGGTGACCACGCACGGATTTATTTCGAGCAGCGAAGCGTCCGTTTCAATGAAAGCACGATAGAGCGAGTCGAGGAATTTCGATGCCGTGCCAACGAGTTCATGCTCCAAGCCGATGCCGAAAGCCAGCTTGCGAGCATGATACGGTTCGAAGCCCGTTTCCGGGTGAATGGCTTGGCGCAGAATTGCTTCGGGGCTGTCTTTGGCGATTTCCTCGATTTCCATGCCGCCCGCGGAGCTGGCCATAATCACCGGCGCGCCAGCGGCGCGATCGACTAGGATGCTCAAGTACAGCTCGCGCTTGATGTCGAGACCTTCTTCGATCAGCAAGCGGCGAACGATACGGCCCTCTTCGCCAGTTTGCGGTGTGACCAACTTCATTCCCATCATGCGCCCGGCAAGCGCGGCAGCTTCGTCGGGCGATTTGGCGAGTTTCACGCCGCCAGCTTTGCCGCGGCCTCCGGCATGAATTTGGGCCTTCACGACGACAACTTTGGTGCCCAGGCGCGCGGCGGCGGCGCTAGCTTCCTCCGCTTTGAAAATCACTTCGCCGCGTGGAACGGGAACCCCAAATTTCGCAAGTATGGCTTTGGCCTGGTACTCGTGGATTTTCATGGGGACTTTATCGGCCGAACCGGCGAGCCTCTCGAATAATGGAATAGTGCTAGAATTTATGAACGCATAAAGCGGTCTAGTTTACTTGGAACCCGCGGGCGGTGGCAAGCCAAGCGGGAAATTGGAAGAGCCTACTCACATCGTATCCCCCTGGCGGGATTGAAATGTGTGAGTCCGAAGAGGCGAAGGGAGATGGAGTTGTTGTTGAATGGGAAAGGA
>JBAWEZ010000046.1:0-2322 GCA_049591475.1 Candidatus Acidiferrales bacterium
TCGGCGCGCCGCGGCTTCTCTGGTTGTTCGTGGTGATCGTCCCATTGCAGATTTATCGCGCAAGAAAGGAAGAAAGGGTGCTCGCTGCGAAGTTCTGCGATCAATACCGGGAATACAAAACACGGACTTGGTTTTGAGCGAGAGGCGCTGGAACGGGCACTTCGTCCGCGTCAGGACGCCAGCTCACTAGATCATCCCGCCGATTTCCACGCCGGTAAGACTCCCTCTCTGGCCCGTGACGTAGAATGCAGGGGGGAGCCACGAACAATGAAGCAGCGTTTCCTGAACCAGAAATTGGGAAAGCGAAACAGCCGCCGGGACGAAATCAACAAGGCCAAGCGCTTGCTGAACGAAACTCGGCAGCCACAACCCGCAAGGAGCAGCTGATGATTTGGAATCTTGAGCGTCCCCATGATACTCGCGAGAACTTGCCTGCGGACGTAATCAGCCCTTTGGAAATGTAGCAGCATGATTTGGTACTGTTGTGGCGTGACGGCGAGGAAGGAGGTGTATTGCAGAGATGAATTCTTCAGGGGTATCTGCCAATCCAGGATCGGGTATGCACGCGGAGGGACCGACGGTCGTAGCAGTGCCGGGTCCTCCGGCTCTTCAGCTCAGCGGTTTCGATCTCGCACCCCTCGGCATTGCGACCGAGGAATTTTTCATTTCCGGTGCGGCGTCATCCTATAAGCTCCCCGGTCCTCCTACATCGGATGGGCGGTGGAACGCCATGCCCGCCGAGAGTGCGCCTTATGCGACGCGCATCGTCGTGGTGCGGCCGACGGACTCCGGCAAATTCAATGGCACAGTTGTTGTCGAATGGCTGAACGTCAGCGGCGGTGCCGACGGCGCGGCCGATTGGATCGCCGTGCACCGCGAGGTGCTGCGTGGCGGGTATGCCTACGTTTGCGTATCCGCTCAGAAGGTCGGGGTCGAAGGCGGCCCCAGTTTGCTTGCGGCGGGCACGCCATTGAAGAAGGCCGACCCGGAGCGATATGGGCGTCTCAGTCACCCGGGCGATGCCTTCTCGTACGACATTTTCTCTCAGGCAGGCAGGACTCTTCGGACTGCCTACGCCAAGGTTCTTGGCTCCCTGGAGCCGAAGCGCCTTATCGCCATAGGCGAGTCCCAGTCCGCAGCATTCCTCACCACCTACGTGAACGCGGTCGACCCAATTGCCAGGATTTACGATGGCTTCCTAATTCACTCGCGTTTCGGCAACGCGGCGTCGCTCGAAAACGCGTCGATGGCCGAGCCCGCGGGCCAGCGGGGGTTCGTCAAGCTTCGTCCCGCCCTGCGTACGCCGGTGATTACCGTCATTGCCGAAACGGACTTGTTGGCGGAGGGCCGGATTCCCGGTTACTACGGCGCTCGCCAGCCCGACACCGAGAAGCTTCGCGTGTGGGAAGTCGCGGGAACGGCGCATGCCGATGCGTACATGTTCTCGGTCGCGTCAATGGACTCCGGCTCGGCGGCGCTGGAGAAAATCGCTGCGGGCTATGAGCCCACGAACCAATTGATGGGAACCGAACTGGCAAAGCCGATGAACAATGCCCCGCAGCACCACTACGTGGTCGAAGCGGCGCTTTGGAACCTCGACCGCTGGATCAAAACCGGTCATGCTCCGTCGCAGGCCGCACCGATGAAAGTTAAGGATGGCGAAAAGCCCGACGCACCTCCAACTCTCATGCTGGATGCGAATGGCCTGGCGCAAGGAGGCGTGCGGACGCCTTGGATGGACGTACCGACCGCGCGCCTATCAGGTGTGGGGAACTCCGGCGGTCCGCTGGGTTTCATGGTCGGTATGTGCGAGCCGTTCGATGCGGCCACTCTTGATCGCCTCTATCCCGGTGGCAAGCGTGAGTTCCTGAAGAAGTTCGAAGCGTCGCTATCATCGGCAATCAAGGCGGGTTTCATCCTTGACGCTGACAGACAAGAGATACTGGATCTGGCGGCGATCGCTTACCGCGGCTCGCATTAGTGCTCGACGATTTGATAGATCGCAGCAAATCGGGAATATTCTTTGCGAGCATCACTCTCTGCTCGGCTTTCGGCAAAATAGCCTGAGAATCCATTGAACTGCAACAAGCCGCAGAACCGCCCTGCCGGCGGCGCATGGGCTTGCGGGCGCAGGTCGGTGTCGTTCTCTGGTGTGCGTTCGAATCGTCCTACGCTAGATTGCGGTATCCACAGAAAGCATTGAACCGCCGGACGATCTGCCGCTTGCCATTTCTCTTTGCTTTCTCAACCCGATTTTCGCCCAGCGTACCTTCGTCGGGCGCTTGCGTTGAAGCATCTCAAACCCTCACAAATGCTAAAGTA
>JBAWEZ010000047.1:0-7580 GCA_049591475.1 Candidatus Acidiferrales bacterium
ACTTAAACCTCACGCGCCACAAACGCTATCAACCCGCCAACCGTGTACACGTTGCGGAAATGATTGTCCGGCAAGTCGATGTCGAACTCGTTCTCGATCTCCATCTGCAGCCGCGCCATATCCAACGAATCAAATCCCAAATCCATCTGCAGGTGATCCCCAGGCTTCAAATCCGACAGGCACCTCCCCGACTCCGCCGCCAATACCCTCAACACCCGGTCCCTGATCGAATCCACCATCTCGCTACCCCTTGATCCCGGAAATATCCACGCTTGCCGTTGGAACCTTCACCCGCTTCAACTTGATCACTTTGAAATTGCAGTATTGCGAGCAATTGATGTTCGAACAACTCGTAACGATGAAATTTAAGTCGTAATCGGCATCACCGGCGAACCGTCGATACTCCTCTTTGCTCATCTTGTCGAATTCACCCCTAGACATCTCCAGGTGCGCCCTACACACTGGACACACAATCGGTGGCATTTCCAAAACCGTTTCGTTATTGCTTCCCATCTACTCCTCCATCCACTTCGCCAACCGCCGCTGCTTCCTCGAATTCTCCCCTACCTTCGCTTCCGCCCGCCTCTGCTCCTGCCGCCGTGCCCGCCGCTTGGCTCTTCTCTTCGCCCGGTTTTTCTTCATCACCAACAACTTCTCCAGGTCGGACCGCATCAGACCCTCGCTTGGGCTCGCCGGACCCGAGCCTCTTCCGCCGCATCAACTTCCACAACCGAAGCCACTTCGGTCAACACCTTCATGATCAACAGCCGCCCGTTCTTCGCTTCCATCAACTCCAACCGGTCCCCGTAAAAATACCAGTCATGGCATTCGTAATTCGCCCGATTTCCATTCTGGAACCCAACTCTGACCGCTACTGGATCTAGAAACCCTTGGCCCAATTGCATCTTTATCGCTCCCCCTGAACTGCCAACATAATCTCACCTGCTTTTCACATTGGCAAATTTTTCTTCCTACATCCCAAATTTTTTAAATAAAATCTGTGTCCCCGATTTTCTACCTACATCACCATTTTCTACTTTTCACTTTTTTAGTCATGAGGGTAGGTCGCGAAGCGACCGTGCACCCCCGTACCCCTTGCGCGACCCCTGAGCGGGCAGGGAGTGTTGGCGGTGCGGCGTGGTGAGCGGGGCGGCGGCCAGCGCGGCGGCGGCGTGGGCAAGCTGGCGGTGAGGGGGAGGGGATGCGGCAGGGGAGAGGGGGGATAGCTGCCGGAGCTGGCTTCCATCTCCTCTGTGTGCGTCGTCATACTGACGGATTTCTGCCGTGCTGTCCTATGCCGGGATCGGCGGCGATGCGTCTGCGGTCATCCTAGCGCGTCGGTTTGTACGATATCTGACAAGAGAAAGGCCCAGCGGTTAGGCTGGGCCGGTTGCGGAGCTGCGGTGCGGGAGTAGAGCGAAGCTAGCTTGCGGTCATGGTGTCGCGGATAGAGTCCATCAGATCGACGGCGCGGTAGTTGTCCGGGTTGCCGTTGTCCTGCTGGTTGTAGATGTGGTCGGCTGCGTTACGTAGAACGATGGCGGCTGCTTCTGTGTTCTGGTGCCGATCAAGTAGTTCGATGCTGCTCTGCCTCTCTTCCATTGTCTTACCCTCCATGACCATCAATCTACTGCCAGTCTGACGGCTTTACAAGGGTGCCGAAAAGTGAAACGTTTCCGCCGTACTCTAGGCCCACCGATCCGGCTGCGATGCGTCTCAGAGGCTCCTGCGAAGCCGTCCAGGCACGAAAAGGCCCCCGCCGTAGCGGAGGCCCAGATTCTCGCACTCGCGTCGCACTCGCTCTATAGCCAGCTTGCCAAGAATGCTAGCACTATCGCCCCAACTCCGAAGAACTTCAGACCCCGCCACGTTCTAGGGTTCCCACTCACAATGAACACCAGACCACACGACATCGCCAGCCAGCTTAGGCCGAATGCCACTACCCACAACGCTCGATGAAAGATCAGTAACCCGTCCACGGTTTCCTCCTGTGGTTCCTATCTTCCCACCATTCCGCCGGTTTTCAAGGGGTCATTTCGGCGGCTTGCAGATTGCACAGCGACATCCTGCCGCGTGCGCTGGCCGCCGGTAGATCGCCGCTGCCTGGGTGACTGCTGGTATAGGCTGCGAAACCGTCAGCACTTCAGGCGCACTCTTCACGCTGTTCCATCGCCTCGTTCTGCACTCTCGATTCGGGCAGTTCGTCGGCACCTTCTCGCCTGCCAGCCATATCCACCCGCACACATCACACACGTTGCACAGTCTCATTTCTTGCATGTGTGCATTGTACACACTTGCCGTGTGTTATGTACACACTTGCGATTCGTCCCCTTGGTACTATGGTGCCATTTTCCCTACAGTCCAGCCTATAAGGCGTGTGCGCTGATACCAGTCTGGCGGCTCGCTCCCCGGCAGGTTTTCGGGTGGAGAGGGTGAAGCGGCTTGGGCGGGGTGGTTTGGGTGGTGAGGGAAGCGGGATGCGGTCGGCCTGGGTGAGGATCGAGATGGATGGGTGGTTGAGTGGTAGAGCTGGGGAGGCGCTGAGAAGGTAACAGTAGAGGGGGAGGGCTGGAGTTTAGAGGGTGTTTGCGTTTGTGGCTTGCGCTTTAGGGTGTCTTATTAGGTCTAGAGTCTCTGAGTACCTTGCGGCTTCGCCGGGCGGCGGTTTGCGGCTGTTTTGGGGTGGTTTGGGGCTTTGCGTCAAAAATGCAACGCTCGGCCCCGGCGGGTGGTCGATTACCAGATTTCAAACCCTCCGCATGACTCAAGGAACGTTGCGAACTCGGTCACGTTATCGACCGAGAAAGGGTAGTGCGAAGCAAACGACTCTTGCGTGCCCCATCCATCACAGCCATTGCACCATCCTTTCTGGCCGCTGCGCGGGTGGTTGGCATCCTGGGGTATCTCACGCTCTGGCATCTTGTCTTCTACGCCTACGGCATCCTTGCGGGTTCCGGTGCCTTCGCAGTATTCACAGGGCACTCGCGGCAAGCTGAGGCGCTTGGCTTCGTACTCGTCGGCGTAGGCTTTGCAGTTTCCGTTGGCGATCTCTTCACGTAGGAACTCGGCAAGATCCTTTGATCCTTCGGCGTCGAGGCCGTCTCCGTCGTTGCTGCTCCAATACTCACAGGCGTCTGTAATGTCGGTGGGCGCGTGCTCTAAGATGTAGCTGGCCAGTGGTCGCCACCACCACACGTTATTCCTGAAATACTCGCCTGCTGGTGCTGTCGGCTGTTTTCCGCTGATATCCATTCCCATTTCCTTACCCTCCGGTGGTGCGGCTGTCCTGCGTTGCGGTTGCGGGTGTCCTACCGTTTGATGTAGGCGTTCAGGCCGATGATGACCGGCTTTCCCTGAATCAGTACGCTTGTGGTCATGTTGCCGCGTGTGCTGGCGACTACTAAGGTCTTGCCGGATGCGCTCGGCGTCGGCTCTTCCAAGTCCATCCTGATAACTAGCTCTTTTCCTTCTACGCTGACTTTCATGTGATTCGCCCTCCATAGGCTCATTGCGGGTTGCTGATGCGTTGCGGTTTTAGAATAGAAGCGGGTTCTCGCCTTTGCCGTAGAAAAGCGGAGAATCCCGTTCGATTCGTCCGGCTGCTGCTGAGATATCCTTTCCGGGTGCGCGGAGCTGGTCTGAAAGTGTCTCCCCGTTCACCTGGGCGGCTGCGGTCTTCTGCTCCTCGTAGGCTTCCGCCATGCCGTCAAAGACTAGATGGCGGCGTTCTTCCTCTTCGTTTGCTGCGCGTGCGGCTCGTATCAGTTTCCCGTTTGTCATGCTGTGTTGCCCTCCAATGTCCCAACTATAGACCTGATCTTAGAAAAGAAAAGACCCCTTGCCGGTTAGCTTGGGGCCTGTGGTGAGCGCTCTACAGCCGCTCGGTGTTATAGAGTAGAGATTCGTATTCGTCCCCCATGAAGCTACGAAGACGCTTCGCGGCGTGCTCGCAAGTTTTGAATAGCTTCTCGGCCTTGCGGGAATCCGCATCGTAGCCGAAGTCTGAAGCCCAGTCTTCAAAGCTACGCGCATTATCGATGCTGGCGGCATCGCTGGCTAAGCAGTCTAGCACATCTGCGGCGGTCGGCGCTTTCCCGTTGTGGCCGTAGCCCATAGAAAAATAGGTGGTCAGCTTGCGCGTGCTGTATTGGCAATCGCCTAACTTACCCTTGTAGCCGCGCCAGGTGTCGAAACCTTCCTTCAGTACCCTGCGCGTAAGCACCACTTTCCAGTGATCCATGTTCGCTGCATCATCCATGTTCGGGTTGTTGTCGGTGCGCTCTGCCGTCATGCTGATGCGGTTGTCTTTGATGAATTGCTCAATGCTAACTGTGTCGGTTTGCATGTTGTTACCCTCCATGTGCTCTATCTTCTCGCGGTTTCCAGTTATTGCAAGGCCCCTACCGGTCGTGCATGTGCCAGCCGTTGCAGAATAAACAGTTCTCTACTCGGCTGCAGTGGCCGTACATCCTAGCGATCCGCTGGGCCGTCACCGCTTCGCGGAAACTGCCGTAAGACTTCAAGCACATACATTGAATTAACTCTCGGAATGTCTTCATTTCGCACGCTCCCTTTGATCCGCATCGCGCTTTGGAGTAGCGAAGCATTCCGCTTGTATTACGGCGTCGTAAAGCGACCATCCTTCGGCACGCAGCTCGCGTATGTAAGCCTTGTCTTCCTCTGAAAAGTCAGACCATTTCATCGCTGGCCTTCTTTCTGATCCGCATCGGCAAAAGCAGCTTCCCCGCCATAGAAACAGAACATACAAACCGTGTTGTTCTGTGCGTGTCCGTTATCGCAGTAGCAGTCAATCGAACCCTCTGGATGGCACTCGATAACTTCTCGTCTCCGCGCTTCCTGTAATGCTTCTTGTTGCGTCATTGTTTGTCCCTCCATGCCCTCACTGTACTGCTGTTCTGTTCGTTTGCAAGGCCCCTTACCGGGGATGCCTGCGGATCGCTCCGACCGGCCTGGTGCTCACTGGTAGATGTGCTCGTTTGTTCAGGTATCCAAGGTAAAGAAACGCAACTGCAAAGTAGTACGGCATTTTGTCGCCCTCGTTTGTTTTCAATGATTTATTTTGTGCGATATCGTACTGGCTAGTCGTCGCGCCATTCGTGGTACAGGTAATCGCACTCGGCATCGGGTAGCGGATGCGTTGAAATGTGGCATCCCTTCCGGCTCGTCACCGGCACCCAAGTAGCATTTTTCAATCGGTCGAACTTTATCAACAGCCACGTCTCGCCCTGGATGATCTTCGGCCCCCTGGTTCTCACAGTTCCCGGCTGGTTAAACTCATAGGCCCATCGATTGTAGAAAATCCTCGTCCCCGGCGGGAACTTTGAGGCGTCGAACGGCTTCGGCCTGGGTCCGTTCCCCAGCATTTGATCGAGCAACTTTTGCGCTGTCTCGCCCTCGGCTTTCGTGCCTGGGCGCTCTGCCAGCCTGCGAAGTGATTCAATTGTTCTGCGTCGGTTTCTCATTGGAAAAGCCCCATCTGTGCGCGTGGGATCTCGACCGGCTCCGACTCGGCTTCTGGCTCGATGAAACGTACCGCCGTGATCCTGTCTTTGAAGAGTTTCGGCTGCCGTGCGGTTTCCTTGCGGTCGCAAGTGTCGCACAAGTGCCGAAAGCTGGCGTCCTGGTTGAATGCTGACGCGAGAACGCGGCCCTTGTGCTGGCCGCATCCGTCGCATCGTCCTGAGAATTTCCGGCTCACGCAACTGCCTTTCGCTCGCTCGGCTTGTACGGGTTGGCTTCGTCATAGTCCCACTCCGGCGCGGCGTGGTGATCGACCACGAAAGCATTGTCGCCGCGCTTGTCGTATACTTCCCCCGGCACCAGACGGTAGAGTAGTGCGCTGGCGTAGTGACCGTCTTTTCTCCGGCCACCAAAGCACGCTGCGACTCCCACCATTCCCACGGGAACATTCGTCGCCCAATCGCCCCACGCTGCCATGACAATCAATTCGTTGTCGTGGCCTGGGCAATCGATCTTCTTGCAGTTCTCGCAGCGGTTGACTGGCGTTCCCAACGCGTTCATGTACCAGTCGTATGCGTATTGGTCTTCGATGGCGTCCGGCACCGGAATCTCTTTCAGCCACGACACCGGGCACCCGTTCGCATGTGGCCCCATTGAAATGCTCATATCCTTGTGGCCCCATCCGTCGTCACCGGCTTCCAGCAATGAGACTCCGATCCACTTCAGACGGACAATGTTGCCGTCCAAGCTGGTGATGGTGTTCTCTCGCAAATACCACAAAGAATCTCCAGAAAGTCGATGCTTCAGGACGACAGACTGCTTTCTGTCACCCGGTTTCAGTTCGAAAAAACTGGCATCTTCAGGTTTCACCGTGAAATCCCACGGCTTCAAGATGTCGCTAATGATGGTCTGCTTGCTTGCTCCCGTTCTAAACGTCCAACCCATACTTCCCTCCAATCGGCTAGTTGCCGATAACCCATAGTCTCACCGTTTCACAAAATGTAAAGGCCCCGTCCGGTTAGACAGAGCCTTTAGTAACCTTCCGTTTCAGTTTTACGCTGCCTTCGGTAGCACCTCCCCGGCTACGCGCATCAATTCAAGCTTCCGTTCCGGCTCCTCGGTCTGTCCGGCTATCCAGCTTATCGCGTTCGATAAGCGCCAGGTGGTGTGTCCCGCTGGCAAGTTGTAAACATCGGGCGAGTTGAATGCGTTGATCGCGGCCTCGGCTTCGCCCTTGTTCAAAACCTTCTTCAGGCGCTCGCGGGCGTTCTCGCTGGTCACTTCCGTCTCGTTCGCGTTCTTGACGGCATCCATACGGGCACGGAGCGATTCGGCGTTGAGCTGCAACTTCACAACGTCTTTCAAGGCGCTGACGGTGGTCTGGCTGTCCAGCTCGTAGGTGCGCTGCGAGTAGATCATGTTGTCGTCCAGACGCTTGCCCAAGTGAACCTGCCGCATCGTCTCCTGCGTAATCGCCAGATTCGTGCACCAGATCCGGAGCAGGTAGGCGCGAATCGAGAGCGCGCCATTCCCAAAGTCGGAGTTCTCCAGACTCAGCCCGTAAGCGACCAACTCGCCCGGTATCGGCTCGAAGATTTCCGGCATGATTGCCTGAATCGCAATCTTGGTGTCGGTCACATATCCCTCGTAAGGGACCGCGCCTTTGTTCTGTACCGCCGTTGCAAAGGCTTCGACGATAGGCCGGGAATCCAGACGGCGGTAGGAATCAGAAAGCCATCCGCGAACCTCTTGGTTGAGAGACCGCGAGAGATACCGCTTATTCGCGTAGCGCTGCCCGTACACGGTCTTGAGGTTGTGGCCAGTAGTTCCCTGCCCCAATCGCTCTTCGTCTCCTGCAGGGAGTCCACAAATTTCATGGGGATTTCGGCGGTTGTGGCCATTTGATTCAGAGCGTTTCTGTGAATCGGCTGGCCGTCCGGCGTGAAAATCTTGATGGTCTTTCCTTCATGATCCGCTGCAAAGGTGATCGATCCCCCTTTCACTATCCGGTCCTGCGGTTGGTTGTTCATCACATGCTCAATTACGTTGGCTGCGCCCTGGCGGCCCCGAGCGACAAGAGCATTCAACTTGTCCATCGC
>JBAWEZ010000048.1:0-17656 GCA_049591475.1 Candidatus Acidiferrales bacterium
TGGTGAACGAAGTTTTCGGCTCTTTCCAGCGCCTGTACCTCAATGTTGCTGACGGAGTCACGGTTCAATCTTGCGCCGGTGATGGAACAACGGCGCTTAACATCACTCCTGCCGTGAACGATGGCACGCCCTGCCCGCTCACCTCATCCGCTGCGAAAAACCGCGAAGACTCTCTAATCCCGGTCATTGGCACGATCGGAATTCCAGACGGCATTCTCGTTCCAGGTGCTGCAAGTCCACTTGTCTGGGGTGACTGGAGCGCCGGAGGAAATTTCTTCTCGGCAACCAAGAGCATTCAGAATAGCTTTCTGAGCGGCGATCAAATTTCGTGGAACCACGGCAAGCATTCCTTCCGCTTTGGCATAAACACGCAACGCATCCAGTGGAATTGGGCGCAGCCCAACCGCGAGCGCGGCTGGATCATCGCCGGTAACGAAGCGGACATTCTGACAGCCAGCAGCGGTCCGGCCGTCGACGGCACCCCGTTGGCGCCCATCAATTATGTGATCAACAGCACCTGGCGCTTGCTACCTAATGGCTCGCCGAATCCTCACAACTGGCGTATTAACGAGTTTTCCTCGTACGCCCAGGACGACTTTAAAGTCACTCGAAACCTCACGGTGAATCTAGGCGTGCGCTGGGAATACGACGGCTGGCCGACCGACAAAAACGGCGTGTTCACGAATTTTGCGGCGCAAGAAGCGGGCCTGGTCGATACCGGCTCCTTCTTCCTGAACAATCCGGGCGGAACACTTGCCGGCTACATCGTTCAGAAGAATTACAATCGCTCCATCTATGGCAATCTCGCCGGGCAATTTGGATCCACCGGCGTCCAGATCAACAGCAACAAAACTCTTTTGCAGAGCGCTCCCTTGGACAACTTCTCGCCGCGCCTCGGCCTTGCATGGCAGGCCATGGACAAGCTCGTCGTCCGTGCCGGTTACGGCATGTTCTTCGACCGCGTCTATGGCAACCTGGTCGGCGACAACATCCTAGGCAACATGCCGCCCTACGCCACGGGCGTCGGAATCAATCCCGGCCAAACTTTGCAGAACCCGTTCTGCACGCCCAGCACGTGCCCGCAATTTCTTGGTTTCATTCCTCGCACGTTGGCAGTCGCAACGGGAAGCCCGGCCACCGGCGCCACAAATATCACGGATGCGTTTGGCGGCAACGCCTCCGGTCTGCTCAATTCCGGGGACAACCCCGCCATGCGCACTCCGAAGGTGCAGCAATACAATCTCGACGTTCAGTATGAATTTGCCCACGGCTGGGTGGCGGATATCGGCTACGTCGGCACGCACGGCATCCATCTTTACGACTGGAACCGCGATCCAAACCTCGCCTATCTAGTGGACTGCGGAGCCGCGTCCGCCACCTGCAATCCGCCGACAGACAAGGTCAACCAGCTGCTTGAGCATCCGGCCAGCTCGTTCCCGATGAACGATTCGGCAAACACCAATCCAGCCACTCAAGTGCTATATAACACTGCCACCAATTACCTGGGGCGCGTAGCCTATCTTGGCGTGAATCCAGGGAACTTGCAGCAAGTGGAAACCGACGGCAATTCCCTGTACAACAGCCTGCAAGTTGAAATCCGCCACAACTTTGCCAACGGGCTACTGATCGAAGGCGCGTACACCTGGAGCAGTCTGAAGACCGACATTAACGCCAGCGAAGCCGGAACCGGCATCGCCACACCCGGAAACGTCCTATCCGGCAGCGCCTCCAGCAACGATCCTCTGGCCTATAGCCAACAATACGGCCCCGCCGCGTTCAATCGGCCGCAGCGGTTCGTCCTCACCTACCGGTACGAGCTGCCTTACAAGGGCGAGGGGTGGCACAGCAAGCTGCTGGGAGGCTGGGGCGTTTCCGGAGTCACCACCATTCAAGACGGTCTCCCCTTTAGCATCACAGACTCTCTCAGCGGGAATGAAGCCACGCTCCTGTACGGCAGCTCGCTACCCGCCACAGGTCCATTTTCCCGTGTGGAACTCGGCGATCCGGTCGATTGCAACTCGGTCGGCAATTGCAAGTCGGGCGTTCCTCTCGGTTCTTCCGGCAGCATGTACCAGCGCGTCGTCAGCGGTCTAAGCGGCGGATCCGGCTTCTTCAATTCTGCCGCCTTCGCTCCAGCGCCGCTCTTCGGCGGATCGCCTAGTCAGGCTGCCGGACCTTATACCGGCGCCTGCACGGGAGCGAATCCCCAATTCGTCGGCTGCGGTACTGGTTTTGGAGACTCGGGCGTCGGAATTATGCGCTGCTGCACGCAGCTCAATTTTGATGCGGCCATCACCAAGGACACCACCGTTGGCGGACTCCGCGAGAATGCCAGCCTCGAGTTTCGCGCCGAGTTCTTTAACCTCTTCAACCACGGCCAATTCAACCAGCCCGGCAACGGCTACGGCTCCGCGACATTCGGAGACATCACGTCCAGCTCCGTTCCCGGCCGCATCCTGCAATTCGGCTTGAAGTACATCTTCTAGGTTTTTAGCTACTGGCGGCGGGTGGCATTTCCCCGACTCTGCAAGGAGCCGGGGAAGTCGCTCTGTGCGCTCGTGTGACAGCTCCGGTTTCCACGGCATTATCGTACCGCCGCTTCGCCCTGTTTCTGGTAGGATGAGCAACCGATGAGCCCGGAAACATCCGACAGCCGCCGCATGAATCGCCCGCTCGAGCAGACCGACCCCGAAATCGCTCAAGACATCGCCGACGAAACGCGCCGCCAAGCCACCGGACTCGAATTAATCCCCTCCGAGAATTTCGTTTCCGAAGCGGTGCTCGAAGCCATGGGCTCCGTTTTCACCAACAAATACGCCGAAGGCTATCCCGGCAAGCGTTATTACGGCGGCTGCGAATTCGCCGACCGTGTCGAGCAACTGGCCATCGACCGCGCCAAAGAGCTATTCGGTGCCGAGCACGCCAACGTGCAACCGCACTCCGGTACCCAAGCCAATATCGCCGTCTATATGAGCGTGCTGCAGCCGGGCGACGTGGTCCTGGGCATGAACCTAGCGCACGGCGGCCATCTGACGCACGGGCATCCGCTGAACTTTTCCGGAATCACTTACAAATTCGTTCCCTACGGCGTCAGCAAGGAAACCGAAACGATCGATTACGACGAGCTCGATCGCCTGGCGCAAGAGCATAAGCCGAAAATGATCGTCGCGGGAGCCAGCGCCTACTCGCGCGTGATCGATTTCGAGCGCATGGCTCGCACCGCCCATTCCGTCGGCGCCGTTCTATTTGTAGACATGGCGCACATTGCCGGGCTCATCGCAGCGGGCCTCCATCCCAGCCCCGTGCCGCACGCCGATTTCGTTTCCACCACCACGCACAAGACTTTGCGCGGCCCGCGCGGCGGCTTAGTTCTATGCCGCGAAAAATACGCCAAAAATCTGGACCGCTCCGCCTTCCCTGGCATTCAGGGCGGACCGCTGATGCACATCATCGCCGCGAAAGCCGTGTGCCTGAAGGAAGCGACCGAGCCCGGTTTCCGCGAATACCAGCAGCAAGTGGTGGCCAACGCCAAATCGCTCGCAACTGCGATGGCCTCGCACGGATTCCGCATCGTCAGCGGCGGCACGGACAACCATCTGTTTCTCGTCGATATTTATTCGCGCGGGCTCGTTGGCAGCGTGGCGCAGCCGGCGCTCGATCGCGCCGGGATTACCGTCAATAAAAATTCAATTCCGTTCGACCCGCTTCCGCCCTTGAAAGCCAGCGGCATCCGCATGGGCACGCCCGCCGTCACCACGCGCGGCATGCGCGAACCCGAAATGCAAAAAATTGCCGCATGGATTTCCGAAGTGCTGGAACATGTGGACGACGAGTCTAGAGCAGCAAAAGTCCGCCAGGAAATCGCCGCGTTCACCGAACGCTTTCCGCTATACGCGCGCCGCCTGGAAGCTGCCGAAGCGGCAATTCCCAGTCGTTCCATCCGATAAACCTGTTTCAATTCCGGCGAAGTGGCTGAAATAAGGAGGTGAATCGTGGAGGAAACGCTCGCGGAGGTTTATCTTCGGGACATTCGGCGCACGTATGGAAATTACAAGCGGCTGGGCGAAAAGGCGATCGCGCAGCTTCGAGACGAGACGGCGCTGCACGCGCAATCCGATCCAGAATCGAACAGCATCGCTGTGATCGTGAAACACCTTACGGGGAATTTGCGTTCGAGATTCCGCGATTTTCTGACTACGGACGGGGAGAAGCCGGACCGGCGGCGTGACGAGGAGTTCGAAATGCCGGAGCGCATGTCCCGCGGAGATATTTTGCGGTGGTGGGACGAAGCGTGGGGCATCGCGCTGCGCGAGATCGAGGCGTTGAAGCCGCCGGACCTGGACCGGACGATCTTCATTCGCGGCGAGGGTCTCCTAGTGATCGAAGCGCTGAACCGGAACGCGACGCACACGGCTTACCACGTGGGCCAAATTGTTTACCTGGCGAAGCATTTTTCCGCGGGCAACTGGCAGAGCTTGAGTATACCGAAGGGAAAGTCGGCAGAATTTTCCAAGGGGGACTTCAAGACGAGGGGAATCGCGCGGTAGGGGCTGAGGACGGGTGTGCGCGCTTTCGCCCGGAATGGCACCACCGTTGTGCCTCTACAATTAGGACGAAAGCCCACCTTTTCAAATTAGAGTGATTCCGAGTTCGGTTGCGCGGCTGTCGCGAATCGAAAAGGCGCGCACTGGATTCTGGGCATCGTCGCGCGGCGACAAAATGAAGTACGCGGCCTCGGAGTAATACGCCTGCTCGATATCGCGCGGCGAGGGCTCGTTTTTCCCGTTAGGATGCGAGTGGTAGACGCCCAGCATTTCGGTTCCTTCGGCGCGCATCTCGCGCATCAGCGCAAAGATTTCTTTTGGCGCAATCTCATACGATGTGGCTGGATTGGCCGCCGCATTCGCGGCTGGAAAGATTCGGGTGATCGCGCCGTTGCGTCCGGCGAGCAGTCCACAGCATTCGACGCTCCGTTCGCGCCGCGCATGCGCAAGCATTGCTTCGACGATGTCCTTCGGCACGCGAACGAACGGAGATTTCACGGCGAGAGTGTATATCGAGACGAGGAGCGGCGGAACGGCATTGCTGCAGCTCTCGCATCCGGCTTATAAAATGGAAC
The DNA here is from genome assembly GCA_049591475.1 of Candidatus Acidiferrales bacterium. Classification (GTDB taxonomy): domain Bacteria; phylum Acidobacteriota; class Terriglobia; order Acidiferrales; family UBA7541; genus Palsa-295. The sequence goes on from JBAWEZ010000048.1 coordinate 5,120, forward strand.
GGCGCGGCTAGAATCGCCGCGCCGTTTTCCCCCACGCGCTTACTAACCCGACCGATAAGCTGCCTAAGCTTTCTGAGCCTGGCGGCGCAGAAACGTCGGTACGTCTAGATCGTCTGCCGGCACTTCCTCCATCTCCCGCACGTTGTGCACCACTTGTTGCACCACGTTCGCGGGAGGCGGAGGCGCGACGTTTACGGGAGCTTGCTCGCGCGCGGCTTTCCACGTCTTCGGCAAATACGACGGCCGCGTGTGCGTCTTTTTGCCGGCTACTTCGCGGAATCCCGCGGCGATCACTGTAATTTTGACCGAGTCCTTCATGGCATCGTCCATCACCGCGCCAAAGATGATGTTGGCGTTTTCATGCGCTGCCTTCTGAATCACGGACGAGGCTTCGTGCACCTCGTGCAGCGAGAGCGACGACGATCCGGTGATGTTGATCAAGATTCCCTGTGCGCCATTGATGCAGTTGTCTTCAAGCAGCGGGCTATTGATGGCGCGGGTCGCCGCATCTGTGGCGCGATTCGATCCGGACGCTACGGCGGTGCCCATCACTGCGTATCCTTGTCCAGACATGATCGTCTTCACGTCGGCAAAGTCGCGATTGATGATGCCAGGAATCGTGATGATGTCGCTGATTCCCTGCACCGCCTGCCGCAAAATATCGTCGGCGATGCGGAATGCCTCGAAGAAACTGGTGCCCTGCTCGACGCATTCCATCAGCCGCTCGTTGGGGATCACGATTACCGTGTCGACGCAGCCGATCAGTTCCGCGAGGGCCTGCTCCGCCTGCTGCATGCGGCGCTTGCCTTCGAAGGCAAAAGGCTTCGTAACCACCGCGACCGTCAGCGCGCCGAGTTCCGTGGCGAGATTCGCGACCACGGGCGCTGCTCCGCTGCCGGTGCCGCCGCCGAGGCCCGCGGTGACGAACACCATGTCCGAGCCATCCAGCGCCTCGAGAATTTTCTCCGTATCCTCAAGAGCGGCTTTGCGGCCGACCTCGGGATTCGCGCCCGCGCCCAGGCCCTTCGTCAGCTTCGCGCCAAGTTGCAATTTCACCGGCGCCTGCGAAAGTTTCAGCGCCTGCAAGTCAGTATTCGCCGCAATGAATTCGACGCCCTCGACCTTGGCGCGAATCATGCGATTCACGGCGTTCGAACCGCCGCCGCCCACGCCGATCACTTTGATCTTTGCGCCGTCCTGCTGCTCTTCGTTAAACGAAACTCGAAGATTCGCTTCTTTTGCCATGCTTCCTCCCCCAGAATCTCACGCCTGAATATTCAAGAATCCGCCGCCCTCTTTCCGTGCCGTCCGCCACAAAATCGACCGCGCCCCGCTTTTCTACGCGCCTGCAAACATCCCTTTCAATTTTCCGATAAACCCCGCAGGACGAGCGCCGATGAGGCGCCGCGTGCGCGCCCCGTACAGCACCAGACCCACGGCCGTGGAATACTCGGGCCGGGAAACGTCTTCGCTCATTTCCGCCAAACCTCGCGGCGAAGCGACGCGAACGGGCAGATTAAAGACGCGTTCGGTCAGCTCCGTAAAGCCGCGCAGGTGAGCGCCGCCACCGGTGAGAATAATTCCGGCAGGAATTTGCGATTCCATGCCGCCGCGGCGCAGCTCGTCGCGAATCAGCATCAGTAATTCTTGGCCGCGCGGCTCAACGATATCCGCCAACATGCGCGCGAAGACGGTGCGCGGCGGCCGATCACCGACGCTGGCAATTTCTATCGCCAGGTCCTGCACCGCGAGTTCGCGCACAGCGCTGGCGTGTTCGCGCTTGATTTTCTCCGCCTCTGGGATCGGCGTGCGCAAGCCCACCGCCAAATCATTGGTGAAGTGATCTCCTCCGACTGGAATCGCAGCCGTGTGGCGGACGACGCCGCCCGCGAAAGCGATCATTTCCGTAGTGCCGCCGCCGATATCGAGAAGGCAAGAACCCAACTCGCGCTCGTCTTGCGTGAGACACGCTTCCGCGGACGCGAGCGGCTCAAGAACGGTATCATCCACGCGCACACCGGCGCGATTCACTGCGGTAACGATATTCTGGGTGGCCGAGCCGGACGACGTAACGATGTGGACGTTGGCTTCCAGCCGCTGCCCGAGCATGCCGATCGCGTCGCGAATATTGTCCTGGCCATCGAGAAAAAATTCCTGTGGCAAGACGTGCAGGATTTCGCGGTCTTCCGGCAGCGTGACGCCGCGTGCCGCTTCGATTGCACGCCGCACGTCCTCCCGCTGAACGTCGCGCGGCTTCGCGCCTACAGTGATTCCCCCGCGGCTATTCACGCCGCGCACATGCATGCCCGCGACGCCCACGAGCGCCGATTCCACAGGGACGCCCACAATCGCTTCGGCTTCCTCCACTGCGCGGCGAATGGAGCTGACCGCCAGATCGAGATTGACGATTTGACCCTTGCGCCACCCTTTGGATTCGGCCGCGCCGAGCGCCGCGAATTTCACGCTCCCGTCGTCGGCCTGCTCTCCGATCAGCGCACACGTTTTTGTGCTGCCGATATCCAGCGCCACGATATGGCGTTCTTTCCTGGTCAATTCCCTGCTCCTTGCTCTACAGCATTACCGCGAATATTTTTTTGCCCGCGCCCCGGCGCGATTCGCGCCCGCCGCACCTCCAGCTACGGTCGCATCGGGATTCACAACGGCCTCGCCATTGAACCGCAGATCGACGGATTGCACGCTGCCGGCTTTAGCGCGCCACTGGCCAATGTCCTGCACCAGCGTCTGATATTTCGAGGCGAAATCTCCGTCACCGAAATGGACGAGAACTGGGTTCGAGTTCTGGCTTGAAGCGTCCGCAGCTCCGTTGCCATCGGCTATCTCTACAGCCGAGCCGCTGAGCCCGCTGACCGACGCGCGCACGTCTTCCATGTCCGAAAGATCGACTTCGCTAATACTGCTGGCCGCCGATGCGCCGACCGATTCAATTTGTTGCATGAACCCGGAAAAAAGCTGCATGCGTTGCGCGCGGTCTTCGAGAGTCATTTCCGGACCGATGCCGGTGACCACCGGGAAATCGAAGTTTCCTTCGAGCGGGCGGTCGAGAATCACGCCGTGAACGTCCACCAGGGCCATGTTTGAACCTTCGCGCAAGAATGCTACCGGTGTGCGCTCCGTGATCGTGACGGCGATGTGGTTGGGCAACACGCGCCGCACCACGGCGCTTTCCACCCATGGAATCGCTTCGATTTCGCTGCGGCGCTCGTCAATCGGAACGCGCAAAATGCTTTTGCCGCGATCGGCGGCAAAAATTTCCAGCACGCTGCGGCGCTGCGTGAAATGAGTGCCTGAAATCTCCACCTGACCGGGATGAATCAGCGCCATCGCGGGCGAGGCCAGGAGGAATTGTCCGCATTCGAACGCTGCCCACGCGCCTGCCAGGCCCACCGCGGCCCACATGGTGGCTCGCAAATACGTCTTCCAAGCCTTGCGGCCAAACTTACGCCGCCGGATTTCCAGCGGCTTCTGGCGGCGAAGATACTTCGGCTCTTCGTCCGCGAGCACTTCTTGCGGGAAAGCGTCCGGCTCGACGATCTTCAGTTTTGCCAGATGATCACCTCGTTCTCAAGCTCCACGCCGTATGCTGCGCGCACGCGCTCGCGCACAGCCCCGATCAATCCCATCATGTTCGCAGACGAAGCGTGGCCGGCGTTCACAAAAAAGTTGGCGTGGCGGTCGCTCACCATGGCGTCGCCCACGCGAAATCCCTTCAGGCCCAGCTCGTCAATCATTCGCCCCGCCGAACTGCCCGCCGGATTCTTGAAAATGCAGCCGGCGCTTTTCTGATTGAGCGGCTGGCTGGCTCGGCGCTTTTCATTGCACATGCGAATCCCCGCCACAATTTCCTTGTAGGGCTTCGACGGCAGCTCGAGCTTTACGCGAAGCATCACGTCGTTGGGCGCGAAAGAAGTGTGCCGGTAATCGAAGCGAATTTCGGCGCCACGCAGCGTTTCCATTTTGCCCGTTGCTGCGCGATAGAGATCTACTTCGCGAACGTGCGGCCCGATTTGGGTACCGTAAGCTCCCGCATTCATGCGCAGAGCCCCGCCTACGCTGCCGGGCACACCGATGAGTCCTTCCATGCCGCCGAGATCTTGCTTAGCGCAAAAAGTGACCGTTCCGCCCAGGTCAGCTGAGGCTTCGACGTAGGCAAGATTGCCTTCAACTCGCATTCCAGGTTTCGCAGCGGCCAGATGCAACGCGACCCAGGAAAGCTCGCCATCGCCGATCAACACGTTCGTCCCGCCTCCCAGAAAGCGCCACGGAATTCGCTCGTTCGCCAGCAAACTCATCACTTCGGCGATGCGCTCGTGCCGGTGCACGACCAACTCGTCCGTAGTGCCGCCAATTTCAAGCGAGGTGCGCGTGGTGAGCGACACGCCGTGCTGCACCTCCGCGCCAAGGTCTTTTAGCTTCGCGGCGAGCTGATCGCTAACGCGCATGCGTCGGAACCCTCGATCCAAGCAGCATCGCCAATTCATCTGTCACGCGGCCCACGCTCCCCGCACCGATGGTCAGCACCGCGTCGCCCGGGCGCGCTTCGCGCAACATGAACTCGATGCCGCCCTGCAGCGTGCTCGAATACACCACGCTCTTATGCCCGGCAGAACTGATCCCGGCGGCCAGGCGCTCGGCGGTGATGCCTTCGATGGGCCCTTCGCCCGCCGCGTAAATATCGGTGACGACCAAAACGTCGGCCTGATTGAACGATTGGCAGAAATCGTCCCAGAGCTGCTGGGTACGCGTGTAACGGTGCGGCTGAAAGAGCACCAGCAGGCGTTTGTAACCGCAGCCACGGGCCGCTTCTAAAGTGGCGCGGATTTCGGCGGGGTGATGGCCGTAATCGTCAATCAGCGCCACGCCGTTGTAGCAGCCTTTAATCTCGAAGCGCCGGCCAACCCCAGCAAAGTGTGCCAATCCCGAGCGAATAAGCTCGGCCGGCACGTTCAGGGCGAGGGCAACCGCCGCAGCCGCGGCGGCGTTGCGCACGTTGTGGATTCCCGGAGGCAATGGCAAATGAAAAGTGCCCAAATCCTCGCCGCGATAGTGCACCCGGAATTCGCTGGAAAGACCTTGGAGTTGCACGTCTGAAATTTGCAGATCCGCCTGGCTGGACGTGCCGTAGGAGATCACCGGACGACGAACGCGCGGGAGAATGGCCTGGACGTTCGGCTCGTCGAGGCACAAAACCACTTCTCCATAAAAAGGCACGCGATTCACGAATTGTAAAAAGGCGTCCTGAATTTCCTCGAGCGATTTGTATTGGTCGAGGTGCTCACGGTCGATGGTGGTAACCACAGCGATCACTGGAGCGAGTAAGAGAAACGACCGGTCGCTTTCGTCGGCTTCCACAACCATGTATTCGCTTTGGCCGACGCGGGCATTCGAGCCCGCATGGTTCACGCGGCCGCCTACCACGAACGTGGGATCGAGTCCCGCGGCGCCAAGAACCGATGCAACCATCGAAGTTGTTGTGGTCTTGCCGTGCGCGCCAGCCACGGCGATTCCAAATTTCAATCGCATTAGCTCGGCGAGCATTTCCGCCCGCGGGATCACCGGAATCTTCAGGCGCTGCGCTTCAACGATTTCTACGTTGTCCGAGGAAACGGCGGACGAGATGACCACTACGTGCGCGCCTTGCACATTTTCCGCGCGATGGCCCTCATACACAGTGGCACCGAGTTTGCGCAGCCGCTCAACCACAGGAGACGTTCGCAAGTCCGAGCCGGAAACAGCGTAGCCGATCGACAGCAACACTTCGGCGATGCCGCTCATGCCGCTGCCGCCGATGCCCACCAGATGGACGCGCTGAAAATTTCGGAAGCTGATGTTCATCGCCTTCCATCCGCTACCGCAGTCGCCGTTTCAGCTGGCACAAGGCTTTCCAGAAGATCGACGATATCTTCCACGGCGTGTGGACGTGCCAGGCCGCGGGCGCGATCTTCCATTTCTCGAATTCTCCGAGGCTGGTCCAGGAAGGTGAAAATTTCGGCTGTCAATCGCTCCGGCGTCAGTTCTTCCTGCGGAAGCAGCCGGGCGGCACCTGCGTCTTGCATAGCCGCGGCGTTGCGCGTCTGATGCGCGTCTGTGGAAGCTCCAAAAGGGATGAAGATGGCGGCGCGTCCGGAGGCCGCTACCTCCGCGACAGTGATGGCGCCGGAGCGGCAGACGATCAGGTCCGCCTGGGCAAACCTTTCCGCCATATTGTCGATGAAGGGCAGAACCTCCGCTGGGACTCCGCGTTTTTCATAGGCCACGCGCACTGCATTATAATCACGTTCTCCGGTTTGATGCACGATGAAAAGCTGGTTTTTTCTTTTTTCCAGCAGGTCGAGCGACGAAATCACGGCGCGATTGATGGGAAGGGCGCCGCGGCTGCCTCCGGTGATGAGAACCGTGAACGGTTCCGTATGTTGCTTCGGTGGAATGGCGAAAAATTCGGGACGCACAGGGCATCCGGTGACCACTGCACGGCCGCCGAAGCGGTCGGCGGTCGGCTGGTGAGCCACTGCAATGCGCGTAGCGATGCGCGCCAGAACGCGGTTGGTGAAACCCGGCTCGACATTGGGCTCAAAGATCACGGTCGGAATGCCGTGCAGCGCGGCCATCAGTATCATCGGCCCAGAAGCATAGCCGCCGACACCGAATGCCACATTGAAACTGTTGCGGGAAAGGATCTGGCGCGAGTCCCACACCCCGGCGGGAAGCAACGCCAGATTCTTCAGTAGGCGCACGCCGCCGATTCCTTTCAGGCCAGCCGCGCGAATTAGATCGAGTGGCATGCCTGCCTGCGGCACCAACTTTGTTTCCAGTCCGCGCTCGGTTCCCACAAACACGACCTTGCGACTACCTTCTTCGCTGCGCGCCTCAGAGAACGGATTCCCGCGGCGAAGCCACTCTTTAGCTACTGCGATCGCCGGAAAAACGTGGCCCCCGGTGCCCCCGCCGGCAATCAACAAACTCCTGGCATTCGCGTTCACGTCACTTCCGCATCGGCTTGCTGGCTGATGTTAAGGAGCACACCTGTGGCCAGCAGCATTCCCAGTAAGCTTGACCCGCCATAGCTGATGAACGGCAGCGGAATCCCCTTGGTCGGCAGCAGCCCCAGCACCACGCTCAGATTGATCAGCGCCTGGCCCACGACCATGGCAGTCACGCCGATGCCGAGGAACCGGCCGAAGTCATCCGGCGCTTTCATGGCGGCCACGAACCCACGCCAGCCGTATACGGCAAAGAGCGTCAGAATCACGATTGCTCCGATAAAGCCAAGCTCTTCGCAAATGACCGAAAAGATGAAGTCCGTGTGCGCCTCCGGCAGGAAGAAAAGCTTCTGGCGACTTTCCATCAGGCCGACGCCGCTGAAGCCACCTGAACCTACGGCGATCAGTGACTGCAGCAACTGGAAGCCGTGACCCTGTGGGTCGGAGCCGGGCGAAAAGAACGTCTGAACGCGCTGCAACCGGTAGGGCACGCTGGCGATCGCGATATACACCACTGGCGCTGCAACAAGCACGGCGGCGGCGATGTAGCGATAAGACAAGCCAGCCACGAACAGCATCACCGCGGCAATGAAGAAAACCATGCAGGCTGTGCCCATGTCCGGCTCTTTGTAGATCAGCGCCATGATGAGGGTGACGGTCCCGAGGATTGGAAGAAGCGTTCGCGGTAGATTGTTGACGCCCGGCGCGCGCGGCGCGCAGCGAATCTCCAAAAACCACGCCAGATAAAAAATGACCATCAGCTTCGCCAGTTCGGACGGCTGAAAGCTGAGCGGTCCAAACTTAATCCACCGGTGCGTGGCATGCGACCGATCCAGAAAATAGACGGCGATCAGCAGCACCAGCGTGAGCGACAGGCCGCTGAAAATCACGCGTGGCTGACGCAGCTTGTGATAATCGGTGCGCATCAGCCAAAACATGCCGAGAATGCCGAGCGCCGCCCACAGAAGCTGGCGAATCAGGAAATAGTAGGCACTGCCGTATTGATCGCGCGCCGTCATGGCTGAAGCGCTGAAAACCATCACCGCACCGATCAGGCAGAGCGCAAGCGTGACGCCAAATAAGCGGCGGTCGGGCTGGAGAGTTCGCGGCATGTCAGCCTCTCCGCGGGCCAGCGCCCGCGACGGATGTATTTTCGAGTCTGGCAACAACTTCCTTAAACACGCGGCCGCGATGCTCGTAATTTTCAAACTGATCGAAACTAGAGCAAGCCGGCGCCAACAGCACGATATCTCCGGGCCGCGCGCGTTCGGCGGCCCGTTCGATGGCGCGCTCAAGCGTCCCCGCGTGTATGCAGGGGACAGCGTCACCTAGATCGGCGGCGATTTTTTCGGCGGCGGCGCCAATCAGCAGCACAGTTTTCGCCCGAGCATGCAAAGGCTCGCGCAGAGGCGTGTAGGGGCTGCCTTTGTCCTTGCCGCCGAGAATCACGAAGAGCGAGCCCGGAAAAGCTTCGATGGCTTTCAGTGCGGCATCGACGTTGGTCGCTTTCGAGTCGTTGTAATACGTGACGCCACCGATCTCTGCCACAAACTCCAGTCGGTGCTCGACGGCGCGAAAGGATTTCACGCCGGCAGCAATGGCCGCGGGTTCGGCTCCCGCGAGATAGGCTGCGGCGCAAGCGGCCAGTGCATTTTCGATGTTGTGTTCGCCGCGCAGAGAAATTTGATCGCGGCGCGCCAGAGCGAATTCGCTGCCGCGATCGCGGAAAACGATTTGCCCATCGCGCAGAAAAGTTCCTTGCGCCACGCGCTTTTGGCGGCTGAACCAGTAAATCTGCGGCCGCGACGGCATGCGTCGAGCAACTTCGGGATCGTCCGCGTTCAAGACGGCTGCGTCGCGATCCAGCTGACGGTCGAACAGGCGCATCTTCGCCGTGGCATATTCCTCAAAGGATGCGTGACGGTCGAGATGATCCGGCGTGAGATTCAGCAGCACGCCAATTTCGGGGCGAAACGCTTCGACGGCCTCCAGCTGAAAGCTGCTGACTTCCGCGACCGTCACAGTTGAATCCGTGGAAGTTTCCACCAGGGCTAGAAGCGGTGTGCCGATGTTTCCTCCCACGAGCGTGGGGATCGTGGCGGTCTTCAGGATGTGCGCGATCAGCGCGGTGGTAGTCGTTTTGCCGTTCGACCCGGTGACGCCTATGAGCTTGCCGCGCAGAAATCGCCACGCCAGCTCGATCTCGCTCCACACCGGTATGCCGCGCGAGCGCGCCAAGTCCAGTTGTGCCAATTTGAACGGAACGCCGGGGCTAACTACGATTAGATCCTGCTGCAAGAACGCGTCAGCATTGCGCGTGCCGAGTTCCAGCTTTACGCCCGCGGCGCGCAAACGTTCGGCCGTTTCCCGCAGTTCGGTTTCCGGCTTTTCGTCGGTGGCGGTGACCACTGCGCCGTAGCCGGCGGCAAAAAGCGACGTCACGACTCCAGTACGTGCCAGTCCCACAACCAGCAACCTCTTTCCCGAGAGATCGATTCCGGGTCTCACCTGCATTTACCTCAATTTCAACGTCGTCAACGCGAACAGCGAAAAAATAAGCGCGGCAATCCAAAAACGCACGATCACCTTCGACTCGCTCCAGCCGATCAGTTCGAAGTGATGGTGCAGCGGCGCCATGCGAAAAATGCGTTTGCCCGTCAACTTGAACGAGCCGACCTGCAAAATCACCGACAGCAGCTCGATGATAAAGATGCCGCCGATCGACACCAGTAGAATTTCCTGCTTGATGATCACCGCCACTGTGCCGATCGCGCCGCCTAGCGCCAGCGATCCCACGTCGCCCATGAACATTTCCGCTGGATGCGCGTTGTACCAGAGAAACCCCAGCGACGCGCCCACCACTGAGCCGCAAAACACAGTCAGCTCAGCGGCCTGGGGAATTTTTTCGATTTCAAGGTAATCGGCGAAACGCGCGTTGCTCGAAAGATACGTCAACGCCGTCAGCGCGGCGGCGGAGATGATCACGCAGCCGATCGCTAGGCCGTCCAGTCCATCGGACAGATTCACGCCGTTCGAAAGGCCGGCGATCACCAGCACCAAAAACAACACGAACGGAATATAAGCCAGTAGCCAAATGTGCGGCCGCAGCAGCAGCGATTCGATCACCAGGTCGGGATGCACGCGCTTCAGGAAGGGCACGCTCAGCCTGGTCGAGTAAACGCCCTTAGCTTGCAATCCGATCAGCACCGCTGCCACTCCCACGCAGACCAGCACTTGCAGCAAAAACTTCCCTTTCGCCGAAAGCCCTTGGTTGTGCTTGCGCACCACTTTGTTGTAGTCGTCCAGAAAACCAATCGCCCCAAAAGCCAGCGTTGCGCCCAGAGCGGTCAGTACGTACGCGTTGCGCAAATCGGCCCACAGCAGTGTGGGCACCACAATCGCGGCCACAATCAAGAGCCCGCCCATCGTCGGAGTCCCCGATTTTTTCTGGTGCGCTTTGGGGCCCTCCTCGCGAATGTACTGCTTGACCTGCATTTCGCGCAGTCGCTCGATCATCCATGGCCCCAGAAGAAGCGAAAGCAATAGCGCCGTCAATCCGGCAACCGCCGTGCGGACCGTGATGTATCGAAAAACGTTGAGCGGACTGAAATGGGGCTTTAGCCCAAAAAAGAAAAGGTAGTAGAGCATTTCAGCGCGGTCTCTCGGGAACAGCTTCCAGCGATTCGGCGGTCTTCGCGCCCACGCGCCGATGCCCGCCATCAATCGCTTCCAAAATCCGTTCCATCCTTACTCCGCGCGAACCTTTCAGCAGCAGCAAATCGCCCGGCCGGGCGAATTGCTCGATAAATTTCGCAGCCTCCTGCGAGTTTTCGAAATACCGCGTTCGTTCCTTGGGTTGTCCCGCCTCCACCGCACCTTGCAAAAAATCCGCCGCGCAGCCCCGCACGCCGAAGATCCAGTCGATATTGCGCTGTGCCGCGGCAAGCCTGCCGCACTCGCGATGTAGTTCGGCGGAGCTGGCTCCGAGCTCGAGCATCTCGCCCGCGGCCAGAATTCGACGCTCGTATCCCGGCGTCGTGGCGAGCAACCGGGTCATAGAGTTGAGCGCTTCGGGACTTGAGTTATAGCAGTCGTTGATGACCGAGAAACCTTCATCATAACGCACCACTTCACCGCGCTTGTCCGCTGGCGCGAGCTCGGGAAACACGCGCTCTGCCTCCGCTCCGCCAATTCCCCAGACGCTCGCGGCCGCCAGCGCCCCCAGCGCATTCATCACGTTGTGGTGGCCAATCAACGGCAATTCCAGCCGCACGCTTCCGCCGGGACTAACGAAGTCGAACGCCGAACCGGCAAGCCCGCGGTCTTCAATCGACTCGGCGCGAAACTCCGCCTGCGCCTCGGAGCCGAAGCGAAGTACCGGCCCTCGTGCAACTTGGGCGAACTCCACTACTCGCTCATCATCAGCGTTCAGCACCGCCGTCGCATTCGCCGGCAGAGTTTCGATCAACTCGCGCTCGGCCAGCGCAATTTCGTCCAGCGACTCGAAAAATTCCAGATGCTCCACGGCGACGCGCGTGATCACGCCCACGTCCGGCGAAGCAATCTGCGTCAAAGCCGCCAATTCACCGCGGTGCGACATGCCCAGCTCGATCACCGCCGCCTCGTGCTGGTCGTCCAGCTTCAGCAGCGTCAACGGCAGCCCGTACTCGTTGTTCAAATTTCCCTGCGTCTTCAGGACGCCGTAACGCGCACCAAGCAGCGCCGCCAAAATTTCCTTGGTGGTCGTTTTGCCCACAGACCCGGCCACCGCGCCCACCATTCTGCCCCGCCGCTGCTTTCGCCAAATCTCGCAAGCTCGCGAACCCAGGCGCTGCAGCGCCGCCAGCGTATCGTCTACGGCGAACAGCTTGCCCTGTATTTCCTTTGGAAACTCCCCGAGTTTTTCGCGCTCCACCACTGCTGCAGTAGCCCCGGACGCTAGTACTCCGGTCACGAAACCGTGTCCGTCGTGACGCGGGCCGCGTATGGCGATAAACAGTTCCCCGGGTCGAATGGTCCGCGAGTCGATGGAAACGCCGGTTGCTGGGACAGACGACTGCAAGCCACTGGGCCGCGCAACCCCCAGCGCATCCGCCAATTGAGCTATGGTCCATCGCATTATGTCCGCCGCTTTAGCCTGCTTCTGAGTTGACCGTTGCAGTCCCCTTGCCAACTCGAATCCGCGTGACCGGCGATTTTACTTGCCATAACCCTTGCGACGCAGAATCGACCGCGCCTTTTCGCGGTCGTCGAACTCGATTGAGCCGTTGCGCAGCACCTGATACGCTTCGTGACCCTTGCCCGCCAAAATCACGATGTCGCCCGGCTGCCCGGCATCAAGCGCGACGGCAATCGCCTGCTCGCGGTCCGGTTCGATCCGGTAATTGGCGCTGACTTTCTGCAGGCCCACAACCACGTCATTAATGATGCGCAGCGGATCCTCGCTCCGCGGGTTATCGCTCGTCAGCACCACCAAATCGCTTAACGATCCAGCCGCTTCGCCCATCAGCGGACGCTTGGTGCGATCGCGCTCTCCTCC
>JBAWEZ010000049.1:0-4217 GCA_049591475.1 Candidatus Acidiferrales bacterium
ATCAAGATGTATGACAAGCACGGCATCGTGCTACGCATCGAGACCACCACCAACGACGTGTCCTTCTTCAAGCACCACCGGAAGGTGGAACACCGCAAGGGCCCGGCTACCCGGGGCCTCGCACCTGTCAAGAAATCCATCTACAGCCTGATCGATCTGCGTGACATCCTGCTCGGCTGCAATCGGCGCTATATCGCGCATCTGTCCGCGCTGGACGACTTCTCCGCCGGGATCAGGGCGCTGGGGCGCCTGACCAAGCCGCGTGAGGTGGACGGCAAGACGGTGCAGGGGATCAACTTTTTTGCCCCGGTGGACAAGGCCCTGCTGCACGCCTTGCAGCGCCCGAGGGTCAACATTGCCGGCATTCGCCGGCGCGAGCTGTTGGCGGACCCTCGGGATGCTCTCGCCAACCCGACTGTCGCGGCAACTGCGCCGGCTGCTGGACCTCGGGGTCGTCAAACGCGCCACCGGAACCTACCGCTACTACCTCACCAAGGCCGGGCGCGCCGCGACCGCCGCGGCCGAATGGCTCACCGAGGCGGTTGTCATTCCGGCTATGATTTGATGGGATTTGGCGCAGGCCCCGATTCAATGCAGTCTGTGGCAAGAGTCGCCTGGTAAGGGACTACGCTTTTCCGCAGACACGGCTGCGGAAAAGTGGCCCCTACGGGGCAGCCCCTCCACGTCAAGGCGTCGTCACTGGCTGATGTTCCCCCGGGCAGTCGGTATGCTTGTCTCCGATGGATATCTGTGTTCGGCGCCACGCTCGGGGAAGCGGGTCATGTCAGAAGGTCTGAGCGAACTGTACCACGAACTGCTGAGTGGCAGCTACGATTGCGTGGACCGCATCGTTCTGAACGCTTACTTCGGGATGGGGCATAGTCCTGGTGGTTTCCGCGTGTGGTGGCGGGCGCTCACTGGATCGGACGACACCTTGGACAACGCCCACTTGATGCGGTTGGCCGGTCGGTTCAGCCGACGGGTGCGAGGCTACGCCAAAGCGCACGACATTCCGGTCATCGATTGTGTGGCAGGGCAGCGCAAGCATGACGTGGCCGATGATTATCTGGCCAAGACAACGATCACCGAAGGCCTCTTTCTGGTCCTGGTCGGCCGAGCCCAGGCACCAGTGTGGCACGTGGAGACGAATTACCACCTTGAGCGGAAGAAACCTTACGTAAACCACTACTCATTCCATATTATCGACCGCGATTGGGGACACGTCACCATCAAGATCAGCGGGCATCCGCCGTTCCCCGCCCAAGTGATCCTGAATGGCCATGAATACGTCGCCTGCCAGGCCCGCAAGGCGGGCATCGCGTTCACCAAAGAAGGCAACTGTTTTACTGCGATTGGCAACACATCTGGCTTCGCAAGCATCGCAGAGACCTTGTCCGAACAACGGGCTATAGGGCGATTGCGCGAGGTATGTGAGCGGTGGATTTACCGCTCCTGTTTGTGCTTTGCGCTCGACTTCGAAGAGCAGAAACGCAGCGGGTTTCGGTATCACTTCTCCAACTACCAGATGGAGTACAGCCGCAATCTGATCTTTGTGGTCGGCGGGCGTATGGAGCAAGTTTTCCAGGCGCTGATCGACCGCAGCCGCGCGCCGCTGGACCTGAAGACGATAAAGACGATCCTCGGAGACAAGGGTCGGCCGAAATACCGTCCACGCAACATGCGGACGGCCGAATGGGAAGTCGCGGTCGAGAGACCTACGTATGATCTGACGGTCTTCAAGCTGCATTGTGGCAAGTTGGTCCTGAAGATCTATTCCAAAGGCGAACGCGTACTTCGCATCGAGGCCGTCGCTCATAATATCCGAGAGTTCCAGTGTGGGCGCTTGCTTGATAACTTCCCCGAAATCGTCCGCCGGTTGAAGGGCATGCTTGAGCGATTCATGGAAGCCTTGAGCTGCATCAATCAATGCTTTATCGGCGATGAAATGCTTGAACGCCTTCCGCTGCCGTCGCGCGTCGGCAAGTCCATCGTCGGGGGCATCGATCTGAACAGGCCGCGCCTGCGTCACGTCGCCGAGGCTGTGATCGCTCTGTCAGCCTCCGCCGACGGCTTCACTGCCGCCGCACTGACCGCTCAGGTCCGTGCGCGCGGAAATCAAAGCCCATCCGCCTACGGTCCCCGCCAAGCCGCCTACGATCTGAAGAAGCTCCGCGGCAAACAGATCGTCCGCCGGATCGGTTCGACGCGTCGCTACGAGCCCCTCCCGTCCGGTCTACGGGCCATCGCGGCCCTGCTCGTGCTTCGCGACAAAGCCATCAAACCGCTCCTCGCCGCTGCTCAGGAAATCGCCCCGAACCACGGAGCACAAAACCCGCGAGCCATCGATCACCACTACCTGGACCTGCGACGCGCCATGCAGGGTGTCTTTCATGAACTCGGGATCGCAGCCTGACTATCGACAAAATTTTTGTCGGGCTTCGCCCTTAAGCGCCTAAATCCGGCAGTTGGGTGATTGCCGATCAGGGCGAACCGGGCAGATTCGGCCGGCATGAGCACAGAACAGCGTGATTTGGTCGCTCACCCAGGGGGTGAACAACCGGCGGTTGATCCATGGTCCGCGACGGCGGAGACGTTTGCCGGCCGAGTGCATGTCGAATGGGACGCCGCGGCGCCTGTCACGCCGCTCGGCCAGCTCGCGTTCTTCATCGACTACCTGAAGCAGGCGGGCCTGTTCGACGCCTGGGTGGCGGACTGCCCGCTGTGGCTGAGCAGCCCGAACGCGCCGAGCAAGCGTGCCCTGCTTGGCACCGTACTGTTGTCGGTGCTGGCCGGCCATTGGCGCTACGCCCACATCACCTCGCTCCGGTGTGATCCGGTGAACCCGTCGCTGCTCGGCATAAACAAAGTGGTCAGCGAGGATTCGGTACGCCGCAACCTGGAGAAGATCGACGAAGCGCAAGGTTTGGCCTGGCTGCAGAACCACCTGGACTACACCACCACGCCGCTGCTGGATGAGCCGTGGGTGCTCGACATGGACAGCACGATCAAGCCGCTTTACGGACATCAGGAGGGTGCCGCGGTCGGCTACAATCCGCACAAGCCCGGCCGGCCATCGCACTGCTACCACACCTACATGCTGTCGAGTTTGCGGCTGGTGCTGCGGGTCGATGCGCTGCCCGGCGACGAACACAACGTCGCCCGCGCGACGAAGGGGCTGTGGGCGCTGCTGGACCATTTAGGCCCGGGGCGGCGGCCCATCCTGCTGCGCGGCGACAAGTTCTGGGGCATCGAGGCAGTGATGGCGCGGGCCGAGCAGGAGGAGCCGGCGTATCTGTTCCGCTTGCGCATGACCGCCAACGTGAGGCGGTCGGTGGAACGGGCGATGCGGCAATCCGACTGGAAGGATGCGGGCCACGGCTGGCAAGGCAAGGAAACCACCTTGCGCCTGGTAGGTTGGAGCCGGCAGCGTCGCATCATTCTGTTGCGCCGCAAGCTGGGCCGCGACCTGGCCGCCACCAACCAAACGAATGCTGCGCAACTGCGGCTGAGCTTCATCGAGGTCGGGCCAGGCTTGGATAGTTGGGAATACGCCGCGCTGGTGACCTCGCTGGACAACGAGATCCTGACCATGGGCCAGTTGTACCGCGACCGGGCGGATTGCGAGAACACGTTCGATGAGTTGAAGAACCAATGGGGCTGGGGCGGCTTCACGACGCACGACCTGAAGCGTTGCCGTCTGGCCGCTGGCATGGTCGCGCTGATCTACAACTGGTGGAGCCTGTTCGTCCGACTGGCCGATCCGGAACCCCATCGCGAGGCGATCACCAGCCGGCCGCTGCTGTTGTCGGCGATCGCACGGCGCACGCAACACGCCGGCCAGGTGACGCTGACGATCAGCAGCACCCACGGCATGCGCGACAAGGCGCGCCGCGCCTATTTACGTATCGCAGGCTTCCTGGCTGAGTTGCGCAAAACTGCGGAGCAGTTGGATCGCCTCGAACGATGGTATCGCATCCTCAGTGAGGCACTGCGGCACTTCCTCAAAGGGAGGCAACTGCGGCCGCCGATCCGCCTCAACCCGGCTTGAGTGCCAACCCTCGGTTGAATTTCATCGGTGCGATCGGGTTGAACGCCACTCCAACTGCCGGATTTAGGATGACAGTTCTGCGCGCTTCCAAGCGCTCGACGAAGCAGGCGCCGGCGGCGAATTTCACCGGCACGGTGTTCTCGGACGAGATCGTTACCGGCAAGCAGCC
>JBAWEZ010000050.1:0-40567 GCA_049591475.1 Candidatus Acidiferrales bacterium
GCTGCTATCGCAGCCGAAAGTGATCACGCAGAACAACGAAAAGGCGACCATCAAGCAAGGTACCAAGATCCCAGTCCAGACCGTTGTCAATAATACGGTCTCGGTCCAATTCGTGGATGCCGTGCTAGAACTTGACGTTACTCCGCAGATCACGGCGGACGGCACCGTATACATGGACGTGACCGTGGAAAATGACCAGATCGATCAGGCGATTCCCCGTGTCGAAGGCATCCCGGCGATTGATACGCAGTCCGCTGAAACAAAAGTGACGGTGAACGATGGCGCAACGGTGGTCATCGGCGGTATCATTGTCACTCAGCAGAACACGTCAATCGATCAGGTGCCGCTCGTAGGGAGCATCCCGGTGATAGGAAACCTGTTTAAACACACCACGATAAGCTCCAGTTCGGCGGAACTGCTGTTCTTCCTCACTCCGCGTATTTTACCGAGCTAGGGTCGGGTAGGACAGGGAAAGCTATCGCACGAAGTGGTCGAACAGGAAGATTTCAGCAGCCGGAGCCGTTACCAGGCGCGATTGGAACGGCTTCGGCACGATCTCGATCGAATCTCCGCGGACGCTCTTCTCGTAACCCATCTTCCTAACGTGCGCTACCTTTGTGGTTTTTCCGGCTCTGCCGGCGTCCTTGTAGTAGATGCCTCTTCCGCCACGTTCTTCACCGACAGCCGCTACACCATTCAGTCAAAGTCTGAGGTTGCCGGCGCTCGCGTCCGAATTGCCAAGAAAGGACTATTGCGCGCCTCCGGGGAATTGCTGCGCTCGCGCAAATCGCTTCGGCGGGTGGCGTTCTCGGCCACGCAAGTGACCATCGCCCAGAAACAGGCCGTGGACGCGGCGGTCTGCAGGAAAGTTCGATGGGTGAACGATGACGGCGCAATTGAAAAGCTTCGGATGGTCAAGGACACGCACGAGATTTCAGTGATGCGCGGAGCTGCTGACATCGTCAGCAAGACCTTTGAACGTACACGTCGCAGACTGCATCCGGGAATAAAGGAGCTCGACGTGGCCGCGGAAATTGAACGCGATTTCAAGCGCCGCGGTGCGGAAGGCCCCTCGTTCGAAACCATTGTTGCCTCGGGAGCGCGATCCGCTTGGCCTCATGCGCGGCCCAGTGCTAAAGTGATTGCGAAAAACGAATTGGTCGTCCTCGATCACGGTGCTATACTTTCTGGTTATTGTAGTGACATGACTCGAACGGTCTTTGTAGGTAAAGCGCCCCGCAGGGTCGGCGCTCTCTACAGAGCGGTGCAGGACGCGTTAGAGGCGGGCAAGGCGGCAGCGCGGCCCGGAATGAAGTGTCAGGACGTGGACGCTGCCGCTAGAAACGTGCTGCGGCGCGCCGGAGTGGCGCAATACTTCACTCACAGCACGGGGCACGGAGTGGGCCTCGAAATTCACGAGTCTCCACGCATTGGCAAGGGAGACGATACGGTTCTCGCGGAAGGTATGGTGGTCACCGTGGAACCGGGCGTATACATTGAAGGTTTGGGTGGTATCCGCATTGAAGACGAAATTGTCGTGACTGCGCGCGGCGCAGAGGAACTGACTGCGGCTCCCCGGGACCTGATCGAACTCTAAATGGCAAAAAAACCTAAAGCAATATCCAGCGCCGGAACAGAATCGTCTGGCGTAAACCTCTCCGAGATCGAGCGCCTGTTGACGTTTATGCAATCGCACGACCTGGAGGAGCTCGAATACCAGCGTGGCGCTCTTCATGTGAGGCTCAAGAAAGCCTCGGCCGCGGGTAATTTTGTCGCGCGTCCGCAAACCGAGTTGGCAGCAACTCCAATTGCTGCGTCGGAGGATAGAACCGCCGCGTCGCCCTCCAGTGCGCTGACCGCGGCCGCGCGCGATCGCTCCGACAACCTACACACCATCAAGTCGCCAATCGTCGGAACTTTCTATTCGTCCCCTAGCCCGGAAGCTGAGTCGTTCGTTTCGATAGGCGCAAACGTAGAAGCCGGCCAGGTGCTGTGTATCATCGAAGCCATGAAATTGATGAACGAGATCGAATCCGACGTGGCGGGCGAAGTGGTGCGCATCCACGTCGAGAACGGTAAGCCGGTCGAATACGGAGCGCCGCTTTTCGATATCCGCGCGCTCTCTCAGAAGAAATGACGGTCGCGCAATCGCGGGGCATCGCCTTAGGTGAACTCTCCGCCGTTTCAACCGTGCCGTGAGCCGAATGTTTAAGAAAATCCTGATTGCCAATCGAGGGGAAATCGCGTTGCGCGTCCTCTGCGCGTGCAAGGAACTGGGCATTCGCACCGTGGCAGTGTATTCGGAGGCGGACCGGCACGCCCTGCATGTGCGCTTTGCCGATGAGGCGATCTGCATTGGCCCTCCGCGCAGCTCGGATAGCTATCTGAACATCCCACAGGTGATCAGCGCCGCTGAAATCGCCAATGTGGACGCGATCCATCCGGGCTACGGCTTCCTGTCCGAGAATGCCAATTTTGCCGAGGTCTGCGAGGCCTCTCACATCACCTTTATCGGTCCTTCGCCGGCAGTCATTCGCATGATGGGCGAAAAGGATCGCGCCAGGGTCGAAATGGCCGCCGCCGGGCTACCGATTATTCCGGGAAGCGATGGCGTGGTACCCGACGAGTCCGCTGCAGCCGATGCCGCCTCGGAAATAGGGTTTCCGCTGATGATCAAGGCGGCGGAAGGCGGTGGTGGCCGGGGCATGCGGATGGTGCGCAACAAAAAAGAGCTGCTGCCCGCCTTTCACACCGCCCGCGCCGAAGCCGAACAGGCCTTTGGCAGCCCCAACGTCTATTTTGAAAAGCTAATTGAGAATCCCCGACATATCGAATTTCAGGTTTTGGGCGACCGGCACGGCCGCGTAATTCACCTCGGCGAGCGCGAATGTTCCCTGCAGCGTCGTCACCAGAAAGTTTTGGAAGAGTCGCCATCCACGGTGATCGACCAAGCGACTCGCGACCGCATTGGCGGCCAAGTAATCGAGGCGCTGACGAAGGTCGGATATTCTAGCGCCGGCACGGTCGAGTTCCTCCGCGATCCCTCAGGCAGCCTCTATTTCATCGAGATGAACGCGCGCATCCAGGTGGAGCATCCGGTAACGGAAATGGTCACGGGTATCGATCTGGTCAAATCGCAGATTCTCCTGGCTGCTGGCGAACGAATGGAACAGGTCGTCCGCCGGGTAAAATCTCACGGACATGCCATCGAATGCCGGATCAATGCCGAAGATCCAGAAAAATTCACGCCGTCTCCCGGTCGAATCACCGCTTTCCGGGTTCCGGGCGGGCCGGGGGTTCGCGTCGATACCGCCGCCTATTCCGACGCTGTTGTGCCACCGTACTACGATTCTCTGGTGGCGAAATTAATCGCATTTGGCGACGACCGCACCGAGGCGATTGCACGAATGCACCGCGCGCTCGACCAATTCGTCGTCGAGGGAATCAAGACCACTATTCCTCTCCACCAGCGCATCATCATGCACAAGGACTTCGTCTCCGGAAATTTTGACACGCACTCGCTCGACCATATGTTCGCGCCCGAAGCGAAGCGGTAGGGGGCGGTCGCATAGCCGCAATACGCCAGCTAATTGGTACGGGGGCGTGAGACAATATTTGTCGCGTGAGGCCCAGTTTTGTTTCCGTCGCTTTATCCCATCATCGACTCGAGCCTTCCAGAAAATCGAATCGTATCGTTCGCTGACGCGCTAGCGGACGCGGGTGTACAGCTGATTCAGCTTCGCCTTAAACTGGCCTCTTCCGCCATCGTTTGCGCCCAAACGCGTGTGCTGCTTGCGGCGATTGGTGCTCGCGGGATGCGCTTGATCGTGAATGACCGGCCCGATATTGCCGCGATCACAGAAGCAGGCGGCGTGCATGTTGGCCAGGACGATCTCCCGGTCGAAGACGCACGCAAAATATGCGGCCCCGGGCGGTGGGTAGGCGTTTCGACACACAATCTGAAGCAACTTCGCGAGGCGGACCGTACTTCGGCGGATTATATTGCCGTGGGGCCTATCTTCCCGACGGCCACAAAGGGCAATCCCGATCCTGTCGTTGGACTCGACTTTGTTCGCGCGGCGCGCCGCGTTACACGTAAGCCGCTCGTGGCCATTGGCGGAATCACCGCTGAAAGATCCGAGGAAGTCTTCCGGGCAGGCGCTGATTCCGTAGCCGTGATTCGCGATTTAATCGCGGCGGACGATCCCGTCACGCGTGCTCGTGAATACCTCGCCGCGGCCGAACGTGCGCGAAATACCTGAAACTGTAAGGACCGCGAAGGCTGGAGAGAAAAGTGAGCAGCGCCGTGAAAGCAATACCCGCCACCGGTGCATTGGTCAAGGGCCTCGGGCTGTTCGATTCCACGATGATCGTGGCCGGCTCGATGATCGGCTCTGGCATCTTCATCGTTTCCAGCGACATCGCGCATCAGGTCCAAAGCCCGGGATTGCTAATCCTTGTCTGGATCGCGTCCGGCGTCATGACTATCATCGCCGCTCTTTCTTACGGCGAACTGGCGGCGGCCATGCCGCACGCCGGCGGCCAATACGTCTACCTCCGCGAATCCCTCGGCCAGATTTGGGGCTTTCTCTACGGCTGGACCATGCTTCTGGTGATTCAAACTGCCACGATCGCGGCCGTGGCCATTGCTTTCGCGAAATTCACGGCCGTAATTTTCCCATGGTTTTCGGCCTCCGCGTGGTTTGGGAGGGCAGGCACATTTGGGCCATGGCACTTCTGGTTCGGTTCGCTCGGTCCCTACCACGTGGGTCTGAACCGCCAGAATCTGCTCGCCATTCTTTCGATCGTGCTGCTTACCTGGGTGAACACGCGCGGCCTGCGACTGGGGAAAATCGTACAGAACGTTTTTACCGTCACCAAGGCCGGCGCGCTTGCCGTCTTGGTTTTGCTTGGGTTTTGGTTCACCACGGCTGCGGCGCGCTCCGTGAACTTCACCGCGTTCTGGCGGCACGCGGGTTGGTCCGTGACGCATCCGTATCCCCCGGATTCACCCACGCGTATGATCGGCACGCTCACGTTGATCGGCGTAGCCATGGTCGGCTCGCTCTTTTCCATGGACGCATGGAACAACGTCACCTTCACCGCGGCGGAAGTGAAAAATCCGCATCGCAATCTACCCCTTGCGCTCGCCATGGGCACGGGCATGGTAGTCCTGCTGTACGTCCTGGCGAATTTCGCGTATCTCCGCGTACTGCCACTCAGTGGCGATCCGCACGGAGCCTCCGCGCTTGCTCGCGGCATCGAGTTTGCTGCGGACCAGCGCGTGGCCACGGCTGCTCTGCAAGTGATCTTCGGTCCTGCAGGCGCCATCCTGATGGCCGTCGCGATTCTGATTTCCACGTTTGGGTGTAACAACGGCCTGATTCTCTCCGGTGCGCGCATCTACTACGCAATGGCCAAGGACGGCGTCTTCTTTCGCTCTGTTGGAAATATCAGCCGGCGCCATGTGCCAGCCGTGGCGCTAGTCGTTCAATGCGTGTGGGCCTCGCTTCTTTGCCTTTCCGGCACCTACAGCCAACTGCTAGACTTTCTGATATTCGCCGTGGTCATCTTCTACATCCTCACGCTCACCGGCCTTTTCGTTCTTCGCTGGAAGCGGCCGGACATGCCTCGGCCCTATCGTGCGATCGGATATCCGGTGCTGCCTGCGATTTATTTGGTGATGGCCGTGTTCCTTGAAATTCAATTGCTGCGCTATAAGCCGCAATACACGTGGCCCGGGTTGATCATCGTGCTGCTCGGAGTTCCGGTTTACGCCGCCTGGCGGCTGCTGTCAAAGCCGGACGTCGTCGGTGAGCGCGCCAGCGGAGGCGCTTGAAGTCCTAGGCCCGTTTAGCGACAATCCCATGCCCGCGAATTAGCCCGAGACGCTGCCAGGGAGACTGAATGGCCGGTCAACTTTTTGCCACCAAGCCGCTAAATGTAATCATGCAGGAGGCCGGCGAAACCGGAGAAGGATCGCTGCGGCGGGCGCTCGGCCCAATCAATCTGATCACGCTAGGTATCGGAGCGATTATCGGAGCGGGCATTTTCGTCCTCACCGGAACAGCCGCTGCTACCGCCGCCGGCCCGGCCATCGTCGTTTCTTTTATTTTCTCCGGCATCGTGTGCGCCTTTGCAGGCCTCTGTTATGCCGAGTTTGCCTCTCTCATACCGATCGCCGGCTCGGCTTACACCTATGGGTACGCAACGCTGGGCGAAATTTTCGCCTGGATCATCGGCTGGGACTTGATCCTGGAATACGCTTTTGGCGCCGCCACGGTCGCTTCTGGCTGGAGCGGCTATTTCGTTAGCCTCCTTGACGACCTGGGTCTCCACATTCCGCCACAGTGGATTGCCACTCCGGGCACGCAAATGGTGTTCTATCAGGGGCACTGGGACGCGCTCTCTTCGGCCAAGGTGATGCTTGCGAAAGCTGGCGTCAATCCCGCCACGCTTCCGCACGCAGTGGGAGTCTTCAATCTGGTCGCGTTTGTCGCCATCGCCCTGGCCACGTTCATCCTTATAGTCGGCATCAAGGAATCGGCGAATTTCACTACCGTCGTCGTGTTCATTAAAGTTGCCATCGTTTTCGTTTTCATCGCCGTTGCGGGTGCATTCGTGCTTCACCATACCAGCGTGGCCGCAACGAACTGGCACCCGTTTATTCCTGCCAATCGCGGCCATTTTGGGGAATTTGGCTGGTCCGGAATCGCGCGCGGTGCGTCCGTGATTTTCTTTGCCTATATCGGATTTGACGCAGTCTCCACAGCAGCCCAGGAAGCCAAGAATCCGAAGCGCGATATGCCGATTGGAATCATCGGCTCGCTGGTGGTATGCACGGTTCTTTACATCCTGGTCTCCGGCTTGCTCACCGCGGTCGTTCCGTATACATCCCTCGACGTCGCCGATCCGGTGGCGATTGCCATAGACGCAACGGGCGTCAGATGGGGCAGCCTGCTCGTGAAAGCTGGAGCGGTAGCCGGTTTGGGCAGCGTAATGCTGGTGATGCTTCTCGGACAGTCGCGCGTCTTTTACTCCATGTCGCGCGACGGGCTGTTGCCTAAATGGGCTGGCGCAATTCATGCGCGTTTTCGCACTCCGTGGATTTCCTCGCTGGTTGTTGGCGTTTGCGTGGCTGCGTTTGCGTCTTTGATACCGATCGGTGATTTGGCCGACCTGGTAAACATCGGAACGCTTCTGGCTTTCGTGATTGTTTCCGCGGGCGTTTGGGTTCTGCGCAGGAAGCGGCCGGATTTGCCGCGCCCGTTTAAGACTCCCCTTGTGCCTCTGGTTCCGATTCTGGGCATAGTGACTGCGGTGGGTGCTATGGCGAGCCTTCCGCCGATCACCTGGTTTCGGCTTCTCATTTGGCTTGCAGTGGGATTAGTCGTCTACGCGTTCTATAGCCGCAAGCACAGCAAAGTCCGGATCGCCGCCATGCAGAAGGAACAGGACGCAGTGACATGAGCGGAGCGCGGGGCCAACTGCAGGAGCCGCCGCAGCATCCGTCCTCCCGTTTGCGCCGATTTTCCTCGCGACGCATTGGAGTTTTCCTCCGCAAAACCAATCTCCCGGACCAAGCCGCCATCGCGGTCCTCCTGATTTACGCCGGAATCTTGATCGTTCGGCGTTTCGGCGCCAATTTGAGCGCATTTTCGTTCGTCGGCTTCGTCGCATTTGTCGCGGCGGTCTACCTGATCGTTCGCCTGATCCCCTGGATTCGCAACCGTTTGCTCTGGAGCCTGCGCAATCGCCTGGCAGTCGCGTACATATTTATCGCCGTAATTCCGATCCTGCTGCTGCTCGCGATGGTTGGAGCCGCCGCTTGGCTCCTCGAACTGCAAATCGGCGCCCACCTGTTGCACGATGATTTACAGGAACGCATCAGCGTGATATCCGCGGACACGAACGCCATCGCAGCCGCGCTGTCTCGCGAACGCGGAATTGAGCCGGACCGGCCTGTTCCGCCCAATTCCACGGCCGTCGAGAGTCCCATTTTGTCGCGTCCGGACGTCGCAAGCGTAATTGCCGCCGCGCAAGCGCGATGGCCGGACCTGAACGCTTACTTGAATCATGGATCGCAGTTGGTTCGCGCGGAAGGCGGAAAGCAATTTGCCGGGTTAGTGGAATTTCGGGGGGGGCTCTGGTTTTCGTCGGCGGAGAGCCTGGTGGTCCCCGGAGGACACGCGACGGTTCTGGTCGTCGCGCCGCTAACCCCGGCTTTGCTCGATAGCTTCCCGCCACAACTCGGCGCAATTCAACTCACTCTACTGGACCCCGCGAAAAACAACTCGGTTCGCGGATTTCGGTTGAACAAAATCGTGTACGTCCCGCGGCAGCAGATATCCAGCGCCACTCGCAAGATGCCGCCCGCCACGTATTGGTTTGATCCCGCGCTCACCGGCTATTCCACACTCGAAGCAAAACGCGCGGACGTCGGCGCCGATGCGCCCAACCGTCCGGTGCTGGCTCGCTTCGGCCTGCGCGCATCGAGCGTAAACGCCGCGCTACTCACAAATGTGGGTGACGTTGGTCCGATATTGGTCGACCTCCTCGAGGCGATAGCCGTCGTATTTCTTGTACTGGAAATCGGCGCATTCACCACCGGATACTTCCTCACTCGAACGATCACACGGTCTGTCGCCGACATGTATGAGGGCACCCTGCACGTCCGCCGCGGAGATTTGGGCTATCGCGTTCGCATCTCCCGCCGCGATCAACTGGGCTCCCTTGGCGAATCGTTCAACGAAATGATCGGTTCCGTTGGCGAGTTGCTCGATTCGCAGCGCGAGCGCCAAAAGTTGGCTAACGAAGTGGAAATTGCGCGCGAAGTCCAACAGCAGCTTTTCCCGCACGCTCTGCCTTCGATACCCGGTCTGGATATCGCGGCTGTCTGCCGCCCGGCGCGCGTGGTCAGCGGCGATTACTACGACTTCATAACGCTCAGCCCTACGAAAGTGGCCATGACCTTGGCGGACATCAGCGGGAAGGGCATCTTCGCCGCGCTGCTAATGGCCAGCCTGCAGGCAGCTCTGCGCAGCACTGCCATTCTTGAGAGCGCCGCCGGCAGCGCCGAGATCGTCTCTCGCCTCAATCGGCACCTTTTCAAGAACACCTCCGACGACCGCTATGCCACTCTGTTCTACGGAATCTACGATTCGGAAGCGAAAACTCTCACGTATACGAATGCCGGGCACCTTCCGCCGTTTTTCATAAACGACGGTTGCGTCCAGTGCCTCGATCAGGGCGGTACCGTGGTTGGCCTGTTCGAGGAGGTCAACTACACGGAATGTACGCTCCCGGTGAAGCCCGGCAGCCTTCTAGTCGCCTTTAGTGACGGTCTTACCGAGCCCGAAAACGTCTACGGTGAGGAATTCGGATCGGCGCGTCTGAAAGCCGAAGTGCTTCACCAGCGCGCTTTGCCTGCCGCAAAGATCGTCGAAAACCTGGTCACCACCGTCGAGCAATGGGCTGGCTCGCCCGAGCAGGCAGACGATATCACCGTCGTAGTCGCCCGCATGAACTAAAATCGCCGAAACTTCGCATATACTGTCCGGTTGCGAATGCGCGATTCGCGCCTGAATTGCTGACCATGAAAATCCTCACCGCAGCGGAAACCCGCGAAGTCGATCGCCTCACCACCGAACGCTATAGCATTCCGAGTCTGACGCTAATGGAAAACGCGGGACGGAGCGTTGCCGAGTTCATCGCGACGCAATTCCCGTCGTTCACGCGGCGCAAAATCATCGTCGTTTGCGGGAAGGGCAACAACGGCGGCGACGGCTTCGTAGTCGCTCGCTATCTGCTGCAGATGGGAGCGAAGCCGATTGTCTATTTGTTTGCTGACCCACGCGAATTAAGGGCTGGGGCAGCCGTGAATTTCGGCAGATGGACGGGGACTGGCGGTGAACTCGTTCCGATCGCCAATATTTCTGCGTTGGAACCCCTTCCTCTCGATTTCGCCGGCCCTGCAATCATCGTGGACGCGCTTCTTGGCACGGGAGTACGCGGCTCTGTCGAAGGCCTGATGCGCCGCGCCATCGATGGCGTGAACGCGCGCGAGCCGGAAATTCCGGTCATTTCCGTCGACATTCCCTCGGGCCTCAATACCGACACAGGCGAAGTTGCCGGTGCGGCCGTGCGCGCCGATTTCACCGTGACGTTCACCGCGCCCAAGCTCGGTTTTTTCTTCGCTTCAGCCGCGGAATACCAGGGGCAATTAATCGTGCGCGACATCGGCTCGCCGCCTGAATTGCTCGATGAAGTCAGCCAATCGCGGCTGCGTTGGAGCGATGCCTTGGAATTTTCGACCTACGCGATTCCGCGCAAACCGGAAGGCCACAAAGGCGATTACGGCCATGCGCTGGTCGTCGCCGGTTCGGTAGGGAAGACGGGCGCGGCCGTTCTGGCGTCGTGGGCAGCGCTGCGCGCGGGCGCCGGATTGGTCACCGTCGCAACTCCGGAACCGGCATTGCAAACCATCGCCGCGCACACGCCGGAAGTAATGACCTCTCCGCTTCCGGCCACGTTAGCGGGCACCATCTCCGAGAGGGCACTCGAAGGAAACGCGTTCGCCACTCTACTCGCTGGTAAACGAGCCCTCGGGATTGGTCCTGGTCTCTCCACTCAGTCCGAAACCCAATCGTTCGTCCGCCGCGTCGTCAACGGTCCGCGCGAAGTACCCATCGTTCTCGACGCGGACGGCCTCAATGCATTCGCGGGACGGAGCTCGGAGCTGAACCAACCGGCGGGTCTGCTTGCGATTACTCCTCATCCTGGCGAAATGGCTCGGCTGCTCGGCTGCTCGATCGCGCAGGTGCAGAAAGATCGCGTCAACGTGGCGCGCAAAGCCGCAGCCGATTGGAACGCTCATGTGATATTGAAAGGCCACCACTCCATTGTCGCCGCACCGGACGGCCGCGCATACCTCAACTCGACCGGCAATCCGGGCATGGCCAGCGGCGGCACCGGCGACGCGCTCACTGGCATACTCTCGGCATTGACGGCGCAGTTCGGCACCGGCGATTGGCATCGCGTGCTAGCCTTCGGAGTCTATTTGCACGGACTCGCCGGGGACGTCGCATGGGGGCAAAACGGCGGCGCGCCTTTAATGGCCTCAGACCTGATCCAGTCGATCCCCGGCGCCTACAAGAAATTCTTCTCCGAGTGTGACCGTGACTAGCGTGCTGAGAAGGAAATTCCATCTAGGGTGTTTCGGGGGTCGGAGCTTTAGCTCCGACATTAACGGCCACAACTTCGACAGGCCTTTAGGCCCTGAGGCTCCGGGTAGATGACGGGAGTCGCGACCTAAGACAGCGGCATGGAAATCCTCACTCACTCGGCTGAAGAAACCATCGAGCACGGACGCAAACTGGGGGCCAGTCTAAAGCCGCCGGTGCTCGTCCTGCTTTCCGGCGAGCTCGGAGCAGGGAAGACCACACTCACGAAAGGCTTGGTCGCCGGCCTGGGCGCGGCCAACGAAGACGAAGTCACCAGCCCGACCTTCACTCTGATTCACAAATACGATCGCGGAGCGCGCGCCTACCACATCGATCTCTACCGCATTACCGACGCGCACGATCTGAGCACGTTGGGGATCGAAGATATTTTCGATGAGAAGACCGTCGTAATCGTGGAATGGCCCGAGAAGCTGGCCTTGAGCCCTGATTGGCCCATCTTGCGCATCCATCTTGAGCACGTTGACGAAGGCACTCGCCGAGTCCGCATCGAAGGCCCCGCGCTCGGCGTTCTCTCGGAGTAGCACGTCGCCTACGCCTTTTCGGGTGCCCCATGCTCGTTTTACGAGCGTGGGGATTCTCGCGTGCCATCACCAACCCATTTGCCGCATCCGCTCCATAATGAGCGCGCTGTAATGCTTAATGCGCTCGGGCCGTCGCTTTCGGGGCGCCGGCAGAATTGCGGCAAGATCGGCCGACCGCTGCCGATCGAGATTGCGGGCCGAGGTTCGGTACCAGTAACGGCACGCCGCCTCCGCTCCGTAAACATCAGGTCCCCATTCGACCTCGTTGAGATACAGCTCCAGAATGCGCCGCTTGCCGAGAACCACTTCCGCCACCGGAACTAGCGTCGCCTCGGCGCCCTTGCGCAGAATCGAGCGGTCGGTCCCAAAGAACAGGTTCTTTATCAGTTGCTGATCGATGGTCGACCCTCCGCGAAGACGTCCGCCCTCCGCGTCGTGCTCGGCAGCGATTTCCATCGCATGCCAATCGAATCCATGATGCTGGTAGAAGCGCGCGTCTTCCGCCGCGATCACCGCATGCTGCAGATCGGGCGAAATATCGCGCAGCGGCACGAATTCGTATCGTTCGTGATAAGGCTTGTGGTGTATCCAAGCTTGCAAATCACGTTCCACGTGCACCGCAGTAGTCGGCGGATTAATCCACCGCAACGCCACCAGCATCAGCGCAAACAGCGCCCAAAGAAAAGCCAGCGCAATGACGACCCATCGAACGATGGATCCGAGAGAGAACTTTCGGGGCGAGCGCTTGCGCGGTGAAGTATTGCTCTGTGTTTCCGCGTAGGAGGACATCACACGACCATGTTCACGCGCCGCATCCGCATCGCAGGGCCCGCACCTGCCACCACGGACCGCGATTTTGCTCCGCGGGTCGTGGCGTCAGGAGGCCTGGACCAATTGCCCGCCAAGCCGTCTACGGCGATTTGCAATACGTCTTCCAGTCTCCGTCAGATTCAGGGACGTCGGACCGGGCATATTTGTAGCGGCCATCGGCACGTAAAACGAGGACTCTTCCCGAAGGCTCGTATAGCAGCCACTGTTCGAGCCTCTTATCAAAGGGCCGCGTGATCAGCGTGCCGCCTAGATCAAACTGAAATACACACTCCAGTTTTCCGCGAGAGATGGAAAAGCCGGTCAGCTTCTGACCATTCAGGAGTTTGGCAGCTCGCCGTATCTTGACATTAGTCGAGTTGTCGCCGACCCGCTTACCGTGAGAGAGGACCTTCCAATTGCAGCAGTAAATCCACAAGTGCCATTGTCCCCGAGGATGGGCTTGACGCCTGGCCAAGGCCCGCCGAACTTTGAGAGATGCGCTCTTGCTTGCGACGATCGGTTCGCGGACGACGAGGTGTGGCTTCCCGAACTCGAACGTGAGGAACGAGCCATAACCCTGCTTCACGCCCCAACAAGGTTTGCCATAAACTTTTCGGAACACTCTTTGGAAAACACTGGCGGACGCCATTGCTCTAGTCTGTCGTCTTCGTTGGATGCGCCCAGTCATTTGCGATTGTAGGCGCTTAGTAGGCCTGTCGGACATTTATCGGGCCGTGAGCTATAAGAACCAGGTCTTACATCCCCATGATCTGGAATCCGGCGTCAACGTAAATCACGTTGCCGGTGACCCCACGCCCCAAATCGCTGCCCAGAAACACCGCCGTGTCGGCCACTTCCGCCGTGTCGGTGTTTCGCCGCAGAGGCGCGTGCTGCGCCACCAAATCGAGCATTTTGCCCAGGTCCTTCACTCCGCGCGCCGAAATCGTCTTGATCGGCCCCGCAGAAATTGCGTTGACGCGAATCTTGCTCGGCCCCAGTTCGCTCGCCAGATAACGCATCTCCGCCTCGAGCGCCGCCTTGGCCACGCCCATCACATTGTAGTTGGGGATCACCCGTGTCGAGCCAAGGTACGTCAGCGTCATGATCGCCCCACCGTTCGCCATCGACGGCGCCAGGGCCTTCGCCACCGCCACCAGCGAATACGCGCTCACCTCCAGCGCGAACTGAAATCCTTCGCGCGACGTGTCGATGAACGGCTGATTCAGCTCCTCATGCTTGGCAGCCGCGAGGCTATGCACCACCACGTCCAGCTTTCGCCCCTCCGATTGCATCGACTGCGCTAGCCTTTCGATATCCTCCGGCCGCTGCACATCGCATGCATAAAACGCCGTGCATCCAAGCTCCCGCCCCAATTCTTCCACGGCTGGCTTGGCGCGGTCATTCTGATAGGTGAGCAGCAGTGTAGCGCCTTCGCGCGCAAACGCCGTCGCGATCGCGTGCGCGATGCTCCACTTATTCCACACTCCTAGTACGATGGCTGTCTTACCGCTCAATAGATTGGACATGGCCCGACATTCTACCCGGAAAATTCCGCCATCGCCTCATCTTCCGCGACTCGAAACATCGTATCGGTCGCGTGCGACGAGATGGCGCTAGTACCAGGAGCTTCGTGCTGGGTTTACTTTGGATGGAGCAGCCGAATCAGCGCATGTACGAAGTCGTAAAGATACGGCCACAGAACGCCCGCAATTCCTGCCGCGGCAGCAACTACTTTTTTAGACGGTTTGCCGATCTTCCCGCGCAGGGCCGCGCCCGGCTGATGCGCCGCGCAGAAGCCGCTCTTCACTGCCGGGCGGTAGCATCGCTGTCCTTCAGGGCCGAGGTACAAGCAGGGCCCTTCATCAGACATCATCGAGTTAGCCGCAGGGAACGCCGTCTGTATCGGGCCCATATCGTCCGAGTCGATGCCCGTTTCCACCCGAAAGTCAGCTTCCCGGTCGCTAAAGGTCGAATTCGCCATATTTTGGCTCATCTTCCATCAGGATAGAGGCTCGCCGCGCCCCTGTCTCGCATTGCCGCCGTGCCGCCATTAACGCTTACGCCGAGTTCCATTGCACCAACACCGTAGCCCCGATACAGTGAAACCTTGTCCGCAGGCTGTTGCACTTAATGCCAGATACGCACATCGCGTCGTCGCTCACGCATCCGGAACGGATGAAGCTGGAGCCTTACTCCGCCGAAATCAGCTTCTCAAACCTCGCGCTGGGAATCGATAACATCCATTATGACGTCTTTCTCAGCCCTAAATTCATCGAATTCACGCAAAAGTACCTGCTCGATCTCATCCGCCAAACCGTCAACTTCCAGCTCCCCAACGCCAAAGAACGCGACCGCAAGCAGGCCAGTTCGCCCGAGCACGGCGCGTTTCGCCGCCTGCTCACCGAGATCCTCCAAGAGTCCGTCACTCGCGCCAAATACCACCAATCGATCGAGACCGACGTCCTGCATCGCCTGGCCCTGCTGAAGTTCATCATGCAGGAGGCGGTCAACCAGTTTTCCAGCATGCTCGTCGAGTGCAAGGACTGGATTCGCTCCCGCGGCGAGCTTTTCGAGCACAGCGAGCAAGCCCACGTAATGCGCTCAAAGATCGCCGAACTGCAAGCGGGCCGGAAGGGCGTAATCCGCCAGGTCGGCGAAACGCTTTGTCGAATCTGGCGCGAAGTCGAGGAAAGCGCGCTCTCAAAAACCCGCCGAGCACTATTCGGCGACGATTTCTTTGAAACCTATCAACTGCTGCAAAATCGCTGCCTGTTCGTCGAAAATGGCAGCGACGATCATCTATTCCTCGAACACTACGTCCTGCTCGGCAATTTCATGAACGACCCCGATCGTTTCGAGGTCTTCGATAATCTGCTGCTCGGTCTGATCCGCGATTGCGTTCCCACCAGCGATAACACGGATGAACTCGCCAAGGCGCGCAAGACCCACGAGCGCCTGCTCGAACAAGCTCGCTCGCTGCGTTCGGAATTAGCGCGCCTCGAAGAAGAACAGGAAGAAGCGGCGCGCCGCTCCGGATCCGCGGACGAATCCTTTCCCTCGCTCTTCAAGCGCAAGCCCGGAATCTCTGGTGATGTTACCGGCGAACTCATCGAACTTAGGCGCAAATACGCGTCGCTTGAGAAAAATCTCGAAGAACTCGCCCCGCAAATCTCCGCTGGCAAACTTCGCGTGGATTTTCTAACGGAGGAGTTTCAAAGCCGCCTCGGTGACTACCTGAACCATCCCGCAAACGCCCGGCGTTTATTCGATGCCCGCGCGTCCGCGGAAGAAGCCGGCAGCTCTCCGGAAATCCGCGCGCGCCTATTGGAAGAATGGGTCCACCGCCTCGAAGAGCAGGACGTGCTCTTTCACGTCCTAGCCGGCTACGAACTGCGCAAAATCGCGGCTGAATACTGCCCGCCGATCCACTTGCAGCAGTTGAAAAAAGCCATGGTGAATCGCGACGAGACCAAGCGTGTCGAAAAAATTCTCGAACAGTTCCCGGCGCGCAAAATCTCCAGCCGCAAGCTCGAAGAGGCCTCGCGCTCCATCCGCCGCCGCAGTCACGATGAAACCTGCGTGATCGCCTCGCAGTTCGCCGAAGACCTGATGCGCCTGCGCCGCGATCGCCGCAACTATCAGCACGTCTCGTCGTGGATGGAGCGAATCAATCTCGTCCGTTCCGAGCGTAGCCGCGAGCTTTCGCGCGCCAATAAAAGCCTCTACGAATTTCTGCACCCGGACGAAGGCCGCCCCGCCGACGACCCCATCATCAATCACGTGGTCATCAAAGCCGACGTCCGCGGCTCGACCGGAATCACCAAAGACTTGCTCGCGCGGGGCATGAATCCTGCTTCCCACTTCAGCATGGCCTTGCACGAGCCAGTCAAAAAAATGCTGGAGCGCTACGGTGCCGCGAAGGTTTTCATCGAAGGCGATGCCATCATTCTGGCCATCTACGAGACCGAATCCACCCGCGCCACGCAGCGCGCCGTGGCTCGCGCTTGCGTCCTCGCTCGCGAAATTCTAGCCGTCACCGGAGTCTACAATGTCCGTGCGCAATCAAGCGATCTGCCGGCGCTTGAACTCGGCGTCGGCGTCGCCTTTCAGGATTCTGCGCCCTCTCTTTGGATGGACGCCGATTCAAAAATTATGATCTCGCGCGCCCTGAATCTTTCCGATCGCCTTTCCAGTTGCGCAAAGATGGCCAAGCGCCTGTTCAAAGAAAACCCTTCGCCGTTCAACGTCTATCTCCTTCAGTCGCTGATGGACGATGCCGCCGCCGACGAAGGCGAAGAGCTGCTCGTTCGCTACAACCTGAATGGCATCGAGCTCAACGAGGAAGGCTTCCA
Source organism: Candidatus Acidiferrales bacterium (assembly GCA_049591475.1). Classification (GTDB taxonomy): domain Bacteria; phylum Acidobacteriota; class Terriglobia; order Acidiferrales; family UBA7541; genus Palsa-295. Next base: position 16,927 of record JBAWEZ010000050.1, read on the forward strand.
GAAGCTGAGCGCCGAAATTTCGCTTGCGCCCATGGGAGGCAACTTCCCGCTGCCTTGGGGCAAGGAACGCGTGCAGCTCTATTTCGGCGAAGTTCCGCTCGGCGAATCAATCGAGCCCATCGTCATCCGCAAAGGATTTGTCCGCCAGCTTTTGCCCGGCGGCAAAGTCGGCGCCCCGGGCAATCGCCCGTATTATGAAGTCTGCACCGACTCCAAGCTCCTCGACCTAGCCCGCAAAAAAGCCACCCAGCGTTCCCTCAACTCCTAGTGCTGGCGTTCGTGATTAGCGCTGCCATCCTGCTATAATCCGCCCGGAGGCGAAAGGGGTCCGGTGACCTTCGTGGCCTTCAAAGCCATTGATTCTGCTCTTAGCGGGCAGAATGGTCGGTTCGACTCCGACACGCTTCCGCCAAATTGCCGGGATTTTCGGTGTCCGTGCCAACGGGTCGGTGCCAGCTTTGCCTTGCGGTATAGTTACATCAGAGTATCGTGCGTTTGTAGATTCGCCTCGGAAGAGAATAGGAGTGTCGTGCCTTCGAAGTGTAAGCCCTTGCACATATATGGTACTCCACGTCCACTAAGCTATACTCTCCGCAAAGCGCGCCGAACGTCCCACGTCCATTAAGTTCCTTGATCAGTTAGCTTTCCGGCGAAGCAGGCTCTGGCACTTCGAATGCTGCCTCTCTTGCAGGTTTTGCCTTAAACTTTGGACAAGGAGATGCGACCCGTGATGCGGACGCATTCCGCTCACCTCGCTAAATCGATGAAGCGACCCTTCGATTTGAACCACGTAGTCATTCATAGTTGTGTAGTCGTCCTTGTTTTGTTGGTACTGGGAGCCTTTGTGCCCACCGCGTCGGCGGACGACGTCACTTGGAATTTGAGCGGCGTAACTTTTTCCGACGGAGCAACGGCTTCCGGCTCCTTTGTCTTCAACGCGGACACAGGCATGTTTAGCGCAATAGACATCACGGTCTCCGGCGGGAGTAGCACTTTCGGAGATGGTACCTATTCCATCTTTGACCCAGGATATTCTTCGAATGCCAGTCGATTAGTTCCTGTCGAAAGCCCGTTCCCGACCGATGCCGTTGGCGCCCCGGTTTTGGGCCTTCTTTTCGGGAGTCCGTTGACGGACGCGGGCGGTACCGATAGTCTCCTACTAGATCAGATACAGGGCATTCAGGACTGCGATAATTCTAACTGCAGCGTCAGCGGCATATCGTACTACCTCACAGCGGGAGACGTCGTTTCATCCGTCACCGCAACGCCGGAGCCATCTAGCCTGCTGATGCTGCTTGCGGGATGCCTGGCGCTGGGCGGTATGGCTTTCTGGCGGAGGCGATCCGCGCCCTCGCCAACGGTCGCCGCGTAACTTTCGGATAGAATCAACGGGAACGGCTGCTCGACGCCGGCGGTTTCTTAACCTGAAGCGCTCGGCTAAACAGAAACGCCGCCTTGCCGTCGGGCATTCGTGACTGCGGTAGGGCGCCCGGCGGCAGCATCATCGCTTAGGTCCGCCCGACGCGCTCGTAATCCACGTCAGTTATTCGCTTGGCGGCGTCCAAGGCGCCGCGGACGCGACTACAGGAGTCTTTTCGTCGGTATTCTCGCCCGTGGCAGCCAACCAGCGCGGTGCCGCGCACCCGCCGCCACTCCAGATCGGTCACCGCCTTGCTCCACGGCGCCTGATGCCTTGACGTCCTTAGTCCCCTGTGGTAAAAGCTAGAACCGTATTTGATGTAGTCGTCGGTGGACTGGCGAGGTGAGGTCGCCAGCCCCATTTAAATGGGGGGGTGGGTAATGAAAGTGGGTATTTCCCGCGTACGTGTCTGTGTGTGCCTGTCGGTTCTAACCTTCTTCTTCGCAGCTATCTTATTTCCGATCCTTACAAATGCTCAAACTCAGACCGGTACGATCACCGGCACCGTGACGGATCCAAGCGGCGCGATTCTCGTTGGCGCATCCGTCACAGTTACAAATGAAGGTACCGGCGTCAGTCAAACCACAAAAACTGACGCCCAAGGAAGCTTTCTTATCTCGCTTCTTCCCGTAGCCACATACGACGTTGAAGCATCGCTTTCCGGATTCCAAACCGTTGTGCACAAAGATGTCACGTTAACGGTAGGTGCAACTCCGGTGGTGGACTTCAAGCTCCCGGTCGGCCAAGCCACAACCAGCGTGACGGTTTCGGGAGAGGTTTCTCAGGTAAACACGCAATCCGCCACGGTCTCTTCTCTCGTCAGTTCTCAGCAACTGCAGAATCTGCCGCTGAACGGCCGCGACTATACGCAGCTCATTAGCTTGGCGCCGGGAGTGCAAATGATCAACAACAGCGCCAATGGCGGACGGCAGGGCGTTGGCGGCGGCGGGGCATCCGGCTCGTTCTACGGCAACCAACAGGTTTTTACGGTTGCTGGCTCTAGACCCGAGGGCCAAGCCTTTCTCCTGGATAACGAAGACGTCACCGATTTCTGGGAGCACGGCCCAGGCGCTCCAGCTACCGGCACCACGCTAGGACTGGCGGGACTGCAGGAGTTCCAGGTTCTTACGGATACTTACAGCGCCCAGTTCGCTGGGAATGGCGCGGCCGTCAACATGGTCAGCAAGTCCGGCACAAACGATCTACATGGCTCCGGCTACGAGTACTTCCGAAACAGCACCTTGGATGCTCGTGACTTTTTCGACTTTTCGAACAACGGCACCATTAATCCCACGCCCATCGCCAAGCCGGAGTTCCGCCAGAATCAGTTTGGGGCTACCTTGGGCGGTCCAATCAAAAAAGATAAGCTGTTTTTCTTCGGAAACTATGAGGGGCTGCGCTCTTCACTCGGCCAAACCAATAACGTTTTGGTTCCGGAGCCCTACGTTTTGGCAAACGATCAGCTGCCCTGCGGCTTGCCTGGATCTCCGACTGCCGTCAACACCTTCGCAGCGGCTTGCGCTGGCCTCACACCGCCAGCCGGAGGGAATTGGCCTGCTGTTGGCAGCACTGGAAACCCGATCGAACCGGAGGCCGCATTTGGTAGCAGCAGCCCCCAAGCGGCGGCCGCCGCTGCGGCTATACAAGGGGCCCTTGCGTTGTATCCGGCACCGACACCAGGTTCCCCGGACCTTGGCGGCTTCGGTCCTTACACCACCAGCGGCTCCGTGGCGAACAGCGAAAATTACTTCCTTGGCCGCATGGATTACACCCTTTCCGGCAACGATTCCGTTTTTGGGCGCTACGTATCGGATCGGTCGCAGCTCACGAACCCGTTCGGTGGATCGCCCGTTGCGGCTCTCTGGCCCGAAGTGGACAAGTCGGCCAATCAATACTTCACGCTTCAAGAGCGCCACATCATTTCGGCCGATGCCGTGAACCAGGTTCGCTTCAACTTTACCCGCACGTTTGAAAATGCGCTTACGCCTACTTCGCCCACGGCCACGTCCGCCTTGCAGTATTTCGCGGGCTTCCCGGACGGCACGATTTCGCCGGGATGCCCAGGGTGTGCTGGGATCGGCGCCAATACAGCCCTGCCTTACGACATAGCGCAGAACCGATTTGGTGTTGGCGACGACCTGGTCTGGTCTCGCGGCGCACACACTTTCAAATTCGGCGCGGATCTCACTCGAGTTCAGTCCAACCTGTCTGCTCCTTTCGTTTACGGCGGCACGTGGGGATTCGGCACCGAGGAGGCTTTCATTCAAGGGACGCCCTCGAGCTTCTTGGGCACCTACCCGGGCCACGCCGATTCCGACCGCAACTTCCGCGAGATCGATTTTGCTCCCTATTTTGAGGACGATTGGAAGGTTTCGTCGCGGCTGACTCTCAATCTGGGTATTCGCTACGATTTCGCCACCAACCCGACCGGCGGGCCGTTCACGACCATTGTGAATCCGCCGTTTCCAGACACGCGCAGCTACTTCACGGATGCCAACGGCAACGCGTACGGGAACGGTTTCACGCCTGTCCAGCACGTGTTCGCGTCAAATCCAAATGCCCAGAATTTCGATCCTCGGATCGGATTGGCGTGGGACGTGTTCGGCGATCACAAGACCTCTCTTCGCGCCGGGTGGGGCATGTTCCACGACCAGATTTTCCCGGCGCTTTACGCATCCGCGTATTACCTGGCGCCTCCCTATGCAAGCGCGCTACTGTTTGGTCCGCCCCCGACTTTTCCGAACCCATTCCCTGGATACGTTTCGGGCGGTCCGACTGGCGCGATTACGGAATTCGCCGGAGTGGACTACCAGGCTTCTACCGCTCCATACGAGATGCAGTACAACCTGACAATCCAACGTCAGATTACGGCGGGTACGGTATTCACGATCGGATATATCGGTTCCCAAGGAAGGCACCTCTTCACGGAGAACAACCTGAACCCGCCCTTGTGCGCCAATAGTTTGGCAGACGAGACGGCTGGTAACTTCACCTCAAACTGCTCGAATCCAGCCGCGTCCATATTTGGCAATGCCCTGGGTGGCCCATTCGGCGCGCCGAATCCAACCACGCCCGCCTTAAACAACCCGGCCACGGGGCAAGCCTACTTCGGCTCGCTCAACACGGCCATGCCGGACATGAACTCGAACTACAACTCTTTGCAGGCGAGTTTGAATCACCAGTTCAGCCGCTCGTTCCAAGGCCAGTTGTCCTACACCTATTCAAAATGCCTGACCGACGGATCGGTTTCATCTGGATTGCAGCAGGACGTTTACGAGCAAGCTGATCCTTACAGCAAGAAATACGACTACGGCCTCTGCAGCTTCGATATCCGGCACAACTTCACCGGAAATGTTCTCTATACCTTGCCGTTCAAGGGCAATCGGCTCGTCTCCGGTTGGGAAGTCACCTCGATCGTGACTGCCGCTACGGGTTTGCCAACCACAATTCAGGAAGCAGCAGACGTCGCCGGACTGGGCGGCATCCAGGGCGACCGTCCGAATTACTCCGGCACCTGCCCAGGCGGCAAGGACCAGATTCTGAATAAATGGTACGAGTGGTTCAATGCGAACTGCTACGCGGTGCAGCTGTATGGCACGCTCGGCAACGTCGGCAGAAGCTCCGTGCAAGGCCCTGGTCTGTTCGAATGGGATGCTTCGATCATCAAGCAGACCAAGGTCACCGAGAGAGTGAATGCCGAGTTTCGCGCTGAATTCTTCAACGTCCTGAACCACACGAATCTTGGCTTGCCGTCCAGTCTCGGTGTCGTCGCCGGGCTTCCGAACGCCGCTTCGCTTGCGCCCAGTGGGCTTCCCGGCGAATCGGGCGCCATTTCGGCCACCACCACAACGCCGCGTCAAATTCAGTTTTCGGTCCAGCTCACATTCTAACAACCAGCGTCTAAAGAGGGTCGGTGCTCCGGGCGAGCGTCGGCCCTCTTTGTTTTGGTATGCTTGACCGATGCCGAGCCGCCGGAAAAAGTCCAAATTCAAAGTCACCAAGGAAGCGCGACGCCGCGCCCGCCTCGGCATCGGCCTGCCTCCGCCCGAACGCGTCATCGTCGAAAAGCGCCTCAAACCTCCCAAGCACAAAAAGACTCTCGGCGACCTCCTCGAAGAAGGGAAGTAACCCCGCGGCCCTCTCCGCGGTGGTATCGAGTGTGGCAGCTTGCTGCCGCGGTTTTGGCCCAGGCCAGTTTCGATACCGTGATTCACGCGTACTCACTGCTCTCGCTCAGGTTCTTCCGCCTCGCCGCTCTCCTCATATTCCCGATTCTGGCGCATCACTTCAAACCAAAACGGCAGCACGTCGCCTTGATGCAACTTCCGGCAAATCCGAGTCAGCGAATCCAGCTCGCGGCTTTCGAGCGCGTCCATTAGCGACTTCACAACCGTTTCCTGTCTCGGCAGGACCTTCCCGATCAGCCTTTCGCCTTGCGGAGTCAGACTGATCACGCCTACCCGCCGTCCGTGCCTCGGCTTACCCCGCCGCTCTTTAGGAATCCGGCTCTCGTTGATCTCCGCGGCCGGAAGTTGTCGCTCTCCAAGGCTCACCCAGCCAAACTCTTCCGCGTTCTTGATCGTCTCATTCAAAGCCCGTTGGACGCGCCCCAACTTCTCCGTTGCCTCGCGCCTCGTCAGGGGGCCATTCCGGTACAGGGTCACCAGCAGCCGGAACTCCGCCCGCGTGAGGCCAAACACGTCCAGCGGCACCGCTAACTTTGCTTCCATCCAGGTCGCCGCTTCCGTCAGCTCCAGGTACGCGCCCCAGGCGCGCTGCGTCTTCTCTTGGACTCGCCGTGAATTCTGCAAACCGGCCTCCTGAGGCATCTAGCGCGGCAAATCGCTCCAAATTTGGCGTTATAAAGCTCGCTAAGCGCGCTTTTTGCAGGGTGCACGTCATACATTGTGTGACAAGCTCCGTTCGTCGCCTCTTCGCCTTGTTAATTTGCTTGTAGTTCCGAGCGAGGCCGTCTGTTGGCGACGCGCGCACTCTGCGTCCCAGGCAGGACTGCGGGAAGAGATCTGCTTTTCCGGCCGTTTTCCTGTAGCGCCGCCCTTCACGGGCGCACTCCGGCCTCGCTCGAGATGGCAGGGTCAGCGGAGGTCAAAGCTTGTAGCCGATTTGGCGGACAAAGGCGTGGCGGGCGTTGGCGTCGTCGGGGGATTCGACGGCTTTGGGCGAAGCGCCATCGACCACGCCGAGGATGGCGCGGCCCTGCTCGGTCGTGGCCAGGATCACTTCGACGGGATTCGCCGTAGCGCAAAAAATCGAGCACACCTCAAAGCAGTCGCGGACGCGTCCCAGCACATTTATGGGATACGCATTGCGAATCAGCAGCACGAACGCGTGTCCTGCAGCGAGCGCCTGCGCGTTAGCCGCGGCAGCGCGGCGAAGTTCGTCGTCATTGGCTTCGATGCGTATCAGGCATGGACCTGATGCCTCGTTGAAAGCGACCGCGAATTTCGCGCCAGGCACAGTGTTGACGATTACTTCGTACAGGTCTTCGGCAGTCTTGATGAAGTGCGAATGCCCGAGAATCAAATTGGCGCCGTCGGGAATTTCCATGCGAACGCTTAGCAGCTCCATTTTTTCATGCCTCTCTTGTAAAAGTTTCCCACAAACAGGACGCGTGACGCCGCCGTCAAATCCGCACGCGCAAAAAGCCCAGCAAATACAGCCATCGAGCGAATTTTAAGCGAAGTTCCGCGATGGCACACCGCGTGCTCCACTATTCCCGAATCGAGCGCGGCACTTGGCGCATCGAAGAGCTTAGTTATAAAGGCAGCAGCGGGGCGGCCGATTGTTCCACTAAACCGGCCACCGGGAAGGCCACAAAATGGCCGACTGCGGCGAGCCGGAAATCGAGCGAGAGTGGTCATCAAAACACTGAATCAGGCCAAGCGGTTCCTGCGAATCCTCTTCGGGTTCACCTTGCTGATAGCGGGGATCGCGATGATCGCTACTCCGGCGCCAGGCGTGGTGACGATTCTACTGGCTCTGGGCGTCCTGGCGGCAGAATTCGTCTGGGCGCGCCGTCTGCTCGATCGCCTGAAAATCGAAGGCGAGCGCATCCGCAACACCGTTTTCCACCCGGCCACCCACGCCGTCCCGCCTGAAGTGGCTTCGCGCTAACTTCCTCCTAACGCGCGAATCGCGCTGACTGTCTCTCCTGCCGCTAACCGCATGGTCTACGTTCCGCCATACCTTTCCATTTCCTGTGAAAGCCCAAGTGTGGTCTGATGGCCTTTCCAAATCGGAGGCTGCCGGTGGCGAGCGACGCGAAAAATAGTGTGACTGGACGCTGGAAAGGGAAATGGGCGCTGGTTACGGGCGCGAGCGCAGGAATAGGCTTGGCGCTTGCCGAACAATTGGCCGCTGGCGGCGCCAATTTGGTGCTCACTGCCCGCCGAGTGGACCGCTTGCAGAAGTTGGCCGAAGATCTCTCGGCCAAGCACCGCGTTGAGGCGCAAGTATTCGCCGCCGACCTTACCCGCCCCGAAGCTCCTGCCGCAATTCACGCGTTCACTCAGAGCAAGCGGCTCGAAATCGAGCTGCTGATCAACAACGCCGGCTTTGGCGTCTTCGGTTACACCTACGAAATCGACGAATCGCGCCTAACCGATATGATCGACGTCAATTGCAACGCGGTGGTGCGGCTGACGCGGATTTACCTGCCACGCATGGTCGAACGCCGTAGCGGAGACATTCTGATCGTCGCATCGACTGCTGCATTCCAACCGGTGCCGTTTATTTCCGCCTACGCCGCCACGAAGGCTTTTGACCTGATCTTTGCGGAGGGCCTTGCAGAAGAGGTGCGTAGTTTCGGTGTGCGAGTCTGCGCGCTGTGCCCCGGATCAACCAACACCGAATTTCAGCAGGTGGCGCGCCAGCCCGACCGCGCCTTCCGCTACGCCGAAACCCCCGACAAAGTGGCACGCGTGGGCCTCGAAGGATTGGCGCAGGGGAAGAGCAGCGTGATTTCGGGAGGGCGTAATCGCTGGATGGTGTTCGGCGAACGCTTTGCGCCGCGCGCGCTCGTCGCAAAAATGGCCGCCAAGGTGATGGGCCCGGAAAGCACAAAGCACTGACCAGCACGAAGCTTACGACAAAAGCCGCTCCCACCATTTCGGGCCGGCACTTTCGACGATTACACCGGTGCAATAGCTGTGTTCCAGCTGTCGCCAGCAGTAGGCCACTTTTCCGTGAATACAGAACTGGTTAACGAGAGAGGTGATTTGGAGGGCTTCGCCGCGTCGCCAGTGGCGACTGGTAACCACGCGGACGCCGTGCGCGCCAACATCCGTGGCTACCGCCAATTCAGTTTTGTCGGGCAAAGTCTCCCTGGCCAGATAAACCGGCATCCCTACGGCGACGCGTGGTTCAGTTCTTCCCCTTAACAACAGTAAACGCATTGGCGCGCCCCCCCCCATCGCCAGCTCTGGGAAGAACGGTGTCTGACAGGGGAGAGAGGCGCCGTTTGCGTTTCACTTCGTACATGGCGCAGTCGGCTCTCTCCATCAGCTCACCCAAGGCGGCTGGATCCTGCGGATCGAACCAAGCCGCGCCAACGCTTAGGGACAGCTCGTACCGCACTTCATCTTTGCTAGCCTTTTTGACGCTTCGATACAAGCGGCTTAGGATGGTGTGATGATGTTCAGGGGAGAGCTCCGTGGCCAGTACCGCGAATTCATCGCCGCCGAGCCGGGCCAGGACGTCTGAATCGCGGAAGACTTCCTCGAGCGCATCCGCAGTGCGAACTAACGCGTGATCGCCTTCACGGTGCCCGAAAGTATCGTTGATTGCCTTCAGGCCGTCTACGTCGCAGAAGAGCAGTACGGCGGCTTTCTGGTTTCGGCGCGCCACTTTCAATTGATGTGCTGCGGCGGCATAGAATCCACGCCGGTTGTACAGGCACGTAAGATCGTCGGAAAGCGCGAGGTGGCGCAACTCTCTTTCGACCAGCATCTGTTTCACGGCGCACCACACGGCTGGGTGGGATGCTATACGGCGGTCGATCTCCCCAGGCTTGTCGGATTTGAGCGCCTGGGAAATCGATTCAACTTCGCGAAGCACGTGGTCCAGCTCCTTGTCTCCCGCCAGAAGAGCCGACACGAGCGAGCCTTCCAGGTCCCTATCCGCAGGATTCTTACGCTTTTTCGCCGCCAGGGCTCGTGTTTTTGACAGATCGGGCAGAGTGCCGACGAAATCGGCGCTGATGTCGAAAACCGAATGTGAGTTGTGAGCCGCCATAAAAGAATCTCCCCTGAGTACAGAAATAATCGTCTCAATCACCCCGCAGCTCAATATTCTCAGTACGGCATACTTCAAACAAGCGGGCGTAAGCCCTAGAACAAGTACTGGGTATACCTGCGTGAAGGGAAGGTGAAGGATTCACCTGACCCAAGCGCAAGCGCGATGCGAACACAGATTCCGTTGGCGACGCCAGAGCCCATCCGGCCAGCCCGCGCTCTCCCGGTCCGACAGCGCTTGAAGAAGCTCGTTGTTCCGCAGCGGCTACATGGACGATAAAATCTCTTCTGTCGTTTGCTATGCTGGACGAGAGATGCTGAAGGAATTCGAGCACGTACAGCATGTAGTCGTCTTGATGCTGGAAAACCGCTCGTTCGATCATCTTTGTGGATTCCTCTACTCCGGCCAGCGGCGTCCCAAGCACTTTCTGCCGTCGCACAGCACTATCGAATTCAACGGCATGCCGCCGTCATTTTCAAATCCCTCCAATCCGGCCTACTTTTCAGGGCGTGGCGCATCGGACGAAGTGACGGTGCGCATCGGAGCCGAGAATCGCTGCATTCCCCACGAGAATCCGCAAGAGCGCTTTGAGCACGTGAATCTGCAGTTGTTCGGAACGAGCCAGCCCGCTCCAGGGCAGCAACCTTCCATGAACGGGTTTATCGTCAGCTACGCGGAAAAGAACCCAGGCCGCGGCCACGAAATCATGCAGTGTTACACGCCGGATCAGTTGCCGACGTTCAGCGCTCTGGCCTACAACTTCGCCATCTCGGATGAGTGGTACGCGTCCGTGCCGACGCAAACCTGGCCCAACCGGGCGTTCTTTCACATCGGCACATCCATGGGCCAGGTGGACGACTACCCGTGCGATCCATTCGCCTACGACACGCCGACGATCTTCAACGTACTCACAGCTCAAAAAATTAGCTGGGCGGTTTTCAACGACAGTTCCCTGACATCCAGCACTCGGCTGCAATTCCCGCAGCTTTGGGACGCGCTGCTGGAGCCACATTTTCAAAACCTGGAGGCGTTCGAAAAGGACGCTCGCGCGGGCAATCTTCCCGCCTATTCGTTTCTCGAGCCCAGCTTCCTGGTCGATCCGAACGATGCGCATCCACCGCACGACATGCTTTTGGCCGACCGGCTCATCTGGCGCGTGTGGCAGGCGGTCAGCACGGGAGCGCATTGGGAGAGCACGCTGCTGCTAATCACGTACGACGAACACGGAGGCTGCGTAGATCATCAGCCGCCGTCCTACGGTTGCCCGGCGCCCGATGAGCACCGCGGCCCCAATGGCTTTGCTTTCGACCGCTACGGCGTACGGGTCCCCATGATCGCCGTCTCGCCGTGGATCGAAGCGGGCACCGTGTTTCGATCGCCGACCGATCGTCCATACGATCACACGTCTGTGCTGGCAACTCTTCGCGATTGGCTGGAGATTCCGAACAACGCGATGCTGAAGAGCCGCCGCATTGAATCAGCGCCCAATCTGGGGCACCTATTGACGCGCTCAGAGCCGCGAACAGACATTCCTGCTATACCTTACCCGGCAGGCAAAGCGACAAAGCACCGCCTTGATCTCGCGCCCAACGATTTCCAGAAGGGCCTGATGCTTTCGTTTGCGCATCGCATGGGCATCCGCGGCGGACTGAAGTTGCTGGAACACGTTCCCACCGGCAGCACATCGCCGACTTCTTCGAAACTTTCCGCGAGCGCCACGACCGCAAGGACGAGTGACCGCCGCATTGCTTGCGGCGGCGCGGCCGTTTCGGAAGAGATGAGGAGCAGGCCGACGACTGGCCCGCAATGCTTTGCCTCAACTCCGCCGCCTCTGCGATAATGGGCCGCACCCGAGGTTCCCATTCGTGTGCGATCAATTTGAGGCATCAGCTTTTGCAGAAATGTAGCGCTGGCCTTCAGAGCAGCATAGTTGAATTGGGCCTGGGCGAATGATGGAGCGCTGGAGCGCCCGAGAGGGCCATGACGATTCGCGAGCGTAGACGAGCGACAAAATGACCGGAAACGAAATCCGCAGCACATTCCTGAAATTCTTTGAGGCGCGCGAGCACCGCATCGTGCGCAGCTCCTCGCTTGTGCCCACGAACGACGCCACGCTGCTATTCACCAACGCTGGAATGAATCAGTTCAAGGATGTTTTTTTGGGCCTGGAACAGCGCGACTACCGGCGAGCGACCTCGTGCCAGAAATGCGTCCGCGCCGGCGGAAAGCACAACGACCTTGAAAACGTCGGCTTTACCAATCGCCACCACACGTTTTTCGAAATGCTCGGGAATTTTTCCTTTGGCGATTATTTCAAGAAAGAAGCTGTCGCTTTTGCCTGGGAGCTGATCACTGGCGCGAATTGGTTTGCAATTCCCAAGGACAAGCTGTACGCGACGATTTTCAAAGGCGAATCCGGCGTGCCGCGCGATGTGGAAGCAGGGAAGGCCTGGCTGGCGCAAGGCGTTCCCGCCGAGCGCATTTACGAATTCGGCTCGAAGGATAATTTCTGGGCCATGGGGGACACTGGTCCTTGCGGGCCATGCAGCGAGATTTTCTACGATATGGGGCCGGCCGCGTCCGATCAGGGCCATAAGGATTGCGCGTTTGGCTGCGATTGCGGGCGCTACGTTGAAATCTGGAATCTCGTTTTCATGCAGTTCAACCGCGATGCCGCCGGTAAATTGAATCCTTTGCCGAAGCCGTCCGTCGATACCGGCGCGGGCCTGGAACGGCTTGCGGCCGTGCTGCAGGGAAAAATCTCGAATTTCGATACCGATCTTTTCATGCCGCTGATTCGCGAGGCTGAAAAGCACGTTCCGGCGCAATACGGACGCGATCCGAAGCTAGATCCATCGTTTCGAATCGTTGCTGACCATGCGCGCGCGATGACTTTTCTGATCGCCGACGGCGTGATTCCCTCGAATGAAGGCCGCGGATACGTCCTGCGCAAAATCATGCGCCGCGGCCTGAGCCATATGCGGATGCTTACTCCCGAGAAGCCATTCTTCACCGATATGATTGTCGCGGTGCGCGATTTGATGGGCCGCGCCTATCCTGAACTTCTTGGCGAAGCTGGCGCCCACGTCCTCAAAGTCGCCTCCGAAGAAGAGCGAAGCTTCCAGCGCACGGTTGAAGTCGGCCTCAAAAAATTAGAGGAGGGGCTGAAAGAGCTTAAGAGGGGAATCGACGGGGCTCGGTTCGGTCACAAGCTGCGCACGGCTGCGCTGAGCGACGTTGACGCGGGGCGAGACCTCCCGCTCGAGCCTCATGAACTGCACGAGATTCGGAGCATGGTCGCTGAAGGGGCGATCTATCCCGGCGAGGGCGCATTCAAGCTGTACGACACCTACGGCCTGCCGCGTGATTTCATCCAGGACGTGGCCCATGACGCGGGGATTGAGGTTGATTGGCCCGGCTTCGATCGCGCCATGGATGAGCAGCGGACGCGGGCCAGAGCTTCGTGGAAGGGGACGTCAAAAGCGTTGGCGAATCCGGCGTACGCGCAGCTCGCAGAAACTTTTCGCACTGAGCCGGATTTTTATTTTGGGACGGCGGTGAGCGATTGCCGGGTGGAAGCGATCATCACAAAGGAAGGCGCGGTGAACGAAATCCGCAAGGGACAGGAAGCGGAAATCGTCCTCGACCGGACTTCTATTTACGCCGAGTCCGGCGGGCAGGTAGCGGATATTGGCGGATTCTACGACGATTCTGGATCGCTGCATCTGGCTGAAGTTCGCGGAGCTTATTATCCGGTGAGCGGACTGGTGGCGCATCGCATTCTCGCCAACGAAGATTTGCAGGTTGGCGATCGGGTGGCGACTGTAGCGGACGCAGACCGCCGCGCGCACAACATGCGCAATCACACGGCCACGCACCTGATGCACGCGGCTCTGAGAAATATTTTGGGCACGCACGTAAAGCAGGCTGGGTCACTGGTGGCTCCCGATCATCTGCGCTTCGACTTTTCGCACTTCTCTTCCGTGGATCGCAGCGAATTGACGGACATTGAGCAGCAGGTGAACGAAGAAATTCTGAAAAACCTGGAACTGCGCACGGACATCACGAACATTGACGACGCACTAGCATCCGGCGCACTGGCGTTTTTTGGCGATAAGTATCCGGAGTCGAACGTCCGCGTGGTGACGATCGCCGATCCGGCTTTGCCGCGCGGCTTCTATAGCAAGGAGCTTTGCGGCGGCACGCATGTGTCGCGCACCGGCGAAATTGGCATGTTCAAAATTATCGGGGAACAATCGGTTGCCGCCGGAGTCCGCCGGGTGGAGGCTATTTCTGGTGATCGCGCGCTTGGCGATTACCAGCGCGCGCTGACGCTGCTGCGCTCGGCAGCCGGGATGCTGAATTCGAGCGAAGACGGCATCCTGGACGCCATCGAACGCCAGCTCGAAACCACCAAACAGCTCGAAAAGCAGCTCGACGCACTGAAGCGCAAGTCGGCCGGTTCGCTGGCCGACGGCCTGCTTGACGGCGTGCGCGAAGTCAAAGGCGTCAAGGTGCTTGCGGCGCAGGTTCCGGGATACGACCGGGCGGCCCTGCGCCAGCTAGCGGATGTTCTACGCCAAAAACTCAACTCTGGAGTGGTCGTTCTGGCTACAACTGAGGACAGTAAAGTGGCTCTAATTACAGGAGTTACAAAGGACCTTACGTCCAAGCTTCACGCCGGAAAAATCGTCCAGGAACTTGCCAAGCTAGTAGGCGGTTCGGGGGGCGGAAAGCCCGATTTGGCTGAGGCTGGCGGAAAGGACACATCTGCCATAGAAATAGCCCTTGGTCACGTTTACTCCATCCTAGATCGCTCTCTATAATTCCCGCAGCGCCAGAAGCTTACGCCGGGTGTTCGCCTTCCGGCGGGTCGTCGATTTGCGACGGCCTATCCTTACCGATTGTTCGCGAGTGAAGAAGTGTTTCTGCCTTCCCCAAGGCCTGAGTGAGCGCCAGTGAAGACGACTGCTACCATCGCGCTAGCAATGATGGCGGGAATCTGGTTCTCGCTGCCGCTTTCAACTCATGCCCAAATCGTGGCCTCCGTTGGCACAGACGGAAAGATTGTCTACGTCAACGGGGATTCCCCAAACGACCGTCATAGGGGTACTATTAGTTCTCCCTCGGCGGCGCTTAGGGGCCGCTCCGCAGGCTCGACGAGCGATGTGGCAACCGACGGGTCTACTTCCGTACCGGAAGCAGCATCTGACCCGAAGATGGAGCAAATCGTCCGCGAGGCAGCGGAACGCCACGACCTAGACCCCGCGCTGGTGAAAGCGGTGATCAGCACGGAGTCCTCGTGGAATCCGTATGCAGTATCGCCCAAGGGAGCGATGGGGCTGATGCAATTGGTCCCAGCGACGGCAGAACGCTTTGGCGTTGGCAATCCTTACGACCCTGCCCAGAACGTAGAGGGCGGGACGGCGTACCTGAAAGAGCTGCTCGACCGGTATCACGGCGACCTAAAGAAGTCGCTCGCGGCCTACAACGCGGGCCCGAGCGCCGTGGACGCGAGCGGCGGCGTTCCGTGGTATCCGGAAACGCGACGGTACGTGCGCAAGGTGACCAACGCTTACTACCGGTCCGACGCGGACCACGACCCGACGCTTTCCGGACTTCGCAAGGCTCCGGTGCGGCGGGAAGTGGAACCCGACGGGCAGGTGGTTTTCACGAACGAATGAAACTGAACGCATCCACTTCGCTACAAACCGGTCGTGAACGCGTCCTGATCGTCTGCGGGATCGCGCTGTTGCTATTTTTATGCACTGCGGTGCGCACCCGCGCGGATGAAATGTCCGATGCGCGCGACCAATTTGCGCGCGCAGTGACGATGCGCACGATGCTTGAGGGCTTCCTCGAAAAAGACCGCTCGCCCGCCGATTACAAGAAAACGATTGCCGCCTATCAAAAGGTGTATTTGATCACGCCGGATTCGGAGGATTGTACCGCGGCGCTGATGGCTGAAGGCGAGCTCTACGAAGAAATGGGTCGGCTGTACGACGCAAAATATTTTGCGGACGGGATCGACGCCTACCGATTTTTGATCAAGCAATATCCCGGCAGCCGCTATCGTGGCTCAGCGCTGCTGGCCATCGCCGACATTCAAAAAGTCGACTTGCAGAATCCGAAGGACGCGCAAGCGACTTACAAACAGTATCTAAAGCTATTTCCGCATTCGGAAAAGGCACACGAAGTGCTGGCGGATTTGCGCGATGTGAATCGGCCTATCGTTGGAGGCTTCGCGCAGCCGGGGCCGGGTTCGGACCAGCTTCCGGCGCTGCAGGGTGCGCGGGTAGAACCGGAGCAGTCGGAGGGCGCCCCGGCGGACGTGACCAGCATCCGAACGTGGAACGCGGACGACGCCACGCGGGTCATGATCGGCCTCAACAAAACAATCCGATACACCGCTGCGAGGATTTCCTCGCCGGACCGCATTTACTTCGATCTTTATAAGGCTGATTTGAGCCCAAAATTTGCGAGCAGCGCCCCGGATATCACCGGCGGACTGTTGCGATCCGTGCGCGTGGCACAGAACCGGCAAGGGGTGGTGCGGATTGTGCTGGATGTAAACGGCGCAAAAAATTATTCCGCGTACTTACTGGGGAAACCGTACCGACTGGTGATCGACGTTCGCGGACCGTTGGCTACGACTGCGGCGAACGTGGCGAGCAATACTGCTTCGCCAGCTCCTGACAGCGCTAGACCAGCGAGTGTGGACGAGACAGTGGACGTAAACGTTGGGCGTTCACGTTCGAACAGCGCCGCTTCAAACGGCAATACCGATGTGGCGATGGAAAGGCTGCCGGCGCGTTCGCCGTTCGGGGCTTCCGCGGATGCAGATGAGGCGCAGCCTGTTCCGGTGCCACCTCCGACGCGCGACGGTAAGCGATCGCTGGCACGCGTCCTGGGCTTAAAGGTGCGGACTATCGTGATCGATCCAGGGCACGGCGGCCACGATACGGGCACGATCGGACCGCGCGGGCTGGAAGAGAAAGATGTTTGCCTGGACGTGGCACTGCGGCTGGGGCGGATCATCGAACAGCGGCTGCCCGGCGCTCAGGTGATTTACACGCGCAAGACGGACGTGTTTGTTCCGCTCGATCAGCGCACAGCGATCGCGAATCAAGCGCACGCCGACCTTTTTATCTCGATTCACGCGAATTCGAGTCCCGATCCGCAGACGCGCGGAGTGGAGACGTACTACCTGAACTTCGCGACTTCGCCGGAAGCGATGGCGGTGGCCGCGCGCGAAAATGCTACGTCCGACGAAATGGAACACGATCGTCCGGACCTGCTGAAGAAGATCGCGCGCAACGACAAGATCGAAGAATCCAAGGAGCTGGCCCAAGATATCCAGGATTCGCTTTCCGCGAGATTGGAACTAGTAAGCCGAAACGAGAGAAATCGCGGAGTGAGGAAGGCGCCGTTCGTGGTGCTGATCGGCGCAAACATGCCGTCTGTGCTGGCGGAGATTTCCTTTCTCAGCAATCCAATTGACGAGCACATGTTGCGAAATTCGGAGCAGCGACAACGAATTGCCTTCGGGCTATATCGCGGAGTGGCTGCATACCTCAAAAGCCTGAACAGCCTGACCTACGACAAGCAGAAGATCGCGTCAAACCAACACACGCTGATTCCGCTGGAAGCTGCGGCCGCAGTAGCGTCAACCGGGAACCCGAAGTAAAATACGGTATCTAATTCCCAGGCCCGATATGCGCCGAATCACAATTTTGCTCGCATGCTTGCTTGGCTTGTCCGGGATTGCCGTAGCCGCGCAATCCATCCTTCCCAACTCGTTTGGCGGATGGAGCGGCACGGTGCAGCCTCGGTTGTCTTCGCCGGCTACCAGCAGCGCGTATCGCCAGCAGAGTGTGAGCGCGAATCAGCTATCGTCGGCGCTGGCAGAGTACGGGTTTGTGGGCGGCGAAAGCGGCGCGTACAAAAACGGCCCGCGATCTTTGCAGGTGGATGTCTACAGGATGAAGGATCCGAGCGGCGCATACGGGCTGTTGAGTTATTTACGGCCGGCCGACGAGAAACACTCGAATCTGGCTAAGCACGCGTTCGTTTCTGACGATGAGGCGCTGATTCTGGCAGGGAATCTGGTGATGGACATTCACGGGCAAAATTTGCGGCGGGACGAAAACGATTTGAAGATGCTGCTTCAAAAGGTTGAGGGGCATGCGGAAATGGGTGCGTTGCCCACTTTGTGGCAGGAATTGCCGGCAAAGCAGATGGTGGCTGGAACGGACAAATATGTGCTGGGGCCACAGACTTTGAATCACTTTTTTCCGGTCCCGGTGGGCGATTCGGTAGGCTTCAAAATGGGCGCTGAAGCGGAGGTGGCGAGGTACCGGGAAGGACAGGGGCAATCGACGCTGCTGCTGGTGGATTTGCCAACTCCACAAATCGCCACGAAGACGCTCGACCAGCTGGCTGAAAAATTCAACGTGAACGGGTCGAAACCGGGTACCGGCTCGCCGCTACTAGCAAAGCGGCTGATTACCACCCTGGCGATCGTGGCGGCGCCAAGCGACGCGCAGGGACGGGCGCTGCTGAACGAGGTGCAATCCGGGGAAGTGCTCACATGGGATCAGGCTACGCCAAAAGGAAAGCAGGCAGACATAGGAACGATCGTAGTGGGGACAATCGTCGGCACAGGTGTGATCTGCTTGTTTTCGATCATTGCGGGACTGGCTTTCGGCGGTTTCAGGTTGGCGGTTAAGCGCGCGCTGCCGGGAAAGGTGTTTGATCGGGATAAACACATGCAGGTGATCCAACTAGGACTTTCTAAGCCGATCAGCGCGGAGGATTTCTACGATCGTAGCGGACCGCGGATCAAAATGGAACACGTGGATAAAAATCTGCCAGACCGGGTCGCTTTGCGCCTATTCCGCTGATAAATGGGTACTTAAGCTCCCATACATTTTGGGGTTTCGTGCTTGACTTCGATTAGTTGACTCACTAGACTGCGGTCGAGGAAGGGTTTCTGTGGCCATCCGCGCATTGGCCGTAGAGCTTTCTCCCTGAAGGCCCGTCGAAAGGTGGGCCTTCTTTTTTTTGGTAGTTCGTTGGGATGGATCGGGCGGTTGGCTAAGTCTCACATTTACAGCCGAGTAGAGGCTCTCGGATTGCGATCAGCCTGATCGAAACCACTTGGTGCGGTACGGTTGATTTGGGAACGCGCGGCGTGAAGACTCGCGAGTGCTTTCCTCTCGAGGAGATAATCCGGAGCTAATGATCAAGACAACGTGTGCAAGGACTTTCGTGTTTGCGGTCAGTTTGGCGATGCTTTGCGTTTCGTTGGCACCGATGGCGGACGCGCAGCAGCAGGGCCCCTCTAGTCTGGGCGCAACGGATCAAGCAGCATCGAGCAGCGCGGCCAACGCGAATAGTTCGCCCGACCAACGCCGCACGCAGGACTCGACAGCGCCGAAGAATGACCGGCTTTTCGGCGTAATCCCGAACTACACAACAGTTGAAAACGAGGACGAGTTCGGCCCATTGAGCGCGAAGGGGAAGTTCAAAATGGCAGCGGACAGCGACTTCGACCCGTACACGTTTCCATTCGTGGGCTTCGTCGCACTGATTGGGCAAGCGGAGAACTCCGAACCGTCATACGGACAGGGTTTGAAGGGCTATGCGAAACGGTACGGGACGGAGTACGGCGACGCGACTATCGGAACGACGATGACGGTGGCAGTGTTTCCAACTCTACTGCGACAGGACCCGCGCTATTTTCAGCTCGGACAGGGCAGCATCATGCACCGGACGGAATACGCGATCAGTAGGATTTTCGTGACTCGTTCCGATGCAGGTTCGAAAGAATTCAACACGTCCGAAATCGCCGGCAATCTGGTGGCGGCCGGCATCTCGAATGCGTATCACCCGCCGGAAGACCGCACGTTTGGAAATACTCTAAGCGTGTGGGGAACGGATATCATGTGGGACACGGTATCGAACGTGGCGAAGGAATTTTGGCCTGACATCAAGCGCAAGTTGAGGAAGACGAGCAGAGACTAGAAGAGAATATCGAGGAGGACGCGCCTCTGCGGATGACTCGCGCGCACTGCGGTTTCTTTAGATTTGCTCGGCGGTCGGAGTCGAAACGGGAATCTCCGCAGAGGGAGTCGCGGCGGCAGGGCGGAAGTGGAATCCGCTGAAGTAGGTTTGCGCCAGCGACATGACGCCGGTATAGAGATAACCCCAAACGAAAAGAATGAAGAACGGGACAGTGGCGTAATTTTCGTTTTGGATGGCGTAGAGCACGGCGGCGGCGAAGTACAGGCCAAGAGCTACTTCCAAAAAGGGCATCAGGCCTGGCCGCTTGCGGTAGCTTTTCTTGGTCCAGGCATGCGGCGCGCCAGCCTCGACGCGGTATTTTGGCGTGCGCACGAATTCTGATTTCACTCCGAAGATTGCTTCAATCACGGCAAGAGCATTCTTCACTGACAGGCCGATGCCGACGGCCATGACCACGGGCAAATACCAGAAAGTGCGCTTCCACGTCTTCGGATAGAGTGCGCGTTCGGCGGCAAGGTAGAAGGACGAAATAGAGCAACTGGAAGCGACGAACAGAGGGAAGTCGATCACCATCACCTGAAACCAGCCCTGATAAAAACGGACGATCATGGCGGGCAGTAGGATGATGGACAGAAACACCATCAGCGGGTAGCTGATATTCGCGGTGAGATGGAAGACAGCCTCGGCTTTGCGGGCGGCAGGCTCGTCTGAACGCATGACGCGTGGCAGGACTTTTTTCGCGGTTTGCATCAGGCCCTTGGCCCAGCGCGCCTGTTGCGATTTGAAAGCGTTCATTTCCACGGGCAATTCGGACGGGCAATCAATTTCGGGCAAATAGAGGAAATGCCATCCGCGCAACTGGGCGCGATAGGAGAGATCTGTGTCCTCGGTGAGCGTGTCGTGCTGCCAGCCGCCCGCGTCGTCGATTGCCGCTCGGCGCCAGATGCCGGCGGTGCCGTTGAAATTGAAAAACAGGCCGGTGCGGTAGCGCGAGGAATGCTCGATGGCGAAGTGGCCGTCGAGGAGAATGGCTTCGACTTCGGTGAGCACGGAGTAATTGCGATTGATGTAGCTCCAGCGCGTTTGCACCATGGCCAGCTTGGAATCGACGAAGTACGGGACGGTGCGGCGAAGGAAATCGGCGGGCGGGATAAAGTCGGCATCAAAAATGGCGACCAGTTCGCCGGTGGCAACTTTAAGCCCCTCATGCAATGCGCCGGCCTTAAAACCCTCGCGATTGGTGCGATGGATGTAGCTGATCGGTACGCCGAGCGCGCGATGGCGTTCGACGCAGTCGCGAGCCACCTGCTGCGTCTGGTCGGTAGAATCGTCGAGTACCTGGATGTCGAGTACGTCGCGTGGATAGTCGAATTGCGCGACGGCCTCGATGAGCCGCTCGATGACGTAGCGTTCATTGTAAATGGGAAGTTGGACCGTGACTTTTGGCCAATCTTTAACTTCCGGCGGCGGCGGTGGGAGGTTCTTTCGATTTTTGAAGTAGTTGTAAACCAACGTGTAGCGATGGATGCCGTAAACCGACAGGACCACCATGACTAGGAAGTAGGGAATCATAATGGCGAGGTCGAAGGCGTTGGCTTGGTACAGACCGCGGAAAGTAGGATCGGTGAGCTGATGCCAATAGCGCGTCACCGGACTCCACTGGAGCAGCGCTAGCGCGGCCATGCTGTACGGCGAGGTCAAGGCTTTCCTGCTTTCAAGCCGGACTGCTGGGCGAATCCGCGGGTTCGGCGAGCCAAATCGTAAATTACACGGGGAAAGGCGGAAGTGTCAACGGTTGCTTGTGCATTGGAGCGAGTTGCGATCTCGGGGTCAGCTAATTTGGGCAACCCGTCCGAAATACTTGAATCTTATGCAGGTAACGCGATCAGCGTGGCGTGGCAGATGCCGCAGCTAGAGTTGCTGCACCGATCGCTGGGCCGGCAACGTAGGCGCTAAACGAAGGATCATTGTGCAGCAAGCGGGGAAGCGAGACCACGTATCGCTGGAGTTGCGGAAGCCAAAAATGTGCATAGTGAAAGCTGTGCATCTCCGAAACGGCTTCCGATACAGACTCATGCTGGACAACAATACGATAGGCGGCGATCATCGTTCCGGTGCGGTCTGCTCCGCGCTTACAATGAACGAAAACCTTGGCGCGAGGATTGTTCCTGACCAAATCGAGGAATTGCACGATCTCAGCGTCTGAAGGAGTGTCTCTGCCGCTCCAGGGAATGCCAACGTATTTCATTCCCAACGACTCAACTTCCCGTTTCTCCTCAAAAGTTTCCTGAGTGCCGTTCCGGAAATTAACGATAATTCCCACGCCAAGATGTTTGAGGGAAGCGAAGCCAGCTTCCGACGGTTGCGCGCCGCGATAGAGCGCAGCGGTTACTTCACCGAAGTTCGAAACACCCACGGGATTCTGGGTTGGCCGAGACCACGCCGCAGGAACCGCGAAGAAAAAGGCTAGTACGAACATCGACGCTATTCGCCGGCACGTCTTCGAAGTGTTGCAAAAATTAAATAGATACACGGCTGGCTGTTTATGAGCAGAATCTGCGTCCAAATCCGGCTTCCGGATTGGACGACCCACAATACTTTCGACGCGGTGGACGGGGTTAAAGATGCTTGAAGGCGCGCAAACGCGGTGTGAACACCGGTCCGGTGCTTTGTGGCCCGCAGCCAACCGCTATCTGCTGTGATTTCAGGGCTTATGGCCTAGCGCTTTTCGGGGAATCACCCGATGCCAACTCACCGCGGTTTCGTCGTCTGATAAAAGGCATTACACGGAATCTGATTCGGAGGGATTGTCGCGGGAAAAGCTCAACGAGCCACAATGACAAAGCGCGATGCGCAGAAGAAAAAGGTTCCGGCAAAACTAAAGATTACACGCCTCGTTCGGCCCCACTGGAAAGCTCTGGCCGTGGCGATGGTTGCGGTTCTGGGCGAGACGCTCGCCGACGTACTGCAGCCATGGCCGATCAAAGTGGTCGTAGACAATATCCTCCAATCGAAACATCTGGCGAAGTGGCTGGCCGGACCGATCGCACATTTGTTCGGAACAAATAAACTGGCAATTTTGAACTTCGCAGTGGCTGCGGTAGCCGCGATTGCGATTTTAGACGCGATCAGTTCCTACATCGAAAAATACATGACCACGAGCGTAAGTCAGTGGGTGGCGCACGATCTTCGGCGCGTGCTCTACAACCACATTCAACAGCTCTCGCTGGCGCAGCGCGACGAGACGCGAACCGGGGATCTGATTTCCCGGGTGACGGACGACATCGAGGCGGTACAAAACTTTTTCAGCAACTCGCTATTGGGTATCTTGGTCGACGTCTTCACGGTGATCGGAATGATTGCCGTAATGCTTTACGTCAACTGGCGATTTACGCTGTTCGCGCTATCGGTGGTGCCAGCATTATTCGTGGTGGTCTATTACCTTACTCACCAGATCAAGCGGGCGTCCCGCGCCGTCCGCAAAAAAGAAAGCCAGCTCACGTCTGTCGTGGAAGAGGGACTGACATCGGTGCGAGTGGTGAAGGCTTTCGCCAGCGAAGATTACGAAGTGAAGCGATTTGAAGCGGAGAGCCTGGAAACGGTGGAAACGGCGCTTCGCGCTCGAAACCTCAAGGCTAAACTCACCCCAATTGTAGGAGTACTGACCGCGGTGGGCACCTGTCTGGTACTGGGATTTGGCGCAAGGCTGGCCCTGGCAGGGGAGATCAGTACCGGCGTTTTGATCGTTTTTTTGTTGTATTTAGGCAAGATGTACAAGCCCATGCGCGATATGTCCAAGCAGACCGACACAGTTTCGAAGGCCCTGGTCGGTTACGAACGGATTCAGGAAGTGTTGAAAATTGAGAGCCGTGTTCGCGACCTGCCGCGCGCGCGGCGTGCTCCTGCGCTGAAGGGCGCAATCGAGTTCGAAAAAGTTCAGTT
>JBAWEZ010000051.1:0-4676 GCA_049591475.1 Candidatus Acidiferrales bacterium
AGCCTGAACTGGTGCTGCTGGGGGAAGCGGACGGAAAGCCGATTGGGTTCGCACTGGCCTTACCCGATGTCAATTTCGCGCTCAAGTCGGCTGGCGGCAACCTTTTCCCGACGGGCCTGCTCAAAATCCTTTACTATCAACGTCTCATTAAAAGTCTGCGTGTTCTTGCTCTTGGTGTGGTGGAGGAGCATAGAACCTCCGGCGTAGCGGCTGCCTTTTATGCCACGCTCGTACGGACTGCCAGGAAGTTGGGATATAGCGGCGACTGTGAAATGTCGTGGATCCTGGAAGATAACGTTCTGATGACACGCTCCCTGGAAGTGATGGGCGCAAGACACTACAAGACCTATCGAATCTACGAGTGGCGCTGAACATGAACCTGACGGTCACCCCGAAAAGAAAGAGCGCTCGAGTGAACGACATTCTCGAGAAATGCCGCGAGTTCACTCGCCCAGGCGAACTCCGGAAAGCCGGTCTGTACATGTACTTCGAGACCTTCGGAGACCGGGACGGCTGCCAGCCGGGAGAGGTGCGGCTGGGCTCGTCGAAGGTGCTAATGTTCGGGTCCAACGATTACCTGGACCTCATCACGCACCCGCAGGTCAAAGAAGCCGCAATGCAGGCGATCCGGAAGTACGGTACCGGATGCAGTGGCTCTCGCCTGCTGAACGGAACTCTAGATCTGCACGTGAAGCTGGAAGCGGAACTGGCTGCCTTCGTGCTCAAGGAAGCCGCGATGATCTTCGGCACCGGATTTCAGGCCAACTACGCGGCGCTTTCAGCGCTAACCGAAAAGGGCGACGTGATGATCTGCGATCACGACCTGCACGCTAGCTTGGTGGAAGGAGCGTTGCGGTCGGTAGCGCGAGTGATGCGCTTCCGGCACAACGATCTGGATCATTTCGAGCATTGCCTAAACAACTGTCATTCTGAAGAAAAGATCTTGGTGGTCTCCGAGGGCGTGTTCAGCATGGGAGGGGACCTGGCAGATTTGCGCGGGCTGGTGAACCTGTCAAAATCCAACGCGGCGCGAATCTATGTGGACGAAGCACACGGGCTGGGAGTGTTGGGGCGGACCGGAGCGGGCGCGGCGGAACACCTGGGGGTGCTGGACGAAGTGGACATCGTGATGGGCACGTTCAGCAAGGCGCTGGCATCGGTGGGCGGGTTTATCGCGGGCCCGCGTGAGGTAGTGGATTATCTGCGGCATACGGCGCGGCCATTCGTGTTTTCGGCGAGCCTGCCGGCGGCGGCGGTGGCGGCGGCCGGGGCGGCGCTGGAGATCATCCGCAAGGAGCCAGAGAGGCGCCTGCGGCTGCTGCAGATTGCCCGAGCGCTGCGCGCAGAGCTGCGGGCACACGGCTTTTCGGTGCTCGATGGGGAGACAGCGATCGTGCCAGTGGTGATCCGGGAGGAAGGGGATTTGTGCCGGCTGTGCAAGGAGCTCCTGGCCGAAAGCATCTACATCACTCCAGTGCTGAAGCCGGCCGCGGCGCAGAATTTGCTCCGCATCTCCTGCACTTCCGCACACACCGAAGCGCACATCGAGAGGCTAGTCGCGACGCTTACGAAGGTGGCGGGGCGCCTCAGCATCGAGCGCTAGGCTGAGCGTTGCTCGCTGCGCTCTTCGCGAATCTAGGAAGAAACGAAGTTGGTGCGGGGCCCGGAACAGCCGTGGCAGCGGTCGTTCGGGGATGACGGGCCACTCGGAAGTTATTTCGGACCAGAAGTCCTGTTGTGGCGCATAGGTCCTCGCAAAAACACAGAGTAATGCGGCAACTGCTGCAACGATCCTCAATCCCCGACCAAATGGCCGTGTAGATTCGTCAGAAATTGGTCAACTTTGCAGCATTAATGGAGGCCCGGGTGCCCACAGCAGTTCTTCAGTAAAGTGGCCGCAGAGAAGGGAACGGAAGCAAAGATTACGTATCTTTCAAAGCATCTGAAATACTTTAGAAAGTAAGGGCTGTCGGGACATTTTGATCGATCTTCGGCTAGCAAAAGATTGCATAGCCTTGGATCAAAGAATCGGCAACATCCTCAAAGGCGTTGGTGTCAAAATTAATGGTTCGATTGACAGGCTTTATGAACAAATCGACCAGGAACTCCTCCGCGATGTGGGATGTCCGATCGGCCTGTCTGGAGGGCAACTGGATAGGATTCTTTTCCGGAACTACGGCAACATCATGGTCCGATTGCTCTGACCTTAGGCGTCGAGGGAAAGTTCAGTAGTTTCCAACGGGCCTCGGGTATCGGCGTTCTTGCAAAATCTCTTCTTCCTTTGTTCGAATACGGAAGATCCAGGGAAGATGGTGCGGACAAAGGCTCCGGCCTTCCTCTTGCGCTCGGCGACGGAGGGCAATGTCCACGCGGCTTGGGACTTTCCGGATCGTGTACTGCATGCATATTCGCGACGTCGCTTTGGTGGTCTTCGTCCGCAAGCACTTGCCGGAGATTCAGTATCTCAAAGCCACGATCACCGAAGCACAGCAGAGAGAATTCGGAGAATTGGTCGTATCCGCGGTCGGCCAGATCGAAGCTGGCCAGTTCCCTCCGCACAGCGGCATCCGCTTCCCGATGAACAGCTGCACCAGCTGTTCGCACTTGGGATTGTGCCTGGGAAACCGAACTCTCATCGACCAACAGCTCACGCGCCAACCGGGAGCAAGCGACCTTGATTGGCTTGAACATTTTGACGGCTAACAGGCAGCTGCCGATGCCGCCTGCTCTCAATCGCCGACGCGCGCTGTTCGTGCTGGCCAAGATTGACGAGGTCTTGGCCTGGGAGCAGGACACCCAGCGGGAGCGGGACACCAAGTTCGTGGAACTGGGACGGTATCTCTGCGAGGTGCGCTCGGGGCAGTACTGGCGGCTTGACCAATTCTCTTCCTTTGACCAGTTCCTGGAGAATAAATTCCCGGAGTCACGGCGGAAAGCGTACTACCTGATGGCCATTCACGAGCGGTTGCCTCGCATTCCAAAGCGGGATCTAAAAGAGGTCGGATGGACAAAGGCGACCGAACTCGCGAAGATCGCTCGCCGCGAGGGACAGCGGTTTAAAAGTGCAATCTGGTTGCACAGGGCGCGCTCGATGCCGACCGGGGAGTTCAAACGAGAAGTGGAAAAACATCTCACCGGGAAGGAAACGGAGCCCTGGGAACTGCTCTACTTCAAACTATACAAAAGCCAGTTGCCGGTGATCGCAGATTTCACGAGCGTCTAAAAGATAGGCGCTTCCCTAATCTGTTCGGCGTGATCCGCCTCTTGGGCACGCATCGATCTTTGGCCTCGTCGAGTCGCTGATGATGCGAGGATTTTCGCCGTTTCCTTGGATCATCCACTGTTTTTGACGCCAACGATTCTTCAACACTAGAAAAAGTGTAAGCGAGCCGAGGGTGAACAGGAAAGCGCCGAGCAGTAACGAAGCCGGTGAGTTGGCAGATCCCTCGGATATACGAGCGCTGCCGATGAACGCCCCGAAGGGTAGGACTATCAAACCTGCGGCTACGCCCATAATGTCTAACATTTGAAATGATCGAGACTGGGTTTCAGGGCCCGACCGATCTCGTGCTTACGATTTGTGCTTGAAAAGCTCGACTAGTTCGGGCGTGGGTTCGAGTCTCCTCAAAGCTGGAGCAGTGTACGGCTTCTTCATCTCCGCCGCGCAACAGCATCTGGGATTTGAGATTGCCTCGACAGATTCCTTCTCGACTCGAATCTCGGCGCGGCAATTAGGATTCTGACAGCGGAACAGCTGTCCCTTCCGCATGGACATGAATGCACCTCGACCATCGACAACATACCACAACCATACAATATGCCGACGGGCAGCTCCACGATTGCGAACGAACAACTTGCTTCCAATACCAAGCAAGCAAACGGTGGAAGACCCGGCTGCCTTTGAAACTCATTTAAAAGTGACTTGCGCTCAAGCTGACGCAGGGCGACGCGGAAACTTCGCCTCTCGCTTCGCAATGTCCTGCTTACGAAACCGAGCGTACATCTGAAAAGACGGTGTTGCGATTTTCGCATCACCGCGACGTTGCGCTCCGCCGGACGTAACTTTGGTTTCCACCATCCCGGAAATCTCCTTTGGGAGGCACATCGGCAGGAATGCCAAAGACTCTAGTTTATTTTGAAATTTAATTTGGGCCCGCTCCGCGACTGCCTATGCGCGTGACTGTTCCGAGCTAACTAAGGCTGGCTGACTTTGACATTTGGCAGTGTCATTTAAGGCGCGGAACATCCGGAGATGGGGAAATTGATCATCGTACTTTTTATATAGCATCCTTCCCCGATGCTTCGACCTCGGAATTTAGCGTGCGATCAATCTCTGACTGTGCCCACCTTTGCAAAGAAACGGAGAGTTCGGAGGTGCTCGGGACCTGACCTCGTAATTGCATTTGTTTATTTTGCTGGTCTTGTGCTGAAACCGTAACCGCCTCCACGGCGGTGCCTCCGCGATGGCGAGCCTCCTAACCTATTACCTATCAGACAGTTACAGGCCTGAACTCGGCGGGCGCACCTGCGGAGCCCTTGCTTTGTCTCGAAAGCAAAAGTGGCGGCAAAGCTGGGTAGAAGGAACTTATCTGGAAACTGTAGAGGGGGCGCAGTCGAACGCTCAGCAAAAATGCTCAACACCACGGATTTGTACTCGGGTATGCACAGGGTTGAAC
>JBAWEZ010000052.1:0-4475 GCA_049591475.1 Candidatus Acidiferrales bacterium
GTAACGAACCAGTTCCACGATGTCCCTGTCATCTTCAATGACCAGAATTCGGGACCCTTGATTCACCATAGCGGAAGCATAACGAAGCAGATGTCTTCCAGCAAGGACGGCGGGGAATTATGAATAGCTCCGCGTAGCAATGACTCTCTGTTTGGGTGGAGTGGCGTCCGTCTGGGGCAAAGCTTGCCAAAGCACCGCTCAAACGCCGCAGCGGAGCCATTCACAAGAAGGCCACGGAACGGTATTTCGTGGACAAACCCCCCGTATAGCGATTCGGCAAGCCAATTGTTTTCATAGTCAGCACGGAAAGAGTTCGGAAATCGTCCCCTAGGGCGCGCCACTTTCCACGGATTCGCAAGAACGAAGTTCTTTCGCTCAACAAAATCGAAGGTAACGGCCCCCACGCTCGGAAACCGAGCATGGGGCACCCGCCAAACAATCTCGGGAGTTACGTGCCGGGGTGGTACCATGCTCGGCGAAATGTCGATGGGCGAATCACTGCGGAAAGCACGGGCCACCCGCCAAACGGTCGGCAAGCCATAGCTGAAATCGCAAACCGCGTGATCAACGCAGGACATCCTAACCGGGTTGCGCCCTCTGACCTCAGAGACAATGCAGCGATGAAGACGGGTGCATACGCCTTGTCGCGCACGGCTGCTGATGCGGCATTAAATGGGTCGAATATTTCCAATGGCGCAACTCAATACCGAACGAGGGTCGGAGACGACGTAACGACAAATGTCGGACGGTCCAGCACGAATCCCGGAACCCCCGTTTCACAACACTATGGGCCCTTCATTGAAGGGAACCATGCGGTCGTGATCGTTGTAGCTCAATGAGAGGAGCCTGTTAATGAAACGCGTGTTATCTGTCGTGCTCTTTTGCCTCCTACCGATGAGTGCGTTTGCCGCTCCGAGCTATCGCCATCTAAAGCCGTCTGAAATCGGGAAACTCAAGCAGGCCGTGGAAGATGAAATTTACGACTATGGCTATTTCTCTCAGTTCTATGAGATTGGAGACAACGTAGGAACGTCGCAACACTGGAAGGCACGCGTCCGCATCTTTATCAATCCGCTTTATAACGTTGCTGATCAGCACGGCGAGGTTATATACAAGCTGATGCCGTATGGGCAAATCTACCGGCTCTTTTATATCGATGCAAAAGGCGATATAACACTTGACGGCGATCCTCACAATCGATTTCCGATAACGCAGCCAAGTCATCAAACAGTCTTTATGGATGATCTGGATGTGTGCCGAGATGAACAGAGGTGGATAGATACTTTTTTCGTCGTAGACACTGCGCCGCCTCTGGGCATGATCGAAGGTGCAGCTCAAAGACAAAAAGCTCGCACAGGCTTCTCGGATTGGGAGCATGAGCATCCGGAGAAAAAATGACGATGCAGGAGTGACAGGCGCAACAGCAGAACACAGACCAAAACCAACAGAATCAGCCTATGCAGATGTCGGGGGGCAAAGGGAGTGGCCAGCAGCCGAAGGGCGAACGCCGCCTCACGGGCAAGCCGGAGTTTAAGGACAAGCCAGGCAAGCTGCCCAAGGGCGTTAGGCCTGATCCGGATAGACCTGGGCAGTATCAAGTCTGGGATTCCCACAAAGGCAACTGGGTAACCAAGCCCAAGGGCTGGTCCCCCGCGACTCAACGCGTCATCGCGGGGGCCGCAGCGGGAGCCCTGACGGGTTATATAATCTATCGCGCGGTCCGAATGATTCCGTCTCTTTTCCCGCCGCTGTGGCCTACGATACCGGTAAATGCAGCGATACCGTGAAACCAGTCTGCTGATCAGATCAGGGGAGGGTAGCGATGTTGAAGGTGGGAAAGCTTCAAAATCTAGCCGAGGCGAACAAGGCAAATCTCCTCTATAAGCGCGGAGATGAGGCGTGGAGCAAAGGACAGTTGCGTTCCGCTTTCCGCTTCTTTCGGGCTGCCGCAAAGGCTGGCATGGCCCCTGCGTTTAGCGTTGTCGGCCAATTCTATGATCGTGGAGACGGAGTTAGGCCGGACGCGGATGCAGCTCTCTATTGGTACAGACTGGCCTATCGTAGCGGTGCCCGCTCCGTGGCCAACAACATCGGTTGCA
This sequence comes from Candidatus Acidiferrales bacterium, assembly GCA_049591475.1. Taxonomy (GTDB): domain Bacteria; phylum Acidobacteriota; class Terriglobia; order Acidiferrales; family UBA7541; genus Palsa-295. The sequence continues at coordinate 2,100 of JBAWEZ010000052.1, forward strand.
TCCTGCGTGACCGAAACCATGTGCGCCAGGCCATAAAGTGGTTCCGGCGAGCGGTGCGGCAAAATGACGGCAACGCGAATTTGAACATAGCCAAGATATACCTCCGCAAAGGCGATCCCGCAGGGGCCCTTTCTTACCTAAACAAAACGTGCAGATCAGCATGGGCCACTGAGGGAGCAAAAGAAGAGGCCAGGCGTTTGCTAAAAGCGACCAAGAAGAAGGGGACCTCCGGCCTACATGGACCACGGAAGACTGGCTCCGTCCGTGTTGCTGTAGGTTAACCCAGAGCGCCGGAGGAGCCATGCCTTCGGCGTGGGGAAGGGGTATGACACGTGACCCCACCTTGGGCGGCGATTACCGGAGGCAGAGGCGATTCGAAGCTACAAGCTCAGCACAATAGGAGCCTCAGCCGTCGATACGGCTGCCACGAGATCACCCAGAAAAGTTCTGAAATCGTCCCCTTGGGCGCGCCACTTGCTTCTGTTTTCGGTCCATTCGGTGCAATTGCCATCTTTTGGAGCGACGGAACCTCTAGCCAAGGCCGTTCGAACTAATACTTCTTTGCGGAATTCAAGACCATCCTTCAATTTGCATTAGTCGTCGGTCACGCTCTTTCACGGCCCAGCGCAAAATGGATGAGATCCTCGGGAACGCCGCTATTCAGCCGGCTGGCCCACCCAACTTGCACGAATCACCCACACCAGCGCGAGATAAAGCAGCAGAAGGATTGTGCGAGTCAGAGATGATGTGCCGCCGAGAAGCTCGGCTGCGGCAGTGAAAGACACGAGCCCGAAAATGATTGCCGCTGCTGCACTCGCCACACCCAGCAACGACGAACCGGACTCCCTCCATACAGTGCGTGGTATGTGAACCACGAGGAGCAGCAACAGCAAGAAGTCCACGATTGTTACGAGAGTTCCCATAGTTCCAAGCCTCTGCGTCGGGGTAGGTGCTGGCGTTGGAGAAGGCGCCGGTGTTGGATTACGGAGTTCCTTAAGCGGAAGAAAACAGATCCGACGCGACGCCTTTGAAGACTTCTCCGATGTCTTTAGCCACGTCGGTCAGCGGTTCCAGGAATTCTCTTGTCCAACCCCGCCGCTGTTTCCCACGCGGCACGTCCTTGTAGAGATCAGCCCTATTCATCCGCTCTTCAATCTGCTCCCCGAAAGCCCGAAACGGCACTCCTAGTTTGACTGATTCCTCTTCCGCGGTGAGTTGACATTTGAAGAAGATGTACTCGGGATTTTCTGACTTGAATTGTTCCTGAGACGCCGAAAATGCTCTCATGAGATTGGAGAGAACAAGTGTCCCCGTGCCCAGGCCTAGCGATTCCTTTAGGTGAGAGGCGACCTTCGCTACCATGAGGGCATTCGTGTCGAAGAAATACGTTCCCTCTAGTCGTCGCGCCTTTACGACGCCGTATTCGACGAGGTTCTGCAGTTCCTTTGGTTGTATCTGAAGGACCGCGCTGGCCTGCTTTAACTTTAGTCCCTGAGTTGGCATACCGGCAACAATGTAAGGTGTTAATTGGATTCCTGTCAACAGGGCCAACTACCCGGTGCTGGATAATCAGGGTATTGCCTTGCCAGATCGGCGCAGCAGTTGTTCAACGCGCGACGCATTTCCTCCGCGTGTTCCTGTCGAAATATGGGGGGCCGTAGACACTGTCGGGAATCTCGCGGACGTACCGGTCAAGCTCCCCGGCGCCTGACCGGTCATCGACGGTGGAAACGATGCGGCATGAAGACGTAGAGTCATCAACCGATCGGTGGGAGCGTTACGTCAAGAAGCTTATTTCTACAAGTTTCGGGACGGACCGCAGGCGTCAACGCAGGATCAATCTTTGCTCGCCAAAGCCGCTGCTCCGGCGTAACCGAACATCAAGCCGACTGTCCCCCACAGAATGATCTGAATGCTCAGCGATGCCAGCCGAAAGTTATACAGCGTGACCGCAGGAAACGCGGTCGGAACTTCGTTGATTCCGGGCAAGACGATAAAAAAGAAGCTGATGACGACCAAGTACGCACCGATCGCAATCAACGATCCGTTCCATGAACCGTATTTAGACACTAGGCGGCGTCGCAGCAGATAAGCCCCCATCGTCGACGCGATCGAGATTGCCATCATTAGGAAATACATTCCCGTACGGTACTTGATCGTCGCAGGTTCACCGACCGAGGGCGGGTTCGCAGGATATTTGAGTGCCGGGATCACATAAACCGTCATGAGTGCTATGAACGCGAGCAATGCCGCCGTTGGTCCCGGCCCAAGATTGCCAATACGGCCATTGGCAAAGGCAAACATGACCGCGAACAGGCAACCGATGCCAGCCCCGACGACGACCAAACCCGTCAATAAACCGATGCCGCTCTGCAC
>JBAWEZ010000053.1:0-63948 GCA_049591475.1 Candidatus Acidiferrales bacterium
GCCGTAATCCGCTGGTAAAAACTCGGCGGATACCCAGGCCGATGCCGGGAGTAGTCCGATGAGGTACGTCCCCAGTCGAACGCGCGACCATGATCTATCGTGTCGTTCACCAGTGTGCCAGCCTATCACTCTAGCCCTATCTGTACCCGGCTGGCGTTGCGACTGCCTCCACACTCCGGATCCCATAGTCACGAAATCATTTTCATCTTCGAGAGACCGAAGGATTCGAGCACTTTGAGCAACTCGCGATGGCCAAATGCGGACGCCGGCGAAGCGAACCCCACCTTGCGCGGAGCGCCGAGCGTGAGCGAATGCGCGGCGTACGCCTGGATCAGTCCGGTCTGCCGGTAGCAACACGTCCCGAAAAGCACGCACCGCACGTAGTCGGTGCTGCCGCGGCCGACGACCACGTCGATGGTGCGCTGCGTGCGCGAATTTTCGCGCGGCGGCGTGCCGCCTTGCAACGCATTGGCCATTTCCGCGAGCTTCTTTTCTTGCTCGGCTTTGGGCAGCGGACGAATCGCTTCTTCAAAATGCTTCTCAGTGGCCAGCACGCCTTCCATGATCTCGCGAGTGAGTAATCCACCGAAGGAGCGTACGTTGGCAATCTGCGGCTCGTTCTTGTACCAGACCGGATGGGGAAAACCACCCCAGCTCAAGGCCAACTGCGTGCGCAGGTAGCCGGGCACGACCACTTCATAACCCTTGGCGCGCACCCACGGTTTATAGCGATTCTGCTCCAAATAGTATCCGTCAGTCTGAATCACGGCGAAAATCGTCTGCGTCGAACCGAACGTGGGCATGCCATCGAACATCGACAGAATTTCCAAAGTATCGACATTCGCTGATTCCATGCACACGCGCGCGGCCGCGTCGCTGGGAGCGGACATGAACGCCGTTGCTGGCGCCGCCAGCAACCCCTTGGAAGCGAACTTGTCGCCCCACTGTTCGGCCACTTGCCTGTGCCAAGCTTGCTCTCCTGCGATATCGATGTAGTGGCATCCCGCTTTCCAGCATGCCTCGATCACCGCGGGGCCGTAATAGATGAATGGCCCCACCGTGTTGCACACCACTTTCGCGCCGGAGAACAATTTCGTCAGCTCGTCAACCGACGAGCCGACCTCGACGATCTCGTAATCCGCCGTCTCGATTCCCGGCACGTGGCTCATCACATCCTGGATCTTCGCTTTGTTGCGGCCAGCGGCGATAAACGGCACGTTGTACTCGCGCAGGTACTCGGCTACGAGCCGGCCGGAAAAGCCGCTCGCGCCATATAACACGACAGGTCTCTTGTTCGCCATGATGGCTCCTTCCCTTAGTCGGTTGGCCTATAGCCGAGTTCCAGGGACTATCTATTCGTTTAATACCCTGCCCGATATGGTCGCGGCCGCCCGGAATATAAGTCACGCGGCGCTGGCCAAGCGCCGGATTTTACGCTAAAGTCTTACCGTAGCCAGTAGGCACCTTTTCGCTACTAAGTACCCGTGGAGTGATTCTGTGAAAGATTTGGATTGCCCGGTACGATTCACCACCGAAGTCATAGGCGGCAAATGGAAGCCGCTCATTCTCTTTCACCTAGAGCGCGGCACGCTGCGCTTCAATCAGTTGCAAAAGCTAATTCCGCACTCGACTAAGAAGATGCTCACGAAACATCTCCGGGAACTTGAGCGCGACGACATCGTGCACCGCAAGGTTTATGCGCAGGTCCCTCCACGCGTGGAATATTCTCTTACCCGCCATGGGAGAAGCCTTCGGCCGCTCTTGCGGGCGATGTCCGCCTGGGGAAAAAGCCACCGGGCACGTTACGGCGGGCGCAAAACGTAGGCGCGCGGCGCCATCAACGGCCTCGGGCGTCCACTAGTAATTCGGCGATTTCGGATTCGGGCATTAGCGAGTTTTTATGGCAAGGGCGGCGGCTGTACCAGCTCCAATCTGAAACCAACTCGGATTGGCGCACGTCTTTCTTAGCAGGGTGATTGACTGTAGCCCGCCGATTCCTGCGATTCTATTCGATGTCATCTGAAAAGATGATATGAATCGCCGCGTTTGAAGTAAATTCCCGAAGAACCGAATCCGATCGACCGCGCGGAACTTTGGAGGAATTATTCTTATGAAGAATATGTATCGAACTGCGATGGTGGCGGCATGTGCCGCGCTGATCCTTTTCGTCGCATCCCATCGCCGCATCGCTCGGGTTCATGCCGCCCCCCAAACCGGCAATAGCAGCGTCTTCGTTCATTTTCGCGGTGAGACTCCGGGCCGCATTCACCACATCACTGTGGCCGACCTACCACAGCCGTACGCGACGAAATCCACCGCCGTCTTTTCGCGTCCCGTACCGCGCCCCGCGGATGTATGGCCGCAAGCGCCCAAAGGATTCAAAGTTCAGCTTTACTCGACGGATCTGAAGGGCCCCCGAATCATCGTGAAAGCACCAAATGGCGACCTCTTCGTGTCCGAAACGAATACGGGCAAGGTCATGGTGCTCCACGGGATCACCGCTGACGACAAGGCCGAGCAGACTTCCGAATTTGCCAGCGGCTTGCGTTTGCCCTATGGCATTGCGTTCTATCCGCCCGGACCGAATCCGCAATACCTGTACGTAGCGGATACCAACGAGGTGGTCCGCTTCCCGTATCAGAATGGTGACCTGAAAGCGCGCGGACCGACGGAAGTGATCGTTCCCAATCTTCCCGCTGGCCCGAACCACTTGTGGCGCGGGATCGCCTTCTCGCTCGACGACAAGCAGATGTTCATCTCCGTCGGCTCGCACAACAACGTCTCCGACATCGACAAGGACAAAAGCGAATTTCACCGCGCCGATATTCTGGTCACAAAACCGGATGGTTCGGATCTGCAGGTTTACGCCACGGGAATCCGCAACGGCTCCGGCCTGACCGTGAATCCAACGACCGGTGAAGTATGGACCTCCGTCAACGAGCGCGATGAAATTGGCGACAATCTGCCGCCCGATTACGTCACGCACGTCCAGGAAGGCGGCTTTTACGGTTGGCCGTGGTATTACACCGGCGACCATCACGATCCGCGTTACCCCGGCCGCCATCCTGAATTGGCGGACAAAGTGATCGTGCCCGACGTTCTGCTCGAACCGCACGATGCTTCGCTGGGCCTCACGTTCTACGAAGCGAAACAATTCCCGAAAAAATATCGCGGGCAGCTTTTCGTGGCCGAGCACGGTTCGTGGAACAGCTCCGTGCGCACCGGCTATGAAGTGATCATGGCGTTTATGAAGAACGGCCATGCCACCGGAGCCTACGAGGATTTCCTCACCGGCTTCGTGCTTCCCGATGGGAGTTGCTGGGGCCGCCCCGTCGGCGTCGCTGTCGCTCAGGACGGCTCGCTGATCGTTACTGACGACGGCTCGAATTCTGTCTGGCGCGTTTCTTATCAAAAGTAGCCGATAAGTCTTCGCGCCGCGATACTCGCGTGAAGCTTAGGCAAGGAAATACAAATGAAGACCACACTCACTCGAATAGTTGCCGTGGCGGCGTTCTCGTTGGCTTCGTGCGGATTGCTGGCTGCCCAGCAATCCCGTCCCGGCCCGCGAAGCGGCCCTCCGCCATCGCTTTTGCTTTCCAGCACTTCGTTTTCGGACGTTTCGCCGATTCCCACGAAATACACTTGCGCGGCGACCGAACCGCCGCCCAGTGGGCCGCGCCACATCTCCACTGGCATATCTCCAGAGGTGCAATGGACGAATGTCCCGCCAGGGACGGTCAGCTTCGTGCTTGTCCTGCACGATCCAGACGCTCGCGTGCCAAAAGCTCCGACGGATGTGACACATTGGATTGCCTTCAATATTCCAGCAAGCACTACAATGCTGCCTGAAGCAATTTCTCCGAGTGGTCCGCTGCCCGGCGGCGGCTTGCAGGGTACAAACATTACCGGCAAGGTCGGCTACCAAGGCCCGTGCGCCGGACCTGGATCGTTCCACCACTACACCTTCGAACTTTTCGCTCTGGACAAAACGCTCGACCTGCCGCAAGGGGCGACGCGAGAGCAAATCGAGGAAGCCGTTAAAGGCCACGTGCTCGGGAACGCCGCATACATTGGTCTTTTTCACCGCTAATTTGGGTCTATGATGCTGGGTACGTTTCAGATCTAGGATGAAGGAGGAAGTATGGCTACCGCAACACAGGCAATTTCGATTGATGAGAATGTAAGCAAGTACGTCGCAAAACCCCGCAAGATGCTGATCGGCGGCAAATGGGTGAATGCCGCATCCGGCAAAACCTTCCCGACCTACAATCCTGCAACCGGCGAAGTGCTGGCGCAGGTGGCAGAGGGCGATAAGGAAGATATCGACCGCGCGGTGGCCGCAGCGCGCGCGGCATTCGAAAAGGGACCGTGGCGCAACATCACTCCGTCCGAACGTGGGCGAGTGATCTGGAAGCTCGCCGACCTGCTGGAAAAACATCTCGAGGAATTTGCGCAGCTCGAATGCCTGGACCAAGGCAAACCGCTGGCCATGGCCAGGATGATGGACGTGCCGTATTCGGCTGACCAGCTGCGCTATTACGCCGGCTGGGCCACCAAGATTGAGGGCAGCACTATTCCGATCTCCGCTCACGGCGCGAAGTTCTTCGCGTACACGCTGCGCGAACCCGTCGGTGTGGTGGGGCAAATCGTTCCGTGGAACTTTCCGCTGGTGATGGCCACGCTGAAGCTGGCGCCTGCGCTCGCGGCCGGCTGCACCATGGTGCTCAAGCCTGCGGAGCAGACGCCGCTTACCGCGTTGCTGCTGGGCGAAATGATTCAGGAAGCCGGCATCCCGGATGGCGTCGTGAATATCGTCACCGGCTTTGGCGAGACGGCCGGAGCTGCGCTTGCGGCACATCCCGGCGTCGACAAGATTGCGTTCACCGGCTCGACAGAAGTGGGCAAGCTGATCGTTCACGCGGCGGCTGGCAACTTGAAGAAAGTCTCGCTCGAGCTGGGCGGCAAGTCGCCCAACATCGTGTTCCAGGACGCCGATATCGAAAGCGCGATTCCGGGAGCGGCAAATGGGATTTTCTTCAACCAAGGCGAGGTCTGCTGCGCGGGATCGCGGCTCTACGTCGAAGACAAGCAGTTCGACAAAGTCGTCGACGGCGTGTCGCAAATCGCTTCGCAGATTCGCGTCGGACCCGGTATGGACCCAACCACTCAGATGGGCCCGCTGGTTTCCGAAGAGCAGCTGAATCGCGTGTGCAGCTACCTGGAATCAGGTCTCGCGGAAGGTGCGAAGGCCGCGACGGGCGGCAGCCGACAAGGCGAGAAAGGCTACTTCGTGAAGCCCACAGTCCTCGTCAACACCCATGAAAAAATGAAAGTGGTACGCGAGGAAATCTTTGGCCCCGTGGTCACCGTAATGCCGTTCAAAGACGTGGACGATCTAGTTGCCAAAGCGAACGATACGCAGTTCGGCCTCGCCGCCGCCGTCTGGACGCGCGACGTGAAAAAGGCGCACCGCATTGCCGCTGAACTTCGAGCCGGAACGGTGTGGGTCAACACTTACGGCGTCCTCGATGCGGCAATGCCGTTCGGCGGATACAAGCAGTCCGGCTGGGGCCGCGAAATGGGTCGCGAGATGCTCGATCTCTACACCCAAACGAAATCGGTCTGCATGCCGATTTCGTAGCCAAGCTAAGGCAGCGCACGAAACATGCCCGCGCTTTCCTTAATCGGTAGGCGCGGGCTTTTTCTTTGACAATCCGGCCTTCGGAGAAAAGCATGAATTCTGCAGCAAACCCGTCCGCCGCTGACGACGCATACCGCTCGTCCCCATGGCCCTGGCCCGATTCGCTAGACGCTCTCGTCGCCGCGCCCGATCACCACAAGCTGCTCTTTGAAAACGAACGCATTCGCCTGCTCGAAGTTCGCATCGCTCCCGGCGCGTTCGTGCCGGTGCATACGCACCGTTGGCCCAGCGCCATCTACGTGGCGGCGCAGAGCGACTTCATCCGCCGAGACGGCGAAGGCAATGTGCTATTCGATAGCCGCACGGCCGGCCCTCCGCCGGAAAAGCCTTTCGTCCAATGGACCGGACCGCTGCCGCCGCATTCCGTCGAAAACGTCGGCTCGCGCGAGATTCTGCTGATTACCACGGAATTGAAGGAACCGCCCGCATCGCCGTGACGTCTCTATGGGCAGTGGTCGGCGGCTTGGATCGTAGCGCCCGCTCGCAGAGCGGTCCAATTTCCATTGGTCAGGCGGCAGGCGCTGTGCTATACACTTGCGCCGTCTATCTAACCACTTCCATGTGGACTATTCGGCGGCGCCTATGCGCTGCGAAACATAAATCCGGAAATCGATGGGATATTCCGGAAAGAAAAAACAGGGGGAAATCCTTGAAAACTTTAAGCAGGGCGATTCTGATTTTGCTGGCTTCGAGCGCGACCTTGTTTGCGGGCGCGGTGTTCGCCGCACCGGCAGCCAAGAAGCTCCCGGCGCATTGTAACGATGCCTGCCTTACTAACACGGTGAATAATTATCTGGCCGCGCTTGTGGCGCACGATCCATCGCAAGTTCCGCTGGCGTCGAATATCGAATTCGTCGAGAACGTCAAGGACCTGAAGCCCGGTGAGGGTCTCTGGAAAACCGCCTCGGCGCTTCCGACTTCTTTCAAGATTTACGTGCCCGATTCCGTGTCCGAACAGGTCGGCTTCTTGGGCGTGATGAAGGCCAACGACAAGCCGATCATTCTTGCCTTGCGGCTGAAAGTGCGCCACGGCGAAATCGTCGCCGCCGAGCACCTAATCGCGCCGATCGCCAGCCGTCCCGGCTTTCCCAGCGCCATGAAGAACCTGGAAGAAACGCCTAAGGCGTTCCGAACGGACGTGCCGGCCTCCGAGCGCGATTCGCGCGCGGACATGATCCGCATCGCATCCATGTACTACCCTGCGCTCACCGGCGCGGACTCCAACAACGCCCCTTTCGCCGCTGACTGCGTGCGCCACGAAAACGGCATGCAGACCGTCGCCAATCCGAAGCCGGCGAAGATTACGTCGGCCATGTCGATCATGGGCAGCCTCAGCTGCGGCGCGCAAATGAAGACTCATACGTTCGACTACATCACACGCATTGAGCCAGTCCGCGTGATGATCGCCGACCCGACCACAGGGCTGGTCGTAGGGCTTTCTCAGTTCCGCCAGCCGATGAAGACGCACGTCTACAAACTCGTGGGTGTTCCGGGATACAAGACCACCACGATAAATTCCAAACCGTTCGATCTTCCCGCCGCCCATTTTTTCAAGGTTTACGGCGGCAAGATTCACCAGATCGAAGCGATGGGCTTCGTGGCACCGTACGACTCAAAAACCGGCTGGGAGAATTATCCCGACCACGGCCGCTGATCCACAGCTGCTCCGCCCTAACTAACGGCTGATCGCTTTCGGCCCCAACCTTTGCACGAGAATGCCAGGGTTGGGGCCGCACTGTTCTAGGCCGACTGCGCCGCACCGCGCCAAAGGAGAGGTACACATGAACGCCATCAATGTTCCAGTACGCGAAAAGAACGGGATACGTTGGCTGCTGTGGATTGGCTGGGTCGTTTCACTCTGGCCCGTTTTCGTTGTGGTAATGAGTTCTCACTGGAAACTGTCTCGAAATCCCGGTTACGTCGCGGAGTTTGCGCGAATCGGCTGGCCGGCGAGTCGGCTGACGCTCCTTGCATGTCTGCAACTGGGCTGCATCGTCCTGTACCTGATTCCGCCCACCGCGGTTCTGGGCTGCGTACTTCTCACCGGCTATCTCGGCGGGGCCGTCGCCGCCTATACCCGCATCGGAGACCCGTATCCGATACTCGTCCCGCTCTCGACGAGCATCATCGCCTGGTTCGGAATCTGGCTGCGGGACGGACGCCTTAGAGCGCTACTCCCGATCCGTTTCGGACTGGGAAAGAACTAGCGCCGTCTGAGATCTCTGCCGAAGGTGTCGAGTAAGGGATATGCGACCCGTAAAACACACCGTGATAGAGTATCTTCTGGCAAGTAGCCACAATCGAGGAGAGCGACCATGAAGCGACTAACGTGCTCCGCAATTTTTCTGATTTTCGCCCTGCCTGTGCTCGCGCAAGGCCCGCAGGGTTTCGTTGGATTTTGGAAGAGCGATCCGGGTACTCCGACGATGACGCGCAAGCTGGTGTTCAAAGACAACGTGATCGATATGACCGAATTGCAGCCTGGCCGCAATGGCGGCCCACAAATGACGATACTTCGCGAGTACCCAACCAATGGCAACACAGTCACGATGACCGCCGGGATGTGGGCCGGGGCGACGGCCACCGGCAAGATGGACGGCAACGTTCTGAGCGTCGATACCACCATGAAAAACGGCACCAAGTTTCATGATGACTGGACGCTTTCCAAGGATGGTAAACACTACACCGACCATATGGTGATCAACCGCGGCGGCGGGCCTCCGCGCACCGTCAACTTCGCCTTCAGCAAGCAGGATTAGAACCGCGGCCATCGCCGCATCATGCCTCCTACTTTCAACGTGAGTGCCAGGGTTGGCGCACTTTTGGGTCGCACCATCCCGCTGGTCCTCCGCAAGGTTGTCGCTGCACTTTCGCGGTGCTAGACTCAGCGCATGCCGAAACGCAAAACATCACGCGCCAAAAAGTCCAAATCATCTGGCAAGCCGAAAAAGAAGGCAGCGCCGAAGAAGTCCGCAGCGCGGAAAAAGTCAGCGAGCGCAAAGAAATTAGCGCGGGCCAAGCGGCCCTCGCCCGCCCAAAAACCTTCGCGCCGCAAACGGGTGGCCCGTCCCCGCAGACGCGCCGGAAGCGCCGGCGAAATAACTCTCCCCGTCCGCTCGGGTTTCGGTCCCAGTTCCGGAGGTCAATCGGGTGATATCGAGGGACTCCCCGATATAGCCGACGCGGACTCCGAAAGCGTCGAGGAACTCGCCGCCGAGGGACAGGATTACGAAGCGGAAATCGTGGACGCCGTCGAAGGCGCTCCCGATCCCGACCAAGGCGAAATTAAGACCCGCGAAATTCCGGAGGACGACGTCCCCGAGGAATACGAGAACGACCGCGACAATCGTTAGAACTCGCCTACCTAGGCGTTAGCCAGTCTCCAAGCACATTGCGCGCCGTTATTTCGGACGGCCTTTGTATCCCTGCGCGATCATCTGAATCGAGTAAATCTGCGCGGCGTTGGCGATCTGCTTTCCGCTCGCGTCTTCGGCACCGCGCGCCAGAATGAACATCGTCTTCCGCCCCGGCCCGCCGAATGAAATGCTGATCTCATCGCGTGGCGAAGGAATCAGCCCCAGATATTTTCCGTCTGGCGCGAACACCTGTACGCCAGGATTGCTGGACACATAAATTCGCCCCTTTGCGTCCGTCGCGCTGCCATCGCCGTAGGTCTTCGGAAGCAGAGCAGCGAAATCGCGCTGGTTCGTTAACGAGCCATCCGGCTGCACGTCGAAGACCACCACGCTGTTGCCGTTGGTCACGTACAACTTCTTCTCGTCGGGACTCAAAATAACCCCGTTGGTGCGCAGGTTGTCGCCGTACTGCGTCACCACTCCGTTGGCGCGGGCGTAATAAAGCCCGCCCATCGTGAAATATGCGCCGCCTTTTCGGTCCGCGGTCAAGTCGTTCATCACTCCGCCCAGGCAATCCAGAGTATTGCCCTGGTAGCTATCGGCCAGAACGCCTCGGTGCGGCGCAAGTTCCTCGATTCGCGGGTTCAGCCCGCGCTCGACCTCAAAAACTGCGCCCTTCGCGCTGATCGAAAGCGCCCCGCCGGTGTGCGTGTTCGTATACACGACCGTCGCGTTGCCGTTCGCGTCCAGCTTCACCACGTCGCTGTTGTCGTTCTGCGCGATCAGCAATCCGCCGTCCCGCGTAGCTACGATTCCGTCGCCATTGTTGCCAGCCGCCTGCCACAGGAATTTCCAGCGCTGCCCCGCGGCGATCACGCCCGGGATTCCCTTCACTGTGTAATCGCGGGGAGGCGGCCCGGTGTCCGGCCAATGTATCGGAGGCATTTTGCGTGGCGGATTCTTGCACTCCGCAAGCGCGGCGTCGTAGCCCGGATCGGCGTTCGCTTGTAGAGATGGCGCCGGCGCATTCGCCGGAGCTGGCGGCATCGGTGGAGCCTGATCCTGCGCTTGCGCGAACACCGCCAGCGCGGCCAGCACACCCACACCGATCAACAAACTTGCTTTCGGTCCCCAGTTCCTTCGCATGAAACCTCCTTCGCAAAGCCGCCGCGCCAAATTTTATTTGTCAGGGAATCGGATTCGGTTACCTGCCGGGAGCATACCAAACCGCCGCCGCCCGCGCGAGCGTCCTCTATTTTCAGCCGTTATGTTGTCGGAATCCCTCGACTCGCGAGCCTCCGGCCCTCGTGCTCCGCAAGAGGAGCGTCCGTGTGAAAGTACTCCTTGTACGCGGAAATCCAATCCGTGGCAATCTCATGCTGCGCAGTAGGCAGATCTAACTTTCCAGAACGCAGCGGTGAATCGGGGAGAGCTGTCATCCGTTTGGCGTGCCGCGCCGGACTTTTGCCCACGATACCGCAAGTGCTACGGCAGCTTGAGCAGCCACTCCTCCGGTGGTGTCGATAAGGACATCTGAGAGTGCAGCCGTACGCCCTGGTACAAAGGATTGATGAAATTCGTCCAGGGCTGCATAGCCAGCGACAACGAAGACCGCCGCTATTACCCATGCGAGGCGCAGCTCTTTACGGTCTCCTCGAAGGGCCCGCAAGATCAACAGGCTGAAAAGAAAATACTCGACGAAATGAGCGCATTTGCGAATGACGAAATGCATGAACGAGAGAGTCAGCCGTGATGCGCCCGGGAATAGCCAGTGCAAGATGGGAAGAATAAAACGGAGGGTGTCGTCAGATGTAAATAAATGAGTCGAAAACAGGGAAATGACAATCGCCCACGCGAGCACCGGCCACCAACGCGCTGCTGCAGACACTCGCGGCGGGGAACCGCGTTCTAAATTTTGTCTGGCGTATCCGGCTCTTCTCACGACGGTTGATTCTTCATTGAAACGGGCGCTCCATTGCCGGTCGGATCGTGTCTCGTCGCCCACGGCTGTTTAGCGGGTGCATGCTTCAGGAAATGGAGCGTGGAGTCCTCTTAAGCGGTGTAGGAGATGATTTGCTGAGTAGAAGCCCGGCCGTAAGGGAGCGCACTCGAAGAACGCAAGCATGAGAAGCACGATCCCACCCGGAAGGCCGATGAACCACTGCTTCCGGACCGGCAGAGGGCCGTCGGGCGTTCGAATCCTGGGCGGCACGTCTGGGCGAAGACCACGCCTCAAGATCAACAAGTTCGGTGTCGCCCGGCGAGGCCCCGGAGATCATTGATACTCTTGATGCCAAATGCGCCGCGAGCGGGTGATCGGTGTGGAAGTATTTCTTATATGCGGCGATCCAGTTGCTCGCGATCTCGCGCTGGGCGGCGGGAAGGCTGATTTTTCCTCCGCAGACGGCATGGTGCAGATATTCCTCCAGCTGATCCTTCACGAATGAATTCCAAGTCGTATCGTAGCGGGGCTCCGGCCACAGATTTCGTATGTCATCCGCCCCGCCCAAGCCGGGCGTGATTAGATAATCTACTTCGTACCCCGCGGCAGGGGCATCAGCAATCCCGTATTCTTTGAAGACCTGCTGTCGCAGACCGCCCGAAACTGGAGCAACCACCTCATCGTCGCTCATCGAACAAACGCTGCTCATGGTGATCGTCGTCGTAGCACCGGGAGTCAAGCTTGGGTTCGGCAACATGCCCCAGTTTCCCGGGACATTCGTTGGGCTTCCCGTCGCACGGCGCTGTAGCATTCTTGCTGCGAGCACGACGAGGAGACTCAAAGCGCAAATGTACGCGAGGCGGCGGACGGGAGCTGCGGACAGGAGTGGCCACCGTCGACTCTCGTGAGACCCTCGCTCCAACTCCGCCAGCCTGGCCCGCAGGTGCGCGCGCGGACCCTCTACGGGTGGCACCTGCGGATCGAGAGACTGCCGATGCATCCGCATAAAGTCCGCGATCGTGCTTTCGATTTCGGCCATCTGGCGGCGGCAGTCCCAACAAGCCGCCAAATGGGCGCGAATCTGATCCGCGCGATGCGATGGCAGCTCGCCGTCCGCAAAAAGAAGCAACTGTTGATCCGATGGATGAAAGTTTTCATTCTTCATGGTTCACTTCCTGTCCGCGAATCTAAGGCGCTTTAGCGACCGTGTCAGCGACAACGATACGGAACCCAAAGAGATGCCCAGTACCCGAGCGATCTCCCGATAGCGGAGCCCTTCCGCGCGAAGGCGAAGGCAACATCGATCCTGCTCCGGAAGAGCTTCCAACACTGCTTGCAAGCGAATTTGCCTCTGGGCGCAGAGGATCTGTTCCTCAGGGATGAGGCAGGGATCAAGCCGACTTTCGGCGAACGCCCGGTCCGAATGCGCACCATCCCGAGTGCGGTGGTTAGCGTGGCGGCGTTTCAGAGCAAGATTATGTGCAACGGAAAAAATCCAGCCGCGAAGATTCCAACGAGACCTACCAAGGCGCAGGTGCTGGAAGAGCGCCAGGAAAACCTCCTGCGTAATTTCTTCCGCGTCTTCAACTGAAAGGCCGAAGGAAAGGACGTAGCGGAAAATCGAAATCCGAGACTCATCGAAAAGGCGAGTCACCTCTAGTTGAGCGTCGGAGAGTTTCGGCGGCGCTGCCTCGCTCAGGGCTCCATTGAGCGGGCGCGCCATCATCGCACCAGTGGGAATAACTGACATAGCTGCTCATCCTCATTATTCCATTCCCAGTTCGTTTGTTCATGCTTTTTCGACGGTGCTCGAGATTTCCAAATGAAATCTAAAAATAAGCTGAACAAATGGAGATCATGCGGAATATTCCATACGGAGGGTGCAGATAAGCGGCGCCTGCGCCACCGCGTAAGCGATTCGAAGCGGGTTCTCTGGACCGCTCAGTTGAGACAAAGGCCAGCTACGCCATAGGAGCGGACTCTTGACCAAACGATTGGCAGCTCTTTTCGTGCTTCTCTCGCTCTGTGCATTGCCGACGTTTTGCCAGATCAATACAGGAGAATTGCGCCTCACCGTGACCGATCCTTCGGGTGCCGGGGTGAAAAGCACGGTTCTGGTCGTTAGCGAGGCAAATCAATATCGCGCCTCTCTTTCCACGAACGATCAAGGCGAACTCGACGTGCTGCGTCTGCCATTCGGAATCTATCAGATCCAGATCAACCAACAGGGCTTCGCAGCTGTCTCGAAGACCATTCAGGTCCGCTCATCGATCCCAGTCACCTACACTATTCAGATGAAGCTTTCCGCTGTCAGCCAATCTGTGATTGTTACTGGCACCAATACCCTGATTAACCCGGATCAGGCTGGCTCCGTAAATCAAATTGGCCACAGCAGTATCGAGTATCGCCTGAGTTCCCTCCCCGGACGCTCGTTGCAGGATCTGGTCAATTCGCAGCCGGGATGGCTCTACGAGGGGAATGCGGTCCTGCATCCGCGCGGCTCCGAATACCAGACGCAGTTTGTCGTCGACGGTATTCCTTTCACCAATAATATTTCGCCGAGTTTTGGCAACGAGGTGGACGCCGACGATGTGCAATCGATGAGCATTTACACCGCAGGCATTCCCGCCGAATACGGCCGTAAGATGGGAGGAGTGATCGTAGTCAATACGCTGCACAATCCGCAGCCCGGCTTTCACGGACAAGTCGTCCTTTCCGGAGGAAGTTTCGACAGCGCTGGAAGCTCTGCGCAAGGGGAATACGGTTGGGGTGCCAATTCGCTAGGCTTTAGTGTCGACGGCAGCATGACCGGACACTACCTGAACCCGGTTGTCACGCAGAATTACTCCAACACCGGCACTCTCGGGGATTTTTCTGGCAACTTCCAGCGCGATCTCACGCCCAAGGACCGCATCAGCTTCCTGGTCCGCCATGAAATCGCCCGCTACGATTTACCCAACGAATATGTCCAGCAGCAGGCTGGCCAGCGGCAAACGGGCGACGATTTTGATACCTACGGAGTCGGAGTGTACCAGCATACGTTTTCCTCGAATGCCGTCGCGAGCTTTCGTGGCATGGTGCGCCAGTTTTCCGACGACGTTAATTCGAATCCCGAATCCACGCCGATCCAGGTGTTTCTGCACAATTGGTTTCGCGAAGGCTACTTCAAAGCCGATCTCACCGTCGATCGCGGCCATCAGGAATGGAAAGCGGGATTTGAATCCGACAATAAGTTCCTGAACGAAAATTTCAGCTATGTCATCCCCAATGTGGACACCCAATTGGCTTACTTTGATCCAAGCACGCCCCTCACGTTTAGCTATGTCGCAAATCGGCCGGACCTCGAGCAGGCTGCCTGGGTCGAGGATTTGATTCGGCTCGGCGATTGGACCATCGATGCCGGTCTTCGTTGGGACCACTATCAGCTCATTCTGAATCGCACCGCCGTCAGCCCACGCCTCGCCATTTCGCGTTACTTCCCCTCCGCGGGCGTCGTGCTGCATTTCTCCTACGACCGCGTCTTCCAGACGCCTTCATACGAAAATCTATTGCTGTCCAGTTCAACGGCGGCTGCCGGGCTCGACACCATCTCCCTCCAATTGCCGGTCCAGCCTTCGGAAGGTAATTACTACGAAGCCGGTCTGGAGAAGGTCTTCTTCAACAAGATTCGCGTGGATGCTAACTATTTCCGGCGTGACGTGAACAACTACGCCGACGACGACCAGATCGACAACACTACAATTAGCTATCCGATTGCGTTCGAGAAGGCCATCGTCTACGGCGCTGAAGGGAAAATTGAATTGCCGCTATGGCGCAGCTTCTCCGGCTTGGTCACCTACTCCTACGAAGTGGGAAATGCCTGGTTTCCGGTGACGGGCGGGCTCTTTCTCGGAGATGATGCAGACATCCCGACTTCCGGGTATCTTCCCGATTCGCAGGATCAGCGCAATACCGCACGGGGGCGCCTGCGTTACCAAGTTGCCCCGCGGTTGTGGGTAGCTGGCGGCGTTCAGTACGACACTGGCTTGCCATTCGATTTTCAGTGCGCTGACGGCGAAAGTCTGGCTGACTGCGAAGCCGGCGAAGCTGCGGTTTACGGCCAGGATGTTGTGAACCGCCTAAATTTCGCCCGCGATCGCATCCTGCCTTCTTTCCAGGTTGACGCGTCAGTCGGAGCCGACCTCTATAAGTCTGACCGTGCCGACGTTCAATTGCAGCTGGATGGAGAAAATCTCAGTAACGTGATCGATGTAATCGACTTCGGGGGCCTCTTCTCCGGCAATGCGATCGGCCCCTCGCGCAGCTTCTTCCTGCGCCTGACTACGAACTTTTGATCCCGTGCTCCCGGATTGGCGATGCGCGAAACATGATCGCCTATCCGGTGTTGACGGCGGTTATTTCACAGCACTCACGTGAGGAGTATCGGAAATGAGTTCGCGGAGCACGAAGAGTCTGGTGCTGGTTGTCGTAATCATTGTTGTGATTGCTGGCGCATTCACTTGGACGTGGTACAACCGCATTCCCGCCAATGTGGCATACGTTACATCGCAGGACGGCGGGATTTCGGTAATCGATCTAAACAGCCTGCAGGTGGTCAAACAGGTATTTCCGCGGAATGTGGCGCCGCGTGGACTGGGGCTAACCTTTAACGGTGAATATCTCATGACGGCCAACGAGAACACGGCGGATGCGACCGTGTTCGATACCCGGGGTATGCGGCTGAAGCTGGTGAAGCGCATGCATGTGGGTGACAACCCGGAGTTCGTGAAGATCAAACCGGGCGGCACGGAGATGTTTACATCGTACGAGCCGGGTTCCAGCGGTGGGCCGCCGACGCCAGCCGAAGAGCAAGGCGAAGCAGAAAACGAGGGCCCGCCAGCGCAGGTTGTTGCCTTCAGCACGAAAAACTGGTCGCAAGTGATCTCTTTCGCGGCCGGTCCATCCACCGAGGGCCTGGAGTTTTCGCCGGATGGCTCAAAACTGCTGGTTGCCAACGAGGACCAAAACACGATCGGAGTTTACGACACCGCGACGGGAAAACGCATCGACCTCATCGATCTTTCGAAGATCGGCCGCCGGCCGCGGGGGGTGAAGCGCTCGCCGCTGGGCACCGGCTACGCGGTCACGATGGAAGGTTCTGGCACGCTGGTCATGCTGGACCCGAATTTCAAGGTCGTGCGTTCGATTCAGACAGACGCCAAACCTTACGGCATAGCGTTCGACAAAAGCGGCAAGCGCCTCTTCGTGGCGGCCGCTGCTGCGCAAAAGCTTCAGATCTTTGACGCCGACACGCTGAAGGAAATCGGCGAGACGTCCATCGGTAAGCGCTGCTGGCATTTCACGTTCACGCCAGACGGGTCGAAGCTGCTGCTGGCTTGCGGCCGTTCTGACGATGTTTACGTGGTCGACGCCAACACTTACAAGGTCATCAAGACCATCGGAGGATTCCAGACCCCGTGGGGCATTCTCACCTACCCCCGCTCCTACGGCAGCCTTGGCCTGCCATGACGCTTTCTCCCCCGCCGGCATTTCCACCCCCTGCCCGCAAATGGAAATGCCGGCCCCCCACATCTGTACTCGTCGGTTTTGCATGCCCAGCGGCAAGCGGCTAACCTGGTACGTCGCGGACCAAGCATTCAAACCCTCTTGTCTCGAAGACGCGTTCGCACGGCGGGGAGTTTTTTCGTGACGTACGTGTTCGTCGGCTTCTTATCCGCCGGGCGCTTGCTGGGGAAAATTCTGTATACTTTTTTTTAAGATGAGGGATGTGCTTTAGTCGTATGGCATTCATCGAGAAGGAGATCTACTTTGAGACTCGGCCAGATTCATATGCTCGTGTCCGCAATAGCAGCTTTTGCCGTCATCGGATGCGCTAAGAAAGCAAGCGAAGCACCGCCACAACCGCCACCGCCAACAGCCCTGGTTAACCCGGCAACCGCCGGGAACATCACGGGCACAGCCCGGCTAGTCGGTCAGCCGCCGAAGTTTCACCCGATCGATATGAGCGCCCAGCTTGCGTGTGTAAAGGCCAATCCGAGGCCGGTGATTCCTCCAATCGTGGTAACTGGCGCCCACGGAGCGCTCGCGAGTGTGGTCGTTTATGTCAAATCCGGGCTCGGCCGTTACAAATATGACGTCCCAACGACGCCTGTGGTGCTCAATCAGAAAGGCTGCATGTACGAACCACGCGTGTTGGCACTACGTGTCGGCCAACCGCTCGAAGTTCACAACGAGGACCCAACGACCCACAATATTAACGTGCGGGCGCGGCCGCCGAATCGCTCCTGGAACCGCTCGGAAGTCCCGGGATCTCCGCCATTCGAAGAGACGTTCGCTCACCCAGAGTTGTGGATTCCAGTCACTTGCAACATTCATCCGTGGATGCTCGCGTATCTGTTCGTGTTCGATAATCCGTATTACAAGGTGACGACGAAGACCGGCGATTTCGAGCTGAAAGGCTTGCCGCCTGGGACGTACACGATCGAAGCGTGGCAGGAGTATTACGGGGCACAGGACCAGACAGTTACGCTCGGGCCACGGGAAACGAAATCGATCTCATTCGTTTTCAAGGCTCGGACCCCAAAATAAGCTGCCGTCCATTGCCCAAATCCTCTTCTTAGCCGACTGAGTACGATCATCCGTCCATGACGAGGCCCCGCTGACAGCGAGGCGGCGCTGCGCGCTCCTACCGCCTCCACAAAAACCGCCACGCCAGCCACGCTGAGACTCCCACGACCGTCACCCAGAGACACAGCAGCACAATCCCGCCAATCCGGTTCTTTGGCAGATCGATGGCGCGCTCCGCATACTCGCGATGTTCGCGCAATATTTCCGGCGGCACCAGCTTGATCACCGCCAAAATCCCCAGAGGCACCAGAATCACGTCATCCACGAATCCAATCACGGGGATGAAATCCGGAATTATGTCCAGCGGAGAAAACGCATATCCGGCCACCAGCAGCGCCAGAGTCTTCGTGTACCACGGCACTCGCCGGTCACGCGCGATCAGACCCACCGCGTACATGTCCCGCCTCACGTTTCTCGACCACTGTTTCAATCGCGCGAACATTCGCTACCCGATCCTCCGAAACAATTACCAGATCATCGGGATCTAGCCCCGGCCCGCATCAATTCGCCCGCTTCGATCTTGATTCATCTGCATCCAATTACGCCAGGAATCCTATTCGCGCATTTCCGCCCGGCGCGGTAAGATGACGGTTTGATAGGCAGCATCTCTTTTGCGCCGCTTCTGCCGATCGACATTCTAAAGGAGCTGTCATGAGCGCCAGTCCGCAAGCCGTGCCATCCGCATCGACCATCGAGACGATCAAGGAAAAAGCCAAGCGCCTCAGCATTCTATCAATGATGGCCACCACGGCCGCGGGCTCCGGGCACCCGACCTCGTGCATGTCCGCCGCGGAACTGATGGCCGGCGTCTTCTTCTACGCCATGAAGTTCGATCCGAAAAATCCGAACTCCAATCAGGGCGACCGCTTCGTGCTGTCCAAGGGCCACGCCGCTCCCGTCCTGTACGCCGCCTTTGCCGAAGCGGGAGTTTTTCCCGAATCGCGTGTGATGACGCTGCGCCAATTTTCCAGCGAACTCGAAGGACACCCTACGCCGCGCATTCCCGGCGTTGATGCTGCCACCGGCTCGCTCGGCCAGGGTATGTCAGTCGGCGCCGGTCTGGCTATCGGAGCGCGACTCGATAAAAGCCCCACCCGCGTGTACGTCCTGCTCGGCGATGGTGAAATGGCGGAAGGACAAATCTGGGAAGCTGCCGAGTTTGCCGGGCATTACAAGCTCGATAACCTCACCGTGCTCGCGGACGTCAACGCACTCGGCCAGAGCGAGCCCACCATGTATCAACACGATATGGAGGTTTACCGCCGCAAGTTTGAAGCCGAGGGCTTCGCTGCGGAAGTGATCGATGGACACGATGTCGCCGCCGTCCTCGCCGCACTCGATCACGCCAAAGCCACCAAAGGTCGCCCGCAAGCAATTCTCGCTCGCACCGTGAAGGGCCACGGCGTCGATTTCCTCGCGGGAAAAGAGCACTGGCACGGCAAGCCCGTTCCGAAAGACGAGCTCGCCAAAGCCATCGCCGAAATCGGTCAGCCCATTCAGCTTCCGCCCGATCCCGGCAAATCCTACGCTCGCGCCTCGTTGCCGACGCCGCCTGACTTTCCCGCACCCGCCGCTCCGGATTACGACCCAGCCAAGACCTTCGCCACGCGCGAGGCGTACGGCATTGCGCTCAAGCGCCTTGGTGCCGTGAATCCGCAGCTCGTCGCGGCCTCCGGCGACGTGAAAAATTCCACTTTCTCGGAAACTTTCGGCGACGCTTATCCTGACCGCTTTTTCCAAGGCTACATTGCCGAGCAAAACCTGATCAGCCTTGGCGTCGGCCTTCAGGCCCGCGGCAAAGTTCCCTTCCTCGATACCTTCGCTTGCTTCCTCTCACGCGCCTACGACAACGTCCGCATGGCCGCCGTCAGCCGGGCGAACATTAACCTTTGCGGCTCGCACTGCGGCGTCTCCATCGGCGAAGACGGTCCCTCGCAAATGGCGCTCGAAGATTTGGCCATGTTCCGCGCCGTTCATTCCTCGACGGTGCTCTATCCCAGTGACGCGATTTCCGCCGAGCGCCTCACCGAAGCTATGGCTCGCCGTCCTGGAATCAACTACCTGCGCACCTCGCGACCGAAAACCGCCATGCTCTACTCGAAGGACGAAAAGTTCCCGATTCCCGGCTTCAAAGTGCCTCGCAAGACCGCCGACGATCGCGTCACTGTAATAGGAGCAGGCATCACGGTGCACGAAGCGCTAAAAGCTGCTGATGAGCTGAAATCCAAAGGCACTAATATCCGTGTGATCGACCTCTACTGCGTGAAACCGCTCGACGGCAAGGCCCTCGCAGAACAAATCGGTGCGACGGGCGGAAAGCTGGTAACGGTGGAAGACCACTGGCCCGAAGGCGGCATCGGCGAAGCCGTTCTTTCGGCTCTAGCCTCGGTTGGCGCTACGCCTTCGAAATATCGAATGCTGGCCGTGCGAGACATGCCTCATTCTGGCAAGTCCGAGGAATTGATTGACGCGTTCGGCATCTCCGCGCGCCATATCGTCGACGCAGTTCGCGAAATCGCCTGACCCATCGCATCTTTACAAACAAACGAGAGGCTGGTTAGACCGAGTGGCGGAAAAAATCGTGTTGGTGGGCGTGATGCCGGACGTAGTGGCAATCGATGCGGGGGACCAGGTGGTCTGGTTTTCGAACGCCGGAAACCTGAAAATCGAGTTCGATCCGCAGCGCTCGCCTTTCGCATCGAATATTTTTCAGGCGCCGCCTGGAATTCGACTATCGAGCGGCCCTTCGCGCGCTGGCGTGAATCCCGGCGCATACCGCTATCGCCTGTCGCTCAACGACGTTGTTGTTTCGCAGGGCGAAGTCCTCATTCGAGCCAAGTAACCAACTCCAGCCACAGCCTCAATCAGAGAGAAGGGATCGCACCATGGCGAAACACACGATTGCTGTTCTCGGAGCAGGTAATGTAGGCGGCGCGCTAGCCCGCCTATGGGCCGTCGCCGGGCATGATGTCACTCTAGGCTTGCCCGATCCGCAAAGCGAAAAATCTCGCGCTGCGGTATCGAAGCTAGGGGGAAGAGTTCGCGCCGCCAAGAATAAAGATGCCGCCGCGCCAGCACGAATCGTTGCCCTGTGCGTCCCGTGGCCCGCAGCACAGAACGCGCTTCGCGAATGCGGAGACCTTAGTGGAAAGATCGTGATCGATTGCGTGAACCCGCTCATGCCCGATCTGCAGGGACTGGCGGTCGGAACCACCACTTCCGCCTCCGAGCAGATTGCTTCCTGGGCCTCTGGAGCAAAAGTGGTGAAGGCATTCAACACCATCGGCGCCGCCAACTTCGGCAATGCCCAATTCGGAGCGCAGCGAGCCGACGGTTTCTATTGCGGGGATGATGCGGATGCCAAAAATTCGGTTCGCGAGCTGATCGACGCCGCTGGGCTCGATCCGGTGGACGTGGGGCCGCTGCGAAACGCCCGCTGCCTGGAGGCGATGGCCATGCTATGGATCGACTTGGCCGTAAACCAAAAGCAGGGCCCCGGCCACGCATTCAAGCTGCTTCGCCGGTAAAACCCAATCGACTGGGATCGAAATTAATCGCTAGCCAGCGCCGGACGGCCCGCTGGACGCTCCTGCGCGAGCGAATCGGCCAGAACGCGCCGAATCGAGGCGAGCGCCGACGCCGTCACTGGCCGCTCGGAGGCCGCCGTAATCTCCGCCGCCTTGCGAGGGAAGTCGCGCCTGCGGTCCAGCCACAAACCGAAATCCTGGAGCAGCTCGCCGGCTACGTTCGGGTCGTCGGTTCGCTCCAAGCCCCAAAAACGCAGCCGTGCCTCGCTCTTCTGCAACTGTTGCAGTGACTCATCTAGCTTCTTCATCGCCGCGTTGAAGGAGGACGCCAGGAAATAGATCGGCAAGCTCCATCCGCCCTTGCTTTCGCTGGACGCTTGCCCGTCTCGGTCGTTCGGTTGCTCGCCCGAGCCGAAAAACGCCCGGACGCGCACGTTGTACTTGCCGTTTTGATTGCGCTCCAGCGCGCAGAGATACCGGTTACCGCGAAATCCGCTCTTGCCGGACGTCATGTTGCCCCTCAGATGCGTGCTTTGCTTCGGTCGTGCTGATGGAATCCAATGAATTACACGGCCCTCGCCAAACGCGGGCGCGGGAACAATGTGAAGCCTTCTGGCCCTGGACTTTTTTGCCTGCATAAAATTGCTCCTCAGGAAGGACAGCTCGAACTCTTCAGCGCTCGACGGCAGCGGAGGTAACCGCCCGCAGGTCGGTCCCAGACTTCACCTTGGGACAGGCCGTACGGAAGCCCCATTTTACCGGAGGCGCGAATCGGCGGGCAAGCCCTGTCGGCAAATTTATAAAGTATGTATTTTCAGTAGCTTACAGGTGATAATGAGGAGTAACGAGAGTTGCGGCGGCGATTCCGTCGCCGCCTGGTTAGCTGGTTTGCGTGAAGCGGCTCATCGCGTCGGAGTTGATGGTGAGCTTGCCTGTCTTCTTCAAACTGTCCAAAAGTGAGGTGCGAAAAGCCTCGAACGCCGCATTTTGCCGGGTCTGCAGCAACTCCTGCTTGATGCCGGCCTGCTGCGTGGCAAAATCCGATGGGTTCGCCGATTCGCGGAAGACAACTTGATAGACGACCCAGTTGCCTTCAATCTGCGTGGGCCCGCCGGTTTGCCCCGGGTTCAGGTCGAAAGCAGCGCTGAGCTGACGCCCGCTGCCCACTGCCGGAACGGAGCCGTTGCGCGCGAAGGAATCGGATGTCGCGACGGTCAGGCCGAGCTCCTTGGCCGCTTTGTCCAGTGATTCTCCGGATTTCACCTTCTGAGACAGGTCGGCGGCTCGCTGCCGCGCCAGGTCGATGGACTTCTCGTGTTGATAATCGGCCAGCGCCTGCGCGTGAACCTCGGCGAGGGTGCCTTGATGCGCCGGCAGGATGTCCTTCACCGTGACGATCACGTAACCGGCGTCGGTTTGGATTGGCTGACTCAACTCGCCGGGCTGCAGCGAGAACACAATCTCGCGCAAATCCTGAGAATTGCCCACCGGCCCAATTGGATCGGATGCGGACACCGGCGGTACCTGGCCCAGCTCCAAATTGAACTTCTTGGCGAGCGCGTCCAAAGGCTGCCGGTCCGAGTCTCGGACGGCGTCTGCCAACTGCCCTGCTATCTGGTTGGCCGCGTCGCTCACCTTCTGCGCGAGCACGTCCTTCTCTATCGAATCCTTCACCTCGGCTAAGCTCTTCGTGTGCGCCGTTTCGCGGTCGATCACCTTGATGATCTCAAAGCCGTACGGCGTGGTCACCAGGTCCGAAATATCGCCCTTCGGGACGCTGAAGGCCGCCTTTTCGAACGCCGGAACCGTCTGCCCCTGCAAAATCCAGCCCAGATCGCCGCCCTTGGAGGCTGATCCGTCGTCCTCCGAATATTTCTTGGCGAGATCTTCGAAGTTCACGCCCTTTTTGTTGGCCTGCTTCAGCACATCTTCGGCTTTTTTGCGGATTTCCGCGACTTCGGCGTCGGTTTTGCCGACCGTTTTGAACAGAATGTGCTCCACATGGACGCGGTTTTGCACCTGATAGTCCGCCAGATTCGCTTTGTAATAGGCCTGCAGCTCGGCGTCCGACACTTGGGTATTGGCCTGCAATTTCGCCAAATCCAGTAGCGCGTAACTGACGGAGCGCTTTTGGGGGATCTGGTAGCGGGATTCGTTGTTCGCGAACCACGCCGAAAGCTGCGCATCGGTCGGATGAATGGTGGACGCGAGATCGGAAGCCTTGATCACCACGTACTGGAGCTTCACGCGGTCGTTGCGCCACTGAAATTCCTGCTGCACGTCGGCCGGCGTCACGCTGACGCCATCGGTTACCAGCTCCCGGACCTTGTCCATCAGCATCTGGTCGTGCAGCGACGCCTCAAACTGCGATACCGACGTCCCCGTACTCTGCTCGATTGTGTTCTGATAAATCTGCGGGTTCCATTTGTTGTTCACCCAGGCGCTCGGGACCATCTCGCGAATGCGCGTGGCTTCTTCCTGCGTCGTCACCTGGATGCCCAACTGCTGCGCTTCGTATTCCAGCGCCTGCTGGAAAACCATGTCGTTGAGCAACTGCTTGGCGTAAATCCCGCGCATCATCTGCGGGATCTGCTGATTGCTTATCAGCTGATCGAATTTCTGCTGGAAATCAACCACGCTAATGGGCGTGCCCGCCACATTTGCAATTGCGTCCGGACTGCTCGCGTCCGTGCTCGGCCCGCTCATCAGGCCGGGAACCAGCGTCACCACCATGCTGACGCAGATCAGCACCAGGATCACTCCCATGCTGATCTTGATCCATCGATTGCGATCGAGGTCGCGCTGCTGAATGCCTCGTAACATGCGTTATAAAACCTTCCTGTGAACGAAAAGTTTCCTGTCGCCGGATAACGCGATTATAGAGCAGTTTCCCCCGGTTTCCCATCCCGTTTCGTGGGCGCCCGCCAACGCGATTAGCGCACAGGAAGGAGCGAGATGATTGGGAGCGTGACCGTTTGCCGCCCCTGCCTCGCGAAGCAAATTCTCGCCCAGTTCGCGATTAGAAAAATATAAGGTCATGGGCGCACGAGGCTTAGCTCGGTTTTTACTCGACATGGTTTCGCTATTAGTTTTCGGAATTTCTTCGCCACGCGAAGGCGAGGCGGCATTGCAATCTACAACGAGACCGCACCGATCTGCGGAATCACCGGACCCTTGTTTATAGCAACTTAGAATGCTTTCTACTCGACCGCGCACCGATCTGGGGCAAATTAGAACGTGCCCATTATCGGCGCGCGATGTGCACGCTTGAGCCTCCGGTTCCATCGCCTTTCCCTTTTCTCCTCGCCGCCCGGAGACACACGGGCCGCCTATGCAGCCGATAGCCGTTCAAAATGTCTTGCCCGCCCTCGGCCGCGTCCGAGCTGGCAAGAAAAACAAGCCAGGGTAGCACGGCTGAGGAGTGTGGTCGAGGTTCAATTTGGCGGCAGTACGAGCTTTCCCGGTTTGGGAACCAAGAGAGCGGATTGTTATTCGACAGCAAGAATTGACGTGGCTCCGCTATCCACAGGGAATTTGGCCAATACACATAAATATTGTATTCTTACACATTGAGGAGCAACGGCATGCGGACTAACATCGAGATTGACGACCGGTTGATGAAGGAGGCGATGAAGAGCAGCGGGGCACGAACCAAGAGGGCCGTTGTCGAATCCGGGTTGCGTTTACTGGTGCAAGTGCGGAGGCAGACAGGTTTCCGCAGGTTACGCGGGAAAGTTAAGTGGGAAGGGGACCTGAAGAAATCGCGGGAGGGGCGATTTTCAGGATAGGCCGAGATGGTCGTTGTCGATTCCACCGTCTGGATCGATTACATTCGCGGAAAGCGGAATCCCGAGACCGACTATTTGGACCGCGAAATGGGACGCGAGCGGTTCGCCCTGACGGACCTAATCCTGTGCGAAGTTCTTCAGGGAATCCAGGACGAGGGGGCATTTGCGCGGGTGCTGGACGAGCTGCACAGGTTTGAAATTTTCGACAGCGGCGGCGAGATGCTCGCGATCGAGGCAGCAAGGAACTTCCGCGAGCTTCGGCAAAAAAGGCACACCGTTCGAAAAACCATCGATTGCCTGATAGCAACGTTTTGCATCCGAAACGGGCACATTTTGTTGCACCGCGACCGGGACTTCGACGCTTTTGAAAATTTCCTGGGCCTGCGTGTCGTCCGCCCGTAATGGGACGGGCGGGAACGGCGTGCGCGGCGCAATTCGAGTTTTTCAGTGCGAGGAGACGGCGCTAGTTGGTTGTTTCCGATTTCTTCTGGTCCGCAGGCTGATCCTTCGCCATCTGGGCGATTTGGTCCTGCACTCCTTTCATGGTCTCGGTCATGTACTTTTGCATGACGGGGAACGCGGCCTGCATCGCCTCTCGCGTAATTTCCGGCATGTCCGCCTGCATCTTTTTCCCAGTGGGAGTGGCGTAGAAGGCGATCATGGCGTCGATGTCGCCTTTGGTAAAGTGCTTTTCGTAGACCGGCACCATAGACTGCAACATATCGTCAATCGGCATTTTCTGCAGCATGGTATCCAACATCTTGTCCATCTGCTCTTCGGCGCCCGGCGGGAGATTGGGCGTATTTTGGAGCTGTTGATGAGTCATTTTTCGCATCTGCTCCGATACGGCAGCCATTGTGGCTTTCATCTGCTCCTGAATATGCACGGTAGCGTAGTAGCGCTGAATATCGGCAGCGGTGGCTGGCTGGTTCGCCAGCGATTGCGAGTCGCCTTGGGACTGTTTGGCAAGACAGCATGGTGCGAGGCAAAGCAGGGACAGAGCCGCGACGGCAATCAGGTGTTTCACGAGAGCGCCTCCGCATTATGGACGTGATTAACTGGCCGGAGTGTAATACCCCCGGCGCGTTGGCGCAAGTTTTTCAGGCAGTCCCAAAGCGAGCGGTTTTGAACGGGCTGCTTGATAGGCTAGATACGGGTCACACGTCGATGCCGATGGAGCGCATGAGATGGAGGGCGTTGCTGGTGCGGACGATGCCGGGGCTGAGGCGGTAATCGAAGAGCAGCCTTCCATCTTCCAAACGATCCTCGAAGTGAAAATTCGCGGCGCGCGAACCGAGAACATCGGCGATCTCCGCGAGAGCCAGATCGTGGGTGGTGATCAGGCCGACGGCACCGCGATCCACCAGTGTTTTGACGATCATTTGCGCACCGATGCGGCGGTCCTTCGAATTGGTACCGCCCAGAAGTTCATCGAGCAGAAACAGCACGGGAATAGGACCGCTGGCGAGATCGATGGTGACTTTCACTCGCAATATTTCGGCGTAGAAGCGGGAAATTCCTCCCTGCAGCGAATCCAGCACGCAGACGGACGCGGCAACGTTGAGCGGCGAAAGACACAGGCGGCGGGCGCGAACCGGCGCACCGCATTGCGCCATCACAGCGTTGATGCCGATGGCGCGCGCGAATGTGCTTTTCCCCGCCATATTGGGGCCGCTGATGATCATCAGCTGAAGATCGCGACCGAGGCAAACATCGTTGCGGACGGCGCGATCGGACGGGAGCAGCGGGTGCGCGAAGGATTCGGCTTCGAAGCAAGCTGCGCCGGCGGTAAATTCAGGGAAGGTATCATCCGGATGTTCGTACGCATAAGTGGCAAGCGACGAGAGCGCCTCGATTTCGCCGACGGCGGAGATCCATTCCCGAACGAACGGACCGAATTTGGCGCGCCACGCCTCGAAAGCGAAAGAGACTTGGATCGTGTAGAAGATGAAGCGGTCCAGGAAACCGATCACCATGTTGCGGCTCGATTCGAGCCAATCCACCAGACGGGCCAGCCGTGCGATGGAGCGCGAGGGCGTTTCTCCCTGGACGCGGAGGCGAGCTTGCAGATCGACGAGCTCGGGGCTCGAGAAGGTCTCGCGCTCGAAACGGGCCATAACGGAGGCGAACAGCCGGAGACCCTTACAAGATCCTTCCGCATGAGGAGCGGCTTCGATCCAGCGGCGGTGAACTCGGGTAAAGACCGCATTCACAATGCTTGGTACGACCACGATGGGGAGCAGATTCAAGAGCATCTGAAAGCCGAACAAGAATGCCGAGATAATCCAAACCGAAAAGCTTGCCAGCCAGATCGCTCCAAGCAACGCAGCAATGACGCGCGTGAACGTGGATGCAACGAGCGGTTTTCCTTCAGCCCAATCCACGAAAAGATCGGGGCGCATTTCCTCGCGAACGTGCTCGCCCAAAACGGCCAGATCCTCACGCAAGTCGAGGCGGTCGCGAAGGTCGGAGACGGCGGCGTTGCGGGCGCGAACTTCGTCCGGGGAAGCTGGAGCAAGCAGCCATTTCGCGAGCTTTTCTTCTCCGGCGGTGGTGCGCGCCTGGCAGAGAAGCTGAAACATGCCGCCATTGCCAAACAAATCGAGATCTCGCGCGTAGGGATGGGAATCGATCGCGAATCGATCGCCCGCCTCGCCGGTTCCGGCCCATCGATTGTTTATGCGGTCGAGGCCGCGCTGGTAGTAGAGAGTGGCGCGAGCGTTTCTGTCGATGGCGCGGCTGACGCGTTCATGCAATACGGCAATGAAGATAAAAACCGCGAGTGGAAGAAAAACCCAAAAGACCGAGATCGAGTGGGAAAAAACAATCCAGATGGCAAAACCGATGCCCAGTAGCATCACTGACAAGTTGGTGTAGCCGAGGAGTGAGTGGCGCTTTTGGTGGCGCGCTAGTTCAACGTGCAGCGCGTCGAGTCTGCGCTGATACTCGTCTTCGGGATTGCGCGAGTTGGGGTCGGGGGTTGCGTGCATAACGCGATTGCGAAGTGAGCGACACCGCGCAACGTGTGGGCCTTTCGCAGCGCCGATTGCGGGTCAAGTCTAGACGAAAGCCCGCGCGCGGTACAACTACGGTCCCAATGGCGATGGCAAGGGCGTCAGCACTCGGAATCGGGCGGCTAAAGCCACGGCGAAACGTGACGTATTGACGGCTGCGCACGGCCGAGACGAACTATCACCTTTGCTGAAAGCGCGGTGCTGGAAAACACGGCGGCGCTGCTCTTACAATGAACGCATGGACATGGCCTTTGCGGATCGGGCGGATGCGGGTCGGCAACTGGCGGCAAAACTGACGGGCTACGCCGGACGGCCGGACGTGCTGGTGCTGGGAATTCCGCGAGGCGGCGTGGCCGTGGCATTTGAGGTGGCGCAGGCGCTGCGCGCGCCGATGGATGTGTTTCTCGCGCGCAAACTGGGAGTGCCGGGACAGGAAGAGCTGGCGTTCGGCGCGCTGGCGAGAGGAGGCGTGAGGGTGCTCGACCGGGACTTGATTGCCGAGCTGAATATCTCCGACGCTGAAATCGAGCGAATAACGCAGAGCGTGAAGAGCGAACTGGAGCGGCGCGAACAAGCGTACCGCGATGGCCAGCCGCCACTGGAGGTGGCGGGCAAAACGGCTGTGCTGGTGGACGACGGCATCGCGACAGGATCGAGCACGATGGCGGCAATCCAGACGCTACGGCAACTGCGACCTGCGAGGCTGGTGCTGGCCGTGCCGGTGGCCCCGGCGTCGAGCTGCAAACGGCTGCGGGAGCTAGTGGACGAGATCGTTTGCGTAAGCGCGCCGGAGAGGTTTAACGCGATTGGGCAGTTTTACGGGAATTTCGCGCAGGTGACGGACGAGGAAGTGATCGAACTGCTCCGTCGATCTGCGCAGAATCGCGCGGAGAAGCGCGACGGCGAGGCAACCGGAACGCGCGCGGCATCTGGCGACGAAAGCGATGGCGACAGATTAGTGGATGAAGCGTCGCGCGAATCGTTTCCCGCGAGCGATCCACCCGGGTGGATTCAGGACTGAATAATGCGCGCGGCCAGATCCGAGTCTGCTGATGCGCGCGACCCAGCGAGAGGGCGATGAATTCGAAACGAAAATCTTCCAGCGACGGAATCGAAAAAGAGGTTTCGATACCAGCGGGCCGAGCGAGACTGCAAGGATCGCTTGGGATGCCGGAAGATGCGGGAGCGCTAGTGCTGTTCGCGCATGGAAGCGGAAGCAGCCGGCGAAGCCCTCGAAACCGATATGTGGCCCAGGCGCTGCACCAGGCCGGCGTCGGAACATTGCTTTTCGATCTTTTGACCGCCGCAGAAGAATCGTCGGATGAAGCGAGCGGTGAGCTGCGGTTCGATATTTCGTTTTTAGCGACGCGGCTGGCGGACGCCACACGCTGGCTGATGCAACGGCCAGACATGGCCGAACGGCGCCTGGGATATTTTGGCGCGAGCACCGGCGCGGCCGCGGCACTGGTAGCAGCGGCGCAATTCGGAGAGAAGGTCGGCGCAGTGGTGTCACGCGGCGGCAGGCCTGATCTGGCCGGCGAAGCGTTGGCACGCGTGAAAGCGCCAACGCTTTTGATCGCGGGCGGCAAGGATACGCCGGTGATCGGCATGAACCGCCGCGCCTTGCAGGAGCTTGGCTCCGGAGTGAAGCGGATCTATATTGTTCCCGGCGCAACGCATCTGTTTGAAGAGCCCGGGACGCTTGAAGAAGTGGCGCGGCTGGCGGCGGATTGGTTTGGAACATATCTGGCAAGCTCCAGCAAAGCTGCTCGGAACGCTGAGGCCCACAGCCGATTGCGCGCACTCCGGCCGAAATCTTGACGCTGTTCGCGGCGCATCGCTAAGGCGCTAGGGCGATTTAATTCACGGCGCCAGTGGATGCGTGCGATCTTTCCAGCTCCTTCGCGAGATATATCATTTGACCCACGTGATGGTAGGCGTGCGCGGCCATGCGCTGGATCACGGAAAAGCGGATGTGATCGTCTGGCAGCGTCGCATCGGAGTAGGGCGCGAGCCAATCTTCCGGCGATTGCTTACGAATCGTGGCAGCAACCATGTCGATGGCCCGGTCGAAAGCCGTCAGCACTTCTTCCTTGGGCCGATGCGCCGCATCGGCGAATTCCAGCGGGCGGTTGCGAACGTACCCCGTGCCGGCAATGCGCGCGCCAACGTAATGGCTCAGATTGCCGGTGAGATGAAGCAGCAGATGGCCGATGCTGTTGCCGTAAGCGTACGGGTTGTGCCACAGCTGCTCCGTCGAAAGCAGCGCGACGATTTCGTGGACCTGGTCGCGCACTTCCTCGTAATACGAAGCGAATGTTTCGGCGACGACAAATGAGAGCTCGCTCATCGGCAATCCTTTCGCACGCGCAAACTTCGGCACAAGTATAGCTCTGGAGCGGCAGCGCCGGTGGTGATGGGCACCGCGCGCTCCTCTGCCCCGCGAGTGACGAGTACGCCTCTCTTCATAACTCGTATGGAATGAATCTGGTAATATCCACGGCACTGCGAATCGCCGCGTTGTGCAACATTCTGTCGAGATTGGGGCCTTCGCGGGACCATTTGCCGGGATCCGACGAGGAGGAACTTCGATGGGCGTAAGCGTAAATGAAGCGATGATCACTACCGCTTTTGATTTGCCAGGGTACCGCGTCGGCCGAAATTTAGGCTTGGTACGCGGTGTAACGGTTCGCTCGCGCAGCCTTATCGGCACGTTGGGCGCGTCCCTCGAAACTATCGTCGGCGGCAACATCACTCTGTTCGAAGACATGTGTGAAAAGACGCGCGAGCAGGCGCTAGAACTGATGATGGAGCACGCCTTGCAGCGCGGAGCGAATGCGGTGATCGGGGTCCGCTACGACGCAACTGAAATAATGCAAGGTGTCACCGAAGTGATTGCCTACGGCACCGCTGTACAGGTAGAACGCGCCGCATAGATTGCCGCGCGCTGGCGCGCCGCCGGCGCCCGCGTTAGGATGCCTCGAAAATCGCCACTCTTGAGGTGGAGGTCATCATGAAAATCGCGCTACGGGCCATCTTGCTGTCCGCAGTCTTCGGCATCGTTGCTGCTACGTTCGCCGTGCGCGCCGCTGCTCCGAAAACGCAGACGGTGCAGATCTCCGCTCCCGATGGAATGGTGAGTGGTTTCCTGGCGCTTCCATCGACGGGCGGAAAACATCCGGCGCTGGTGGTAATTCACGAGTGGTGGGGCCTTACCGATTGGGTGAAAGGTGAGA
Source organism: Candidatus Acidiferrales bacterium (assembly GCA_049591475.1). Classification (GTDB taxonomy): domain Bacteria; phylum Acidobacteriota; class Terriglobia; order Acidiferrales; family UBA7541; genus Palsa-295. The sequence goes on from JBAWEZ010000053.1 coordinate 31,192, forward strand.
CCGAGAAATTCGCGGAGCAAGGATACGTCGCGCTGGCCGTGGACCTCTATCGCGGCAAAGTGACCACCGATCCGAAGGAAGCGTATCAACTGATGCGAGCCCTTCCCCAGGAGCGTGCGGTCGGCGATTTGGAAGCGGCGTATAAGTTTCTCTCTGCGCGCAAGGACGTGGAGCCGGGCCGCATTGGGTCGGTCGGCTGGTGCATGGGCGGCACATATTCATTGCAGCTCGCGATCCACGAGCCGCGCCTGGCGGCCTGCGTGGTGAACTACGGAGTGCTGCCAACCGATTCCGCGGAGCTGCAGAAGATCCACGCGCCGCTGCTCGGAAATTTCGGCGGGTTGGACCGGGAAATCACGCCGGCCGACGTCCATGGGTTTGAAAAAACGATGAAGTCGCTGGGTAAGAGCGTCAATGTGAAGATCTACGCCGACGCCGGACATGCGTTCGAAAATCCCATCGACACGACCTATCGCCCTGCGGATGCGGCGGACGCCTGGACGAGAATGACCGTGTTTCTGCGCAAAAATCTGAAATAGCGACCAGACTTGCGAAGACCGTGGGGCACGCGTTCGACACGTCGCACCTCAGCGGCTGGTGCTCAACCGCCGCAGCAATTCCAGTAACCGCGCCCGGTCGCTTGGCCCCATTTTGGTGAATTCGACGCCGAAACCGCGATCTTTGGCGGAGAAGCGCACAACGCCCTGCACTCGTATTTCCCCCTCAGGCAAAGAAAACAGCATCTGGATGGCAGTTCCCACCAGGATCGGATCGCGCGTGGATACAAACACTCCGCCAGCGCTCAGGTCGCGCACTTTCGAAACGACGCGCGATCCACCTGCCGTCCATGCAACCCAAATCCCCTGCGCCACCGGAATGCGGGCGTCCCGCCGATTATCTTTGGATGGCTTTTGCGTCATCTACTCCGCCAAGCTGGACAATCCACTCGTGCAATAGGCATGAACGTCCGATCGCAGTTCCGCACGCGCTCAGTCCACGAGCGTGCTCGATTGTCGACAATTAGAATTGGTTGATCGGCGCTCGCGTCTGGAGCACGAACATGGCGCGGGCGACGTCTCCCGAAACTCAAGCGACAAAACGATAGCGGATTAGTACACAGCGGAGCGAGAAAGATCAAGCGGTATATGTCTTTCGTTGACTCGGAAGCAAGGGTCACGACCGGTTACGTTTTCACCCGTCGGTTTGCAGCCGTCTCGTGGGCAAATTCCGTCACGGACACTAAGTTCCCATCTTCCCAAAGCTTCTGAGCATTGGCGCCTGGCCGCCGGCGTGCACCTTACAACCGGCGAACATGTTCGCATCCCGCCCCGCAACACCCCAGAAGCGGTTCCTGGACACCCCCAGGAGCCGCTTTTTTCTGCGAGTTTGTAAAGTTCTATAGCTCGGCAGCCTGCGATATTGCACCGCTGCCCGCGCGAGTTCTCTAGTGCGAAGCGTGTGTTGCAATTCTCCGTCACGGCCCAGATGGAAGGACCCGCGGATTGAAATTCGTATCGACTGCCGGCGTGTTACACGAGGGCGTTGAATTCGCGGAGCACGCGCTTTCCAGCACGTCACCGAAATCTCCCGGTTGTGCAAGTCCCACCAGCGGCTCGGCGTAGATCCAGTAATTGTGCCCCACCGGTAGCCGCTCGATGTCATATGAGCCATCAAATTGCGGCAGCGCCGACGCACTCGACGCGTTGCAACTCCAGCCAGAAAATGCGCCAGCCACAACCTCCCCGGTGGCGGCGTCCACGGCCACAACATGCGCCCCATAAATTCCTGTTACGGATCCGCCCGCGTTCGGTGCGGGGACTGTCGCGAGCGCGAAGGGATTCGCCGGCATCACGCTCCCGCGAATCGCGCCCACGTCAACGACGTCATTTGGGTCGGGATACAGCATGCGGACGCCCGTGCGGTCGTCGTCCGATAGCGGCGCATCGGGCGATTGCGCCGTCGGCCGGGCACCCAGAAATTGGCCTGGCGGAGGCGCGTATGGAAACATCATCGCGCGCCAAACCGCGGAATGATCGAGACCGAGCCAGTGCCCCAACTCGTGCGTCAGCAACGACTCCAAATCGTACGCGCCCTGCCCTTGCGTGGTCGCGAGAGCGCCCGGAGTGGCGAACGTGGCCTGGCTGTCGTTGCGGAATAACGTGTCCGCGTCCAGAATTTGCCCCGCGAAGGCCGCGGCCGGCCCAGATCCAACCGATGCGCCCGGCGCATTTGCGGTGATCACTCGCGTGAATGCCAGCACACCGGTGGTAAACGCCAGGCTTGATTGGTTGAAGCAAATTGTGTTCAGGCCATCGATGTTGCTCTCCGCGTCGTTGGAGCAGGCATCCGTGGTACTGACGCGCGTGAGCGGCGCGAGCGCGCCGGGATAATTCGCTGCGTTGAGTGTTGTACCCGTCACGCCGGTCCATACGCCGAACGCCGCCGAAATTGTGTTCTCGATTTCCGTCAGCTGCGCGCTGGTGTTCTGCGCCGCGACAGTAAGAATCGTCACCGGCGCAAGCGGCAGGGATGTGCTCCATCGGCGATTCAGCGGTTGCGTTACGGAAACGTTCCAGCGGTCCAGCGCCGGGCATCCGCCTGCCGAAGGCAGAGTCGTATCTGCCGAATATCCGCTGGCCAAAGGACTACCAATCGTCGCCGCGAAAAACAAAACTGCCACAGCCAACGCCGTCGTGCGCCTCATGGCAGTTTCACCTCGGCGCCTTGCAGAGCTGCCGCCACCTGAGCGCGAAATGTTTCGAGCGGCATGTTCCGGATGCCGCTAGCTCTAAACTGACGGGAGGCCGGATCAAACGTCGCGAACGAAGCTGTGTCTTGCGTTACCAATTCCTGAGCTCCAGACGCATCGCGCTGGATGCGAAAGGTGCCCTGCTCCCAGCTCACCACCGAAAAGTCGCCGCGCTTCGTCGGTTCGAGAAATAGCACCACGTCTTCACCCCGCCGAAATTGCGGCACACCCGATACATGAGAGGTTATATCTCCCCTACGTCCGCCGAGCAGCCGGACGGTGATTCGCGGCGGAGCTTCACCTCGCCATGTTTCTTCCACATCAAACGAAGTAAGTGTCCAGATCTCGCCCACGTCGCGCACCACGGAATTCCCTGCGCATCGTGCGCGCACAATTAGCGGCGCAGCTTGCGCCATTTTAGCCAGCGACATGCGCTCGATGGTTGTCGCGCGAGCCGAGGCAAAAATTGAAAGGGTGAGCGCGAGCCATACCGCCACGCGCAAGCACCGCCGTTTCGTTGGTCTGCTCATCATTTCACCTCCAGGAATCCGGTCGCTACGGCGCGATCGTTGTTGATCGTGGTGATGAATAGCGACCGCACTCCGGGTAGTGTGGCGCTCGATATCTGCAAATCAAGTTCGACCATGTTCGGGAAAAGCCCGGTTATGGCCGATGCCGTTACGCCAATGTCGTCGCCGCCGGGCGCGCCGCCCGGTCCGCTGAACGCATAGGTGAACGTCGGATCCAGCCCCGTCCCATGCACGCAGATGCTCACCACGGTCGATCCCGATGACGGCCGCGTCACCGTCAAAGGCGATCCCTGCACGCTGCAGCTGTTTGCTCCCAGCAGATAGCCGACGAAATCCACGTTGAGCGGCGACGATTCCGCCGCAGTGGTCGGTTCCGACACGACGATGCCGTTCCCTGTCGAGATTGGCTGCGACACAGTGAGCGTGATCGTTGCCGCCGACACGTCGTACGGCACGATCACAAACGGCACGGGATTCGAAAGCGACCCTGGATTCCCGGGATTTTGCACCTCCACGGTCAGCATCGCCGCGGCCTGCACATCCGCAGCATTCAGCGCCGTGGTGCAAACCGTGGAAGCGGAGCACGAGGTCGCGCGTGGTGTGCCGTTGAGCAAAATCACCGAAGCGCCCGTGCCGCTCCCGGCCACAAAGTTCAAGCCGTTCACTTCCAGCGGAAAACTTTCCACTGCGCCGGCCATCACGCTCGAAGGCAGCAACGCTTCGATCATTGGCCCGCTCGAAATTGCCACGGTCGCCGTTGCGGATTTCGTGGGATCAGCGGCGCTCGTCGCGATTACCGAAATGGCGTTCGGCGATGGAGCGATTGAAGGCGCCGTGTACATCCCGCTCGCGTCCACAGAACCGCAGGCAGCTCCTGCGCATCCCTGGCCAGCTACGCCGGTCTGCACACTCCACGTCACATTGGTGTTCGCGCTGTTCGTGACGGTCGCGGTAAATTGCCGCGTGCTTGGGCTTGCGCCCGATGGTGAAACAAACGCGTACGCTGGCGAAATCGTTACGCTCACCGGCCCCTGGGCCACGAAAATCGTGATGCTTGCCGTGCCACTCTTCGCGGGGTCGGCATTGCTGATGGCCGTGAGCGTCACCGGGTTCACCGCCGGTGCGCTCGCTGGCGCGGCGTAATCAACCGCTCCGGATTGCGGTCCGTCAGGCACCACGCACGGATTCGACCCGCTGACGCACACTTGGCCAACGCTGGCGTTCCCGTTCGGCACGCCGCTCACAGCCCACAAAACGCTCGTATCCGGCGAATTAGCCACCGTGGCGGTGAACGATTGCTGCTGGCCCGGCGATAGGGTGGCCGCGCTGGGCGTAACGGTCACCGTCACGCCGCTCGTAATCGTCACTGTTGCTGACGCGCTCGCTGTGCCTCCGCCGGTCACTGCGCTCGGCGTCGCGTGAATCGTTACAGAATTATCTGGCGGTTCATCCGCCGGAGCGGTGTACAGTGCGGCCGTCGCGCTCGTGTCCACAACGGTTCCCACCGTTGTATTCCCACCTGTGATTCCGTTTACGTCCCACGAAATGCTGGCCCCTGCTGCCAGGCAGAATGTCGCCGCAAATGTTTGCGTCTGCCCCAGCGTCAAACTCGCTGTCGCAGGAGAAATCGCGCTGGTGAGGCCGCAAGTGATCGTTACGCTCGCGCTGGCGGATTTCGTGCTATCCGCCACGCTGGTGACTGTTACAGTCACGCTCGACGGCGTCGGCACGTTCGCCGGAGCCGTGAACAACGCTGTGGTAGAGCTGGTCGCTGCAACCGTGCCAATCGTGGCGTTCCCGCCGGACACGCCGTTCACGCTCCACATCACGTCCGCGCTGTCGTTGCCGGTCCCGCTGACAGCTGCAGTGAATTCCTGTGCGCCTCCAGCCGGTACGCTTGCGATCGTTGGCGCTATCATGACGGCAATCGCCGGTGGCGACGGCGGTGGCGAATTGAAGCCCGCTGGTGTGCCCGCCGTCCCGCAGCCCTGGACCACCATCGCGATCGCGCCAAGGCAAATCGCAAAGCCGATGAGCCATCCCGGGTGGCTGCTGCGTGCGAATCGTGTTGAGTTGGAGCTTTTCACGTGCGCAGTGATAAACGCACGCGCTGTGCCACTGCGGAGCAGTTCGGGAAAGCGCCCGAAATCAGCAGAATTCGCCGTTTCCGCGCATCAAGTTTGTTCCGCTAAGTCCCCGCGCGAGAACCGCGTAGGTCACTCGAAGAACTTCAGCATAGCCAGCTAATTCCGTTGCTCAGAAAAACCGCACACGCTGACCAGCCCATGCACTTGGTTCCATATCGGGTTTTTTGAGTTTCAATTCGGTGCAGTAACTGCTGCCACGGTTATCAATTCCGCTCCAAAATCGGGCGTAGCGCCGCGTCCAAGTTCATAAACCGAAACGCATATCCTAGTTTGGTCAATTTTTCCGGCACCGCTCGCGCGCTCGCCAGCAGCAGCGGCTTCGCCATTTCGCCAAGGGCGATCCGCAGCGCGAATCCAGGCACGGCAAAAATCGCCGGCCGGTGCAGCAAACGCGCAGCGGTGCGCGTGAACTCTCTATTCCGCACCGGATTCGGTGTCACGGTGTTCAGCGCTCCGGCGAATCGTTCGTCTTCAATCGCCGCCCGTGCGACGCCCACCGCATCCTCCAACGCAATCCACGGTAACCATTGTCGCCCGCTGCCGATGCGCCCGCCCACGCCAAATCGAAACGGCAGCAGCATCTTGGGCAGGGCCCCACCCTCGCGCGCCAGGATTACCCCAAATCGCAGCATCACTGTACGAATTCCCGCCGCGCTGGCGCGCATCGCTTCCGCTTCCCAATCGCGCGCCAGCAGCGCCAAAAAATCCGTACCCGGATCACTCGCCTCGGTCAGCACCTCTTCTCCGCGATCGCCGTAATATCCGGTGGCCGACGCGCACACCAGCACACGCGGCTTCAGCCTCAGATGCGCCATGGCATCGACGAGAAGCCGCGTTGAATCCACTCGACTGCTGCGCAGCACCGCTTTTCGCGCTGGCGTCCAGCGCCCTTCCGCGATGCTCGCCCCGCTCAGATGCACCACCGCTTCCGCGCCATCCATCGCCGTTGTGTCGATGACCGCGGATGCAGGGTCCCATCGCACATCGCCGTCAACCGCTTTGCCTCCGGGTCGCACGATCCGAGCGACCGTGTGGCCTTCCGCTCGCAGAGTGCGACACAGAGTCGCGCCTACCAGTCCCGAAGCGCCCGAAATCAAAATTTTCATTTGTTCGCCGATGCGAGCCGCTCATCCGCTCGAGTGCGCATCCAACCTAAGTCTCGAGGGTTCTCCGCGTCAAGCCAGCCGGGGCCCCGCGCTGGCCTCACGCCGTGGCTTGGAAGCAGCGGTTGGCCTGGCGGGATTGGCGCACGCCGCTCGTAGCACATGCCCGATTCAGCATTTCGTCCGCAAAAAATGCCGGGAACCGGCTGAGCTCGATGCCGGATGCGCTAAAATCAATTGCTGAACCTCAAGGATTTAGATGAATCGTTATTGGCGCAGAAAATTGGCCGCGCTCTCGGCGGCTCTGCTGGGCGTACTGCTGGGCGCGTTGATTTCCACAGCCTCCGGCCGGGCGCAAAACCCGCCCGACTCGGCAACAGCACCGCAATCGTCCTCCGTCAATCAGCCCGCGCAAATCGCCGGTTTCGGTCCTGCGCGCGCCGCCGCAGAAGAGGAGCTCGAACAACAATTCCTCGCCATCCCGGAAGCCGCTCGCGCCGAAAGCAATCTCCGACATCTCACCAGCACGCCGCATCTTGCCGGCACGGAAGCCAGCCATCGCGTGGCCGAATGGCTGCGCGACCAATATCGCAGCTACGGGTTTGACGCCGAAATCGTTTCGTACAGCGTCTGGCTACCGATGCCGCGCGAAATAAAACTCGAGCTCGTCAAACCGAAGCGCGTAACTCTCGCAACGCCCGAGCCTCCGGTTCCCGGCGACCTCGATAGCTACAACAAAAAAGCCACACCCGCGTATAACGACTATTCGCCTTCCGGCGACGTCACCGCGCCCGTCGTTTACGTGAACTACGGCATGGTGAGCGATTATCGCGAGCTCGCGCGCCTCGGCATCAGCGTGGAGGGTAAAATCGTTATCGCCCGTTACGGACGCGGGTATCGCGGCATCAAGGCCCTGCTTGCTGAACAGCATCACGCCTCCGGCCTGATCCTCTACTCCGATCCGCAGGATGATGGCTACGTCGCCGGCGATACATTTCCGGACGGCCCTTGGCGTCCGATGGGCGGCATTCAACGCGGCTCAATCCTCTATACGCAAATTTATCCCGGCGACCCTCTAACGCCCGGCGTCGCTTCCGTTCCCGTCGCTAAGCGCATTCTGCCCGCGGACGCCGCCAGCCTGCCGCACATTCCCACGATGCCGATCAGCGCGCAGGACGCTTCCATTATCCTCAAAGACCTTGATGGCCATCACGTTCCGCGCAATTGGCAGGGCGCTCTTCCGTTCACGTATCACATCGGCTCAGGACATGTTCGCGTTCACGTGAAGCTGGTAATGGACTACCGCCAGCGCCCGATCTATGACGTGATCGCCACGCTCCACGGTTCGCTCGACGATCAATGGGTAGTCCTCGGCAATCACCACGACGCTTGGGTCTATGGCGCCGCCGATCCCAATAGCGGCACCGCGTCGTTGCTCGAAACAGCCCGCGCTCTCGGCCAACTCGTTCGCTCCGGCTGGCAGCCTCGGCGCACAATCGTCATCTGCAATTGGGACGGAGAAGAGCCCGGACTGCTCGGCTCCACGGAGTGGGTGGAACAGCATCGTGCCGAGCTGCAATCGAAAGCCGTCGCGTATATCAACACGGACGTCGGCGTGACCGGCCCGAACTTCACCGCTTCCGCAACTCCGTCGCTCAATGATCTAATCCGCGCCGCCACGCGCCAAGTACCTGACCCGGACACCGGCGACACAGTTTACGACGCCTGGAGCGATCATTCCTCCACCGGCCGCACGGAACTTTCCGGCATCGCTCGTCAGACGCGTGGCGCTCGCACCCGCGGAGAAGCTCCTGTGGGCGCACTCGGTTCGGGCTCTGACTATTCTTCGTTCTTCGATTTTGCCGGCATCCCGTCCATCGACTTAGCATTCAGCGGCGACTACGGCGTCTATCACTCGCTGTACGACGATTTCTACTGGATGAAGCATTTTGGCGATCCCACGTTCGCTTATCACGTCGCGCTCGCGCGCGTACTCGGCATCCTCGCACTGAGGCTCGACGAAGCGGGCATCTTGCCTTACAACTATTCCGTCTACTCGTCCGAAATCTCCAGCGCCGTGGACGATCTCGCATCGCTCGCGTCGCAGAACCCCAATGAATCCACGGCGCTCCAGCCCGTCGCTGACGCCGCCGATCAACTTTCCGAGGCGGCTTCGCGCGAATCGATCGCCGTCGGCACTCTCGCCGACGAGCCGGTAAATTTGGCGATGGCCAACCGCCTCAGCCTCGCCCTCGCGGATGTCGAGCAGTCCTTCCTCAATCCGGATGGACTCGTCGGCCGCCCTTGGTACAAGCACACGATTTTCGCGCCCGGCACTTATACCGGTTACTCAGCCGAAGTATTGCCCGGCATCACCGAAGCGATCGAACGCCACGATTTGGTCACATTGCGTACGGAATCAGCCGCCGTTTCGCAGGCTCTCCTGCGCGCCGCCGCGCGCCTCGATCAAATCGCGCTCATGGTGCAAAATTCCTCCGCGCCACCTCCCGCGCCACTCTCCGGCCGCGAGTAATCTTTAAATCTCCTGCTTCGTCCACTTCCCGCGCCGGAACAAGATCACGCTCGCCATGGCAATCGCCGCCTCCGCGATCACAATTGACCAATACACGCCGTTGGCCCCCAGCCGACGATGAATGGCCAGCCAATACGCCAGCGGAATCTCGAAAATCCAAAATCCGAAAAAGTTCACTATCGTCGGTGTGATGGTGTCGCCCGCTCCGTTGAACGCCTGCAGGATCACCAATTCATACGCGTAACCGACGTTCCCATAGCTCACGATGCGAAGACACGCCGCAGCGCGCCGCACCACATCCGGGTCATGCGTGAAAATCCGTACGATCGGCGTCGCAAACACAATGAACACCACGCCGATCCCGCCGAGGAACAGCATGTTGTAAACTCCCGTGCGCCACACGGACTTCTCCGCCCGCTGCGGTTGCTTCGCGCCCAGGTTCTGCCCAACCAGCGTAGCCGCCGCGTTGCTTAATCCCCACGACGGCAAAATCGCGAAGATCACCACGCGTATCGCGATCGTGTATCCCGCCACCGCTGCCGCTCCGAATATGCTGACGATGCGCACCAGGCCAATCCAGCTCGACTGTGCAATCGCGAATTGCACGATTCCCGTTGCCGACAAGCGAGCGAGGCTCCGCAGCACCTCCCACTGCACGCGAATCTGCCGCCGCAGCACCCGAATCCGCTCGGTGCCGCGCATCAGCCGGTAAAATTGGTAGAGCACGCCGATTCCGCGCCCGGTAAACGTGGCCAGCGCCGCGCCCGTAACTCCCATTCGAGGAAACGGCCCCAAGCCGAAAATCAGGCACGGATCGAGCGCCAGGTTGATGATGTTTGAAAGCCACAGCAGCCGCATCGCAATCGCCGCGTCTCCCGCACCGCGAAAGATCGCGTTGTTCAGGAACAGCATCATCACCACGCCGCTGCCGCCCAGCGCGATGCGCGCGTACGTAGTCCCCACCCCCACAATCGCCGGCGACGCTCCCATCAGCCGCAACAAGTTCGGAGCGAAAATCCAGCATGGCACTCCGATCGCCACGGATAAGATCAGCCCCAGAAAAATTGCCTGCACTCCGGCGACGGCCGCATCTTCCGGATCACCCTCCCCGATGCGACGCGCCACCATCGCCGTGGTCGAAAGACTTAGCCCCATGGCGATGGCAAATACCAGCGTCAGCATCGACTCGGTCAGGCCCACGGTGGCCACCGCGTCTTCGCCGATGCGCCCCACCCAGAACACATCCACCACTGCGAACAGTGACTCCAGCACCATTTCCAGCACCATCGGAATGGCCAGCAGCAAAATGGCGCGGTTCAAGCTTCCAGTGGTGAAGTTCATGTGCGATCCGCGCACCGCTTCGCGGATTGACGCCCATAGACTCGGCTGTGCTTCCGTTGCCACCACTTCGTGCATTTCGGTCAGCAGCTTTCTGCGTCATCTTGGTACAGGCGCGCAATGGCACCCTCGTGACGCTTCAAAAAAAAGCCAAAGTTAAGTGTGAATTCGGAAAGAGGAGAGCTTCAGACGCCGACCGACGTCGCCTTACGCGAGAACTGCGGCACACTGAGGATGATCTTCATGGTCTTTGCCGCCCATCCGTTCCCGTCTCTGCTGCTTAACGAAACGGGAACAATCTACGAGTGCTCCGATTTTACCGATTGCTGCCTACCCGCGCAATCGGAATCGCTGAATCTCGCTAGGCAAGCAGTCGAAAAAATGAAAACGGCCGGCAGCTCTCGCCACCGGCCGTCTAGATGCGTCCGCTTATTTAAAGTTGTTAACGGCGTCCGCCGTGGCCACCTCCTCCATGAAATCCACCGCGCGACCCGCCGCCACCGTGGAAACCGCTATTGCCGTGGAATCCACCGTTGCCGCGGGCAGCAGCGTTTCCGTGAAAGCCGCCATTACCTCCGCGGAATCCAGCGTTGCCTCGGACGCCAGCGTTGCCGTGGAAACCACCCTGCGATCCGCGGACGTTGCCATTTCCATGAAAGCTCTGGAAGCCTTGACCGCCGCGAGGCGCTACCGCCCCGTGGAAGTTTCCATTGCCCTGGAAGCTGTGGAAACCTTCTCCGCTGTGCACGGCCGCGTTGCCGTGGAATCCACGGCCACCGAAGCTCTGCCAGCCGCCGCCACGGACTCCATAGTCGCGCCATCGGTCGCCGCCCCGAAAATCGCGCCATCCGTCATGGTCGTGGAAATAGACCCACGCCGGGTCGTTGAAAGCGAACGCTCCGCCGTAGAAAGCCGGTCCATAGAATCCGCCGAACCACGGCCCCGCGCCGATGAACACGCCGCCGTCAAACCATTCCGGCCCGTAGTAACCATACGGCGCGCACGCATACGGAGCGTACGGGTAGTAGCCATAGTCGCATACGGGCGCGATCCCCCCATACGCGGGGCCCGCTCCGATACCCACCGCCACGCTCACCTGCGCGCTGGCTGTCCGCGCCGTCATTCCAGCGGCTGCGATCATCAGGATCCCCGCTATTGCGGCGTACTTTAGAGTTCGCATCGTCCCACCTCCCTGCCGGATTTGCTGTTCTCGTTCCATTCGGAACGAAATATGGCACGGGCGATGCCAAACACAACGCGATCACTATTCCGACACTAAGCAACAGATTCGCAAGGAGATACAGTAAGCCTTGAAGAGCTTCGGGAGCACTCCTCAGTAGCTCGGCCTGGCCGCGCTCCACCACCCCTGCGCGATTTCAGCCACCGCTTCTACCGCTCCTCAGGATCATCGTTTGCGCCATTAAGGCATCAGGAGAGGAAGTACAGGCCCAGGCGACCTGTACTTATTTTGTACTTGCGGCCAGTAGAGAGTTGCTGGCGCCTTCTGATACCGTCGATCTGTGATGTTTGCGAACGCAAAATTCGGCGCCGAAAGAGTTCAAAAGATTGATCATCGCGGCGCAGCGCAGGCCGATGCTCTGATCCCCGACGCGCTCTTGGGCGGTGGCATTCTACCCGGAACGGTCACTCGAGTAGAAACACGGGTAAGTCACAGAAAACAAACGGAAGGGACCAGTTCTACCCGGAACGTCCCGTATCAAAGATTGAGGAGAAAATTAGACCAACTTCGGTCGCTATTTCAGGGGTGGGGCGGGCACCAGCGGCAACCGGCGCGGCTCGCCGTGGAAACCACGCACATCGATCTCGTCCAGCAGCAGCGAGGGCGCCACGATGCTGCTGGGGATCCCTCCGTCGCTTTCCGCCGAACCAAAGGAACCGAGCGCCGTGCCTGCCAGTCCGCCCTGCGGATTTTGCATGTAGCTGTAAACAGCGGGATCGTTGCCCACTCCGAGGATGTCGCGCAGAGCGCGCATGTTCAGCCCTTCGAGCACTCCGCCGCGGACCGGCTCTTCATGGCCGTCGGAAACGTACACACGGTAGAGGAGCAGCGGCACGCGCGCGCCACTGGCGATGTCGCCGCCAAGCTCTCCAACGAAATCGGAAAAATCCTGCTGGTTCAGCGACGAAACTGCCGGATCATCCATGCGCTTTACTTCCAGGCACCACGGCAGCCCATCGTCCTTGCACGAGGCCAAAAACTTTTTGCGCAGGTCGTCCGGGCTCAGCTCGTTGCTGGACTGGAAAAACAGGTTGCTGCTCAGCGGCTGGGGATCGCTCAAAAGAGCCGAGCGTGCGTGCCCATTAGAGATTTCAAAATTCGGTCCGGGCCTCCGCGACATCAGCAAATCGCGCAGCATTCCGTTTTCCACGATCGAGACGCGCTGCGCAGGCACTCCTTCATCGTCGATCGCGTAGTTCCCCATCAGCGGCTGGCCATTGAACGAAGAAAGAGTGGGATCGTCAACCAGCGATACGGTGGTGGGCAACACGCGCTGTCCCACGCGGTCCGACCACTCGTTGTGGCCGCCAAAACGTTCCATGAACGAGTCGTAATCCTCGGTAGCCGAAAGCGGCGGACGCGCGCCGGAAAGCGATGGCTCCAGAATTTGCGCCAGCAGCGACCCTGCAGCCTTCGGATCGAAAAGGACCGGGCCGGTATAGTCCGACACCAGCGGCGCCGATCGTACGGCCAACAATTGCGTGGCCGCTTGCGAAAGCGCCTGCGAAACCGCGGCCGCATCGGGCAATCCCGCAGGAGCATCCGTATAAACAGCGTAGAAATTGTGGAGCGGCATGCCGTCGGCTGCGTTCGCCCCCATTGCCGCTTCTATCGCCGCCAGCGAACGCGACGTGCGAATGGTGGTTCCTTCGCTGGTCATCAGGTAGGTGGTGGCGTAAATCAGGTAGTAGTGGACGCGCGCGCCATACAGATCGGGGAAATTCGTAAGGACCGTCGATGCCGTGCGCGCCTCGCCGTCCCAATTCCGCGAAGTCCAATCCGGTTCGATGCGCGGGTCGATCTTCACCAGCGGAGTGACTTGCGAAAAATCGTCGATTTCCGGCGGCTTGGTCAGGCTGCGCAGAAATGCCTGCTTCAGAGACATCTGCGTGAGCGCCGATTTGTAGGCCTGATCGGTGGCCAACCACAAATCCTGGCGCAGCGAGTTGTAATCCCGGTCGATGCCTACCTGCCCCGTGGAACCGAGAAAGCCATGAAAGCCGTCGTCGCTGATGAAATTCGAGCTGTCCAGGTGATAGTCGCCGACCCGCACGTCCACGCTCATGAAGCGGCTTTTGGAAACAGAATCAGAGAGCAAGGCGCCGAACGATGCCGAAATCGAGCGGATATCCAGATCGAGCAACCTGTATTGAATGAAGAAGGGCTTGTCAGCGTCCGGCAGCACCAGACGTTCGCGGGCGCGCTCCATTTCGTCATGCATGGCGTGCAACGTGAGGTCTTTTTCGCTATCTGGCACGGGTGCCTGCGCCAGCGCCGGCACGGCGGCGAAGGAGAGGCACAGCGCCGCGGTGATCGCCATATTCCGCACTTTCTTCACTGGCCCGCTCCCTTCGCTTCCGGATCGTGCAAGGGTGGAGGCAGGATGGGCGGCCGGTCAGTGGACGTTTCCTTCTTCTGCACTTCCAGTTCGGAAATCAAGATCTCGGGCGCGACTGCGGAAACAGGCACCGAGCCGGATTCCGCACCGCAATACCCGTTGAATATTTCTTCCTTGTCGCCGGTGGCCACAATTTTCGTCAGCGATACCAGAGGCGTGCCGACAATATTCACACCGCGCACCAGTTCGTCTGGGCGCCCATCCGGAAACACCTTGTACACCACTAGCGGAATCACCTGGAACGCCTGCGGGTTGCTGCGGCCGGTGAACGTGAACCCGCCTTCAATGTCGTCGATCAACAGGCCGAATGGCTTGTGCTGTTCCTTGATCAGATCGATCAGCTTCGCGCGCAGCTGCTGGTTGGTCACGGCGCGGGAACTGGTGATGATCAAATTCCCCTGGCGCGACACCGGCGCGTATCCGAGTTGGCGGCGTCCGTGGCCATTCGAATGCGGAATGCCCACCAGCGGCGAGCGCGACATGAGAAACGTTTTCAGCACGCCATGATCGATCAGTTGAACGTCCTCTGCCGGCATGCCTTCGTCGTCGTACGGGTAGTATCCAAGCAGCATTTGCCCGTCGAGCGACTTTTCCGTGGGGTCGTCCTTGATCGAGAGGAAAGCGGGAAGAATCTGCTGGCCGATTTTGCTGGTGAACGTCTGGCCCTCAGTGATTTCTTTCTGACGGAAACCTTCAGCGCGATGGCCAAAAACCTCGTGGAAATAGACCGCGGCAGCGCGACCGGTGAGCAGTGCGGGCCCCGCATACGGATCGACGAGCGGCGCCTTGTCGAGCCCTTCCGTCTCGTGAATCATGGTGCGAATGCTGGCCATCACCTCTTTATCGGTGGGAGCCTTGCTGGGATCGCGCCAATCGAAATTCGCATACCGGTCGATATCCATTCCATCGGGAGCTTTGCTTTGAACGTAAAGCTCGAGCCGGTAATGCACCAATCCGAACGCGAGTTTCGAACCTTCCGAATTCACTTGGTATTGGTTGGTGGAATCGGCGGTGAACGTGGCGATCGAGTTCAAAACCGCCGGCGAGGCGCTGAATGCCGCCGTGTATTTTCGCACGCGCGCTTCCCACGGTTTCCGGTCCACTTGAATTTGCACGGGCGCGCTGATCGATGTGTGCGGCTCCTCGTGCGAAAAATCCGGAGCCGCGCCTTCGACCGTCTGAACTTGAACTTGCTGGCTCGTGCGAACTTTAATCAGCGCCTGCACTGCGGCGCGATACTGCCGGTCCGTCTCGCGCCAAATCTCGCGGCGCAGCACGGGCACGTCGTTATCCAGCACCACGTCGGTGCCAGGGCTCGTCCAGCTTGGCTGCTGGCCGGGAATATAATGCGTGTCGTCGAGCTGATAGCTCCCGACGCGTGTCTGCACTTGCAGCCATCGCGCCCGATCCTGCGAACTGTTAAGCAACGCGCCGTTAGAACCGGAAACTTGCGCTTCTTGCCGGTCGTCAATGGTGTAGCTGATGAAGTAGGCGGGCGGATCAGCCTTGGAAAGGATAGGGAACGTCTGATTCAGCTCGTCCTGCATCGCGGTAAGGACTGCGGACGTGGTTTGCTGCGAGGGCGAGTTGGCTGCCACGCAAACCCACGCGGCGGCAAGAATGGCCACACCTACAGAAAAGACTTTCGATCTTGTTTCAGATTTCATCTTGGCGTAAGGCTCATCAGTTTAAGATAGGATGCCACCGAATCCAAACGAAAACCCCGTCGGTTGTTTCGTTCCGGCCCGAAAACAGCCAGCGGTAACATATCCGGAAATCCGGCGGAAGGAGGCTTAGATGCGTGCTCTGGTCGTACGGAGGTATGGGCCGCCCGACGTTCTCGAGGTGCAGCAAGCGCCCGACCCACAGCCTAAACCAGGCGAAGCGCTTATCCGCGTGAAGGCGATCGGAGTGAACTTCGCCGACCTGTTGCAGCGAATGGGACTCTATCCCGATGCGCCAAAGCCGCCGTTCATCCCGGGAC
Source organism: Candidatus Acidiferrales bacterium (assembly GCA_049591475.1). Lineage (GTDB taxonomy): Bacteria > Acidobacteriota > Terriglobia > Acidiferrales > UBA7541 > Palsa-295. The sequence continues at coordinate 47,214 of JBAWEZ010000053.1, forward strand.
TCGAGGTCGCCGGAGTGGTGGAAAAAGCGGCAGAGGGAAGCGCACAAGAACAGGGCGAGAGCCTGCGACCGGGCGATGCGATCGTCGCGTTGACAGACTTCAAGGCATACGCCGAGTGGGTTGCGGTGCCGACCGCGTACGTGTATCGCCTACCCGCGGGAATGGGTTTCAACGACGGCGCTTCGATTCCCTTAAATTACTTGACCGCGTATCAAGCGATCGTCACGCAAGGCAATATGCAGCCGGGCGAGCGCATTTTGATTCATGGCGCGGCGGGTGGAGTCGGGACGGCCGCTGTGCAACTGGCGCGCGCGAGAGGTCTCTTTGTATTCGGCACGGCTGGTCCGACGAAGCAGGAATATATCCGCAAAATCGGCGTGCAGCACGCCATCGATTACGAAAAATCGGACTTCGTGGAAGTGATCGCGAAATATGCACCGGGCGGAGTGGAAATGGTGATGGACCCGATTGGTGGAAAATCCTGGGCGCGAAGTTATGAATGCCTGGCACCGATGGGCCGTCTGGTGGCTTACGGATTTTCGGCAGCAGCAAGTCCGGACGGAAAACAAGACCGGATACGGGGCGCGAAGGCGTTGATGCAGACGCCGAAATTCAATCCGCTCGATTTGATGAAAAAGGGCGCGTCCGTTGTCGGCGTGAATCTGGGCCACGCTCGCTCGCGAGGCGACCACTTGCACACCGAATTGAATGAGATTTTCCGTCTTTACGCTGCTGGAAAAATAAAGCCGGTCATCTCAAAGACATTTCCGCTCGAGCAGGCCTCAGCAGCTCACCAATACGTGCAAGAGCGCAAAAACCTGGGCAAGGTGATCCTAACCGTAAAGTGACGCTTCGAGCGAGTTGCCCGATGGCCGCCGGCCTTAACCTACTGAGGATTCGGGCCGAGCACAATTTGCACCAGATCGTCGGGACGAACCCACTTTGCAAAAGCCGCCTCGACGTCAGAAGCGTTGAGCTTGACGTAGTGCTTTGCGGCGATCTCCGGCTCATCCAACGGCAGACCTGTGAGCGAGCGTGAAAGCAGCCCATTGGCGATGCTGTTTACGCTGCCTTCGGCTAGAGGCATCTCGCGCAGCAGGAGAGCTTTTGCCTGCCGCAGTTCGTCCGGCGTCACCGGCTGCTTCTGCATGGCGCGCAAATTATCGACTACGATCGCGCGCGCCTTAGTCACGTTGGGCGGATCGCACGCGTACGTGACACTGTAAACCGTTCGCGTGCGTCCGAACGCGAAGCTGGAATCGACGTTATAAACGAGGCCTCCATTCATGCGCAGGTCGCGATACAGGCGCGTGGCGTAAAAGCCGCCGCCGAGAACGTGATTTCCGAGTTCCAGCGCGAAATATTCGGGGCTGAAGCGGTTTAATTCCACGGTTTCGGCGAGACTGACCTGATCTTGCACCCGACTCTTATCCGGTACCACGTTGCTGGACGGTTTGTTTTCCGGCACAGTCGGATAGTCGGTGTCCGGCTTTGGCCCCGCCGCTTTCCAACCGCCGAAATATTTTTCGACTTCCAATTTGGCTTCGCCCGGGGAAACATCGCCAATTACCACGATAGTGGTTAGATCCGGGCGATAGACGTTGTCGTAGTATTTCTGCACGCCGGCGAGAGTGAGCGATTCGACGCTTTGCGGCGTGGCATGACGGCTGGATGGATCCGTGGGCGGAAAGAGCGCCTTATCGAGCGCGAGCTCCCGCAAGAATCCCGGACTTTCCAATTCGCCGGCAACGCTTCGCGCGGTTTGCATTTGCACGATCTTGAACGCTTGCGGCGGCATGGCCGGATGCAGCTCATTATCGGCGAGCAATTGCACGCCACGGTCGAAATGCTCCGGCAGAACCTGCAACGAGAAGCTCGTGCCGCCGGATTCGTGGGCGGCGATATCGTCGAGTGCCTTTTGATAGGCGATGCGGTCGAGGGTGGTGCTGCCGTAGTCGAAGAGCTGGCTTAAGAGGTCCGCTACGCCCTGCTGGCTTTCGGGTTGTTGCACGTCCGCGTTGCTCCGTATTCCACCGAAGACACTGATGGTTTGGCTCACGTGTTCGGGAACGACGATCAGTTTGATTCCGTTTGAGAGAGTCGATTCGACTGGATGGACGGGCATCTTAGGGATGGCGAGCCGCGCGAGCGCGGATGAAGCCCATTCCGGAAGCGCGACGGGTTTCACTTCCGCCGGCGCGAAAGACTCCTGACCGCCATAGGATTTCTGTGAAATCGGCTTGCCGGATTGTTCCGGAGTAAGCACTGACAGGATCGCGTGGTTAGGCTGCAGATATTCGGCAGCCACTCGATTCACGTCCGCCGGAGTGACTTTGCGAATCGCGTCGATATCGTCCTGCGGCGAATTTCTTCCTTCGACAGCGATTGCGTTAGACCATTCAAAGGCCAGTCCCGAGATGGAATTGCGGCGGAACTCCGCATCGGCCACTTCGTGGGCCTTCGCGGCGTCCACCAAATCCGCGGGAATGCCGTTCTTCACGTCGTCCGCCAATATTTTCTGAATCTCTTGAATCAACGCAGCCCCATCTCCGCCTTTCGGATAGCCCGCGAGCGCCACTCCTAGATCAGCTTTTGGCAGATCGCTAAACGCAGCAAATTCCGCGAAAAGAGCCTTACCATCAGGCACCAGAGCATAGAGCGTGCCACGCTCGCTATTGAGCACATCAGATAGAACCTGAGCGGCGGCATAGTCGGGGCTGTCCATTCCCGGCATGCGGAACGAAATGGCTGCCAAGCCGAACGGAAAATCGGTAGTGAGATTCAACGTAGTGGGTTTCACCGGCTGCAACTTTACCGCCGGGCGCGGAGGAAGTTTCTTTTCCGGGATCTTTCCGAAAAGCTCTTTCACCTGCGCCATGACAGCGGATGGATTCACGTCGCCAACAATTAGGTACACAGCGTTGTTCGGTGCGTACCAGGTCGAGTAGAAATTGTGTAGCATCTCGGCGGTGGTTTTGTCAAAAGAGGGGCGAGTTCCGAGGGCATCGTGTTCGTATGGAGTACCCAAGAACATCTTAGCGAGCAATTCTTTTTCGAATACGTAAATGGGGTTGGAGAGATCGGAGGCCACTTCCTGCTCGATCGCGCCACGCTCCTTGTCCCATTGCGCCGCGGAATCGTCCACGCCAGACATACGCAACGCTTGTACATGCAAAGCAACGCTCAAATCGCTGGCGGGAACAGTGAAGAAGTACTGCGTGACGGTATTTTGCGTGTCGGCATCGAAGTCACCCCCCATCGCTGCGGTGATCTCCGCCAATTGATCGGCAGAAAGATTCGGGCTGCCGCGGAACATCATGTGTTCCTGGGCGTGGGCCATGCCGGGGAATCCGGCGGGGGCTTCGTCGGAACCGACTTTGTAATTGATCACAGCAGTAACCACGGGCGCGAGCGGATCGCGGACGATGATCACGCGCAGGCCATTAGGCAAGGTGGCGCGAAGCACATTGGTGTTTTCCTGAGCGGAGGCGGTAGCGTGCAGGCCGAGCGGCAGAATGGGCAGAAGTAGAACGCCGAGGAACATGATAACGACTAGAACAATCGTTCTTGAGGAGCGCGACATGCTGTATGTCCTCCAGTGCTTCACGCCAAAGCGTGAGAACCCATCATAATTCACTACGACGGCGAAGTTACAGCGATTCAGACCCGCCAAGCGCCGTTGCCCGTTAAGAACTTAGCCTGACGCCAAATTGGACGCATTCTGAGAGTCGTGGTTTGATGACGTTAGACAGCAGGTTCGAGCCGATGATTGCGCAGCGCGGCGGCGCAAGCGAGGTGGTTATGCGAGGATTGGCAAGCTTAGCCGGGCTTTTGGTCGTGGCCTTCATTGCAGTGCTCACGTACAAATTCTATTTCACGAAGTCGGGAATGCTTACCAGTGCATCCACGCCCGCCCAAACAATCGATGTAGTGGGAGTGAAGAGCGACCTGCTGGCGATTGGACAAGCAGAGCGGCTATATCAGGCGCAACACGGCTCGTACGCGTCAATGGATGACCTAGTTTCGAGCGGCGCGATGAGTCTGCGAAAATCGGAGCGAGACGGTTATACCTACGACGTGAACGCGTCGACGGACAGTTTTCAGGCGGTGGCACACTGCCCCGCTTACACGAACCCCAAATGCACGAATTACTCGATCGACCAAACGATGGAGATACAAGCTGCTCCGTAGCAAGAGCGTTCCGCTTGTCCGTATCGTCTAACTGCGTCGCTCCTAATGCGATTGTGGCACGTAATCGACTCCTAATATAAAAGCGATATTTGAAGGGTTCGCTGCACCTTGCCATGTGGTATAAGGCAGCGTCGATCATGCACAGGCCCGAACTTTCCTCTCATCCACCGCACGAAGGCAATATACGGTTTGACGTGCCGCCGCAGGGGGCGTTTATCGATGAGGATGTGTGCATCCGGCTTAGCGGACTGGCGCCGCGCCAAAAAGTCCGTATCCACGCCACCACCCAAGATGACGAGAACCGCCGCTGGAGTTCGGACGCGCATTTCCGCGCCGACGCGCGCGGAGAAGTGGATCTGAGCACGCAGGAGTCAACCGGAGGAACGTACCGTGGCATCTCGTCGATGGGGCTTTTCTGGTCGATGCGGCTTGCGGACGGGGGCGAAGGCGACAAGACGGGCGCGCGGGCGACATTCACCAAGCGCGATTCGATGCCGCACTCGGTGATGCTCGAAGCGGAGCTGGACCGCTCATTAATCGTGTGCGGACGAATCGAACGGAGCTTCCGGGCGCGCGGGACAACGGTGCGCGATCTGACGATCAACAGCTGCAATGAGCTTGTAATGGCGGCTGAGTCCAATCCGGTCTCAATGAAAGGACACGTGGGGCGTCTTTTCCTACCGCCCTCGAGAGGCCGCGCCGACGGCAAACTTCCGGCATTGGTTGTGCTGAGCGGCTCAGGCGGCGGATTCGACGTGGATAAGGCGGCGGTGCTTTCGCGGCATGGATTTGCGACTCTGGCTCTGGCATATTTCGGCGTTCCGCCGCTCCCTGCGTGGTTGCACCGCATACCGCTCGAATACCTCGAGTCCGCGCTGGATTGGCTTGCCGCGCAGCCGGAGATTGATCCGCAGCGCATTGGAATGCTGGGCGTATCGCGTGGGTCGGAACTTGCGTTGCTGGCCGCCGCGCGCATCGATAGAATTCGCGCCGTGGTGGCGTACGCCCCAAGTTCCGTGGCGTGGGATTCAGGCGGCCGCGATAAGAACACGGGCGAAGCTATTCCCGCTTGGACGTGGCGCGGCGAAGCAATCACGTCCGCTCCGCTGCCGCTGCGGAGCTTTATGTGGCGTTCGGCCGTCCCGGTGGTGGCGATGAAGAGGCCGGTGATGTTCCGGAATCTTTTTCGCAACGGACTGCGAAACGCGGACGCGGTAAAGCAGGCGGCCATTCCCGCGGAACAAATTGGCGGACCGCTTCAATTGATTTCAGGCGGAGACGATCACGTTTGGCCGGCCGAGCACATGGCCAAAGCGATTGTGGCGCGGCTGAAAGAACATGGCTTCGCGCATACGGTGGAACATCTTCACTATCCGTCCGCCGGACACCTGCTGCGCTACCCTCATTTGCCCACTACGGCGCGCAACAGCAGGCACGAGCATTTACGCGGCGCGAGATTCTCTTTTGGCGGCAGCGCGCAGGCGGATGCCGAAGCGCAGGCGGACGCCTGGCATCGCACGATTGCATTTCTGAACAACCATCTGTAGTTCACCCGTAATCGAGGCCGCCGGTAAGTTGGCGGCCGGCGATGGCGGCTAGCGCCGGGCGGGCCTGTGTTAGAATGGCCGCGTTGTGCAAAAAACCCTCCAGGATCTTCTCGACCTGCAGAACGTGGATGCGCAGATGCGAGAGGTGCGGGAGCAACTGGCCACTTTCCCCAAGAAGCTTGCGGAGGTAGAGGCACGCGTGACAGGCGCCAAGATCGAGCTGGAGACCAGCAAGTCGGCGCAGCTGGGTACGATCAGGGACCGCAAGAAGTACGAATTGGACGTGGAGCAGTGGAAGGAACGCGTTCGCAAGTATAAAGATCAGACGGCGCAGGTAAGAACCAACGAGGCGTACAAGGCGCTGCAACATGAAGTGCAAATGGCCGAGGCCGAGATATCAAAGGCCGAAGACCGGCTGCTGGAACAAATGGTGGCGGCGGAAGAATACGACCCGCGCGTGAAGGCTGCCGAGAAATTGTTGAAAGAAGTGGAAGAAGTAGCCCGAGGGACGCGCTCAAAAATCGATTCGGACAGGGCCGCGACGGAAAAGGAACTCTCTGAACTGACGGCGGAGCGAACGCGTGCGGTGGCTGGCATCCCGGAAAGCCTGCTCGACCACTATGAGCGAATTGCGAAAAAGCACAATGGCATCTCGCTGGCGGAAGTCCGCGACGAGAAATGCAGCGCGTGTGGAATGCGAGTGCGGCCGCACGTGTTTCAGGAGATGCGGAGGCGGGCGAGCGACGAGATGTTTCACTGCGAGACTTGCACACGGATTCTCTACTACGTCGAGCCGGAACAATCCAGCGCAACATCCGTCGCGTCGGCAGAGCACGGCGCAGCGGCGCCTTCTTCCCGTGAACAATAAGAGACCTCGAAGCATCTCTCCGAACTTCCCCGGTGTTTTATTCTCATGATGGGATCGCCGAAACATCCCTCAGAAAGCGCGCGTCTTTTTGCGGATACGCCGGCTGGGCCGCCAGCCGGGGTATACGTGGCAAACATTGACGGAGCATCGCGAGGCAATCCGGGACCGGCTGCGTACGCGGTGGTTATGCGCGATCCGAACGGAAACGTAATTTTGGAATTGGGCAAGAGGCTCGGTCGCGACACGAATAACGTGGCGGAATATTACGCGCTGCTTGCGGCGCTCGATTACGCGACCGGCAGCAGCATCAAAGCCCTTCGGATTCGCAGCGACTCCGAACTGTTGGTGCGGCAGATGCAAGGGCGGTACAAAGTAAAAAGCCCGGACCTAAAGCCGCTGCATGAGCGAGCGATGAAACTTACCCGGCAACTAACTTATTTCACCATCGAGCATGTTCGCCGGGAGATGAATCGCGATGCCGATGCGCTGGCGAACGCGGCGCTTGATTCTGGGGGGCCGATCACATCGCCACTGGCGGCTGTGGACGCGGCCCGGCGCGCGACGGAAGGCACCCCTACCGCGTCGAGGACGTCGGCAAAACCACAGCGGATTCGCGCGCGGTTTGAACGGGGCATGTTCGTACCGCTCGATCGGATAGAACTTACAGATGGCAGCGAGGTTTTCCTCGATATTCGGCCCCGTCATAAGCAGGAATAGAGCTCCGACGCGTGCCGCTGGCGCCGCGGAAACGAAGTTTAGCTTTCTGATGCGAAACTTGCTCAGGCGGGATTCAAGGCCTTCACAGCGTATGAGCGGTAGAGCGTGTCGCGCTGCGCGGGAATGTATCCGGCATCGGAAATAATGCGGCGCAATTCTTCTTCGTTCGTGCGGTTGCGAACACCTGCCGCGTAGACCACATTTTCCTCGATCAAGATGCTTCCGACATCATCCGCGCCGAACTGCAGGCCCACTTGGCAGACTTTAATGCCCGGCGTGAGCCAGCTCGACTGAATGTGGTCGATATTGTCGAGGTACAGGCGGCTAATCGCCAAAGTCTTCAGGTAATCGACGGCAGTCGTCTCCGAAACTTTTTTGCCGAGCGGCGTGTGTTCGGGCGCAAAAATCCAAGGGATGAATGCGGTGAAGCCGCCGCCGTCTTCTTGAATGCGGCGAATTCTTTCAAAGTGGTTGACGCGGTGGCGATATTCCTCGCCGCAGCCGAACATCATGGTGGCCGTAGTGCGCATACCGAGCTTGTGCGCCTCGCGGTGGACGGATTCCCATTCGTCGGACTTGCACTTCAGGCGCGCGATACGATGGCGCACTTCGTCGTCGAGGATTTCCGCGCCGCCGCCGGGAATCGACTGCAACCCAGCGTCACGCAGGCGAACGATCGTGTCGCGAATGGTCAGGTTGGAAACTTCGGCGATGCAGAGAATTTCGGGCGCCGAGAAACAGTGCAGATGAACCTGCGGAAAACGCTCGTGGATCGAGCGCAGCATATTTTCGTAGTAATCGATTTTCAGGTCAGGGTGCAAGCCGCCCTGCAGCAGCACGCCATTGCCGCCGAGCGCGAGCATCTCTTCGATCTTCTGGTAGATCGCTTCCAGCGGCTGGATATATCCCTCCTTTGAACCCAGCGGGCGGTAAAAAGCGCAAAACGAGCAGTACTCAGTGCAGAAGTTCGTGTAATTAATGTTGCGGTCGATCTGATAAGTCGCCACACGCGGATCGTTTTTTTGGCGGCGGACTTCGTTGGCAGCCATGCCGATGGCGATCAGATCGTCGGAGTTGAAGAGGTCGAGAGCTTCTTGTGGAGTTAGGCTCATGTCAGGTATGCGCCGACTGCGTGGCGCGTTTTTCGTCGCCCGCTAAATTTTCAAAGCTAGCAAACTCGACCGGGCGGGCGGCAAGGATCAGGCCGGCAGCAGCAGCTTTTTCGAAATAAACGCGCAGCCCGGAAAGATTTTCGTCATCGAGATCGAAATTGATGTTTTCGGTCAAGTAGCGCTCAAGGGCCCCAGGCGGCAGATCCAGTTTGATGGATGCAGCTTCAGCAATCTCGCGAATGCTCTGCTGACCGTACTTTTTGGACGCCAGAAAATCCGAGACTACCTCCGGCGTGACCGCGTCGCGCCGCCCGACCCAGATAGCCAGCACGCTTGGCCGGCCGGTCAATTGGCGCCATTGGTGCACCACGTCGTAAACAAAGAGGGTTTCGAATCCTTGAACCGGCATGTCGTCGGGATCGCCTTGGCAGCACTGTTCGCCGCTGGGAGCCTTACCGGACAGAATATCCATTTTGAGTGAAATCTCGAGCGCCGGATCACCAATCACTAGGGCAGCATCGGCGGTTTTGAGCATCTCTGATGGCTCGGGAGCGGCATCGACGAACTCTGGTGATATATTCCAGCGCTCGGCCGAAAGCATGCGGACCAGAGCTACGGTACTGCGCGAACTGGTGTCTAGCGCGATGCGCTTTGCCAGTTCGATCGGCTTCTTCGCGACCACCAACAAGCTGCGAACCTCGCACTTCGAGGCGATGGCCATCCCGGGAAGAGCTACCACGCCATCCATTCGCTGATATTCGATAGCAGGGATAATGCCGATATCGACTTGGCCACGACGAAGGGCCTCCGCGCAAAGAGATGGGACTGCGAACGATAGATCGTATTTGCCGGCTAGCGGGCCGTCCGTGAAGCCCCACACCAGCGGCGCCGTATTAAGGAACTCCACAACCGAAATGCGCAGCTTTTTCACCGTTCGATCATCAGCTCCAATATCAAGAATATAGCACAATCGCACGGGTGTCCTGCGGGAGCTATACTTTAGCTTCGGAGCGGGAAAAGTGGATCTTTCGCCGAAAGCGGTACTGGAAACGTCGCTATACGTGGACGATCTGGAGAGCGCGGTTGCGTTCTATGAGAAGGTGCTTGGACTGCGGAAAATCGATGACGGGTACTTCGCGAGCGGACGTGGCGCGGCTCTACAGGTGGGCTCGGGACCGAGCGTGCTGCTGCTCTTTCGAGCGGAGATCACGCGCAGGGGAGGCGAACTGCCCGCTCATGGCGCAACGGGCCCTTGCCACGTGGCGTTTCGCGTAGAGCCAAAAGAGCTCGGGGAGTGGCGCCAGAAGCTGAAGGAGCACGGCGTAGCGGTTGAGAAGGAAATTGCGTTCGGCGACCATCCGGCATCCGTATATTTCCGCGACCCGGCCGGCAATTCGCTGGAGCTGGCCGTATCGTCGATTTGGAAGCTACAACGCTGAGAGCATGTCTATGTGCCCGCTGGTGCGATCTCATGCCCCAAGGCGCCGATCGCGATTAATAGCGTAGAATCCCTATATTGACAGCTTCCGGCGCTGGTGCCACCCTCTGCGCCGGACTTCCCTCTCGGTGTCCCCACCATGCATGCGGACGACTATTTAGGCTGGCTGGCGCTGGCGCTTACGCCTGGCTTGGGTGCGCGATCGGCCGGAAAGCTCCTCCGTGAATTGGGCAGCCCGGACGCGATCTTCAATGCATCTCTAACCAGTCTGGAAGCCCTGCGATTGCCGGCCGCGGTGGCGCAGGCACTTCACTCGCGGCAGCCTCTTAGCGCGGCGGCCAAGGAGCTGGCAAATGCACAGGCGAACGGATGCCGGCTGCTGACCTGGGATGAGCCGCATTATCCGGCCCGGCTTCGAGAGATCTACGACCCTCCTCCGCTTCTGTATGTGAAAGGAAATGCGGAGCTTCTGAACCGAAATCTGATATCCGTAGTTGGCGCGCGTCGCCCTACCCCTTACGGGAATCAAATGGCTGAGAGGTTATCCCGGGATCTAGCCGCTCGCGGGCTGGTTATCACCAGCGGCCTGGCCCGAGGGATCGACGCCAGTGCCCATCGTGGGGCGCTCAGTGCCGCGAATGGAGCAACAATAGGGGTGCTTGGCTGTGGGATCGATGTGGTTTATCCAAAGGAGAATAAGAAGATTTTCCAGGAAATCGAGCAGCGGGGAGCGATTATCTCAGAATTTTCACTTGGCACATTCCCCGCCCCGCAAAATTTCCCAATTCGGAACCGAATAATCGCAGGGATTGGGCTTGGAGTGGTGGTCGTCGAAGGTGCGCAATACTCGGGATCGCTAATTACGGCCCGGCTGGCCATGGAGTTTGGGCGCGAGGTATTTGGGGTTCCGGGAAATGCGACGCAGCCGTCTAGCTTCGGCCCCAACGAGCTAATCAAGCAGGGTGCCAAGCTGGTGATGGGATGGGAAGACGTGGTGGAGGAGCTGCCAACACCGGTTCGCGCCGAGTTGATGCCGGTGGAGACGGCATCTTCCGAGGAACGCGCCGAATTGATCGAGCAGGGCTTAAGCCCGACGGAAAGGCCGCTGTACGGGCTCCTGAAGGTGGACGAAGCGCGTCATGTGGACGATTTAGTGGAAAATTCGGGTCTTACCTCATCCGAGGTGCTGGCGGCGTTGTTTGACCTGGAACTCAAAGGTGTGGTACGCCAGTTACCTGGTAAGCAATTCTTGAAAGTCCTGCTGTAATCCCACGGCCAAAGCAGGGTTAGGATGAACAGGCGGGTTGAAAGGTGCTGCCCTGGCTCGGAGCTGAAACGGCTTATGCCGCATCTGATTCACTCAGCTGGCTTGGAAACTGGCAGCAGAAGCATGGCGAGGATTAAAATAAAAGAGCATGGCAAGATCACTCGTAATCGTCGAGTCGCCCGCTAAGGCGAAGACTATCAATAAGTATTTGGGCCGCGGGTATACGGTAAAGGCCTCTTACGGCCACGTGATGGACCTGCCAAGGAAAACGATAGGCATTCTTTTGCCTGGAGAGCAGAACGGCAAGCCTAAGCGCAAGAGCAAGAAAGGAAAGGGCAAGAGGAAAGCGGCCGCTCCCGAGAAGAAAATCCTGATTACGGCTGAGAATATCTTCGAACCGACCTACGAGGTAATTCCAGACAAGCAGAAGATCATCGGGCAACTGCAAGCTGCGGCCGATTCGGCGGATAACGTCTATCTGGCGACTGACCCGGACCGCGAGGGCGAAGCGATATCGGCGCACCTGCTGGAGGCGCTGGCGAAGAACAAGACCGAGCGCGCCAAGTTCTCGCGCGTCATGTTCAACGAAATCACGCAGAAAGCAATTCGCGCGGCTTTCGAGAAGCCCACGAAAGTAGACGAGCACCTTGTCGACGCGCAGCAGGCGCGCCGCGTGCTCGATCGCATCGTGGGATACAAAGTTTCGCCGTTGCTGTGGGATAAAGTCCGCCGGGGCCTCTCCGCCGGTCGCGTGCAAACCGTTGCGCTCCGCCTGATCGTCGAACGCGAGCAGGAAATCCGGGCGTTTGTTCCCAAGGAATATTGGACTATCCATGCGCTGCTAGCAGCGGGAGGACCTCCCACATTCGAAGCCAAACTGGTCAAGCGCAAGGGCGAAGACCTAGAGATTCCGGACGAAGCCGAAGCGCAACGAATTCTCGCTGACCTCGAGCGCGCTACATGGCAGGTCTCCAGCGTCGCGCAGAAGGAAAAGCGCCGGTACGCGCCGCCGCCGTTCACCACCTCGAAGCTGCAGCAGGCTGGCTACAACCGCCTGCGCTTCACGGCCAAGCGCACCATGATGCTGGCGCAGCGGCTTTACGAAGGCATCGATTTAGGCAGCGAAGGCTCCGTCGGACTGATCACCTACATGCGTACCGATTCGGTGCATGTGTCTGCTGACGCGCTTTCCCAAGTTCGCGATCACATCGGCGAAAGGTTCGGTGCGAAGTATCTACCGGAGAAGCCGAACTTCTTCAAATCGAAAAAGGACGCGCAGGAAGCGCACGAAGCGATTCGTCCCACCGACGTCGCACGTACTCCGGAGAGTGTTAGAGCATATCTAGATGATTCAATGTTTAAGCTGTACCAGATGATCTGGCAGCGATTCGTGGCGTCACAGATGGTCCCGGCGGTATTCGATCAGACCACGATTGAAATCCTGGCCGGCGAATATCTCTTCCGCGCCAGCGGCTCGGTGGAAAAATTCAACGGTTACCTGGCTGCGTACCAATCTGTGAAAGAGGACGATGAAGATAAGGACGAGGGCGATTCCGAAAGCCGTACGCTACCGCAGGTAAGCGAAGGCGAAGAGCTGCGTCTGGAGACGATCCGTCCCGAGCAGCATTTCACCGAGCCTCCGCCGCGATACACGGAAGCAACGCTGGTGAAGGAATTGGAAGAAAAGGGCATCGGGCGCCCGTCCACGTACGCGGCGATCATTTCCACTCTGGTCGATCGCGAATATGTGATCAAGGACCAGGGCCGGTTCACGCCTACGCTTCTCGGAGAACGCGTAAGCGTGCTGCTGGTGAAAAGCTTCGAAGATATTTTCAACGTGAATTTCACAGCTCGCATGGAAGAAGAGCTCGACGACATCGAAGAGGGCAAACGTCCCTGGCGAGCGTCGGTGAAGGAGTTCTGGGACCAGTTCGAAGAAGATCTCGAGAAGGCCGCGGGCTCGATGGCGTCGTACAAGGCCGGCATTCCCACAGGTCAGAAGTGCGAAAAATGCGGACAGGGCGAACTGCTTGAGCGCATCAGCCGGCACGGATTCTTCCTGGGCTGCTCCCGGTACCCCGAATGCGATTTTATCCGAGACCTTGCCGAAGCACACTCCGACGATTCCGATGCCGCCACAATAACGCAGTATTGCGACAATTGCGGCAAGGAGATGGTGATCAAGCGGGGCCGTTTTGGCACATTTTTGGCCTGTACCGGTTACCCTGACTGCAAAACAACGCGGCGGTTGGTCACCGGGACGAAAATCGCTCGGCAACCGGATATTCCGCTCGATGAAAATTGCCCGGATTGCGGCGCGCAACTGCTGAAACGCCAAGGCCGCTACGGCGACTTCATCGGCTGCAAGAATTATCCCAAGTGCAAATACACGCGCCCGGTCACGCTGGGCATCAAGTGTCCGAAATGCGGCGAGGGCGAATTTGTCCGCCGCGGCACATCCAAAGGACGCGGCCGAGGACGAGTTTTCTACGGCTGCAGCCGATATCCCAATTGCGACTTCACCTCGCCGCACGAACCAATCAATGAGCCGTGCCCGAAGTGCGGCGCACCGTTCATCGTTGAAAAACACACCAAGCACGGCAATTACCGCGCATGCATCAAAGAAGGCTGCGACTGGGAAATTGAAGCGCCGGAAGTACAACCGGCCGAAGCGAAGCCCGAACCATCTCCTGCGCCGGTGACTGCTGCGCACGCCCCTACTAATGGCTCCGACACCGCTGGACACGAGCCCGCAGAACCAGTCGGCGCGGGCTACTCGAAGCACTGAGATTTTGATGTTTCAATGATGCAGGCAGTTCTCGCAGGCTAGCCATTCCAACCCTAGCTTCAGCTAAGCAAGAAAACTGGCTCAGTAAACGAATGGGATGAATCTCTTCGTGCGCGAGGCGTAGACGTCAAATTCGTCTCCGTATTTTCGCGAGAGGTAATGATCAAGAGCGGGAATATTGCTGAACATAAAGCCGAGGGCCATAAACGCGGGGACGATCAACGCCCAAGGCGAGCCGGCGACGAGCGCGTATCCAATAAAGAGAACCTCGTCGCCGAAATAATTGATGTGGCGCGAGTAGCGAAAAAGACTACCACTGTAGAGCTGGCCTTGATGCGCCGGATTCCTCTTCCACGTATGGCGCATATATTCCGAGCCGGTATTCAAGCACGATCCCACCAAGTACAGAAACGCTCCGAAACCAGCAACCAGTCCTAGGCCATGCGAATCCGTGCCTCCAAGCAGCGCGAAATAGAGATTAAGTAGAAAAACAAAAAATCCGACTCCGGCCGCTTCGCTCCAGCGCATCTTGCGGCGTATCAAATAAAAGCAGCTAAAGAGAATCCGCAAAAAGTAGACAACTGCGGACGCGAACAGCAACTCCCGGCGAGACAAGGAACCGGGCAGAAATGAGCGATCCGTCCAGAGAGATAGCGCGACCAGCCCCCCGCGAAAAAGCAGCCAAAAGACCAGGCCAATCGAGGCTGCGTGAAGCAGCGTGAGCAAAACTTTTGGTCCGATCGAACTGCTATATTCGCCGTACATAGTGGGGCATCTTAGACCCAATTCCTTGAAATCGGGACTGGTTTCGCGTGTGCCCCGCGAAGCTCCTGATGTCGCCCCGCAATTTACGGAAGAAATCGCTTGGCGCGGCATAGCGGAAGTGGTGGAATGCACAGCGAGTTGCGCATGCGGTGTCTATGCGCAGGGGAGCGGCAATGAGCAAACAGCAATCGGCGTCGGAGAGCCGCTATTTGGTTTTCGAGCGCACATACGCACGAAAGCTTATCGCGCGGTTCGGGTGGTCTATCTCGACCGTCGCTCTTTGGGGATTCCTCGGCGCGCCTCCGGGGCACGCGCAGCAGCGCAACAACCGCAATATCGCGACGTTCACTTCGCAGCAAGCGGCACAAGGCCAGCAAACGTACGCGGCCAGATGTGCCGGCTGCCACGGGCAAAATCTGAACGGCGGAGAATTCGCCAGCGCCTTAGCTGGCGCAACTTTCTCTCAAAATTGGGGCGGAAAAACGGCGGACACGCTGTTCACGTATATTCGCACCAAAATGCCACCCGATAACGCAGGAACCCTGAGCGCGGATCAGAGCGCGCAACTGGTTGCCTTCATCTTAGAGCGAAATGGAATGGAGCCTGCGGCCACGGAGTTGCCGGCTGACGAGAAGGCGCTGTCCGCGGTGAGCATCCCGCGGAGCGCCACGGTGCGCTCCGCGCCAATGATGCCTCTCTCTCCACTCGCGCCGCCCATCCCGGTAGTGACGCTTCCCAATCCGGCGCATTCAATTACGCCGGTGAGCGACGCTGTGCTCGACCATCCGCCAGCAAGCGAATGGCTGCTTTGGCGGCGCACCTACGATGACAAGGGCTTCAGCCCGCTGGAGCAGATCAATAAGCGAAACGTAAGCGATTTGCGCGTTCTGTGGGCTTGGTCGCTGCCGGTCGGACCGAATGAAGCTACACCGCTCGAACATGACGGCGTGCTCTTTGTGGATAGTTACGGCGATCACGTGCAAGCGCTTAATGCGGCCACGGGAGATTTGCTGTGGGAGTACGATAGGAAATTGCCAAACGACGTGCGGCAGCGCCTCAAGCGCAGTATGGCGATTTACCAGAACAAATTGTACGTGCCGACCTCGGACGATCATCTGATCGCGCTGGATATGAAGACGGGAGTCGTTGTCTGGGATCAACCGCTCGCGGATTACACAAAGGGCTGGCAAGTGACGGGCGGCCCTCTGGTAGCAAAAGGCATCGTGATGCAAGGGATCACCGGGCAGGCCCCGGGCGGCTGCTGGATCGCGGCGCTGAACGCCGAGACGGGCAAGCCGACGTGGAAGTTCTACACGATTGCGCGGCCGGGAGAATTTGGAGGCAATAGCTGGAATGGCTTGCCGGTTGATAAGCGGAGCGGCGCGTCCGTGTGGACCGCGGGAAGCTACGATCCGCAATTGAACATTGCATATTTCGGGACCGGTCAAACCTACGACACCGGGCCGATGCTGCACCCGGTGCACGAGCCGGGAGTAACGAACGACGGGCTGTATGAGGACACCACGCTGGCATTTCATCCAGACACCGGAAAACTCGTCTGGCATTTTCAGCACATCCAAAACGATCAGTGGGATCTGGACTGGGCTTTCGAACAACAGGTGATCAACCTGCCCGTGGACGGCAAAAATCAAAAGCTCGTGGTCACGTCTGGGAAGATGGGAATTTACGAAGGCATGGACGCCGCCACGGGAAAATTCATATTCGCGAAAGATCTAGGATTGCAAAATGTGGTGCAATCGATCGATCCGAAGACCGGCAAAGCCACGATTAATCCCGAAGTCGTTCTCGGCGATGGCAAGCCGCACATGATCTGTCCACATCCGGGTGGCGGACGAAACTGGCTGGCGACCTCGTACGATTCAGACACGAAAATTCTCTATGTGCCACTCGTTGAATCGTGTATGGACTTGATTCCGGCTGCCAAGGGCCAGCGCGGGAATCTTTCCTCGGGATACAACTGGTTCATCCGGCCGCGTCCAGGGAGTGTTGGAAAATACGGCCGCTTCGAGGCATTCAATCTG
>JBAWEZ010000054.1:0-2423 GCA_049591475.1 Candidatus Acidiferrales bacterium
CCTGGACCAGGTTCCGACCCTCGACGATCTCGACAACCTCCGTCCCGGCCTCGGCCGCGCTGCCGATCAGGACGCCGCAGCCCTCGTAGGGATAGGCGGCCTCGGCGAACCCGGTCATCCGCTCGAAGATCGAACTGGGGAACTCCAGCTCCGGGGCTGCGGCCTCGCACACCAGGAACCGTAGAGGCCGGCGCTCAGGTAGCGGGCGCCGCCGTCGGGAAGTATCAAGACGGCGACACCCTCGCTCAACCCCTCCTGGATCAACTGCTCAACCCCCCAGAGCGCCAGGCCCGAGGAGTGCCCGGCCAAGATACCCTCCTCCCGGGCCAGCCGTCGGGCCAGATCGTAGGCTGGGCCGGTCGGCCCCGCCAGGTTTCGGTCGGCCAGGGTCGCATCGTAGATCCCGGGTACGATCGCGCTCGCCATGTGCTTGAGCCCCTCCAGGCCGTGGAGGGCGTCCTCGGGCTGGAGGCTGACACAGGTGATGTCAGGGTTGAGCTCCTTGAGCCGCCGGGCGGTCCCGACGAAGGTTCCCGAGGTGCCGAGGCCGGCCAGGAAGACGCTGACCGCGCCCTCGGTCTGCTCCCAGATCTCGATCGCCGTGGTCTCGTAGTGCGAGCGCCAGTTGAGGGGATTGTTGTACTGGTCGGGGCTGAAGTAGCGCTCGGGCGCCTCGGCCTGGATCTCCCGGCAGAGCAGGAGGGCGCCGTCCGAGCCCTCCTGGGGGTCGCTCAGGACGAGCTCGGCTCCATAGGCGAGCATCAACCGACGGCGCTCCTCGCCGACGTTGCCCGGGACCACCAGCTTGACCGGGAAGCGCAGGGCGGCCCCGAGCATGGCGTAGGCCACCCCGGTGTTCCCGCTCGTGCTGTCGAGCAAGATCTGGCCCCGGCCGAGCGCCCCGACTCGGAGCGCCTCCTCGACCCTGCGCAGGGCGGGCCGGTCCTTGACCGAGCCACCCGGATTCATGAACTCGGCCTTGCCGAGCACCGGCAGGTCGGGCGCCTGAGGCTCGAAGAGGCGCAGGCGCAGCAAGGGAGTGGGGCCGATGCAGTCAGCGATGCCACGGCCCGCGGGTGCCGGCAGGACCCGCAGCCCCTTCTCGGCTGAAGTCGCCATATTCCCACTGTAGCAGTCGAGATTGACGCCAGCTAAGCCGGAGTGGGACCTCGGCGCCTGGTCACCCAATCACCCCTGGCGTATCGCGCCGAGCTCCCCAGCTCACGCTCGATCCGCAGCAGCCGGTTGTACTTGGCGGTCCGCTCGCCCCGGGATGGCGCACCGCTCTTGATCTGGCCGGCGGTGACCGCCACCGCCAGGTCGGCGATGGTCGTGTCCTCGGTCTCGCCGGAGCGGTGGCTGATCACGATCCCGAGCCCGTTCCGCTGCGCCTGCTGGACCACGTCGAGGGTCTCGCTCAGGGTCCCGATCTGGTTCAGCTTGATCAGGATCGCGGTCGCCACCCCCTCGTCGATGCCACGCTGGAGCCGGGCCGGGTTGGTCACGAAGATGTCGTCCCCCACCAGTTGCAGCTCCCCGCCGAGGCGGGCGGTCAGCGCCTTCCAGCCGGACCAGTCGTCCTCGGCCAGACCGTCCTCCAAGGACACGATCGGGTACTGCCGGGCCAGGTCCTGCCAGAGCTCGATCAGCTCCTCCGCCTCCAGGGACCTTCCCTCGCCACGGAGGTGGTAGCGGCCCTGCTCGAAGAGCTCGCTGGCAGCCGGGTCCAGCGCCAGTGCGACCTCCTCCCCGGGCCGGTAGCCGGCCCGCTCGATCGCGCTCAGCACGAGCTCGACCGCCTCCTGGTTGCTCTTGAGGCTGGGGGCGAAGCCGCCCTCGTCTCCCTGGCCGGTCTCGTAGCCCTTCTCCTGGAGCACCTGGCGAAGCGCCTGGAACACCTCCGACCCCGCCCGCACGGCCTCGGCGAAGCTGTCGACGCCAATTGGGGCGACCATGAACTCCTGGAAGTCGACCGACGTCCGGGCGTGGGCACCGCCGTTGAGGATGTTGAACAGGGGCAGGGGGAGGACGCAGCTGTCGACCCCGCCCAGGTAGCGGTAAAGCGGCACCTCCTGGGCTTGGGCCGCCGCCTTGGCCGCGGCCAGGCTGACCCCGAGGAGGGCGTTGGCCCCGAGCCGCGACTTGTCGGCGGTCCCGTCGGCGTCGATCAGGCGCCGGTCGACCTCACGCTGGTCGAGCGCGTCGAGGCCGAAGAGCAGGGGGGCCAGGGTCTGGTTCACCGCCTCGACGGCCCGGGTCACACCCCGGCCATTGAAGCGATGGGCATCACCGTCCCGGAGCTCAACCGCCTCGTGGGCCCCGGTCGACGCCCCCGAGGGGACCGCCGCCCGGCCCACGTCGCCGGTCGCCAGGAGCACCTCCACCTCCAAGGTGGGATTGCCACGTGAATCGAGGATCTCCCC
>JBAWEZ010000055.1:0-2837 GCA_049591475.1 Candidatus Acidiferrales bacterium
CTTTGGCTTCCCGCTGGAAGCGCGCCATGCGGTCTTGATCTCGTGCAAAAGTTTCGGGCAACACCTTGATGGCTACGTCGCGTTCGAGCTTGGAATCGCGGGCGCGGTACACCTCGCCCATCCCGCCGGCGCCAATGGCGGACAGGATTTCGTAAGGGCCGAGTTTTGTCCCTGCCGACATCGGCATTAGTTCAGTCCCGCGGTCCAGTTTGTCACCAGCGTCAGCGGCTCGGACCCGCCTTCCTCCGCCTTGTTTACCAGGAAACGCTTTCCATCCGGCGAAACGCCATACGCGACACCGCCATCCATGGACGCCATGGGCTGCTGCAAAAGCTTGTGAGGCGCACCGACTTCAAGCGCCGAGCCGTTTTCCTTGATGCTCGCTTGCATAATCGTGCCACCGGGCGCCAAATAGTACAGCGCGCTTCCATCGCGACTCCATTCCGGTTCATCACCCTCCCCTTCCGAGACCTGCCACTTGCCTCCTCCAGTAGGAAATGGCGATACGTACACTTCGTCGGCACCAGATTCATCGGACATGTACGCCATCCAGCGGCCGTTCGGCGAAATGGCTCCGTCCATGTTATTGAATTGCGCTTGCAAGTAAGCGAAAGGCTTTCGGCTGCCAGAGAGCGGCAGGACCCAAATGCCGGCCCTGGCATTCGCGGCCAGGGCTTGGAAAACCAGATACTTTCCGTCTGGCGACCAGTCCGTCGGTATGCCGACTAGGCCGGCTTGGAAGAAAATCTGTTTGGCCTCGCCCGCGCCCGAAGCGTTCTTCACGTAGAGCGCAAATCCTCCGCCCGCTGTGCCTTGCGTTGGTAAACTTGCGTAGGCGATTTGGGAACCGTCCGGCGACCATACGGGGGCTGCTTTGATCTGCTGATCAAAGGTGAATCGCGTCTGCACGCCGCGCTCTAGGTCCGCTACCCAGATGTCCCCTGGCGTATTGAGACCTCCCGACGTGTATGCCAATCGCTTTCCGTCGGGCGAAAGGCGCGGATAAGAAACGCCGGCTGGCCCTACCGTTCCCAACTGCTTTCCCGTCGCGTTGAACCAGGTTAGTTGTCCGCCGCCTTGGCCCGGCATCGCGCCGAAGACGAGCAGCCCCGTTTGCGATACGCTAAACAACCCGAGCCGGAACTCCTTAGGCGAACCTACAGGCTCTGCGATTGGAAAGGCCGCGCCCTTCAGTTTGTCGCTCCCCGCGTCGAACCCCTGAGCCATCAGCGTGTCGCCGCGCAGAAAGAGCAGGTAGCCGGGTGGCGCGTAGAGCGCGTCCGAATCAGCCTGCATGAGAAATTTCACTTCGTTCGTTCCGAGCTCGCCCAGGTAGATTCCGAGGCCGGTACTTCCCGGGGCGCCCAGATTGCCGCTCAAATAAATGAAATGGCGGCCATCAGGCAGGAACTCGGGCCAGCGGTTGCTGAATGCACCGCCCGTTCCTTTGTGACTCGCCACCGGGCTTTCCGAGCCGCCCACGGCCGGCACTTGGAAGAGCTCCGCCCCATTCGAAGGGAGGGTAACAGGGCGGGCAGGCGTGAATACGATCATCCCTCCCCGGCTCCAAGTGGCGCCTCGCCCGCCCTCGGCATCGCAGATTGTCGCCGGAGGGCCGCCCGCTAAGTCGATTTTCTTCAGTTGCCCAGCCTGAAAAAAGCCAATCTGGCGACTATCCGGTGACCAGAAAGGGAAACTGGCGCCTCCGGTTCCTTGCAGTTGCCGCGGCGAAAGCGAATCGAGCGGGCGTACCCAGAGCGACTCTTGACCGTCGACCTTCTCCGCCGGAAACACCAATTTCGTACCGTCCGGCGATAGAACGGGCGCGCCGTAGGGCTCGGCAAATGCGAACGAGAACTTGGGCGGAGCCGAGATCAGCGAACGAGTCATCTGCGTAGGCGTCGTTGACAATTTCCAAACCACGGCGATCGCGATCAGCGCACATGCAAGCAAGCCTGCCAGCGTCCACGGCAGCGCGCGGGGCCAACGAGGAGCGAAAGTTATCGTTGCGGCAGCGGCGGCAGCCGGCGGTTCTGCCGCGCCGGAGATTACTTCATCGAGAGAGATCCGCGCATCGCCAATATCGCGCAAGCGCTGCTTCGGGTCTTTCTGCAAGCAGCGCTGCAATAGCACGCGCACGCGAGCTGGCGTGCTCGACGGTAGCTGCGCCCAATCCGGCTCTTCCTTGATGACCGCGGCCAGAGTATCGGTGACGGTCTCGCCGGTGAACGCCATTTTGCCGGTGAGCATCTCGTACAGCACACAGCCGAACGCCCAGATATCGGCGCGGCGATCCACCGGCTTGCCCTTCGCTTGTTCCGGCGACATGTACGCTGCCGTGCCCAGCAGCACGCCCGCCTGCGTCGCTAGCCGGCTGATGGTTGGAGAGTTGGCGATGTCCATCGACGACGCGTCGCCTTCAATCGCTTTCGCCAAGCCGAAATCGAGGACCTTCACGGCGTCGTCGGGAGTGACCTTCACGTTGGCGGGTTTCAGATCCCGATGAACGATCCCGCGCTCGTGCGCGTATTCGAGCGCGTCGGCAATCTGCCGCGCGATGCGCAGCGCTTCATCAATCGGAATCGGCCCGGACGCGATGCGGTCGGCAAGCGTCGGGCCCTCGACCAGTTGCATCACCAATGCACGAGTTCCGCTGGAATCTTCCAAGCCGTAAATGGAAGCGATGTTGGGATGATCGAGAGAGGCGAGGACTTTGGCTTCCCGCTGGAAGCGCGCCATGCGGTCTTGATCTCGTGCAAAAGTTTCGGGCAACACCTTGATGGCTACGTCGCGTTCGAGCTTGGAATCGCGGGCGCGGTACACCTCGCCCATCCCGC
>JBAWEZ010000056.1:0-144885 GCA_049591475.1 Candidatus Acidiferrales bacterium
AGAGCCGTAAACAAGATCATCGTCGTGGATAACCTCGGTCGATGACGGCTTACCGGCTCCCCTGTACTCACATAGCGCATCTTGATCTTCCCTTATGGAAAAAGTATTCCCCGCATTCAGGCCGACCCGCCCACTAACACGAGGATGATGATGCAGCCGACAATCTCAAGCGCAACCACGATGCCGAACGCCTTGCGCCTTTTCTGCCAGAAGTCGCTCCGCGCCACGCCCAGCGCCTTCATCATCTTCCTGCCTCGCCGCACAGCTATTACAGCGAAAGCCATCAGCCCGACGGCTACTGAAAAATACGCCACGAAGACAACTAAGGGGAGACTAGGAAACGCCGAAAACCTCCATCCGAACCAAACGAAACCGGCAACCGTGGCGATGATGGCGGCAAAGCCAAGGCCAACTGCCGCGCCCACCGCTTCGGCCTTATTGTCCACCGCAGACCTCCTGCGTCGATTCCACGTAGCCTACGACAGGTTCAAGATTTGGCAAATGCTAAATACATCCGCGTCCTCGCCCTCTCGGTTCGCCACAATTGGGAAGGCAATACGCCGGGTGTACACTTTCGGTCATGCTCATTGGCGAACGGCTTCGGGAACTGCGGGAATCCAAGAACCTCAGTCAGGGCGACGTTGAGAAGCGGACCGGCTTGCTGCGTTGCTACACATCCCGCGTCGAAAATGGCCACACGGTCCCGAGCGTCGAGACTCTGGAAAAATACGTGAGGGCGTTCGAAATACCGAAGTACAGGTTCTTCCACGACGGCGACGGGCAGCCGCAGAGGTCGAAGCTGCTTGTGTCGAAGGCTGAATCGACGTGGGGCGCAAACGGAAACGAGCGGCGCGAGCTACGTCAGTTCGCGAAGGCGCTCTCGCGGCTCGACGAGCGGCAGCGGAGTTTTCTCATGGGGATGGCACAGAAGATGGCGGGCCGAAAACACGCGAACTAAAACTCATCCGTTGAGAAGAACTTCTTCTATAACTCTCGCCCCCTATGACTCGCTGACTAGGCGTCGTTACACTTGTATGGGCTACTGCTTCGAGTAGAGCCGCCCGAACGCCCGAGACAGCATGACTGCCATCAGCAATCCCCCGGCTCCCGCAACGAGAGCGTCAGGGATGCTGCGGATATGGAACTCCCCGACGTCAGACACGAGGAAGTATCCCGCTACCGCATTCGCCGTTCCCCACAGCACGTTCACCACTGGCGATGACTGTCCTTTGCCGGGCGGCGAAGCGAACGGAGTCGGGAATGAGCGCCCCGAGACGCCATTGACGACATGCGGGATGGCATTGACGAGGAAAGCGCCGCCGAAAAAATAGGCGACGAAGAAATACCAGTGGGGCTGAACTGATGGCTCGGCAATCTGCATGGGTGCCCCCCTTGCTGAATCGGGAACGGACCGACGCCGGGATCATAGCACTGTCACGGCCAGTCGGATTGCGAGTGACGGAACTCGTACAGTGAAAAATCTAGACCGTCCAGATGATTCGGAGGTATCGTGCGGGTGACGATAATCCCGCAACCGAAGAGGAACCGTGGAGACCGCCGAACACGAAGCAGAGCATTTAGCCGGCCTAGCCTCTTACCGCCATTGCACGGAGCGCATTCAGAATGCATGGCCGGAATTCCTGACCAAACGGGAGCAGCGGCTCGAACAACAGCGCAGACTTGGCGAGGCGTGCGAAAAGGTCGCCGAGAACATCCTTGAGGACTTGTTCACGGCAGTCTTGGACTGGTCGCTGACCGACTTCAACAATCAAGTCGAGCACGCCGACATTGTGCTGACCGATCACGGCATCAAGCGTCTCTTGGTCGAGGTGAAACGTCCCGACTCGCTGGCGTGGAGCCGCCGAGCGGTCGAGAGCGCACTCGGTCAGGCGATGAGATATGCCTGCGAGCAGAAGGTCAAGGCGGTAGCCATCAGCGATGGCGTGATGCTCTACGCCGCAGACATTGCGGATGGCGGTCTGCGGGACCGCGTTTTCGTCTCGCTCCGCGAAGCCGACCCGCCGCTCGATCTTTGGTGGATGGCCGTGCAGGGCATCTGGCGAGAGCGCGAATTCAACCAAGGGGCGCGGATTCGGCTCCTTCCAGAAGAACCCGTTGAAAACGACCACGAGTCTCCTACAGGCGAACCGCCTGAGGCTCTGCTCCATCCGAAATATCATTTGCCTGCTACATGCTTCGCTTACGTCGGCGATTACTCGAAGCCACGCTCGTGGAAGTTGCCATACCTATTGGCGGACGGAGCCGTGGACGCTAAGCGGTTACCCAAAGCAATTCAGGCGATCCTGAGCAATTTTCGTGGTGTCAAAGTTTCTGGCATCCCCGAGACGGCGATCCACGCGGTTCTTGAGCGGCTGGCGACAGCCGCTCGGAAAACCGGGCATATGCCGCCCGAGGCGTGCAATCCTGCACAGATCTACAGACAGCTTGCCGACGCGCTGGAGCAGCTTGACGGAGAGCCTTTGGTCCTTCCACGAAGCAGCGATTGAAAGCGCAGATACCTCGGGGTCGAATATGGACCGCCCTAACGCACCCACTCGGAAAATCGATTCCTATCTTGTCGCCTTGTTCATTTTTCTTATTTTGCTGGCATCCACCGCGTCCTTCGCCCAGAAAAGCCCCCCTGCGAATACGCACGAGCCACACTCCGCCAAGCAGGAAATCAATGCTCCTCATAGTGCTGAGACAAGTGGAAGCGTCATTCAGAGCGCTGGCGATCAAAATCGCCCGACAGCTAAGCGGAATGAGAGTGCGCGGGCTATACGCGTCCTCAGTCTCCCGCCGCGCAGCGTGGGCGACTATATCGCGCTGGTATGCACGGTCATTCTGACCTTAGTCGGCGTCGGTGGCGTATTCATTGCGATTGGTACCCTTTCCAAAATCAAGGTCCAAGCCATAGAGACCGCGAGGTCCGCTAAGGCAGCCGCTGACAGCGTTGAGGCGATAAATCGGCAAGCTGGAATTATGGAACGGCAGTTTTCCATTTCCCATCGACCGTGGGTGACCGTTTCTGGGGGGATAAAGACCAACGGACCGTTAGTCTTTGACAATTCGGGCGCTCACGTATCTATTTCTTATCTCGTAAGAAACGGTGGAATCGCTCCTGCCATTGGAACGCTTACAATGATGTCCGCACTGTTCGTTGGTCCGATGCCAAGGACTCCTGATGAGGCTCGCCGGGCAATTGGGTGCGGGAACAATTCTGCTGGACTCAGCGGCAACTCTATAGGTGTACTCATCCTTCCGAATGACGCCTACGAGGTAAGCAACTTTCCATTGCATACCCAACAAGGGCAGCCCGTCAACTACACCGAACCGCAGGAAGTCTGGTTCACCATCTGCATACGGTACACGGATGAACTTGGGAATCCACATGGGACCGGGCTTTTGTGGAGGTTCGATTCGTCCGGCGGCGAACGCTCGATTCTGCCGAAGGGCGCTGTGCAAGGGCAGTTTACACAGATCGGTTTTGGGAATGAGAGCTTCTAAGACCACTGTAACAGCATCACTTTCCCATCGACCACGACCGCCACGTGCCGCCCTTCGCTGAGGAACTGCATCACCTTCTTCCCCGACCGCGCCAGCTTCGCCCATCGGGATTTCGTGTCGGGGTTCTGCTCTAGCCCGCGAATCTCATTGCCGTCGAAAACGAAGTCCACCCGCCGAAGTCCGCGTTTGGGAGTGCGCCGGACAGGATAGCGGCTGCCGTCGAGTTCGGCGGCGGTGGCGTTTTCGACGAGTGCCTACCGCCAGACTTCGGTGGGTGCATGTTCAAAGGAAGTCGGCATCAGACCCTTTCGCCAAATCGCATTTGACAATTACGATAATCAGCTTTCATCGTGCTAAACAATTTTCGCGATACCCCGAGCCAAAAGGAGCACATGGCGATCCATCCCGACTCGTGAAAAGAGAGGGTGCCCGTGTAATCTGAAACTCCAGTCGGGAACCGCTTTCTTCTTGAGTTCGCGAATGCGTTCCTCGTCGCCTCTTGGCATGAGTCTCGGCTCCCTGACACCCTCTTAGACTGCTGCTTATATCCCGAGCACAATCTCTTCGCACTCTTCGCAAATGGGATTGCTGTTCGTCCTTCACGTTCGCTGGCGTGTTACCGATAATGTTACCGATTGGCAGACTTCCGGTGTCTGATGTAGGGTATGAAAGGGAAGTGAAGGGCACCAAAGGAAACGGGAACAAAGGAATTAGCCCCTAAGCCCAACGCTTTCAAGCCTTCCAGCGGTTTCCCTTATCCCGCTCCATAGCTCGGAATACCCAAGAAAAACGCAACATGTTGGCACATTCGGACTTCTTGTGTTGCCACTCCCAGTAAATTCCCTTGTCTTCTTCAAAATCCAGCATTGGTCAGTGGAGGAAGGCAATGGCAGCCCACCTAGAAATTTCGCATTGAAAGAAACGATATCGGGACCGAAGCTGGAAAGAGTTGAATATTTATCGAGAATGTACTTTAAATGGTCCGCGACGAGATTTGAGCTTGTTTGGAAGGAAACCAGATGAAATGGTGGATGATCACGGCACTGTTGCTGGTGGGAACGCTCGGAACTGCGGCCTTCTCGGTCGCAGCGGCGCAGTCCAATGCCTCGCCGCCACTTGATCCCGAACTTGGCATTACCACCATCCCGATATGGAGCGGTCACATCCCTGGTTCCAAGGGCTCGCCAACGGTTGTTCCGACGCTGACCGTTTTCGCGCCATCTAAACCGAATGGCACCGCCGTTATCGTGGCGCCCGGTGGAGCATACGTGATGCTGGCCAGCAATCTTGAGGGCCGACAAGTCGCCGATTGGTTCGCGGCGCGTGGCGTGACCGCATTCGTACTCAAGTATCGCCTTGGTCCAGATAATCTTTATCCCGTGCCCCTCGAGGATGCGCAGAGAGCGATCCGTCTGGTGCGTTACGATGCCGCCAAGTACCACATTTCCGTCGATCGTATTGGCATCATCGGTTTCTCGGCTGGCGGACACTTGGCGGCCACAGCCGGGACGCTGTTCGATGCCGGCGATGCCAACGCCTCCGATCCTGTCGATCGTGTTAGCGATCGGCCGGATTTCATGGTCCTCGGCTACCCGTGGCTAAACGCCATGGAACCGAACGACCAGGGAAAGATCACGTATTGCTCGGTTCTCAAGGTAGTTCCGGCGGCGGACTGTAAGCGATATGAAAAAGCTTACACGCCGGCGCTTCACGTAACCACGCATACTCCGCCAACATTTATCTACTCCACATCGGACGACAGCGTTGTTCCGGTGGTGCAAGCGAGCGTGGATTTCTACGATGCCTTGGTCGCCGCAGGTGTGCCGGTTGAGATGCACTTGTTTGCTCATGGACACCATGGCTCCGGCCTCGGCATGGGCGACCCCGCTTTGGATTTGTGGCCAGTGCTGCTCGAACAGTGGCTACGTGGACGGGGCCTCTTGACCTTCCAGGCGTCCGGTACGTAGCAGAGAGGCAACGCGGGTATCTCCGGCAATCAGGTTCACTGTAACGGAACCGGATTTAGTGCCCTTACGCGCATCGCCAGCGATGTCCTCAGCGAGCCCGGAGTGCGTTGGGTTGTTCTTCTCGAATTCATCAACGACTTGCTGGATAAATCCCTTATCCCGCTCCAAGCATAGATAATCCACGCTGATTCTATGGCTCTGTGTCTGTTTCGTCGGATACAATTACGAAGTCTATGGACGAATTGAATGCCTACGCGTTGATTGGAGAGCAAGGATTTGCGCGCCTTGTAAGCGCGTTTTATCGACAGGTGCCGGACGACGACATCTTGAGCCGGATGTATCCCCGCGACGATATGGCAGGCGCCGAAGAGCGTCTGCGCGATTTCCTGATCGGTCGCTTCGGAGGGCCTCAGCGCTACATTGAACGCCGCGGCCACCCGCGCTTGCGCGCGCGCCACATTCCCTTTCGCATCGATCGCGCTGCCCGCGATCGATGGATGGCGCTGATGGACAACGCCCTAGCGGAAGCGGCGCTTCCCGCCGAAGCCGAAGCGTTTCTGCGCGAGTTTCTCTCGCAGATGGCCACCTTCATGATCAACCAAGAGTAAGGCCCCCGCCGCATTTCGGGGCTAATTGCCGCCGAACGCCGATGGGGGCATCGGCTCGCTCCCATCCAGCGCGAACGTGTACACGCGGCTCCTGCCGGTGCGTCCGCAAAGGACCGTCACGTACTGTTTTCCGTCGATCGTGTACGTCACCGGGTTCCCGAATCCGGGCGTGAGCTTCACCTTCCAAAGTTCCTTGCCGTCCTGCGCGCTGAGGGCTTCAAAATCGCCCATGTCGGACGCAGCGAACACGAGACCACCCGCCGTGCTTAGCGTGCCGCCTCCACCCATATTGGAAAGTAGCCATCGCTGCTTTTCCGTCACCGGGTCCCAGGCCACCAAAAACGGAGTCATGCGTGGAGGCGCAGGTGTTTTGCCTGCAGCACCCGGGCGCGGCGCAGCAGGCCGGCTGAATAGGATGCCAAAATCGTATTCGCCGAGCTCGTACTTGTAATTGGGCGCGGCCATGTAATTGAACGGGCTGTCGTTCATCCCCGGAACATAAACCAGTCCCGTGTTGGGGTTGAACGACATCCCTTGCCACACGTGCCCACCTCCGGCGCCTGGCCACACCATCGCACTTTTATTGTCGTAGTAAGCTTCCGGATTGAAGATGGGCCGACCCGTTTTTGGATCGAGTCCTTTCGCCCAAGTAGCGTGCTCGAGGGGCGCTCCAGAGATGAATTTGCCGTTGGTGCGATCGATCACATAAAAGTAGCCGTTCTTGGGCGCTTGCATGGCCACGTGCCGAAGTTTGCCGTCAATTCTCAAGTCGGCCAGCATGATGTCTGCGGTCGAGTCGTAATCCCACACGTCCCCCGGCGTCTCCTGGAAATACCAGGCGAATTTTCCCGTATCCGCGTGCAGCGCCACGATCGAGCAAATGAATAGGTTATCGCCGCCACCCGGGCTCCGGTACTTCCGGACCCACGGGCCGCCTTGACCGGTTCCCACGTAGATTAGGTTGAGTTTCGGATCGTAGGAGATCGCGTTCCAAGGATTGCCTCCGCCAATGTGCGACTCTTTTCCCATCCACGTCTTCGCCGCCATCTTCATGGCGCCATCCTCGATCGGGTTCGCCGGCTCGCCCGGAACGGTATAAAACCTCCATACCTCGTCTCCGGTTTCCGCGTTATACGCGGTCACGTAGCCGCGTGTGTTGTACTCGCCGCCGCCGTTCCCGATGATCACGTTGCCGCGAATCACCCGCGGTGCGCCGGTGATGCTGTAATCCGTGTTGGCACCTGCTGTGCGCACGTCCCAGTCAACCTTGCCGGTTTTCGCGTCCAGCGCCACTAGCCGCGCGTCCAAAGTGCCGATGTAAACCTTGCCACCGTAAATCGCCACGCCGCGATTGCCGGGACCGCAGCACAGGCTCGGCCCGGTTCGCACGCGGTCGGGATTGCCGGCAGACCCGCGGGGAAAATTCATGTGGCCGATTTTCGGATCCCAGCTCCACATCAGCTTGCCCGTGCGCGCATCGATCGCGTAAAGCAGATCCCACGCAGTGGTCACGTACATGGTCCCATTGGCGATTACAGGATTCGCTTCTTCCGTTCCCGTGTCGGAGTCCGTCTGAAAATACCAAGCGAGGCCCAGCTTGCTCGCATTGTTCGTATCAATTTGTTTTAGTGGACTGTAATGCGTGTCGCCGTAATCATGCCCATAGGTCAGCCATTCGTTGCCGTTCTTCGCGGCATTCCGCAAGGACGCCTCATCGACGCGGCGACTTTCCTGCGCCATCGCAGCCGAACCTGCCAGCGCGAGCACCAGGCTTGCGGCACACAACAATCCTCTTATTCGCTTGCGCATATTATTCCTCCGCCGAGATGCGGCTCGATGTCTCATCTCGCTTACTCACAAATGGAAGCGCGACGGGAAAATACCGTGGTCTGCGCCGAATTGCAATGGCGCAATCGCCCAACTTGTATTGGAAGGATGGTGTCGGGGAACTGCCGCGATGGCTAACATCCCGTAGGGAAGGGAACCGGTGGGAATCTCGCATCCGTTCGGGGGCGCCGCGTGCCATGCGCGCACGACGCGCTGGCTTACGACGCCGCTTTGAACGCCCGGGTCTCCGGTTGCATCACCGCGGGTATCTGCCTCTGGGCAGCAGAGATCTTCGCACGCCGTTGCGCGAGCAGCTTGTCCAGCATCTCCACAAACTCGCTCGGCCTCATGCCAGGTCCACCCGAGTTCTTTTGTCCGTCAATCGCCAGCGGCAACCACCAGCAGCTATCCTCTTCGGTCTGGCAGTGGAAAATGCAGCAGGTGTTGCTGCTCAGCAATGCCAGCAACGAATCAAACTTCGCCAGCGGAGTGGTGCTCAAAATCAAATCAAACTTGTATTCCTGAAAGGTGGCGGCGGCCTCTCGCGTCGAATGCGCGAACCAGCAATGACTTCCGCGGTTCTCTAATTGCATGCGCAGATAGGACGAGCCGCTCGCGTTCTCTCCCAGAAGAAGAACTTTGATGAATTGGTTTTCCACGGATTCCTCCCGTGCCACTCGATATCAGTGACCGCGACTCTTTAGATGCGCCCGGCCCGTGGCGGACTCGCTACGTCCTACATTCCGGCCGCCACTTGGCTCTCGTACGGCACGCTCGGGGGCGTCATCGTTCCTTCCGGAATCGGGCTTTGAAACACTCCCCGCAGCATCCGGCGCGCCCGGCACAGCCGCGACTTTGAATTATTCGCGGTAATGCCGGTCATCTTGCTGATCTCCGTGTGCCGGTAACCCAGCACGTCGTGCAACACCAGAACTTTCCCGTACCCGGACGGCAGTTGCTGAATGGCCGCTTCTAGCAGTAGTCCATCGGTGGCATGCGAATCCGTCTCTGCTGGCGCGCTCGTTCGGTTCACGCTGTCCAGAAACTCGTCGCGGTCGTGTGTATCGTCGAAATCGACCGTGGCGAACTTCGGTTTCCGCAATTGCATCAGCGCCACGTTTTTCGTCACCCGGTAGAGCCACGTAGTAAACTGCGAGTCTCCCCGGAAAGTGTGAATTTTCTTGATTACCCGCAGAAAGGTCTCCTGCACCAAGTCTTCCGCATCGCTCGGATTTCGCACCATCCGCAAACAAATCCGGTACACGTTTTCGCGATACGCCCGATACATCTGCGACAAGGCTTCTCTGTCTCCCTGACGCGCGCGCATGATCATTTCGTCCTGCGAGTTCACATCCCCCTCCGTTGCGTTCTGCATTTTGATTTAGTTGCCGCGCGATGAACTGCTTTCGCGTTCATCGGTGCGTCGTTGCGTTGTTGCTTAGTAACCCCTGGCTGCGTACGCTGCCTGCCTTTGCAAGCCCGCCAGACTGCCGCCGCTTTCCCGGGCCGCTTCCTGCGGTCCCGCCGCGGTCGACTTCACGATCTGCAGCAGCGCCTTGCTGAACTCTCGCGAACGCAGCGCTACCGCTTCCACGCATAATTGCCCTTCCTGCATCACGGGAATCCACCAGCACCCTTCTTCCACCGGAAAAGAAAGAAACAGCCATCCCTGCGCCGTCTGCGTCGAGGGAATTAACTCGCGTGCGCTGCCATCCGCCAGCTTCGTCTTGCTCAACACCACCCGAAATCTCCTCTGCTGCATTGCCGCCAGTGCTTCCTCGCACGACGCCGCATAGCGAATCTCGCATCCCGTTGACTTGAGCATCCGCGCCATCGACGCGCTCAGTGCCGGATATTCGCCCACGAACAGCACTCCTGCTTCTTGCAATTTCATTCGCATTCCCCCTCCTGTCCGCGTCTCGCCAAACCTGCATCAGCTAAGGTCGCTGAAATGATCACCTTTGCATGGCTCAAGAGGCACCATCGGCAACGCGCTGTGCGGCTCGCCAGTGCCCCTTCACCTTCGTTTCCGCTACTTCGCTGCCTTCGATTTCGAGATCAGATACGGCTTTCAAAATTTTGGCCGGGTCCGCTGTTCAGCGCGTGGGTAGGGGAAGGAACTGGCGATGAGCGGTACCCCGGCCACGATCAATATAAAAAAGCCCTCATTTTCAAACAATTAGCTCTTTACCTGATGATTACTTATGAGGTTTACCTGAGCGGGTATATGCAACCGTTATAGAGATATGTAGATCGAGGATCCCTGCCCTGGAAGGAAGTAAGTTACAGAAGGCCAATCATTTAGGCGGTCTTTGAAAATCGCGCCAGTCCGCGTTGCAGTGCCTTAGCAGCCGCCCCTGCCCGGCTTCGGACTCCCAACTTGTAGAAAATTCGGTTCACGTGCAGCTTCACGGTTCCTTCCGTGATTTTAAGCGAATCGCCAATTTCTTTGTTGGTTCTCCCTTCGGCAAGTAGCTGCAATATCTGGGCTTGCCGCTCTGTCAGTTCCGGCGCTTGAATCCGCTCGGCCAGCTTGGATGCCGGTCCGGCTGCCAGTAGGGTCCCGCCGCCGCGCACAATGCGGATACATTCTCGTAGCTCCGCACCGCTGCAATTTTTCATCATAAACCCGCTAGCGCCCGCTTGCATCACGCCGTACACGTCTTCTTCCGCGTCGAACGCGGACAGCATCACAATCCCCACTTCCGGGCACTCTCGGTGGATCTCCGCCACTCCTTCCGGCGCGCTCATTCCAGGCATGTGGACGTCCAGCAGAGCGACCTCCGGTCGGTGCTGCGCCACCGTCTCTACGGCTTCCCGCCATTCCGCTGCTTCCGCTACCACGCACATATCCGTTGAGCGGTTGATCATCGCCGTTAGCCCTTCGCGCACCACCGTGTGGTCATCCGCGATCACGATTTTTATGCTCCCATCGCTCATCGCTGGTCTCCCACGCGAAAGTTGTTCATTAGGCTATCACCGGAATTACCGCTATCACTTGGGTTCCTTGGCTCGGCTGAGTGTACACCCACCAGAGTCCCCCGGCGTTCTTTGTTCGCTCGCGCATCCCTGAAAGTCCGAACCCTTCGCTCGGCCGGCCGGGATCAAATCCGCACCCGTCGTCCTCCACGCATAGCCGTACCTGTCCATCCGCCGCGCTTAACTCCACCCGCACTTCCCGCGCATCGGCATGCTTCACCACGTTGTGCACCGCCTCGCGCACGATTCTGGCGATTTCCCACTGTATTTCCGGCGGCAACTGGTTCGCGGTCGCGTCGATCTGGAATTGCGCACGCACCTGCGTGCCGCGCGTGAGCATCTCTATCATGTCTTCGATCGACTGGATTAGGCTTTTTTGCACAGGCCGCTGCATCCGCAAACCCTGCAGCAGGGAACGCGCTTCCGCCAGGCTTTGCTGGCCGATTTTCATGGCCCGGTGTGCGAACCGCTGCGCTTCCGGTTCGCCCCGCAGAAACTCCCGTTGGGCTTCCAAATTGATGATGATGCCAGCGAACCCCTGTGCCAGGGTATCGTGAATCTCTGCCGCCAGCCTGGCGCGTTCTTGCAGCATTCCTTCGTGGCGCAGCTTTTCCTCGAAAGCCGCACGTGAATTTCGTTCCTCCAGGAACGATGCCCACGCGTAAGCACACCACCCTGCTACCAGTCCTATCGTCGCGTCGTTCAGCAGCGTCGCCGCCGGTTGTATGCCCAATCGTGCCAATTCCCAGTCCAGCAACTGGCTGATTGCGGCGACCAGCAGTCCCAAGAGTACGGCGACAAGAACCCGTTTGGATCGCTCTTGCATCGACGAACCTTCGCTGAATAGTTCTGCGATTTTATTAGTAAATTAACAAGCAACCTGAAGCGTGCATTATTACATCTCCCCGAAACACGAATCAAGAAATAGAACCCACGCGCGTCCTCGCCGCGCTTGCGCTCGCGTCAAATCAATTCACATGTATATATCGTTAGATATCTTTACGCTTTGTTCTTAGCGATGTATTCTCGATTTGGATCCATCGCTGGCGAGTTTTTCGTCCAGCATGCTTCCCAATCGAGTCAATGGGGTTGTGGTTACCTCCTGGCACATGATCGGCGTCAGCTTGCGCCATGGCTGGAGTGCAAGACCGTATCCTCGGCCTGATTTTGTCACGTCATTAATGTTTGCGGCGGGTATCCGCAGGAAGGTTCACTTCAAGCCAACCGTTAACAAATGTCAGCAGTAATTCCACCTCAAAAAGGGAGCCATTGTACCGACGCTTGGAATGGTTTATGGGCGCTGAATCTTCGCCATTCATTTCTCGTATTTCCAGAATATTGCTGACCGGGCTGTCGTAAAAATATAATGGTTCCCTCGGACCGATTACCGGGCTCCCACGGCATTCCGCAAAAACAAACCGGCGGATTTGCATCTGCGAGCGAATTCGATCGCACGCTCACCGGAGCGCTCTTTCGAGAGCTTTCTTTCGTTTCGGGCGACATCGTTCTTCTGGTCGATGGCAAAGGCGAGCATCTTGTCGGGGCGAACCCACAAATCACCAGGTCTCTCGGCTACTCCAAGAAGAGTCTGCGATTATTCGGCATTTTGCGCATCTTCGCCGACCGCAAAGCGACCCGGGACTTTTTCCGCGCGGTTTGGAATGGCGCGCTCAACGCCTCTATTCGCATCGACTGCATTCATGCGTCCGGCCGCCATATTCCCGCAACCGTGCGCGCCCGGCTTCTTCCTGAATCTGCCAATCAATTGGCGGTCGTCGTGATTCGCCTCATCTCTCCGGAACCCTTGCCTAGCGGCTTTGACCAACCAGTTGTTCTCTCTAGGCTCCTACGCATTGCCACCGCGCCTGGTTTCGCCTCGGCTCTCAGCGTTCAGAACCACGTTCAATCTTGGCTGCGGCAAATCTGTCGCGTCGCCCAGTTTCCAGTGGGACACGTACAAATTCTTCACGAGGATGCCGCCGCACCTTTCCATTTAACCCAAGCTTGGCACGTTGCTCCCCGGAAGGGACTGCTACCCATCCGGCGCGATCCTGCCCGTTTTGACTTACCTCCCGAATTCCATTTGCGCATTGCCGCCGCCCGCGAGCCTTTGACCGTCCCCGACTTGCTTTCGCATCCTCATTTCCAATCAGAGGAAGTCCGCTGCTTTAATCTCCGGTCCGCCATTGCCGTTCCGATTGCCGTTGGCGAGGAAATCGCCGCAGTCTCCATATTTTTTTCAAGCTATCCGGTGGCACAAGGTTCTCTGCTGGTTGACGTTGTTCACGAGCTCGCCCGCGAATTAGGGCATGCAATCCACTTCCGCTCTTTGTCCCTTAAGCTCGCCAAACTTCAGGACGATGAGCGGCGCCGCCTTGCCAGCGAACTGCACGATACCGTGGCCCAAAGCCTCTCCGTTCTTCTGCTCGACCTCGATACCGTTCAGCAGGCGGCCGCATCGCTCACTGCCGAAGCTGGCGCTGCGTTGGCCCGTGGTCTTGCTATGGCCACCCAAAGCCTTCAGGAAATCCGCACTTTGTCCTACCTCCTGCACCCTCCAGTGCTCGATGCCCTGGGGCTCGTACCTGCGCTTCGCGTTCTGATTCAGGGGTTTTCTCGTCGCAGCGGAATTCGGATTTTTTCGGAGTTCCCGGATACACTGCCGCGCATGCCCACGGATTGGGAAGTGGCGCTGTTTCGCGTCGTGCAAGAGGGGCTTACCAACGTCCAGCGTTACTCGAAAAGCCCTTCCGCTGAGATCCGCATGTCGATCTCGGCCGGCACGGTCACGTTGCAGGTCATCAATGAAGGAGCCTCCGTGCCGTCACTCGAATCCGGAGGCTTCTCTCCGGAGAAGGCTGGCGTGGGAATTGGGGGTATGCGCGAGCGCGTGCGCGCCCTTGGCGGCGAGGTAAACCTTTTCTCCAGCCACGATAAAACTATTCTTGAAGCATGCGTCCCTATTCCGAAAAGTTCGCACTCCCCGCAACTGCCGTTGAAATTTTAGCCCGCCTAGCTGCTGCAGGCGGCTCCTTCTGTCGCGCGAATTTGTTCAGTTCCTCTAAGCGTGCTACATTCTCACCGTCGCCACCCCGGCCCTCAGGCGATACGCAAGTCTGAATTTGTGATTTCGTCGCGCCGGTGTCTGGACTGTCCCCTCCGATCACACCGCGGAGAGGAGCAGTTTGCCCATGCCGTACCGCGTCCTGATCGCTGATCCTCACCAGGTAATGCGCTCTAGAGTCCGTACTTTGTTTGAAAACGCCGGTTGGCAAGTCGTTGGCGAAGCCGCCAATGGGAAAGAATGCGTTGAGCAGGTCGAAGCTCTCGCGCCGGACCTGGTAGTTCTCGAACTGTCCATGCCGCTGAAAAACGGAGTCGAGGCCGCCGCGGAAATACGGGACATTCGTCCTTCCACGAAACTTTTGATGTTTACGATCCATGATTCGGAGGCGGTTCATGAGCAGATTTTACGAGCGGGAGTCGATGCCGTCGTCGTCAAGCCTTCGTCCGGTGCCGCTTTACTTTCCGCGGCAGCTAAGGTCATGGGCCCGCAGTCGTAACCCGATCCTGAACGGGCCGGGAATAGATTCCGAAAGAGAATGACGTACTGGTCAGAACGCTAGGAAAGTGATTTTCCCTGAAAATCGATGCGCGGTGTTGAATCTACGTTTGCGGTCGCAATCTTACTAGCCCGCGCTGCAATGCTTTCGTAATGGCCTCCGTCCGGTTGCTTGCTCCCAACTTGCGGAAGATGTGGTTCATCTGCACTTTCACGGTTCCTTCTGTAATTCCCAGCGTCGCCCCCACTTCCTTGTTAGTCTTGCCCAGCGTGACCGTTTGCAGGATCTGAATCTGCCTCAGCGTCAACTCCGGTGAATTTAGCCGCTGCGATAATTTCTGCGCGGGTCCCGCCGGCAGCCATCTTTTGCCCTGCAGCACAGCACGAACGCACGCCAATATTTCCGCTGGCTTGAAATCCTTCAGAATGAATCCATTTGCGCCGGCCCGGATCACTCCGTAAATATCTTCGTCGCAATCAAACGCAGACATCAGCACGATGTGCAGCTCGGGATGTTCCCGCCGGAGGATGGCAACACCTTCCGCCGCTTCCATTCCAGGCATTCGCACGTCCAGCAACGCGATGTCGGGCGAATGCTGCCCGGCCGTCGCGATCGCTTCTGTCCAGGTGCGCGCCTGCCCAACCACGGATAGATTGGGCATTTGCCTGTTCAGAATCGCCGCCATACCGTCACGCACCACCGTATAATCATCCGCTACGATCGCTCGGATGGTCGCAGCACAGCCCGAATGGCCTTCGCGTCGAGAGAATCGCCGAACATTCGATTTCGCGGTTGGCACTTGCCTCACCAGGTAGATCTAATCGCCATACCCTAGAACCAAGTATTGGATTATGTCACTGACATAATTTGTCGCTCAATCATTCTCTTTCGGCTTACTAAACAAAGCGCTGTGTTCCCCAATGCCATCCCTGATTGCGAGACCGATGCTTTGCCGACGGCGAAATTCCGCCGCAGGCTATAGAAACTCTCGCGATTTAAGCGACAATAGTCTAAGTATGCTGTTTTTGACCGACCCTGGGCCGCACCGCTCGCTGGGGAAACCCGGTACTCCTCCGGGATTCCCTAAATTCAAAATCCAGATCGGTACATGTCCGAGTAGAATCACCCTTAAGTCATTGTAAACAAAAGTCGGCGCCCGGCCAGATCGGTACAGTCTCATCTCAGTTCATGAACGGAATTTGTTCGTCTCACCTTCGCCCCCCCGCGTTTGGCAAACTTCGCGGCCTGGAATTTTTGGCGTGAAAATTTCGGTTTCATCCCGAGCGCGTGCCCCCGAACGCCGCGGCAATGGCCGCGCATGGGAAGCCTTTGCGACAGAAGTTCACAAAACAAGAAGAAGGTAGTATATTCCCCGATAACCGAGTGCTGGATAGCACGGATTTACCTCGGTTGCGCACAACCTAGAATAGGTATCCAGTGCGATGACTCTTCGAGCCGCTTTCGCCCTGACCGCCGCCCTGTCTGTTACCGGGCTTGTCGTGGGAGCGCAGCGCTCGGTGGCCGGTTCGCAATCGGCCCCGCTTTCTTCTACAGGCACCGCTCAAACAGCGGCCCAATCCGGGCATCTGACCGCCGGCACAGAATTACTTTTGGTCCGCTACGTCGACGGCGAATTCGCCAAAGCCATTCTCGCCATTCCCGCGGGCCGCAAGGGATTCAAAGTCGAACCGAAAAAACCCGTCGATCCGCAAGACCTTAGCGATGCGCTCCGCCTCTACGGCACGGTCGCCAATCCCGGCGACACTGTGCAGATCACTCAGCTCGATTTCGACGTGCACGCGATTCGGGTGGAAATTAACGGCGGCGGGCGAAAGCATTTCAACTGGCGGCAGCACCTCCAATTTGGCATGGGCAACCTGTCGTCGCCGCCACCAAACGCCGATCCGCAGCAGCCTAACGGCGGTGTGCTCGTGATCGATTTCGGCCGCCAAGACGTGCCTAATATCAGCGCCGAGCAGTTGAAGGCCGATCTCGCGCCGTTCCTCGATTTTTCCAAGCACACCGCTGCCGCGAATTGGGTGGATACGCTGCCGCCAAAATTCCGCGAAGCCATCAAGACGCATCAAGCGATGGTGGGCATGGACCACGAAATGGTGATCGCGGCGATGGGACTGCCCGACAAAAAAGTCCGTC
This sequence comes from Candidatus Acidiferrales bacterium, assembly GCA_049591475.1. GTDB lineage: Bacteria > Acidobacteriota > Terriglobia > Acidiferrales > UBA7541 > Palsa-295. The sequence goes on from JBAWEZ010000056.1 coordinate 16,606, forward strand.
AGTGGGATGAAGATGGCCGCGAGACCGAAGATTGGATCTACGGCTTGCCGCCCTCGCCTTCCACCTTCGTGACTTTCGTAGGCGAAGACGTGGTCCGTGTGAAGCAGTACGCGATGGAAGACGCGTCGGCCAACCCTCGTTGACTTTTCCCGCTGCGGATTCTAGCATCGCTAGTTAATAGTTGCAGCGTCGCACGCCTTTCTCGCGTGAGTGACATCCCGCGGCAAATCTCCGGAGGACACGATGGCAGTGAAGGTTGGCATAAACGGCTTTGGGCGCATTGGCAGAAACATCTATCGAGCAGCGCTGGGCGATTCCGCGATTGAAATCGTCGGTGTGAACGACATCACCGATGCGAAAACTCTGGCGCACCTGCTGAAATACGATTCCATTCTTGGCAACCTCCCGAACAAAGTGACTCATACGGACGATTCCATATCGGTGGACGGCAAAAGCTTCAAAGTGTTCAAGACCAAGGACCCCGCGGAGATTGATTGGACATCCGTCGGCGCGACCATTGTGGTGGAATCGACCGGCGCATTCACGAAAGGCGCCGATGCCCGCAAGCATATTCGCGGGCCAGTGAAAAAGGTGATGATCTCCGCGCCGGCCACCGATCCGGACCACACCGTCGTGCTCGGCGTGAACGACAAGACTTACGATCCTGCAAAACATCACGTGATTTCCAACGCGTCGTGCACCACGAACTGTCTGGCGCCCGTCGCGAAAGTGCTGCTGGACAACTTTGGAATCAGCGTGGGGACGATGACAACGATCCATTCGTACACCAACGACCAGCGGCTGCTTGATCTGCCCCACAAGGATCTGCGCCGCTCGCGCGCGGCGGCTCTTTCCATGATTCCCACGTCGACGGGCGCGGCCAAGGCTTTGCATCTGGTTATTCCGGAGCTGAAAGGCAAGCTCGATGGCTACGCGATGCGCGTGCCAACGCCGAACGTGAGCGTGGTCGACTTAACGGTGATCACGGAAAAGCCCGCGACCGTAGAGAGCGTAAACGCCGCGATGAAGCGCGCCGCGGATGGGCCGATGAAGGGCATTCTGCAGTACACGGAAGAGGAACTAGTGTCCGTGGATTTCCGGGGCAACCCGAATTCGTCAATTGTCGATTCCGGCTGCACACGCGTAGTGGGGAATCACTGCGTGAAAGTGCTGTCGTGGTACGACAACGAGTGGGGCTACTCCTGCCGCTGCGTCGATTTAATCAAATTCATGACCGCGAAGTCCTGAAGCGTCGCATCTACACCAGCGGACGAACAAAATGGACAAGCTCTCGATTCGAGATCTCGATCTCTCCGGAAAGCGCGTCTTCATCCGAGCCGATTTCAACGTGCCGCTCGAAAACGGCAAAGTCTCCGACGACACGCGCATTCGCGAAACGCTGCCGACTTTGCGGTTGGCTATGGAGCGCGGCGGGCGATTAGTGCTCGCTTCGCATCTTGGAAGGCCGAAAGGCAAAGTCGATCCAAAGTACAGTCTGCGGCCTGTGGCCGCGCGGCTGCGCGAATTGCTCGGCAAGCCGGTTGAATTCGCGTCCGATTGCGTGGGCGCCGATGCTGAAGCGAAAAGCAATCTCTTGAAAAACGGCGAAGCGCTGCTGCTCGAAAACGTCCGTTACCATCCGGAAGAAGAAAAGAACGACGCCGAATTCGCAAAACGCCTGGCAATGCTTTGCGACCAGCTTTTCGTCTGCGATGCATTTGGCTCAGCGCATCGCGCGCACGCGTCGGTTGTGGGCATCACGAAATACGTGAAGCAGGCCGCAGCCGGGCTGCTGATGGAGAAAGAGCTCGCGTATTTGGGCAAGGCGATTTCCAATCCGGAGCGGCCGTTTGTTGCGGTGCTGGGCGGCGCGAAAGTATCGGACAAAATCGAAGTGGTTCAGAACTTGATGAAGCTCGCCGATGCCATGCTGATCGGCGGCGCGATGGCCTACACTTTCTTGAAATCGGAGGGCAAGGCGGTGGGCAAGTCGTTGGTTGAGGACGACAAGCTCGATCTGGCGAAGGGCTTGCTCGAAGAAGCGCGCCGCCGCAATTTCCGGCTGCTGCTTCCGGTCGATCACGTGATTGCCGAATCGCCGGATTCGAATGTGACTAAAACCGTCGATATCGCCGCGACACCAGACGGCTGGATGGGATTGGACGTCGGCCCGAAGACAATCGACCTATTCGGGAAAGAGATCGCCAAGGCGCGAACGATTGTGTGGAACGGGCCGCTGGGGATGTGCGAGAAGCCAGCATTCGCAAACGGCACCCTCGGAATCGCCCGAGCCGTGGCTGCGGCGACGAAATCCGGTGCAACTTCTATCATTGGGGGCGGCGATTCAGTTGCGGCCGTCGAGCACGCGGGCGTGGCGGATCAAATTTCGCATATCTCGACGGGCGGCGGCGCTTCGCTCGAATTTTTGGCTGGCGAAAAGTTACCGGGAGTCGAAGCCCTTACCGATAAGCCTGGTAAGTGACAGGAGAAATTCTTGCGACGCCCGGTGATTGCCGGAAACTGGAAGATGTACAAGACGCGGGCGGAGACGCTTGGATTCTTTAGCGCCTTTCTTCCGCTGGTTGCCGGGACGGAGCATTGCGACATCGTAATCGCTCCACCGTTTACCGCGATATGCGCCGCAGTGGAAGCGACAAACGGGAGCAACGTCGCGGTGGGCGGACAGAACCTGCACTGGCAGACCGAAGGGGCATTCACCGGTGAAGTTTCCGGGAAAATGCTGACGGAATCGGGCTGCAAGTACGTGATCGTAGGCCATTCGGAGCGGCGGCAGTTCTTCGGCGAGACGGACGAATCGGTCGCTCGTAAAACGAAAGGGGCGCTGGAAGCGAAACTGACCCCCATCGTCTGCGTGGGCGAATTGCTGGAGGAGCGCGAAGCCCGCCAGACCGAAGCCGTGCTGAAACGCCAATTTCAGGGCGGACTCGGCGCGTTGACCCCCGCGGACTTCTCGCGTATTCTTCTGGCATACGAGCCGGTGTGGGCAATCGGCACCGGGCGCACGGCGACGCCTGAAATCGCGGCCGAAGCGCAGCGGTACCTGCGGGGATTAGCTGCGGCACAGTTCACGAACGAGCAAGCCTCCGCGCTCCGTATTCTCTATGGCGGCAGCGTGAAGCCCGAGAATATAAATGGATTGATGGCGCAGGCCGAAATCGATGGCGCGCTGGTGGGTGGAGCGAGCCTGGATGCGAAATCGTTCGCGGCAATCGTAAATTATAGTTAGAAGCGTAAGTCATTCTTAAAGGCGCGCGAGACAGCGCGACAAGGCAGGAAACGGAAATGCCATCGTGGGCTAAATGGGCGGTATCGATACTCGTGGCCATCGGGCTGGTAGCGATCGGCTGGCGGTTCATTGTACTGCTGGTGACCATGCACGTGCTGGTCTGCTTTTTGCTGATCATCGTGGTGATGCTGCAGAGCGGTTCGGCGGCGGATTTGGCGGGTGCGTTCGGGGGAGCGGGCAGCCAGACGGCATTTGGTCCGCGTGGCGCTGCCACGTTCCTTTCCCGCGCCACCACATGGTGCGCGATCCTGTTCATGTTGACGTCGATGGCGCTATCGGTAAAACGTGCCGGACCGAATGCGGCGGCGATTGGCTCGATCCTGGAGCATACGAACGCTCCTGCTCCGGTAACCACCACACCGGCTGCGCCGAAGCCAACTGCTCCCGCTTCGAGGCCGGCTCCTTCGACCCCAGCGGTTCCGGCACAGAACGCGCCTGCGCACAAATAGGCGCATCTGTTACAATTTGCTCGACTCTCTTTGCGGGAGTGGCGGAACTGGCAGACGCACCAGCTTGAGGGGCTGGCGGTAGCAATACCATGGAGGTTCAAATCCTCTCTCCCGCACCAGATTTTCGTTCCCTTCGCGAAAACCCGATTTTCTTTCCCTAAGAGCTTAATGAAATGGCCGTGTGAAGCTTCACAAAGGCGCACGCGCCGCGCAAACCGATGCCTACGCTTCCATGGTTTTGAAGCAGCCGCCGAAGCGGCTGCGGCGCTCTGACGCGATTCCCGGTTTGGAGGTTTTCATCTTTCGACATGCGCCGCGAGCTTCGGTATGATGTCGGGTTCGAATCGAGATGCGATTCTCTCCTGCATTTCCCCGGGGCGGAAGCGAGTGTGAAACAACGGCGCACGCGAGCAAGGTTACGCGCGGCTCGGCTGCACTAGCGCTGATGCTTTTCGTATCGCTCGTCGTCTTCGTCGGAATCACGGTCTATCTCTTCGCCTCTGGTTTTTACGCGCCGCCTCCGCCGATCACTTCTGTGGGTTCGCTGATCGATCATCAGTACAATCTGACGCTTTACGCTACCGGCATCGCTTTCGTGCTCGCTCAATTGGGCTTGGGCTGGGCGGCGTTTCGGTACCGCGACCGCGGTAAACCGGCGCGGTTCACGCGCGGCAATACGGCGCTCGAAATCACGTGGGTTCTGATTACGGCGACGGTGTTTTTGGGGCTCGGAGTGCTTGCCAGCAAATCCTGGGCGGAAACGCGATTCACGACGGCGTCCGCGGGCGCGATCCAAGTGGAAGTAACGGAACAGCAGTTCGCCTACTACTTCCGCTATCCGGGCCCGGACGGAAAATTCGGGCGCCTCGACCCGGATTTGATTAGTGCGCCGACAGGCAATCCGCTCGGAATCGATCCGAACGATCCGGCGGGACGCGACGACGTAGTGAGGTCGACGCTGACCGTGCCGGTGAATCATCCGGTGGAGCTGATGATTCGCTCGCAGGACGTGATTCACAATTTTTTCGTGCGCGAATTGCGACTGCAGCAGGACGCCGTGCCAGGCATGGTCGTCCCGCTGCACTTTACTCCCGACCGTATCGGACGCTACTACATTGTGTGCACGCAGCTTTGCGGCATGGGGCACAATCAGATGCACAGTTTTCTCAATGTTGTCTCCGAAGCGGACTACCAGCAAATGATGGCGCGGGCGGAGGCACGATGACCGCGATCGGATTTTCCTCCGATCTATCAAAGGAGTTTGTGTGAGCCCCGCGCCTGAGTCTGTTCACGCGCCAGTGGTGGCGCCATCGGGATTTTTCCGCCGTTACGTGTTCAGTACCGATCATAAAGTCATCGGCCTTCAATATTATTTTCTTGCGCTGTTGGCGGTGACGATCGGGATCGTGCTATCGCTGCTGATGCGCTTCCATTTGGCGTGGCCTTCGGTGCACGTTCCATTCGTTAGCGGCGGAATTATGCGGCCGGAGCAATATCTGGCGCTGATGACCATGCACGGAACAATTATGGTTTTTTTCGTGCTGACGACCGCGCCGCTGGGAGCGTTTGGAAATTATTTCTTGCCGATTCAGATTGGCGCGCCGGATATGGCGTTTCCGCGGCTGAACATGCTGTCGTTTTGGACCACATTGCTGGCATTTGGCTGCATGCTTTCGGCGTTTGTGGTGGACGGTGGAGCGCCGATCAGCGGATGGACGGCGTATCCGCCCCTGAGCGGCCTGGGCAGCGTGACCGGGCCGGGCGAGGGCATGGGGCAGACGATGTGGATCGTGAGCATCGGAATTTTTTGCCTCGCCTCGCTTTTCGCGTCGATTAATTTCATCACCACGACCATCGAATTGCGTGCGCCGGGAATGAGTCTGATGCGCATGCCGCTGACGGTGTGGGCGTGGTTTGTGACGGCGGTAATGAGCTTACTTTCCTTTGGAGTGCTGCTGGCGGCGCTGATCATGCTGGTGCTGGACCGTTCGGCGGGCACGAGTTTTTTTATTCCCGCGGGGCTGGTGGTGAATGGCGAATTGCAGGTTGGCCGAAGCGGAGGATGGCCGCTTTTGTGGGAGCACTTGTTCTGGTTTTTCGGACATCCCGAAGTTTACATCGCGATTCTGCCGGGAATGGGAGTGACATCGCACATCATTTCGAATTTTTCGCGCAAGCCGGTGTTCGGTTATCGCGCGATGGCGGCGACTTTGTGCGCGATCGGCTTTCTGGGATTCCTGCTGTGGGGACACCACATGTTCGTCAGCGGCATGAACCCGTATTCGAGCCTGGCGTTTTCGGCGTTGACGCTTTCGATTGGTGTGCCGTCGGCGGTGAAGACGTTTAATTGGCTGGGGACGATGTGGGGCGGAAAAATCCAGTTCGATACGCCGATGCTGTTCTCAATTGGGTTCGTCTCGCTATTCGTCACCGGGGGCCTCTCGGGAATTTTCCTGGCGCAGCCGGCGCTGGATAACATGCTGCACTCCACGTATTACGTGGTGGCGCATTTCCATCTAGTGATGGGCGTGGCGGCGATCTTCGGAATTTTCAGCGCCACGTATTATTGGTTTCCGAAAATGTTTGGCCGGATGATGAACGAGCCGCTGGGCAAGCTGCATTTCTGGCTGACGTTCGTGGGCGCGTACTGCATCTTCATGCCCATGCACTTTATGGGTCTCTATGGCGGCATCCGACGCTACGCGGATTCGAGCGGCGACACGTATCTGGCCGCGCTGCACCCCTTGCATCTGTTCATGACTGTTGCGGCGTTCGCGACCGCGGCGGCGCAGCTGATTTTTTTCTACAACTTTTTCCATAGCCTGACGAGCGGCGCAAACGCTACGGAGAATCCGTGGCGGGGAACAACGCTTGAGTGGGCCACGGCGTCGCCCCCGCCGATTGACAATTTCGCGGGCGCGTATCCGCGAGTTTTCCGCGGGCCATACGAATATAGCGTTCCCGGAGCGGCCGAGGATTTCACACCGCAGCACATTTCGCCTAGCGAGTTGGCGGGAGCGAACGAGGGCGCGAACAATGCGTGAAACTGCGATAGCGGATCGCGCCGGAATTGGCGTCAGCGACATCGGGCGCAGCGGCGGCGGATTTTTTGGCGACGGGCAAGGCGGTAATGCGGGCGCGTGGCAAACGCCGCGTCGCGTTTACGTGACCGGAATGCTGATCGCGCTCAGCGCCATCGCAATGTTTTTCCTGGCGATGGTGAGCGCGGCGGTGGTTCGCCGGGGCGCGCCAAGCGGAGATTGGCAGCCCTTGCGAGCAGATGGAGCGCTGTGGCATGTGCTGGCGCTGAACACCGTGGTTCTATTGGCTAGCAGTTTCACGCTCGCGCATGCGCGGGCGCGCGCTCGATCCGGCGATGAAAGCGGATTCCGGCGCTGGTGGATCGTCACCGCGACGCTGGGCGTCCTTTTTTTGGCGGGGCAGTTGCTGGCCTGGAGGGAGTTGGTGGCAGCGGGATTGTATTTGGCGACGAATCCGAGCAGTAGCTTTTTTTACCTGATCACGGCGGCGCACGGATTACATTTGTTAGGTGGAATTGCGGCGCTGTTGGTGGTGGCGTTCCGGCCGGCGCGGAGGATGTCGCGAAGCACCGCTGTGGATGTCACCTCAATGTACTGGCACGCGATGGACGCGATTTGGATATTCCTGTTTTTGTTCCTGTTGACCGGAGGGGGACGATGAGCGTGACAATGCAGGTAACGCGAGCGATTTCTGTCGGCCGAGCTATCGGGTGCGTGGCGATTCGCGCCGCGCGCTTCGCGTTCAGCGGGATGGCTGCGGCGATCGCATTCGCTCCGCGGGCCGCTGCGCAGGGATGCGCGCTGTGATACCAGAGCGCTGCCGGGTCCGGCAGCCATAGCATCGTGGCGCTGCGGCACGGAATTTTGATTCTACTGATCCCTTCCGTCGTTCTTTTCGTAGGGATTTTTGGGCTGATCTATAGTCGGCGCAACGTGAGTCGTTGAAGAATGGTGATCGCATCGAGCGAACGGGAGCCGCTCCAAAGCAGCCCCCGCCGCTGGTGACGCGATTATTTTCCAGGTCCGAGGCCGGTGCAAATGCTTACAGCTGTATTGGGATTGATCGCGCCTTCGTCGTATTGAATGTGCTGAATCTTGCCTTCCTTGTCGATGACAAAAGTTGTCCGCCGGGCCCATTCGTAACTGTCCCCGCCCATTGGATACTTCCTGAGAATTCCGTATTCGGTGAGAACCGTGCGGTTCATATCGCTGAGCAGCGGAAACGTAACGCCGATTTGCTTGGCGAACGCCGCGTTTGCAGGAGGGCTATCCGTGCTGATGCCAAACACAACTGAGCCGCTTGATTCGATCTTAGCCAAATCAGACTGATAGGCTTTTAGCTCGTCAGTTCAACCGGGTGTGAAGGCAAGAACGTAGAAGGCGAGGATCACGTTCTTTTTGCCTCGAAAGTCGCTCAGCTTCACGGCGGTTCGCTGATCGCTCGGGAGAGTGAAGTCCGGCGCCGTTTGCCCGACTTTGAGGGTAGTCTTCGCAATCACGTCCTTTTGCTGTGGATGTGGCTTCGGCGAGGCGGGAACCTGTGCTGCGAGCAAAAAGAACGCGAGGCAGCCGGCGAGGGCTGTTGCCAGTCGCTTCATGCATGACCTCCTTTTGATTTACTCAACATGGAATTATAGGCGCATTGCGGCGCAGTTTGAAAGGAATCGGAATGTCCACTTCCGCAAGGGGCAGTTCGACGCAGCCGCAGTAACGTCTTGTCAGGGCGTCGAGCGCTACACGCGCTCGAGCTCCGTGAGCATGAACGGTTCGCTGGCTTTCTGGTGAAGATCGAGCCAAACGCGATCGGCATTTGAGAGAAATACTTGCACGACGCGGGGATCAAATTGGGTGCCGGAATAGCGCGTAATCTCTTCGCGTGCCGCAGAAATCGGTAGTGCTTTGCGATAGGGGCGGTCGGAAATCATGGCGTCGAGGGTATCAGCTACGGCGAATATCCGGGCGCCCAGGGGAATTTGTTCGCCGCGCAATCCTCGCGGATAGCCCGTGCCGTCGTAAAATTCCTGGTGCGTCAAAACGATTTCAGCAGCGTCGCGAAGGAATGGGATTCGGGCGAGCACTGAGTATCCGATTTCGCAGTGCCTGCGCATGATTTCGCGTTCTTCTGGGGTGAGAGGACCCGGTTTGCGGAGAATGTGGTCCGGAATGCCCATTTTGCCGATGTCGTGCAGAAAAGCGCCGCGCGCGATTTGCCGCAGCGATGCTTTGTCGATGTTCATCCCCTTAGCCATGGTAATGGTGAAGGCGGTGACACGTTGGCAATGGCCTTCGGTTTCCGCATCTTTCGCATCGAGCGCGCCGCCGAGCGCTTCGAGCGTGTAATCGTAGGATTGCTCGAGATCTTGCAGGGCGACTGAAAGTTGTTGGGTGCGCTCGGCGACGAGCTGTTCGAGGTCGCTCTGATACGCCTGGTTTTCCATCACAAGGCGGCGGTGCTCAAGGGCCCGGCGGACGCTGAGATATAGCTGGTCTTTTTCGAAGGGTTTGAGAATGTAGTCGTACGCACCGGCGCGGATCGCTTCAAGAGCGATGGAGATGTCGTGCATGGCCGTGACCATAATCACGGGGACGTCAGGGTCGGAGCGGCGCAATTCGGAGAGCAGCTTCATGCCGTCCATCTCCGGCATGACGATGTCGCTCATAACCAGGTCGTAGGTGTCTTTGCGGAAGGCTTCAAGACCCGCGCGTCCGTTGACACAGGGAACGCATTGATAGCCTTGCGCCTCCAAGAGCGTGGACACCACTTCGCGAATCGCTTCTTCGTCGTCTACAACGAGGATTTTTTCCTTTTGCATCGGGGCTCCAGGGCGAGGCCCATTATACGGCACGGCACAGAGGTCACTAGCGTAAGTTGCCGTATTGTTTAACCGTGTGCTAGGTTTCGTAATGGCTAGCTGATATCCACGGAAAAATTTGGACCGCCACAGCACCAGGGCGTACGTGTGACAATTTATCGAACCCGATGACGTTCCTCTCCAACCCGGGATTTCTCGCCGTCGGCTTCATGGTATGCTCGGCCACGTTCCTGTTGCTTGTGTTGTATTGGCTACTACTCCCCGGTTTCCCGGCACGTTTTTTCCGCTTTTGGCTTGCGGCGTGGACCGTCTACGCGGGTCTGGAATTCGTGCGGATCGCATCCATTTGGGGTGGCGGGCAGGGCGAATCGGGCGTAACCACGCTGATTTCACCGATCGTGGCGGGATTAGTCTTCGCTGCAGCGATCGAGTGTGCGGGCAACGGCAACACACTGCGATATTTCTGGCCCGCGGGAGTGATGGCCGAGAGCGGCCTTATCGCTCTCCGCTGGGTTGTCCGGCTTCCGCGAGTGGAACAGTGGGTCAGCGCAATTCTCGTTTCGTCCCTCTACTTAGTGGCGGGTTGGGTCCTCTGGCGATCGCGTTCGAAGCACCGCGGCGCCGGTTGGACTTTACTGGCTGCGTCGTTGCTGCTGTGCGGGTTGGACGGAGTGGACCGGCCGGAATGGCTTTCGCAGCAAATTGGTCTGCTGCGAATTTCGTTCCACGGGATTATCGGGATCACCGTGGGCGTTGCCATGGCGGTGCTGGTGCTAGAAGCGGCGCGCTATCGCGCGGAAGATCTCAACGACCGGCTGCGGCGCCTAGCGGTAATCAGCGCGGAGGCTATGCAGACGCCGCGGCCCGATGAAGTGTTCCAGGGAATACTTGGTCATGTGATTGAAAGCCTGGGCGCGAGCCACGGTCTCGTTCTGCTTTTCGAGGAGCCGGATAAGCCCGCCAAGCTGGTCACACGCGGACGCGTGGGTTTTACGGACATGGAGCGGAGCGCGCAAACGCGCATCTCGGTACATGAGTCCTGGATGGAAGGAGTGCTGCGAAGCGAGCGGCCCTTCATCGCCTATACGGATACGGACGATGCAGCTCTTCGACGGTGGATGCAATCGGAAAAGCTTTCGGCAATGCTTTTGATTCGAATCCCCGGAAAAGACGTGTCGCTCGGCCTGCTGGCGATTGGCTCGTCTGCGCCGCGGAAGTACGAAAGTGAAGAAGAGCACTACGTAATGAACGTGGCTAATCTTCTGGGCTTGACCGTCCAGAATTTGGCGCTGATGGGAACGGTATCGTCGTCGCATAGGCAATGGGAGGATACGTTTGATTCCATCGACGATCTGATTTTGGTTCATAACGCCGAGGCAACGATTTTGAAAGTCAACCGGGCGCTAGCCACGCGCCTCCAGGTGCAGCCCAACGAAGTCGCCGGTCGCTCGGTTCGGGAAGCTCTGCGCCAGGGCGATAATCCGTGGACTCGTTGTCCGTACTGCGAAAGCAGCGCCGGAGACGCGGAGAAGTTCGATCCGTCTTTCGGAGGTTACTTTCTTTCCACCGATTCAGCGCTTCATGATTCAGACGGAAAACGCCTGGGCACAATTCACATTCTGCGAGATGTAACCACCCGCCGGCAGGCTGAGAATAAATTCAGAACGCTATTTGAGAAAGTGCAGGAAGGCGTATTTATTTCCACGCCGAATGGACGTTTTGTCGATTTCAATAACGCGTTCATGCGAATTTTGGGATACGACTCGCCGGAAGAGCTAGTCGCTGCGGACGTCTCGGCGCGTTTTTACGTCGATCCAGCTGACCGCGAACGAAGGCAGCGTTTGCTGCGCGAATATGGCGAGGTCGCCGATTTCGAGTTCCGTTTCCGAAGACGAGACGGCGAGATCAGAACTGCGCACGAATCAAGCTTTGCCACCAAAGATGAATCGGGCGCTATCGTTGCATACCAGGGATTTCTGCTGGACATAACGGATCTCAAGAACGCGGAAGCCGACATTCGCCGCCGCAATCAGGAGCTGCTCGCACTGAATGCGATAGCCGATCTGCTGGGGCAAAGTTTAGCGCTGGAAGAAGGGCTGCGCGCGGCGCTGCTGAAAATCACCGAGCTCTTTGCGCTGGATGTGGGAGCCGTATTTTTCTTTGATGACAAATCAAGAAAATTGGTGCGTCCAGTGATGATCGGCTTCCCCCCAGAAGCGGCGCGCCAATTCGACCAAATTGAACTGTCGCCTGCTTTGCTCGAACAGCTTCGCCGCGTACGCGCAACGGTGATATCGGGAACCGCCCCGATTCTGCCCGAGGAATTCCGGGAGCTACGCAACAGTGGAGGTATTCCAGTATCGCAGATTGGCGTACTTTGGTCCAAAGACCGCATCATGGGAATGCTGCTGATTGGTTGCAGGGACGCGCGAGAATTTTCGGCCGCAGAGCTGAACCTGATTTCGGCCGTTGCCAACCAGATCGCTACAGCGATTGATAAATCGTTGCTGCTGGAAAAAACACGCGAGGCCTATGAAAGCCTGCGGCACACGCAACAACAACTGCTGCAGAGCGAAAAAATGGCGGCGGTGGGGCAGCTAATCTCCGGCGTGGCCCATGAACTCAACAATCCGCTTACCGCCATCCTCGGGTACAGCCAACTGCTGAAGACTGACGACCTTTCCGGCCAGCGCAGTGCGGAGTACGTGGAAAAGCTCCATCGCCAAGCGCAAAGGACGCACCACATCGTCCAAAGTTTGCTGAGTTTCGCGCGCCAAAGGAAGCCGCAGCGCGTGCCCGTGAACCTGCACCAAATTCTGGAGGACACCTTAATCCTTCGTGAGTACGATCTACGGTTGAACAAGGTCCGCGTGCATCGGCATTTCGATCCAAACCTTCCGGTGACTTCCGCGGATTTCAACCAGCTTCAGCAGGTATTTTTGAATATTCTAAATAACGCCATGGACGCCATTCAGGAAACCGGTGGGCCCGGGGAGATCTGGATTCGCACGGAAGCGTCGGCCGGTAACCTGTGCGTGGAATTCACGGACAGCGGCGCCGGAGTACAGAGCCCGCACAGGATTTTTGACCCGTTTTATACGACCAAGCCGGTGGGTAAGGGCACCGGCCTCGGTTTGAGCATCTGTTATGGAATCGTAAAGGAGCATGGCGGCGACATTGAGGCGCGGAATTCTTCCCCTCGCGGAGCGACCTTTACTATCACGCTGCCGATGTTGGTGGGAGGCACTGCGGCCCCGAGAGAGGGCAGCCCGAGTGTAAAGGGCATGATTCGTGGCAAAGTTTTGCTGGTCGACGACGTGGAAACCGTGCTGCAACTCGAAGAAGAAGTGCTCGGCGCTGCAGGCGCATCCGTGCTACTTGCACGAAACGCGACGCAAGCGATCGAGATACTTAGGCGCGAGACGGTGGACGCGGTGGTATGTGACGCGAAGCTGAACAACGAAGATACAGCGGCCGAGCTTTACGCCTGGATTGAAAAACAACGGCCCGAATTAGCGCCGAGAATACTCTTTACAATCTCCAGCGTGGGCGAAGATGAAGACGCGTCGCGGTTCTGGTGCGGTAGTGGCTGCCCGTCTCTCCGAAAACCATTCCAGATCGAGGAATTTCTAACAGCAGTGAAATCCATGCTCTCAGCCTCGATACCAAGCCCGGCCCGTATCTGAACGTCGCGCGCATTACTTGCTTTGCTTCGGCAAAGTACCTCTTGCAGATCGCTTCGTTTCCCATCATTCTGGCTGCGCCAAGCGTAGCTTCACAGATCCGATGTGAATTTATTTGGAGCCGCAACTTGAGGGACGGACTCGCTAAATCTCGGAAACTAATGAGTGGTGAGATGCTGGATGGGCTCCGGTTGGCTCTGCTGGTGCTGTGCGCGCTGGCGTCGAGCGCACCGGGTGCCGCGGCGAAGCCAGATCAATTTGGTGCAGTGGTTCCTGGGCGGTCGCTCGGTCCCCGCGCCGCGGCGGGAGAAAAGCTGTACATGCAATCGTGCGCGTTCTGCCATGGGAGCCGAGCGCTTGGAGCCCAGGCGCCCAGCCTTCGCAATTTAGGCATGAGCGTGAAACAAATGGAAGCCGTGATTGCCGACGGAATTTCGGCTGGGGGAATGCCGCCGTTCAAAACAACCTTTGGCTCCGCTCAGATGAGCGAAATAGTTGCCTACATTTTGTCCTTCTCCAGCAATCCCGTGGCGCAGAAGGCTGCGGAAGCTCGCGCGGCCAAAATGCCCGGTGGCGAGGTCTACGCCACCTATTGCGCAGCATGTCACGAAGCCGGCGGCCCACCGTATTTGAATCACTACGTGCTGAAGGCTGCTTCGCCCGATTACATCGTGTATACCCTTTCCGAGGGCACCATGCACGTGCAGGGCGCGCGCCTTACGCAGGTACAGCGGGTGGAAGTGGCGGAATTCCTCACCGGTAAAAAACTGGGCGCTTCTGTAGTCGTCGCGCGTCCTGCCAACCGATGCCCCAGCGCGCTGCCTGCCGGATTTTCTAGCCCCGAGTGGAATGGATGGGGAGCGAATTTAGATAACACGCGATTTCAGTCGGCGGCCGAAGCCGGCCTGACGTCCGAGCAAGTGCCACACCTCAAACTCGTGTGGGCGTTCGGAATGCGCGGCGGATTTACATCCTACTCGCAACCGACGGTCGCCGGCGGACGGGTATTCGTTGGAGGACCGCTTGGCGGAGTGTATTCACTAAACGCCTCGACTGGCTGCACGTACTGGACTTTCCAAGCCGACGCCGGCGTCCGTTCGGCGATTACGGTTGAGCAGGACGGCCGGGCGTATTTTGGAGACTTGCGTGCGAACGCGTACGCCGTTGACGCCCAAACGGGACGCCCGCTTTGGCAGACGCGTCTCAGCATGCATCCGTACGCGCGAATCACGGGATCGCCGGCCCTTTACAAAGGCGTGTTGTACGTCCCGGTCTCTTCGCGCGAGGAGTGGATGGCCGCCGACGCTCATTATTCGTGCTGCACCTTTCGCGGCTTGATCGCGGCGCTCGATGCGCGCACCGGAAAAGTTCTGTGGAAGACATACACGATCGACCAGCCGGCCCGCCCCACCCACAAAAACAAGACCGGGACGCAGTTACTGGGTCCTTCGGGCGCAGGATTATGGTCCACGCCGACGATCGATTCCGAGCGCGGTGTGCTGTACATCGGCGCTGGGAATAATTATTCCGATCCCGCGACTCCTCTGAGTGACGCTATTTTGGCGATCGATCTGAAGAGCGGCAAAATCGTGTGGTCGCGGCAGATCACTGCGGATGACACTTACAATGTCAGCTGCTATCGCGACGATCCGGTCAATTGTCCGGCAAAACAGGGTCCGGATTCGGATTTCGGGTCTTCGCCGATTTTGCGCAAACTGCCGAACGGGAAACGCGTGCTGATACTGGCTCAGAAATCGGGGATTGTTTTTGGACTCGATCCAGACGACCGAGGCAAAATTATTTGGCAGACTCGGATCGGCCATGGCGGGCCCCTGGGTGGAATCGAATGGGGACCGGCAGCGGATACAAATGCCGTATTTGCTGCGCTTTCCGATTTTGCGATGGAGCCAGGGCCCGAAGGCCTGATGCCCGATCCGAAAGCTGGCGGCGGCATGTTCGCGTTGCGACTTAGCGATGGGCATGTGCTGTGGAACACGCCGCCGCCCATCGGCGGTTGCTCTGCGCCGCGATGCAGTCCAGCGCAGTCAGCGGCGGTTTCGGGAATGCCGGGGGTAGTTTTCTCGGGAGCCGATACCGGACAACTGCGCGCGTACTCAACAGCCGATGGCAAGGTAATCTGGAATTTTGATACTGCCCGGGAATTTTCAACTGTAAATCATGTCGCCGCGCGCGGGGGCGCCATTGATGGTGGAGGTCCCGCGATTGCCGGCGGCATGGTATTCGTCGATTCAGGATATGGCTCGATTTACGGACTATCCGGCAACGTGCTGCTCGCGTTCGGTCCGCAATGATCAAAGCACGTCGCCAATTTGAAATTCGAGCGGTTCAGCGGCTGTGCATGCGAGTTTTCTTGCATCATTGGTGGATCGGTCGAGTAGCGGTGGCCTTTGTTGCGCTCGCGCTGACGCTACCTGTCGTTGCTGGTGCACAGGAAAGCTCGCAGCCCGCCGTTGCGCAACAATCTGCTCCGCCAGCAACCCAGCCTGGGCCTTCGACAGCAGCAGCGGGTGAATCGGCCCCTGCGAAAGAAAGTGCCGCCCAGTCGAACCAGGAATTTCTAAGCGCAGCGGACGAATTACTCGTGCAGATGAGCCACATTCTCGATTTGCCGATCAAGCACCCCCTGAAGAAAAGTCTCCGTTCGCGCGAGCAAATACGCGCGCTTCTGATCCAGGAAGAAAAAGAAGACAAGAACGGCGCGCAGCGCTATGCGGACGAGAAATCGCTCGAAGCCTTTGGCCTGGTTCCGAAAAACTTCCCGCTCGATTCGTTCATGATCGATTTGCTCACCGATCAAGTTGCCGGGATGTACGATCCGAAGGCCAAAGAGTTTTATATCGCCGACTGGATCCCCATCGCGGACCAGCGCGAAGTGATGGCGCATGAAATGACGCACGCGCTCGAGGATCAGTCGTTCCACATCGAGCGCTGGATCAAGGCGGCGCGTCCGAACGACGACGCGGAAATGGCCCGCGATTCCGTCAGCGAAGGCACCGCGATGGCCGCGATGGTCGATTACCTTCTGCGCGACGAGCATGAGGGAGTGCGCGATCTGCCGGACGTGAGTGCGCTTATAGGAACCGGGGCCATCGCGGAAATGACGAAGGATCCGGTTCTCGCTAAGGCGCCACCATACATCCAGGACGCCCTGATTTTCCCTTACCTTGAAGGCACGTCGTTCTCACAGGCATTTCTGAAGTCGCATACGGGCTGGGCAGACCTTAAACTTCTGTTTGAAAACCCGCCGGTTTCCACGCAGCAAATTCTCCATCCCGATCTTTACCTGAAGGGCGTTAGGCCAGTGGCGGTCACGTTGCCCAGGTGGAAGGGGATTGTGCCGGCGGACTGGAAACTGCTCGAAGAGAACGTGATGGGCGAATTTGGGCTGCGTGAGCTGCTGAAACAGTTCCTCGGCCCCGGCCGTGCTGCCGCGCTTGGACCGGATTGGGCGGGCGATCGCTATGCCGTGTTTGAAAACTCGCGAACGGACGAAACGCCGCTTGTGTTCAGATTAACTTTGGACAGCGACGATCACGCGGCGCAGTTCTTCAACTATTTCAGTGAGGCGCTTGAGAAAAAGTATGCCGCGCGGACCGATCTCCACAGTCGGCCAGGCTTTTTGCAATTCGAGACGGCTGCCGGAGGAGTGTTTCTGCGCTGCGTCGCGGCGGAGTGCCTCGACGTGGAAAGCGCGACGCGCGATACGTTCGACGCGGTCGATCGGGCGATTGGTTGGACTCCGGCCCCGATAATCGACGGAGCCGCCGCGAGTGCAGCAATCGGCCCTGGGCGCAAAACCGCCGTTGGCGTTCGGCCAATCCTAGGGGAGTAACTTCTCGATGTTCGAATCGCATCGCATGCCCGAGCCCGAGGTAATGGACGATTTTGAGGAGGTCGAAGCCTATTCATCGGCAGCGGCCCAGTCGTATCTTAAGAAAATCGACGAGAGTTTCGTGGCTCATGCGTTGCGACTGGTGAATCGACGCGAACGCGGTCGCGCTCTCGACGTCGGGACAGGCCCCGGGCAAATCGTTGTGAAACTCGCTCGCAGGCTGACGCGCTGGAAATTCGTCGCGGTTGATCGTTCGTCCCATATGATCGCCGAGGCGGTGGCAAATCATGCAGCCGCGGGGCCGGAACTCTCCGGGCGCGTCGAATTTCAGGTGGCGGATGCGAACGCGCTGCCGTTTCCGGATGCGACTTTCGATTTGGTGACTTGCAATTCCGTGTTGCATCACATGGCCGAGCCGGAGCGGCTGCTTGCCGAAATTGCGCGCGTCGTGAAGCCACGCGGCGCCGTGTTGCTGCGTGATCTTCGGCGTCCCGGCCGCGTCGCCTATCGCTGGCACGTTCGCCGCCATGGGCGTTACTACTCCGGCAAAATGCGGCAGCTCTACGAGGCGTCAGTTCGCGCGGCGTACATTGCGCCGGAGCTGCAGCAGTTGGTCGATACTTCGCGGATCGATGGCGTGCGCGTATTCAATGAACCGGCAACGCATATCGGTGTGGAGCGCTGGTCGAGCGAGCAGTAGATTACGCTCAGCGGGCACCTAAGCGTTTGCTGCCTTCAACGAGCGAATTAATGTTAGTCCACGAGCAGCGCATCAAAAGAAAGCGGCGCGGCTGCGCGGCCTTGACTCTTGTATTCTAGGCGTGCCAATCGACGCTGAAAATTGTCTCTATAGCGGCGGTAAAGTGCGGGCTGGATGGCGCCGATACGGTTCGCTGCGCGAAGGCTTGCTAGCGCTTGGCGTGTAAGTGCGGCAGCTTTTTGACGATCTCGCGCGCGCCGTTCGTAATGGATCGCCAGCTGCTCGTACGCCTCTAGTCCTTCGCGTGAACTGCCGAGCATTTCAGCCCATATTGCTGCGGCTCGGCCACGATCTCCGGCGCGTTTCGCCAGCAGCGCTAGCGAACGCCGCGCCTTTCGGTTCACTGCTTCGGGAAGTTCGCCGGCGATCGATCGCTCGTAAAGATCTCGGGCGCGAACGTCGCCGCGTCGCTCGCAAATACGCGATACGCCGAAGATCTCCAGCGCGTCCTGCCCGTGTTCTTCCGGATGAGCCAATAGCGCCAGCACTCTCGCAGCAAGGGCCGCTAGTCCGCGCAAATCCATCTGGTTGTGATGAAAGATCGGTACAAGCGGCTCGGGAGAACCACCGCGCAAGTAATCGAAATAAATCGATGGAATCAGTTCGGACATTACGTCTGTGCCGCGATTCCATCCGAGGACGTGCTGCTCCAACTTGGCCAGCCGCACGGAACCGAGCCTCGGCCGCCACAAATTTCGTGCCGGGTGTAGGAAATCAAGGTGTGCGCGCGGAACGGGCATCTTAATGTTTCGTGTCATGCGATATCGCGTTTCGAGCAATGGCCAATCGAACGATTTGCCGTTGAACGTGACCAGCACGCGGCGCTCAGCCATGCGCTCAGCAAGCTCCAGCAGTAGAGAATGCTCCTCGCTGTGTTCGCGCATGAAAAATTGTTCTACTTCCAGGCCCCCTGCATCCCACCAGGCAATACCCACCAGAAAAGCGTAGGTGCCCGAGCCTCCGGCCATGCCGGTGGTTTCCGTGTCCAGAAAAAGCCACTTCCGCGGATCGGCAACTTCCCTGGACGCTTCGGGCGCGATCAAGCGCAGGATGCGCAAATCAATCTCGCCCTCAGGGGCATCAAAAGGAGCCGCAGCGCCGGCCTGCTCTGAAAACCACCTGCGCAAACCTAAATGCTCGCCGAAGCGATTGCGTCGCGGCGCCGCGCCCAGGATTTGCGCTAGCCTCTCGGCGCCGATTGGCACTTCCGCCGTGAATCCGCGGGCAATTTGAGAGTCGCATGCAACGGCGATTTCGCGCCGCCGTGGCGGTCGCAGAGCGGCCAATCCCGAAAATGGATCGCGCTGCTGGCTCATTTTAGGATCCGGGCGGCGTTCGCAGCGTCATTGTCAGCGCAATTCGCAGCGCACAGGCGCTCCAAAATCGCCAGCGCCGCTTCTTTTGTTCGTTCGCTTTTTGCGCCCGCGGGTCCCACGCACGACGGGCAACCGCTTTCGCACGGACAGCCGGCAATCATCTCCCGCGTACGCCGCAAGAGAAGGTCGTGAACGCGATAGAGCGGCTCGCTGAAGCCGATTCCGCCGGGATACGCGTCATACAAATACATATTCGGCTCGAAGAATTCTTTTTCGTTTTCCAAATCGGCTATCGACGGCGGCGCTTCCTCCCATTCGGTTTCTACACCGGCACTTGGCGGGCGTTCTCCCACCGCCGTTCCCAGATCGCGCCGGTCGCACATCAGCAGAAGCGAAGCCATGGACTCAAGCGCATAGAGCAGCCCGAAAATTCCGCTCTGCCGTTCGGAAAGCGCGAAGGGAAGGCTTTCCATCAGCGGCCGCTCCAGCGTGATCCAGAAAGCGGTCGTGTGCATCTCGTTTTCCGGCAACTCGAGTTTTCCGTCGCCAATATTCTCGTTGGTAAAAAATTTGATCTTCTTGAAGCCAATCACTTGGGAACGGACGAGCACATCTCCATGCGCCCCGGCGGCAGGCCCAGCGATGCTTTCCTCTTCCGCGGTTTCCAGCACGCGCACTTGCGTATAGCGGATCGCATCTGTGTAGTAATCCACGTTAACCGGCTTGACGTAGGCCTTGCGCTGATCGAAATCTAGCCGGTCGACATGGTATTGCTGCCCCTGGTGCAGATAGATGGCTTTCGGATGAACGGTAGTCAGCGCCGAAGAGAAATCCACTTCGCCGATCACTTCTGGGTCGCCGTGATCTTCGGTTTTGGTTTCGTAGTCGTCTCTCGTGTTGATGATCACGAAATTATCCGAAGTGACCGAGCGCAAGCTGACCGTGTCCGCCGGATACGCCTCCTGCACCCAATGCCAATTGCCGCCGCTGCGATGCAAATAACCTGCTTCGGCCAATCGCGCGCAGAGCTGCTGCACATCGATGCTTCCAAATTTTTCGTCCGGCGTGATGGGCAGCTCGAAAGCCGCGCATTTCAAGTGGTTCACCAGGATTTCCAGATTGTCCGGCTGAATGTACGCGTGTTCCGGCGACCGCTCGAAAAAATAGTCCGGATGCTGCACGATAAACTGATCGAGCGGCGCAGAAGACGCTACGAGCACCGCGCAGGAAGTGCCACTGCGGCGGCCGGCGCGTCCCGCGCGCTGCCAAGTGGACGCGATGGATCCCGCGTAGCCGGCCATCACGCATGCGTCCAGCGAACCGATATCGATGCCCAATTCCAGCGCATTGGTCGCCACCACGCCGCGCACACGTCCTTCGCGTAGGCCGCGTTCAATATCCCGTCGTTCGCCCGGCAAATAACCTCCACGGTAGCCTCGAATCGGCTCGGATGCGCCTGGCCGCGGCGGGTTCGCCTGCTGAAGGTATGTGAGCAGCACTTCCGTGTGCAGCCTGCTGTTTGCAAAGACGATCGTCTGCAGCTTCCGTGCCAGAAGCTCTTTGGCTACACGCGTAGTTTCATTCAGATAGCTGCGCCGGATGCCCAGATTTCGGTTGATCATCGGCGGGTTGTAGAAGACGAAGAGTTTTTCAGCCGACGGTGCGCCGTTCTCCTCGATCGCGCTCACTGGCCGCTCAATCAATTGCGCGGCCAGTTCGTCAGGATTCGCAATGGTCGCCGAGCAGCAAATGAATTGCGGGCGCGAGCCGTAGAACTCCGCGATTCGCCGCAGGCGCCGCAGAACGTTGGCGAGATGGCTGCCAAACACCCCGCGATACGTATGTAACTCGTCGATCACGATGTAGCGCAGATTTTCGAAGAGCCGCATCCATTTCGTATGGTGCGGCAGGATTCCAGTGTGCAGCATGTCGGGGTTCGTGAGGATCACGTGCCCGCGCTCGCGAATCGATTTGCGCGCGTCGCTCGGCGTGTCGCCATCGTAAGTGAAAACGCCGAATCGGTCTTCCAAACGAGTCGCCAGATCGTGGAGCTCAGCGAGCTGGTCCTGCGCAAGGGCTTTGGTGGGGAAGATGTACAGTGCGCGCGTATCCGAGTTTTCGAGTACTGAATTCAGGACGGGCAGGTTGTAGCACAGCGTCTTGCCTGAAGCGGTGGGCGTCACCACCACGAAATCGTTTCCGGCGCGGGCTAGTTCTGCTGCTTTGGCTTGGTGCGAATAGAGCTGCCCAATTCCCTTGGCGCTATACGCGGACGCGAGTTCCGGCCGCACCCAATCAGGCATAGGGCGAAACTCTGCCTCGCGGGCAGGGATTTGCCGTACTGCGGTTAATACCTCATCGCTCCGGTATTTGGCCGCAAGCGCCCCGAGCGCCTCTTGCACTGCGTCTAGAGTTGTCCCTGCCATTACCGCGAGACCCCTCGTGGATGTCGCCATTCACCCTCCTGGTCAAAAAAGCAGACCCTTCACTCTCTGCTTGTATTCGCCTTTTGTTCGCTAAGGCTAACATGTTGCTGAATTGGGGCGCAAGCGGTTTGCCGAGGCGCCGCCTAAATTCCGCCAATCTCCACCTTTGTTGGTCCGGTGGCTCTTTCTGTTCCATATCCCTCGTATTTTTAATGATTTGCGATTGTGTCGTTCGACGGGGTTTTACGTCTAATGAGTAGAGGCAAGGAAATGCGTCAATTCAACTCGAAATTTATAATCAGATTCGTCGGGTGCCTGGTGCTTGTGGCGTTTATGGCGTTCCCGGCGCTGGCAGCCACTTCATCTCAGTTAGCTCCGTCGGACCATCCTGAGAGTGCAAGCCCCGGCACCATCAACTACGTGGAAGGACGGGCGCGCATCGGGACTGAAACGCTCAGCTCGCAGTCCGTCGGAAAGGTCGCGCTTCAGGCAGGCCAAACTCTGGAAACCGAAAACGGCAGAGTGGAGGTGCTCCTCACTCCGGGGGTGTTTCTCCGGCTGGGCAACGACACGTCCGCCACAATGGTTTCGCCGAGCCTGACCGACACAAAGGTCAAGATTGCCTCGGGCGAGGCAACCGTCGAGGTGGATGAATACCACAGTGAGCAGAACCTGATGATCGCGGAGGTCGACAGCACCTCTTATCTAGTCCACACCGGGCTCTACGATTTCGATCCGCAGCAGGGGCTAGCCCGCGTGGTTAAGGGCCAGGCAGTTGTAGTTCAGAATGACCGTCACGTCCGCGTCAATCCCGGTCAAGAAGTCAACCTTTTCCCCGAAACTGCGCGTCTGAAAGTCAAAAAGTTCGATGTGGCCCAGTATAAGAGAGACGATCCACTCTATAGTTGGACCCAGCTCCGCTCTCAATACCTCGCTGAGGCAAACGTAAACGAGGCACCGTATCTTTACGGCTGGAGCGGCTGGGGCCCAGGAGGGGGACCTGGATGGTGGAGTTGGTATGGTCCTGGCTGGTATTGGAATCCCTGGTTCATGTCCTATACGTTTGTTCCTGGTGCTGGAGTGATTGACAGCCCATTCGGATGGGGATTCTACTCGCCGTGGAGCGTGGGCCTTGCACCGTACGCCGTTTATGGCGGCCAGTTCCGCCATTTCGGTCATGGTTTCGATACCCAGGGCATGCGCGGCGCCCATCCAGCCGCTCCGCACAATGGTTTGCGTTCGGCCCGCGGGTCTCAGCACTTCGGAGGAGCAGGTCGCGGGTTCAGCGGAGGCTTCCGCGGAAGCATTGGCGGCGGATTTCACGGCGAAATCGGCGGTCGTCGCTAAGTTTCCTAGAAGTGGGTACTTGCGAGGGTAGAGAGCAGGCACGGCGACGACCGCGCCGCCTTCATGCTTGGTCGCCCTCATTCGCGCACGAGAGACGAGGGGCCGTTGCAACCGCGGACCTGCGGTAGAATGCCCGCATCGGCTGCGTGACCGAACCGAGTGCCAGACAACCTCATCCACGACTGGAACGCTTACGCTGAGCCGGAAATTCCTGCCGGCCGCCGCGTGATGCTCAATGATGAGACGCTGCGCGATGGACTTCAGAATCCGTCCGTGCGTGATCCTTCCGTTCCCGAGAAAATCGAAATTCTGCACTTGATGGAGGCGCTCGGAATCGACCTCGTGAACATTGGTTTGCCGGGAGCTGGGCCCCGCGCCGCGGCCGATACCGAAGCCCTCGCGCGCGAAATCTTTGGCTCGCGCATGAAATTGCGGCCGAATATCGGCGGCCGCACTCACAATGCTGACATTCGGGCCATGATCGACATCTGCGAACGCGTCGGCCAGCCCATGGAATGCGCCATGTTTCTCGGATCGAGCCCTATTCGCCGGCTCGTCGAGGACTGGAGTGTTGATCATCTTCGCCGGACCACGGAAGAATCGGTTAAATTCGCAGCCGGCGCTGGCTTGCCGGTAATGTACGTGACCGAAGATACTATTCGCACCGATCCATCTACGGTCGTCGCGCTGTACTCGACCGCCATTCGTGCCGGCGCTCGCTCGATTGTCTTGTGCGACACGGTGGGGCACGCCACGCCGCGCGGCGCCTTTAATCTAGTGAAATTCGTAATTGCGAACGTCGTGAAGCCGTCCGGCGAGAAAATTCGAGTTGATTGGCACGGACACAACGATCGTGGGCTTGCGGTCGCCAATTCTCTCGCGGCGATTGCTGCCGGAGCCGATCAAGTTCACGGAACCGCTCTTGCACTGGGTGAGCGCGTCGGGAATACGCCGATGGAGCTACTGCTCGTCAATTTGCGGCTCCTTGGACTGATCGACCGCGATCTATCTCAAATGAAAAAATATTCGGAGACCGTGGCGCGCGCCACCGGTACCGTGATCCCTCCTAATTTTCCGGTGGTCGGTCAAGATGCATTTCGCACCGCTACTGGCGTTCATGCCGCTGCCATCGCCAAAGCTTATAAAAAAGGCGACCTGAAGCTCGCGGACGCTGTCTATAGTGGCGTGCCGGCGCATCTGTTTGGGCTGGAACAGGTGATCGAAATTGGCCCCATGAGCGGTCGCTCGAACGTGGTGTTTTGGCTTGAAAAGCGCGGCCTCGCGCCCGCGGATGAGGTTGTCGATCGCATTTTCGCCGCTGCCAAGCAATCCTCGCGCATTTTGACCGAACCAGAAATTCTGACCATCGCAAATTCCTCGGGAAGTTAGATACGCGCAAAAGGCGGCCGATATTTAGCGCCGCGCGGCGATCACGATTTTAGACGTCGTGATCGCCTGGCCAACGTGGCGCTGCGTATGGTCTGCCACGTGAATTAGCAGGCTGCCGACAGTTGTTGGCAACTGTTGCTTTCCTACTTTTCGAGCTTCCTCGAACTGCGCGGCGTTGAATGCGCGCACTCGAACCGCGGCGCTCTCGATGCCTGCTCGAAATTCCGCGAACACATCCTGCCCGGTTGCGCCTGGATCGAGCTCCGCTTTCAGCGCAGAAATTTGCTCCGGAGATAGCTGGCGGCCATCGGCGTAGGTAAGCAAGCGGTCGGCGCTGCGGGTAATGTGCCGAAGATGGAATGCGACCGGAGCGATGCCTGCGGGTCGGCGGTTTAGCTCGTCATCAGCGAGGCCGGCGCACCAGCGCTCGACGTCTTCCTTAGCGAGCGCCAAGGCGTGCAGCACGGCGCGCGTGAGCACAGGAACATCGGCGAACGAGCCGCGCAGCCACGGTTCTGGGCGGGCTGGTGCATTGCGCGTTGGTGTTGTGGGCTTGCTGCTGGAATCTCCGCCTGTGGTATTTTGGGGCATTCGACGTTGCTCTATGATAGCTCATCTCGTTGCCAGCCACGGCGAAGACGCGTCTAGTCGTTAGCACCTAAAACTTACGCACTAAAGTTGCCACATCTCCCGCAACCCCCGCGTCTCCTTTGCATCGGATAGGGCAGTAGCTAGCCAGCCCAGCTAGAGGAGGAAACGCATGGCCACACCTGCATTCAGTCCGGATGAGGTTCGCGCGAACCGGGACTATTTTGCTGCGAAGCTCAAGGCCGAAAAGCAACGTAACGACGTTCTGAGAGCCGTTGAAGGACACGCACCTTTCGATTTCGTGTTGCTCGACACGCGAGGGAAGGAAGCGTTTGTCAACGGCCACATCCCCGGCGCGTTGTGCTTCACGCTCGACGATATAGATCGCGCCGGCACGACGTTGTCGAAGGGCAGAGAGATCGTCACCTATTGCTGGAGCCGCGATTGACAGCTCTCGGCGAATGCAGCTCTGCAGTTAGCGGAGCTGGGCTTTTACGTGAAAGAAATGAACGTGGGATGGAAGGAGTGGACTGCGAATCGTCATCCGACGCACCAAGGAAAGTTAGAGGATAAAGTTCGCTGCGAGTGCAGTAAATCGTAACTCGCGATTTTGGAATGGACATGTAGCCGAGGGATGGCGGCGCTCTGCCATCCCTCTTCGATGCGTAAGGCTTCTCTAACGCGCCTTTTCTTCGCAGAGAGCTGCTTGACAACGAAGCGGCGCTCCAATACGGTATTTGATTGCATGCGAAGCCAGAGGAAGGCCGTCCGAGCGCACTATTAAGTCATGATCCCGCGCGAAGTCTGAGGGACACTTCCCGTTCGTTGCATACATCGCCATTGTACATTTCAAGGAGAAGAACAGGATGCCTCATAAGCTGAAGAACATACTTGCGCGCGTGCCCAGCGATATTGAGATTGCGCAGTCGGTCACGCCGATTCCCATCGGTCAGATTGCGGCGGAGGCGGGCATCCTTCCCGACGAGCTCGACCTGTACGGCAAGAGCAAGGCCAAGGTGCACCTCTCGGTGCGCGACCGGCTGAAGGACGCGCCGAACGGTAAGTACATCGTGGTGACGGCGATTTCGCCGACGCCGCTCGGCGAAGGCAAGAGCACCACGACTGTGGGCTTGAGCCAGGCGATCGGCGCGCACCTTGGCAAGAAAGTGTTCACCTGCATTCGCCAGCCTAGCCAGGGACCAACGTTCGGCATCAAGGGTGGCGCGGCGGGCGGTGGGTATAGCCAGGTTATTCCGATGGAGGAGTTCAATCTTCATCTGACCGGCGACATTCACGCGATTACCGCTGCGAACAATCTGCTTGCTGCGGCGATCGATACCCGCATGTTTCACGAGGCCCATGCGACGGACGAGCAGATGTTCGACCGCCTGACGCCTCGCGCCAAAGATGGCAGCCGGAAATTTTCTCCTGTGATGCTGCGCCGCTTACGCAAGCTTGGAATCAACAAGACCAATCCCGACGACCTGACGCCGGAAGAGCGCAGCCGGTTCGCTCGGCTGGATATCGACGCAAACTCGATCACGTGGCGGCGCGTCATCGATACTAACGATCGCATGCTCCGGCAGATCACCATCGGCCAAGGACCCGAGGAGAAAGGCTTCACGCGCGTCACTGGGTTCGATATCGCCGTGGCCAGCGAAATCATGGCAGTCCTGGCGTTGACCACCAGCCTTTCGGACATGCGCGAGCGATTAGGGCGCATGGTGATCGGCACCAACAAGGCCGGTGAAGCGATCACCGCCGACGATATCGGGGTGGGCGGCGCGCTGACTGTGTTGATGAAGGAAACCATCATGCCGAACCTGATGCAGACTCTCGAAGGCACGCCGGCGTTCGTGCATGCGGGGCCGTTTGGAAATATCGCGCACGGGAATTCGTCGATCGTTGCCGATCAACTGGCGCTGAAGCTCGTTGGGAAAGACGGCTACGTGCTGACCGAATCGGGATTCGGCGCCGAGATGGGCATGGAGAAGTTCTTCAACATTAAGTGCCGCTATAGCGGATTGGTTCCCGATTGCGTATTAATGGTGGCGACGATTCGTGCGCTCAAAACGCACGGCGGCGGGCCGAAAGTGGTCGCCGGGAAGCCGCTGGACCCGGTATACACCCAAGAAAATCTCGAGCTGTTGGAAAAAGGTTCTGTGAATCTGGTGAAGATGATCGAGAACGCCAGGAAGTATGGCTTGCCGGTGGTCGTTGGCGTGAATCGATTCCAGTACGATACCCCGGCGGAAATCGAATTAGTGCGCAAGGTGGCGAAAGGCGCAGGCGCAGTAGACGCGGTGATGACCAATCACTGGGCTGAAGGCGGTGCCGGAGCCGTTGAGCTGGGCAAAGCGCTAATCGCCGCGTGCGAAAAGCCGGGCCATTTCAAGTTCCTTTACCCGCTGGAGAAGAGCATCAAGGAAAAGATCGAAACCATCGTCCGCGAAATGTACGGCGGCGCGGGTGTGGAATACAGCCCAGAGGCGGAGCAGAAAATCGCTCTCTATACAAAGCTCGGATTCGACAAGCTGCCTATCTGCATGGCCAAAACACAGTACAGCTTGAGTCACGATCCGAATCTAAAGGGTGCGCCGACGGGCTTCATTGTTCCGGTGAAGGACGTGCGTGCGAGCGTGGGTGCCGGGTTCATTTTCCCGCTGCTCGGCGCGATCCCAACGATGCCGGGCCTATCTACGCGCCCCGGCTATTACGACATGGACCTCGACGAGGCCACCGGCAAGATTGTCGGGCTCTCGTAGCCGCGACAGCCAAGCGCACGGGATGGTCGCTGGCAGCTAAACAGCTCGGGAATACCACTCGCAGGGGCGCAGGTTCGCCAGGCCGTCATGTTCCGTGCAAGCCGTGTTTGCTATTCTGCTTCTCAGGTGATTGGGGCGCATGAAGATGATCCAAATCAGACCCATCCTCCGAGGCTCCTGGCAGACGGCATCTGTCGTGATGTTGTTCTTGTTCATCAGCGTTCATGCGCTGGCGGCACAGGAAACAATCGTAGCTATCCGGCACGCGGAAAAGCCACTGCAGGGTCTGGGACAGCTTTCGTGCGAGGGTCTTAACCGGGCGCTGGCTTTGCCGAAAGTATTGATCCCGCGTTTTGGCAAACCCAACGCGATCTACGCGCCCGATCCCGCAATAGAACTGCGCGATGGGGGCGGCGTTAAATTGTATTCCTACGTGCGTCCGCTCATGACGATTGAACCCACCGCGATCGCACTCGGGATGCCGGTGAACGTGCAAATCGGTTTCGCGGATATCGCGAAGCTCCAATCGGAGCTGACGGCGCCTGCTGAAGACCATGCGCTGATCTTCGTCGCGTGGGAACACTTTTTTTTGAACCGATTCGCAAAGCAGATGCTGCGTACTTATGGAGAAGATCCGTCTCTTGTCCCTTACTGGCCGAATGACGACTACGATCGCATCTATGTCTTCAAGATCACTCAGAATCAGGGCAAACGCAAGTTGACGTTTAAGGTGGAGCACGAGCACCTGAACGGTACGTTGAGTTACGCCTGCCCGTCCCCGTAAATTCTGCTCCGACGTTCCGGTCACACTTGCCGTTGCTCGGTACGGCCCGCCGTACCTCAATATCAGGTGAACTATCGATTGTTGCGCGCTCGCTCGGAGCGCACCGTAGATAGGATTGAGTGCCGCGGGGGACCAGGCTCTATCCAGAGCGCCTTTTCATCGACGGTCACATAGTCGGCAGCGGGCTCAGACACTGTATTGATGGTCTTCGAGCCGAAGAACTACTTTTTGTTAATGACCGTCCGAATTTTAATCGTCGATGACAGCGCTCTTCTCCGTCAGCGTTTGCGGGCGACGCTAGAAAAACATATTGACTGGGAAGTTTGCGGAGAAGCCGTCGATGGGCTCGAAGCAGTTCAAAAGAGCCGCGCGCTGGAGCCGAACCTCATCATTATGGACCTCTCCATGCCTCGCATGTCTGGCCTTGAAGCGGCCTCCAAAATACTAGAGGAATTTCCCAAAGTTCCCATCCTCTTGTTAACGCTGTACCTTACGAACCAACTCGCGGAGGAGGCGCGAAAGGTTGGAATTCGAGCGGCATTGCCCAAAACTGCGCTGAGTCAACTTGTGGGCAACGTAGACGCCTTATTAGGCGGGAACGGTCCTCGCGGGCGTGGCAGGTAAGTGCTCGCAGAAACCGTTCCGTCTTGGTCTTGTCCCTGACAGACAGTCGTCCGGTATTTATGCTATAGAAGTACCTTTCGGATCAGGGACTGTCGTACGCTCGCCTTATGGCGGGAGAAGTCCCCAAGCGAGCCGCCAAGCTCCCAGCTAAAGCGACGTCGACTTCGAAGCATCAGCGAACGAAGCCCTTCTTCCCAGCGAAGGCAATTACCGACATGCATGACGGAACCGATCCCGGAGCGGCTGGCGAAACCGATTCTTTCGCGATTGTGGCGGTCGGCGCCTCCGCGGGCGGTCTGGAAGCATTCACTCAGCTGTTGCATTCCCTCCCGAACGATACTGGCATGGCTTTCGTGCTGATCCAGCACCTCGATCCCAAGCACCACAGCGCGCTCTCCGAATTGCTCGCGAAACAGACTGGAATGACCGTCGCTGAGGCGAAGAATGGCACCAGGGTCGAGCTGAATCACGTCTACGTGATTCCACCGAACGTGAACATGGGAATCGCGCAGCGTCGTCTACGGCTCACGCCGCGCTCCGGGGAGTCTGGGCTTCACACGCCCATTGATTTCTTCATGCGGTCGCTGGCGGAGGCCAGGAACAGCCGCTCGATTGGCGTGGTGTTGTCAGGTACGGCTTCCGACGGAACGCGTGGCTTGGCCGCGATTAAGGCGGAAGGCGGCATTACGTTCGCGCAGGACGAGAAGTCCGCAAAGTACTCCGGGATGCCGCATAGCGCCGCCGCGTCCGGCTGCGTCGATTTCATCCTGCCGCCCGAACGGATAGCCCAAGAACTGAGCCGGGTCAGCGGTCACCCTTACCTGAGTGCAAGCCGCACCCGCGCCACTGGCACGCACGACGAAAGAACGAGCGAAGATCGGGGCTTCAGCCGGATATTCGCCGTCCTCCGCAAGGCTGGGGGAGTTAATTTCTCGCAGTACAAGTCAGGCACGATACAGAGGCGCACGCTCCGCCGAATGGCAATTCATAAGATCCAAGGCGTAAGCGAGTACGCGAAGTATTTGGACAAACATCCCGATGAAGTGGAGACGCTCTGCCAGGACTTGCTCATTCCGGTCACAAGTTTCTTCCGCGATCTGGAAGCGTTCGAAGCACTGAAGGCGAAAGTGTTCCCAGCCGTCTTGAAGGACAAATCCGCCAAGGGAACGATAAGGATCTGGGACCCGGGATGTTCGACCGGCGAAGAAACCTACTCTCTGGCGATGGTTCTGCTTGAATTTCTGGGCGACCGAATCTCTAACCTGGAAATACAGCTCTTTGGGACGGACGCCAACGAACGAGGCGTCGAAAGGGCTCGCGCCGGGCTGTATCCCGAACGTATCTCCCATGAAATGTCGCCGGAGCGATTGCGGCGCTTTTTTACCAAGGTCGACGAAGGCTACCGGGTTAGCAAGACGGTTCGCGATCTTTGTGTTTTCGCCAGACAAAACCTGGCGGAGGACCCTCCCTTTTCTCAAATGAACCTAGTCGCCTGCCGCAATATGCTCATCTACCTTGGGCCCGAATTGCAAAGAAAGGTCGTCCCTGTCTTGCATTACGCGCTGCGGCCCTCCGGCTTTCTCATGCTCGGGAGTTCCGAGAGCCTTTCCGCGTTCCCTGGCTTGTTCGCTCCGGTGGACAAGAAACACAAGATTTTCGTCAAGAAGCTGTCCACCGGCAGGCTGCATTACGATTTCTCCGCCAATCGCTATCCCCGCGAAACTTCCGTCTCCGCTCCGTCCAACCAGAGTCCAGCTGCATTTGATTTGCAGCAGCAAGAGGACGCGGACCAGCTGGTTTTGAAAAGCTACGCGCCGCCGGGACTGATCGTAAACGAAAGCCTGGAAATCCTTCAGTTTCGCGGCGCCGTCGGGCCCTACGTGGAACCGGCCTCGGGCAGGGCAAGCCTTCAGCTTTCGAAGATAGCCAGGAGGGAGCTTGCCGCCGAGCTGCGGTCCGCGGTCAACCAAGCCAAGAAGCATCATGCGCCGGTGAAAAGAAAGGCGGTGGAATTTAGCCGTAACGGACAGATAAAGGCGGTGGACATTTCCGTCGAACCGCTGGGACCTTCGAGCGAGAGAGGCCAATATTTAATCCTATTCGAAAAGGCGGCGCCACCTCTGTCGCTGCCCGCTAGAATCGCCGGAAAATCGCGGAGCGGCCTTGGGCGCGCGGCAAATGGCGAGATCGCGAAGTTGCGCCGCAGGCTTTCCGCGGCCGAGGAGCATCTTCACTCTCTCGCCGAATCCAAGGAAGCGAGTGATGAAGAATATCAGTCGGCCAACGAGGAGATACTCTCTGCCAACGAGGAATTGCAAAGCACCAACGAAGAGCTGGAAACTTCCAAGGAAGAGCTTCAGTCCGCGAATGAGGAGCTTAACACCGTCAATGACGAACTGCACAGCCGCAATGTGGAGCTGGATCGGACCAATAACGATCTAAACAATCTGCTTAGCAGCACTACCCTGCCGGTGGTAATGGTGGACCGTGGCTTGTGCATCCGGCGTGCCACCGTTGCTGCCGCGAAGTACTTCAATATCCTCCCGTCCGATATGGGCCGCCGCATTTCAGATATTCGCCCGGATATCAATGTTCCCGATTGGGAGATTTTGATTGCCGGTGTAATCGACACGCTCGCTCCGAAAGAAATGGAAGTTCAGGACAAGGAAAATCACTGGTATTCCCTGCAAATTCGGCCATACCGCACGCTGGACGATAAGATCGACGGAGCTATTCTAGTTCTGTCGGATATTGACTTGGCCAAACAGGCGAGCGAACGCGTGAGAAAGTCCAAGGAGTTCTTGGAAGACATCGTGGATACCGTACGGCAGCCACTCTTGGTCCTCGATTCCATCGTGAACGTGCTCTACGCCAACCCTGCTTTTCTTAAGACGTTCGGCGCCAATCGCGAGGAAACGAACGGAAATTCCCTTTATCGCTTGCAAAACGGCCGGTGGAATACCGCGAAATTGCGAGAAGCGCTTGAGCAAGTCATCTCCACGGGTACTGCCGTGCAAGATTTCGAAGTCGAAGCCGAATTCCCACCCCTGGGAGCAAAGAGGATGTTGCTGAATGCACGACGAATCGAGGACGGCCGTTATAATCGGCCTATGATGCTCCTCGCGATCGAGGACATCACTGAACGCAAGCGCAAGGAAGAAAATACTTTACAATTGGCTTACAATAAGCTCCAAGAGCACGCCGACGAGTTAGGTCGCTTTAACCGAGCCGCGGTCGGGCGCGAACTTCGCATGATCGAGCTGAAGAAAGAGATCAACGAACTCTGCCAGAGGCAGGGTGAGACGCCGCGATATTCTCTTGAGTCCGGGCCGGATCAAGCGGAGCACTCGGAGAGCGAATGAGATCGAGCAAGGATAAGTCTCCGATAATGGCTCGCAACGGCAAATCGGCGCCGCTGAAGTCCATACTGTGCACCGAGGAATTGAACCGCCGGCCCTCGCGCCCACCGGATTACCACAAGGAAAACCGTGCCCTGGTGTCGCTCGCTCAAGCGCTGGCCGATTCTCCAAAGACCATCCTTCAAACATTGGCCGACACGATCCTGGAGGTCCTCGGAGTAGGCACATCCGGGGTCAGTCTGCTTGCGCGAGATGAAAGTGCATTTTACTGGCCGGCAGTCGCGGGCGCGTGGAAAGAGCACGTTGGCGGCGGCACGCCGCGCGACTTTGGGCCCTGCGGAACCGTGCTGGATCGCAATGCTCCGCTGATGTTCCAGCATGCCGAACGGCATTTTACGTATCTCCAAACCGTTGCGCCTCCGATGGAGGAGGCTCTGCTGGTCCCGTTTTACGTGGCAGGGAAGGCGGTTGGGACCGTCTGGGCAATAGCCCACAGCGAGCGCCGAAAGTTTGACGCCGAGGATCTACGTCAACTCGTCAGCTTAGGCAGATTCGCATCGGCTGCATACCAGACGATCAACTCCTTGCAGCTGTTTGAGCGACAAGGCGAAAGATTGGAGCAAAGCCAGACCGTTCTCACTCAACAGATGGCGGAAATCCAAAAGTCCAGCGAGGGGAGCCGAGACTCGCGGCGCGCTGCGCTCAACCTGATGGAAGACGCCGTGCGTTCCCGCCAGGAACTGGAAAAACTCAACACCGAATTGGGCCAGAGCGAAGGGCGCTACCGCACTTTGTTTGCCCTCAGTCCCGTGGCGATCTATACCTGTGATGCTTCGGGCGTGATCCGCGATTTCAACCAGCGCGCCGCGGAATTGTGGGGCCGGACACCGATCCGTGGCGATAAATACGAGCGATTTTGTGGATCGTCAAAACTGTTTACTCCCGAAGGCGTGTTCGTGCCCCATGAGCAATGCCCGATGGTCGACGTGCTGTCCGGCGAAATCCCCGAAGTGCACGACATGGAAGTGCAGGTCGAGCAGCCGGACGGCTCGCGCATCACGGTCATCGTCAATATCGCACCGTTGAAAAATGAACGCGGAGAAATATTAGGGGCGGTCAATTGCTTTGTGGATATCACCGATCGGAAAAAGGCAGACGCGAAGTTGCAGAAAAGTGAGCAGACCTTCCACAGCATCTTCGACCATTCCAACGACGCGATCTTTATCATCGATCCTGACCGGGACGCCATCGTCGATGTCAATCTGAAGGCATGGCAATTGTTGGGCTACTCGCGCGAAGAGCTGCTCTCGCTTCCTATCTCTGCCGTTCACCCCGGCGAGATGCCCGCCCTGCAAGAATTCGCGCAATCGGTCGCCAGGAGCGGCAAAGGCTGGACGGATACACTGACCTGCCGTCACAAGAACGGGCACTTGATTCCGGCCGAGATTTCCGCCTCGATGATCGAGCGGGACGGCTCGATGTGCATGATTGCGCTGGTGCGTGACATCACGGAGCGCAAACACGCGGAGAAGGCCCGGGCGCAATTGGCGGCCATCGTTGAATCCTCCGACGATGCGATGGTCAGCGAAACGCTCGATGGCACCATTACCAGTTGGAATAAAGGTGCGGAGCGGCTATTCGGCTACGCGGCTGAAGAAGCGATCGGCCAGAACATCACGTTCATTATTCCTGACGACCATCTGCACGAAGAAAGAACGATTCTTGAGCTGCTTAATCGAGGCGAACGCGTCGAGCATTTCGAAACGGCTCGCAAGCGGAAGAACGGCTCTCTTGTTGATGTTTCTCTCACCATCTCACAGTTGCAAGATACGGCGGGGCGCGTCGTGGGCGCATCGAAAGTTGCTCGCGACATAACGCAACAGAAACGGGATCGGCAAGCGCTCCAGGAGGCGCACGACCACCTCGAATATCTCGTGGAACAGCGCACCGCCGCCGTCAGAAAACTTTCCGCCGAAGTCATTCGGTCACAGGATGAAGAACGACGGAGGATTTCCCGCGAATTGCACGACAGCGTCGGGCAGTATCTGGCGCTCGCAAAAATGACCGTTGAAGACCTTAGGATGCCGAACGCGTCCAAGAAGGAAGTGAAAACCCTCTCGCAAGTGTCCGATATTTTGGATAAATGTCTGGCTGAAGCGCGTACGATTTCGCATCTGCTTCATCCACCACTCCTCGATGAAGTTGGATTGGCGTCCGCCGCGCATTGGTACGTCGAAGGCTTTTCCAAACGAAGCGGCATTCAAGTGAATCTGAATGTTTCTGAAGACCTAAAGCGATTGCCTGGGATCTTGGAGATTGTGCTGTTTCGCATCCTGCAAGAGAGCCTGACGAACGTGCATCGCCACGCCCAAACCCAGTCGGTAGACGTTCAAATCCAGGTTGGTGCGGACAAAGTTAAGCTTGACGTGCGAGACCACGGTAGGGGGATTCCGCCGCAATTGCTGGAGAAATTTAGAAGCACTGGCCAAGGCGCTGGCATTGGTTTGGTTGGTATGCGGGAACGGATCCTCGAGCTCGGTGGATGGTTTGAACTACAGTCCAATACGAATGGCACTTTGGTCCGGGTCGCGGTTCCTTTGGCCGCTGCCGATTCCCCTGTCAAAGTTGCCGCTGCGGGGAATCACGGTTAACCGGGCGTCGGGATTGCAATACAGTGCCGCACATTATCGGCATTTGTATCGGATCAAGTCGCAACTGTTTCGCGGCCAAGTTTTAAGGCGCAGGCCGCCCAAGTGCGGCAGGTGCAGTAGATTGGTTGGGGTGAGCGATGGGATTTGAACCCACGACCCTCGGTGCCACAGACCGATGCTCTACCAACTGAGCTACGCTCACCACTCCGCAAAAATCATAACATAGCGTGGTTGCCGTGGATAGGCGCTGCTGCGCGACTCAACGAGCGCCGCGAATCTTCTGAACAGCCCTGCAGGCTGATGCCACCCGAGTACTTGCCTCGATCGCGGACAGAAGCGGGAAAATTTTAAGGCCGCAAAAAGCTATTCCGAGGGGCTCCTCGCAAGGCTCCCACTCAGCGGCTATGCCTTACGGGGAAAGGGAATTGGCGCGGCGAGTTTGCGCCGAGTTTCGTAGCGTTTCAGATGCGCGCGGGCTTGATCCGCCCACGGACCATTGGGCGCGTGCCGGAGGTAGAGCGTCCACTGCTCTCGGGCAAGTCTCCGTTGGCCACGTTTCTCGTATGCCAGCGCCAGGTTAAATCGCGAGTCAGCGTGATTTGGCAGAACGCGCGCCGCGCACCGCAGATGTCGAATGGCTTCGTCGATCTCGCCTTGTTCTTCGAGCACGCATCCCAAATTGTAACGGCAGATACCGTTCCATGGATCAAGCTGCACGGCTTTCAGAAACGCTGCGCGCGCTGCATCTGCGTCCCCAATCTGGTAAAGGGCCACGCCAAGGTTGATGTGCGCTTCGACCCAGTCGGGTGAAATTTCCAGCGTCTGGCGGTAATAGGTGACTGCCTCTGGAAGCGTTTCTTGGTCGGCCTCACATTCGAGAGCGGCGCGGAAAAGATCTTCAGCGGTTGGTCCGGAAAGCCTCCGCAGCTTGCGCTGCGGACTCGCCGATTCGAAAGAAAATCCCCATTGCTGTTTACGCGGATTGAAAGGCCGGCTTTCTCCGGGAGGAATCACCATCACATCGCGGCCCTGCTCGATGAATTGTAGTTGGTGAAGGGCGAGAGGCGCAGCGCCGAATTGCTGCTCCACCAAATTGATCGCGCGCAGGACGCGCCGCGCGGGAATGTGGCGATCCGTCAGGCGCTTCATCGTGCGCAGCGAAACTAGATCGCCGAAGCTATAAAACCGCTCGCCCCAGCGCGCCCGGGGACGAACCAGCCGTAGCCGCTCCCAATATTCGAGGCGGCTCGCGTTGACTCCCAAAATTCGCCCAACTTCTCTGCGGGTATATCTTTGCGACAAGCCGGCGCCCCCGTCGGACTTGGACCTGCAATCGATTATGCACCCTCTGTCAAATGCCCGATGAACCGTGTGCATCGCTTCGTCGCTGAATATCTCGGCTGCCGCGATTTTCGCTACGCCGCTGAAAATGGAGCTGTTATGCACTATCGAGTGCGCGCAAGTCATTACCAAGAAGGCCACAGCATCTCGCGCGCGAATTGCGGGAAAACCTCTGCTTGTTACACTTTTCTTGCACTTGTACGCGGGGGATTTCGCGTTTTCACGTAAATCGCTCTTTCTATGACTCTGGACAATACCGAGCGCCTCTATTTAGAGCGCCAGGTGACGTTGGCGCGCGCGGTCATCGCCGCCTTATCGCTGGTGGCGTTGCTGGAGACGTCCGTCGCGTCCGTCCGTCGCGTCTCCGTCGTGCTCTTGCTCGCATATCTTTTGGTGGCGCTAGTCGGCATTTTTGCGGAGCGCTTCTTCCCGGATTGGCGCGTGCGCATCCCGCTAGCCGTCGATTTCTCGGTACTGGCGGCGTTCTTGTACCTGACGCCCTCCGTATCCGCATTCTGGTTCCTGTTTTTGTTTACCGTCTTCGCGCTGGCGACGCGCGGCAATACCCATGCGATGTTCGCCTTGGTGGGGCTGGCCACCGCCGGAATCATCCTGCGCGTCGCGGTGGAAGACTCATTTCGCTGGCAAAGCACCTGGCACTGGATCGCTCTTGGCCTCGGCACCATTGTCTCCGGGCTCGGCATGGGATTTCTGGGTGCACGCGAAAGGGAACACCTTGGCCGCCAGCAGTTCCTCGAAAAAATCACCGGCGTTTTGCGTTTCGACCGCGGTTTGACCGAATCGATTCGCCAGGCGCTTGGTGAACTGACGTTGGCCTTCGATTGCGAGCAAGCCTGCCTCGCCGTCCGGGACGACGAAGTCGAGCGCCTGTTCGTATGGAAAGTCCGGTCGGGCGAACGTGAAGCGAGCGGTCCGGAAACGCTTCAGCTTTCGCGTTCCGACGCTTTCCTTATCGATTGTCTGGAAGTATCTCTGGGTTGGGAACAAAACGGCAGCCGCGGCGAGGGTTTCGGTTGGGACCGCCGCACCGGCCACCGTTTCCGGCGCGTGCCTCCCCTCTCCGAAGCGGTACGGGAAGAGTTCAATGTGCAGTCATTGCTCGCCGCCACAATGGAGGCGGACGGCCAGCCAGCCGGACGAGTGCTTTTGATCAATGCGAATAGCGGACGCCGCCGATTTTCCGATGGCGACCTTCGCTGGCTTGAACGCATCGTCCGGCAAGTAGGCCCTCCGCTCGAAAACGTCTTCTTGCTGCGAAGCCTCCGCACCCGCGCGGTGGAATCGGAGCGCAGCCGCATCTCGCGCGATTTGCATGACGGCATCCTGCAAACTTTGCTGAGCCTGAATATCCAGCTCGACGTGCTTCGGCAGAAGCCTCCACAGACCCAGGAGGCTCTCCGTGCCGAACTCAGCAGCCTAAAGCGGACGGTGAAGGAGCAAGGCGAGGAACTGCGCCGCATGGTCACCGAAATGCGCCCCCTGCGCGTCGATAGCGCCGATTTGAAAGAATTGATGTGCGGATTTGCCGAGCGCTTCCGTAGCGAGCACGACTTAGCGGTAGAGCTTTTCATCGACGAGCGCAATTTGCGCATTCCGGATCGCATTTGTCGCGAAATTTTTCAGATATACAGGGAAGCACTACACAACGTAAAAAAGCATGCGCATGCCAGCCACGTCGTGGTAAAACTAACCCAAGACGACTCGAAAGTATTCTTGATCGTCGATGACAACGGTATGGGATTCAGCTTCTCCGGCCGCTACGCCAGCGAGGAGCTGGATCGGCTCCGGCTTGGGCCAATTTCCATTAAGGAAAGAACCAGAAGTGTGGCTGGAACGCTTACACTGGAGTCGAATCCTGGGCACGGGGCGCGTCTAACTATCGAGATTCCTGTTAATTAACCATGGCGAAATCTAAACAGGCGATTCGGGTCCTGGTTGCGGACGACCACGCGATCTTTCGCGATGGTCTGCGAAAACTCCTCGACGTGGATGATATTCAGATCATCGGCGAGGCTGCAAACGGAGTCGAATGCACCAAGCTGTTAACGAAATTGAAGCCAGATATTTTGCTGCTCGATTTGCGTATGCCCGAAAAGGACGGCCTTGGCGTTCTCGAAGAAACTAACTTTGACTCCACGCCCACGCGCGTCATTGTCCTCACGGCCGCCGAAGACGACCGTGACGTCGTCCGCGCCATGCGCCTCGGCGCACGCGGCGTTGTATTGAAGCAGTCAGCCAGCGATTTGCTGGCTAAAAGTATTCGTAAGGTGCACGAAGGCGAGATTTGGCTCGATAACCGCATGACCGCGGAAGTAATCGACGCGTTCAAGAAATCCGCGGAGTCGGGCCAGCGGCGCGAGAAGCCGTTACTCAGCGACCGCGAGAAGGAAATCGTGCAGCTCGTGGCACAGGGCTTTCGAAACCGGGAGATCGGCGAGAAGCTCTTCATCAGCGAACAGACCGTCAAGAATCATCTGCACAATATTTTTGACAAGCTTGGCGTGTCTGACCGCCTCGAGCTCGCCCTCTACGCGATTCACCACCGCCTGATCGATTCAGCCTGAATACTGGGTTGTGCGATTTTCCTTCCCGTTTTGGATTTCGCCCCCGCGTGTGTCCGCTCGGATTGACGTAAGATTGTCGGTTGCCTATGGTTGATTTCGATCAAGACAAAAAGTCGGCGGAAAAACCTCCCGAGGGCAAAAGCCCCGTTCCGGAAACCGCTTCGCGCATGCCCGGAGTGTATGCTCGCGAGCGCATTTTGATCGCCTGTGTCGTTTTGCTCCTCGCCATGTTTGGATTCACCGCTTTTGTCGCCCGCCAGTATCACCGGACAGTCCACAAACTCGCCGACCAATGGTTTGCCAAAGGCGAAGCCGCTTTGAAAAGGGGCCAAACCGCCGCGGCCATCTCCGATTATCGCAATGCCCTTGTCTACAAGCGTGATGACGAGAATTTCGAATTTCATCTGGCTCTGGCTCTTGCTGGCGGGGGACGAGAAGACGAGGCGCGCTCCTATTTGTTAAGTCTCTTAACGGACTCGCCGGGAAGTGGCCCGATCAATCTGGCCCTGGCGAGAATTGCCGTAAAACAAAAGCGGAGTTCCGACGCGATCCGTTACTATCACAATGCGATCTACGGCGTCTGGGACTCCGATCCATTGATCCAGCGCTGGGATGTACGCCGCGAACTCTGCCAATACTTGCTGAACCAACACGATATCGCAGATGCCGAGCCTGACTTGATTGCCCTGGCTCAGGAGACTCCTCCCACGGATGCTGGTCGCGAAAATATCGCTGGCGATTTGTTGCAGCGAGCTAGTCTTTGGGGCCGCGCCCTCGGTGCTTATCGATCGGCTCTGGCGGTCCATCATCGCGACGAACACGCCCTCGCGGGGGCCGGGCGAGCGGCCTTTCAGTTGGGCATGTACTCAGACGCAGCTGAGTATCTGCAACGGTTACCGGAGGAGCGACGCCGGAGCCCGGATGTCGCCGATACACTTGCTCTATCGCAAGCAGCAGCAACCATAAACGCGTTGCGTCCTGGACTGCGCACTTCCGAACAAGCGAAGAGGGCCGGGAAAGCCCTCAGCATCGCGGAATCTCGTATTTCCTCTTGTGCGAAGACGCGCGGCGAAACTCTGCCCGCCAACCCGCGAGCCACCATTCCGCCCACCGAACTTCAAAAGCTGTACGCTACGGCACAGCAGAACCGTCAGCTTTGGATTGAAACAAATCTCGCGCGCCATCCGGATCAGGTCGTCGCCGTCATGACCTTCGCAGCTCAGGCCGAAAGCACCGCCTCCGCCGAATGCGGCCCTCCGCAGAGCATCGCCGACCGAGCTCTGTCCTTAATCGCTACCACAGTCCCGAGGCCGCCCAGTGAGTGAAACCGTCTATCATCCGCAGCCAGCTCCCGACAACACGCCGGAAACGCCCCTTCGCGTTGTAGACCGTCTCCGCTCTCGTTGGCAGGCATGGATTCAGAAGATCTTTGGCGAACGGGAAGATCAGCTTTTCCTGGTCCTCGCCGTTATCATCGGCATTTTTTCCGGCCTCGCCGTCGTTTGCTTTCGAGTCGCCATCGACTGGGTACAATTCATGACGCTGGGATCCTCCCTCTACCCAGGGTTCCCTCGCGTCGTGCTCGCACCAGTGATCGGCGGGCTCGGCGTAGCAGCCTTGGTCATTTACGCTTTCCCTAGATCGCGCGGCAGCGGCGTTAACCAAACCAAAGCCGCTGTCTACGTTTCGAACGGTTACATCCCGTTTGATACCGTCATCGGCAAATTTGTGGTTTGCGCGTTGGCCATCGGAAGCGGCCAATCGCTCGGTCCCGAGGACCCTTCGCTTCAAATGGGCGCGGGCATAGCCTCCAAGATCGGCCGCTATCTGCGCCTTTCCCAGTCGAAAATCCGGCTAATCGCGCCCGTTGGAGCGGCGGCCGGTCTGGCCGCCGCCTTCAATGCTCCGCTCTCGTCGGTATTGTTCGTCATCGAGGAAGTGATCGGTACGTGGACCGCCGGTGTGCTCGGCGCTATTGTTCTTGCTGCGGTTTCCAGCGCGATCACGATGCGCTTGTTTCTCGGAAGCGAATCGCTCTTTCGCGTTCCTGCCGTGCCCGCCGCTCGCCCTGCCGAATACCTGGCGTACGCCGTGCTTGGAATCGCCGGAGGTATCACTTCGCTCCTTTTCACAAAGTGGATTGCCTATGCCAGGCCGAAAATCCAGGCGCTTCCGCGCTGGACCCATT
Organism: Candidatus Acidiferrales bacterium; assembly: GCA_049591475.1. Classification (GTDB taxonomy): domain Bacteria; phylum Acidobacteriota; class Terriglobia; order Acidiferrales; family UBA7541; genus Palsa-295. The sequence goes on from JBAWEZ010000056.1 coordinate 57,875, forward strand.
ACCTCCTGCCTGCCGCGGCTGGCCTGATCGTCGGTGTGATGGGCATTTGGTTTCCGCAGGTGCTGGGCGCTGGCTACTCCATAATCGACCAAGCCTTACACGGCGAATTCACCTGGCAGCTGCTTCTGGTCTTGGCAGGAATGAAGCTGTTGGCCACCGGCGTGTCATTCCTCAGCGGAACTCCCGGCGGAATGTTTGCGCCTACTCTGTTCATCGGCGCGATGCTCGGCGGCGGCATCGGCGCGATCGAACACCACTTCTTCCCCAGCATCACCACCTCCGTCGGCATGTTTGCGCTTGTTGGCATGGGGACGCTGTTCGGAGGCTTTCTCCGCGTCCCGATTACGTCCGTCTTCATGGTGATCGAGCTTTCCGGCAGTTATTCCGCGGCTCTGCCGGTGATGGTCTCGAGCCTGATCGCCTATCTTATTTCGCGCCAATATCAGGAAGTAGCGCTGTTTGACATGCTGACGCGCCAGGATGGCCTAATCCTGCCGTCCGTTGAAGAGCGGCGCGAGCAAGAGGCCTTTCTGGTCGAAGACGCCATGCGCGCGGACGGTGCCTTGGTCGCGCGTCCCGGCGATCTGTTATCCGATCTCATCCGTCAGACCAATGAGCAAGCCGATATTCCTGTCCTCCTACGGGTCCGCATGGGCGAATGGCGCCAGCTCGATAGCGAGGACCTGCAACGTCTGGCCAACGAGGGCGCAACCCCCCACACGGCTTCCGAGGTGAAGTCTAAGGGTCCGTTGCCCCTACTATTCCCGGACGAATCCATCGAGGAAGCCATGCGCTGGCTGGGCGACTGGCCGGTGATACCCGTCGTTAATCGCGCCGACCTGGGCCAGCTAGAAGGTGTTCTTACATTCCCGGCGGTATTGAAAGCTGTGCGCAAAGCCAAGGCTGAATAGCATCCTTCGGCTTGCTCCGCTCGTCACCATTCATCTCAGCCGCCACCCAGCCATAGCCGCTATAGTACCTTTGTACTGAATGAGCCCGTTGGAATTGGCTCTATTGAGCTATTGGTTGAATTCGTACTTTCTCCTATCCTGTCACCGTAATGATGGAGACGATACCTGTGTCGACGAAAGAACGCCGTACATCTCGCCGTTTCCTGATGCGCTTGCCCTTGACCGTCCGCTGGACGGATGAAACGGTGGTCGGCGAGGCCGCCACCGAGTCCCGCGAAGTAAGCTCGCGCGGCTTGTACTTTCATCTGCCCAAGGGCCTGAAAAGTGGCTCGCCCGTCGAAATCGTCATGACCCTTCCGCACGAGTTGACCCAGGCTGGCCCAGTCCGCGTCCGTTGTCTCGGCCGTGTTCTGCGCAGCAGCCAGGAAAATCCCGGCGAAGTGGGAGTGGCAGCGGCCATCGAGCGGTACGAATTCATGCGTACCGGTGATTCAGCCGCTTAACGAATTCTTGCCCAGACCCTGCGGAGATGGGTGAGAAACGGCCGGGAGGCACGGGTCCCTCAGCCAGGCTTCCCGGCCATTTTTTCTGCGCGCCCACATTGGCGACGGGCGCGCCGCATCGCTTTTCTTTGACCTTGCTCCGCTCTGTACCCGGCTCAATACGCTCCGTTCGTCCGGCCTGCTGCCGTGCCCCGGTTCGCTCTCCACCGATTACGGGGGGGGCGCCTCACCTACCCAATCCGAAGGCTTGACATGAATCATTATTGACAATCTCTATCAAATGAGTAGACTTAGTATAGTAGTTTGCGAAGCACGATGAAAATCTCTCAACGCGGACTCTATGCGCTGCAGGCCCTTACACTCCTTGCGCGCCAGCACTCAGCTGGCATTGTGAAAATCAAAGACATCGCCGCCGAAGAGAATCTTCCTGAGAAGTTCCTCGAAAATATTCTGCTGGACCTGAAGCGCGCGCGATTTGTAGCCAGCGTTCGCGGAGCCAACGGCGGTTATCAGCTGTATCGCCCGCCCGACGAGATTTTTATCGGAGAAGTGATTCGCCGCATCGATGGTCCCTTGGCTCCCTTTGAAGACGCCGAATCTTTGCGCCGTCGCGTTGAAAAAGATTCCAAGCATCGCCCCTTGTTCCAGGTTCTCCTCGACGTCCGCAATGCCGCCGCACGCATTCTGGATCACACCTCCCTTGCTGACCTTTGTTGTAGCCGCAACTAGCTTTTCACTGCTCGCATAGTCGTAACCGCCAACTGCCTGTGTAACCGCCTTTAGCCCACCGCATATGTTCCGCCACCTCAGAACGTTGCGGACACTAATCCGGGCCAGCGGCGCCCGACGGGGCTTGAGTGCCAAATTCTTTCAGGAGACTTCGATGCCGTCTTACGCAGTCCGCATTTCGATCAGGCTTTCTGTTCTTTTGTTTATCGCTTCGCAGGCGCTCTCAGTTTCGGCGGCGCCTCGAGGCGATCAGCCAGCGCCGGCTGTTAGTGCCGCGGCGGCTAAATCAGCGCCCGGCAGTGGCTTCGCAAAAGGCACCGCGCCAGCTCTCGCCGCAGCGACGCCCGTTCTAGCTGAATTGCTGGCGCTCAAACAATCGATAGACGCGCAGACACGTCAAATCACTGAACAAAGCAAACAGGTCGATTCCGAGCGCGCTTCGATCGCGCAAGAGCTGATGCAGCTCACCGCTCTCGAAGCCAAACTCGGCGTCAACGCTTATTCGCCGCAGCCCGCGCAGGCCGCTCCAATCAGCGAGGTGATCGTTTCCAATTCCCCTCAGCGCCTTCCGCAGAGCTCTGCGCAGATTCAAACCCCCCAGGATCTCTCCAACCGCATCGCCAACCTTGATCGGCGAGTCAAAACCTTCGGGCCGTTCACCTTGTCCGGCGACATCCGCCTGCGCGACGAACCTTTCTTCGGCGGTCCCTCGAACGGTTCGCTCGATCAAAACCGCGAGCGCTTCCGCCTCCGTTTCGACGTAGGCGCCAAGCTCAACGACGACTTCACCGGCGGCTTCTCGCTCGCTTCGGGGGACGTCAACGATCCCGCCAGCACCAATCAGACCATCACCGGCTTTTATTCGCGAAAGCCGATTGCCATCGACACCGCCTTCATTGCCTATTCGCCACACCAGTTTCATGGTCTGAAGCTGCTTGCGGGAAAGTTCGCCTATCCTTGGTACAACACCGAACTTACTTGGGACAAGGACCTCAATCCCGAAGGCGCAGCGGAGACGCTGGAATTCAACCTGCGCTCGGCATCCGTCCTCAAGAAAATCGCCTTCGTTGGTTTCGAACTGCCCTATTCGCAAGTTTCGGGCGTTTCACTGAGCAACAAAAGTCTCACTGGGAATCTCGTCTATGGCGGACAGCTACAGACAGAATGGCAACTCACGCATTGGCTTCGTCTCGGCGCTTTCACCGGCTATTACGACTACACCAACGCCGACCCAATCGCTTTCGCCCTGCAAACCTCACTGCAGAAAAATCCGCAAACGCCGCTCACTGGCCTGCTGCCTCTCGCTCCAGGCACGACCGTTGAAAATTCGATGATCACCACCACTGCGACCAACATGGTCACCGTCAGCGGCGCCGCCTACCCGACCGGCGTCACCAAAGTCACCAACGCTCAATTCGCGTCAAAGTTCGGCCTGTTCGATTCCCTAGCGCGGCTCGATATGACCACTCCTTGGGAACGCTGGCCGATTCGTTTGATTGGCGACTTCGTCCAGAACGCGGAAGCGTGTGCCAACATCTCCAACCTGCAGCCGGCGCCCGCGAACACGGCCAGCCTTCAGTATTCGCAATCCACAAACTTCGCATGCAACTCGCATCAGCGACGCGGCTACTGGAGCGAAATACAGCTCGGCCAAGCCAGTAAGCGAGGCGGCTGGGAGTTCGATTACGCGCGCATTTTCATCGAGCGCGAAGCGGTGATGTCCGCTTTTAATTACAGCGAGATGTACCAGGGCAGTAACGTCGCCGAACACCGCGCGGAGATCATCTACGAGGCCCACCGGAACGTGCAGTTGTCGTATACCGCCCTGATCGGACGCCCGCTCAATTTCGGCAATTCCACGCCACCGGTGAATTGGCTCGAGCGTATGCAATTCGACGTGATCTATACGTTCTGACGCAAATAATTGAATATCGCGGGAAGGAAAACGAGAAGCAAACGAATGCCGCTCACTTCTGTCCGTTTTTTTCAGGCTCTTTTTCGTCGTCCGCGGACGCGCCATTCTGGTGTACAGCGCGCCACGTCATGCTTTTCAGGTTGATGCTGCGCTTGGTTCCATACGCGTGTTCGAACATCAGCACCGACACGCGCTGGCCTTCGCCGTTCTCCAGCGCCTGCACGATTGCGTGATGCTGCCGGTGCGCGTACCACAGCATGTCGTACATACCCCGCAGGTCCACTCGGTCAAACGCAATCGCATGCGCCGCGGCAAACGGAATTCGGCTGTTGCGTTCGATCGCGTCGCTGATTACCTTGCTGCCGGCACCCTGCACGATCTGCATGTGGAACTGCTTGTTCATGTCGCCGTAGCGCTCCTCGTCGGACTCTATCAGGTGGCGCTTGGAGAAAATATCGTCCCCTTCCCTCAAGCATTCGTACAGCGCTTGCATTATGCGCCGCGCCGGTCCTTGCTCGGCCAGGATGCGCGCAGCCAATCCCTCCAGCACGCCGCGCACGTCGATCGCATCCATGATTTCTTGCGGTGTGAACTCGCGCACCACGAACCCGCGCGTATCCAGCTGCGTCAGCATGCCCTCTTGCGCCAGTATCGGCAGTGCTTCGCGCACCGGAGTTCGCGACACGCCCAGCGCCCCGGCCAGCTCGACTTCGCGGACCCGTTGCCCGGGCACCAGTTGCCCGTGCAGGATCATCTCCCGGATTCGTACGATCACTCGCGAATTCTTACCGGCCATCGTTCACTCAGGCTCGTAAATGTCTGATATTTTGTGGTGCTTGCGTTCATCGCGGATGGTATCAACTCTGCAGGTGCTAGGCAATTGTTCAATCGCTTCGCGCTGTCCCGCCAGTATTTGCATCCCACCATCGCTCTGTCCCACTTTAATGTATACAACTTTCCCTTGACACTTCTTTGGCGCCCGTATTAACTAACCCGCTGCAACCAAGCGGAGATCGGCGACCGGCCGCAGCAGGGAACCGAAGTATCGAACCCATGATTTTTACTTCCCGTACAATCTCCAGCGTTGCGCCAACGCGTTCGGGCGGCGCGGACGTGCTCTGCGGCGGCCCACTGGGCGTAAGTTCGAAGCATCTCATTTCGGCGAAATAGCGAGGACACAGCCATGAACTACCCCGCAACCGGTTATCATCACATCACCGCATGCGCCGGCGGCGCGCAGGAAGACGTCGACTTCTTCACTGGAATAGTCGGCCAGCGCCTAGTGAAGCAAACCGTTCTGATGGACGGTCGCTTCCCGCACTATCATCTCTATTACGCCAACGCTAACGCCGAGCCCGGCTCGGTGATGACCACTTTCCCTTATAGCCGCATCCTTGGACGTCCCGGTTCCGGGCAGATACAGGCCATCGCCTACTCTGTCCCAAAGGACACGCTGTCCTTCTGGCAGGGGCATTTCAAGAAACACAAAGTCGACCACAGCCCCATCGAGGAGCGCTTTGGCCAGCGCTTCATTCGCTTCAAGCATCCCGCGGGGCTCTACTTTGAAATGCTCGAGGACAAAGACGATAATCGCGCGGCCTGGAGCACCGGCGAAATCAAGCAAGACGATGGTGTGCGCGGCTTCCACGGTGCAGTTCTTTCCGTTCGCGACATCCCCGAGCAGGAGCGCTTCCTCACCGAAGCTCTCGGCTTCCGCAAGAGCGGCGCTGATGGCAAATATCACCGTTTCGAAATCGGTAGTGGCGGCGCAAACAAAACTCTCACACTCGTGCACGAGCCCGATCGCGCGCCCGGCAGTTGGACTTTCGGCGCCGGCACGGTGCATCACCTCGCTCTCTGGGTTGCCGACGACGACGCCATGCTCGCCCAGAAAGCTATCTACGAAGAGCTCGGTTATACCGACTGCTCGGAGATAAAAGACCGCTACTACTTCCACTCCATGTACGTCCGCTCGCCCGGCGGCATTCTCGTCGAGTGCTGCTGCAACGCCAATGGCGGATTCCAGCGCGACGAGACGCCGGAGCAGCTGGGCTCGCAGCTTCATCTGCCGCCATGGTTCGAGGATCGCCGCGACGAAATCCTCGCGACCCTCGAACCCATCAAAGCGCCTGCGACCGCCACCTCGCGCGCGTGAGCGCATCGTCAGCGTCTGCCTTTCATCCGGACGCGCAGTGCCTCCGGATGGCCCAGCTGCGTGCGTGGTATGCGATAATTCTGTCCTTCGTCACGAAAGCTTAATTCGCACTTAAAGAACGGAGCAAAATCGAGTCCTATGAAACGCAGCGAAAATCGCATTCTCACCACGCACGTCGGCAGCATCGTTCGTCCCCAGCGCCTTCGCGAGCTCTCCGGGATGTCCATGACCTCGCCATCCTCGGAAAACAAGAAGGAATTTGAGGACTCTTTGGCCGCGTCCGTGGCGGAAGTCGTCAAGCTTCAGGCCAAGGCCGGCATCGACATCGTCAACGACGGAGAATTCGGGAAATCCAGTTGGTCAAACTACATCCTCGAGCGCATCTCCGGCTTTGAAGCTCGCCCGGATCTGAAAACGCCGTTTGTTTGGCTTGGGCGCGACCTCGAACGCTTCCCGGACGTGATGGCCGCGGAATTTCCTTGGGGCCTTGCTGGCGCGCCTGCCGACGTTTGCGTTGGTCCCGTCAAATACACGAATCCCGTGCCCATGCAGCGCGATATCCGCAACTTGAAAGCCGCGCTTCGTTCCGTGAATGTCGAAGAAGCATTTCTTCCCGTCGTCGCGCCCGCCAGCGCAGTTTGGAATGGCGTCAACGAACAGTATTCAACCGAGAAAGATTACGTCTACGCCATCGCAGACGCGCTCCGCGAGGATTATCGCGCGATCGTCGATGCGGGCTTCGTCGTCCAGGTGGACGACGCTGTCCTCGCCAACATGTACGACCACCTCGTGCAAAAAAGTCCGGAGCACTATCGCCGCTGGGCCGGCCTGCGCATCGAAGCACTGAATCACGCGCTGCAAGGAATTCCCGAAGACCGTGTGCGCTACCATGTCTGCTTCGGCAGTTGGCACGTCCCGCATCTTGCTGATGCGCCGCTCGAAGAAATTTTAGATTTCATTCTCAGCGTTCGCGCCGGAGCCTATTCCATCGAGGCCGCCAATCCACGCCACGAACACGAATGGCGCGTCTGGGAATCGCGAAAGCTGCCCAAGGGGAAAATCCTGATCCCCGGTGTCGTCACGCACCACACCATCACCGTCGAGCATCCCCGGTTGGTTGCCGATCGCATCATCCGCTTCGCGCGCCTGCTCGGCCGCGAAAACGTCATCGCTGGCACCGATTGCGGATTCGCGCAGGCGTCTTTCGTCGTTCGCCAGCAGCCGTCTGTCATGTGGGCCAAATTCCAGACCCTCGCCGAAGGCGCCCGCCTAGCCTCCTCCGAACTGTGGCCGAGGAAAACGAAAGCCGCCGCCCGCGCCAACGGTGCCAGGTCCGCTAAATCCGCGAAGTCATCCAATAGTAGGCGCAAACGCGCCCGCGGCCGCGCTCGCTGATCGCTAAACTTTGTTTGCGTCATTCCGAGGAGCGCAGCGACCAGGAATCTGCCATTAGTTTGGTTCGGGATCTTACGGATAGGCCGTTAGTCGCGGAAGGCGCTCTTTTGTGGGTCGCGCTTGCCGCAACGCTACTGCAACGGCACTCGATACAAGTTCCGGTGTATTTCCTCCCGCACAGTGGCTGTCAGATCGGGCGTTGGCCCCAGGATCACGGGCCCATTCAGCATTTTTGCACCCTTCAGCACCTCCAGCTTCACGCCCTCCGCCGCCCGCGCGTCGATTCCGTCGGCTGGTAAACTCGGCATGCCGGAAGCCCGGTTTACCTGCAGTGCCACCGTTTTCAGCCCTCCTCCCATCCCCCAGACGATCACCGCGAACTCCTTGCCATTTGAGTTCCACCCCGACACGCAGTACGTCGAGCAGATGATTTGCGGAATTCCGCCGCCAAGCGACGCGGCAAACTCGTGCGGTTCCAGATCGCGGCCCACCGTCTCGAAAACCGTCGCCCAGTGTCCGTCAGGAGAAATTGCGTGGAATTCCAGAATTGGATTCGCCAGCACTTTGGACCGTCCGCTGCCGTCCTCCTTCATGCGGTATAGGAAGTTCAACTTCCCTTCGGCGGCTCGGAAGTAAATCTGTCCGGGGCGGTCCCATCTGGGCTGGTCTTCGTTGTCCGGCGAAGCGAATTCGCGCGGTGGAAACTGGAAATCCAGCGACGCGACCCAAAGGCGCGAGTGGTTTTCCTGGCCCTGTACCGAATAGACCACTTTGGTCCCATTCGGCGAAACATCGTATCCGGTCACCAGAGTGTCAGGCAGCAGCCGCTCACTTCGTCCTGTTCCTAGGTCGACTACCCACAGCTCTCCGCTCACGAATTCCCCGGAAACGCCATGCGGCCGAACCAGGTAGTAAAGCTTACTGCCGTCCGGCGAAAACTCTGGGTTGTCCGCGAAGCCTTCCGAAGAGGCTTGCCGCTCGCCATGCGCGTCGTGTACCCAAATCGTGCTCTCTCTTAGCCCCACCGAAGTAATCAAAGACTTTCCATCCGGCGCCACGGCAATCCCTTCTTCTTCCGTTGGTCCTGACGTGATCTGCTCGGGATCGCCTTCAGGAAATCGTTGACGCCAAATGTGAAACCGCCCACCTTTGTCCGAGCTGAAGTACATCCACTTTTGATCCGGCGACCACGCCACGTAAGTGCATCCCGCTCCCTGCGGTCCCACCCGTTGTCCTGCCGAGCTCGCATCGAATGGCGCCAGCCGGCATGGCAACCATCCGCCGTTGTCCATTTCCGCGATTAGCACCCACCTATGATCCGGCGAAATCGCTGACCGGTGCGCCATTCCGCGTTCTCTTGGCGGCACGTACACATAGCGGCTATCCGCGTGCGTCGTCGTTGCCGTCACCACGGCCATGTGAAGTCCCGACAAAATTTCGGAGAACAGAAGATGACTTGGATCGATCCACGCAAGCCCCTCCGCGTTCGGCAGCATCAACCGCGGCGCCCCGCCGAGCACCGGCACGGACCACATGTCCCACCCGCCGGACGTGTATGCGATCATCGATCCGTCTGGAGAAAACTCCGGACTCATCTTGGACAGTGAATCGTTCGTCAGTTGCACGGGCTCCCCATCCGGCAAAACCTTCGCGTAGATTTGACCTGGTCCCATAAACGTGTCACCGCCGCGAATGAAAGCCAAAATCCGTCCGTCCGGAGAAAGCGCAGGCGATACTGCTGAATCGGCAAAATCCGTCAGCTGCACCCAGTTTTGCGACGATCCGCCAGGCATACCTGCGGGTTTCTGGCTCAGCCATACGTAACCAACCCCCGCTGCGATCAACAAAGCCGCCCCTGCAGCGCCAGCCACCCACCACCATCGCCGCGACGGTGCTAAAACCGCATCTTCTTCCACCGCGGATTCCGGCGCGATCATCTCCAGCGCCGCGCGCACTTCCGACGCCCGCTGATACCGCTGTTCGCGTTCTTTGGCCAGGCAGCGTTGGGTTATCGCCCGCAAGCTGAACGGTATACGCGACGGCAGCGCCGGCGCCGGCTCGCGCAGAATCGCCGAGCTGAGTTCATAAGCCGTCCGTCCTTGGAACGGCGGATTGCCCGCCGCCATTTCGTACATCATTGCTCCGAGAGCCCACACGTCCGCTCGCGCGTCGATTTCCTCCCCCCGCAGCATCTCCGGAGCCATATATGGCAGCGTACCCACAATCGTGCCGATCTCCGTAAGCGTCTTCTGCGAGACCGTTACTTCCTCGATTTGCGAGGCCGATAGTCTTTTCGCCAAGCCAAAATCCAGCACCTTCAAGTGGCCGTCCGCCGTCACCACCACATTTGCCGGTTTCAGATCGCGATGCACGATGCCTCGCTCGTGTGCGTGCGCCAGCGCTGACGCTATCTGCAGTCCGTATCGAGTCACCGCATCTGGGGACAGTCCGCCACGCCGGATCAGCGCGCTCACTGGCCGCCCTTCCACCAGTTCCATCGCGATAAAAACTTGCCCTTCAATTTCTCCGGCGTCATAGATCGTGGCGACGTTCGGATGGTTCAATGATGCCAGCAGCCGGGCTTCGTGCTGGAAACGGGCCAGCCGGTCGGAGTCGATTGCGAAGCCCGGCGGAAGCACCTTGATTGCCACCACGCGTCCGAGCTTTGTATCGCGCGCGCGGTAAACCGTACCCATCCCGCCGAAGCCAATGCGTTCGATGATCGTGTACTGCCCTAGCTTCGTATCTTTCTGCAGAGGCGCATCGTTGAGGAAGTGCTGCTCCGTTGGGCTGCTTTTGTCCTGCTCGTCGTCCCCGTGGGCGATGATCAGCGATTCCACTTCGCGGCGCAGCTCCGGATCCGCGCAAACTTGGTCCAGGTACGCGCCCCGCTGTTCCGGAGGCTTTCCCAAGGTTGCCGCGAGCACCGTCTTCACTTCCTGCCAGCGTTCCGGAGTCAATTAAGTGCGCCCTTCTCTAAACCTTGGCTCATCGCCGCGCGTCTCCCGGCGCCATCGCCCAGCCAGTCTATCGAAGCCGGACGCAAACCTGGTTGGCGAAATCATGATATAGCGGGAATTTTACATCAGAATCGTTACTCGCCCATGAAGTTACCAGACGCGACAGCTATCTCTGCGCCCCACCAAACGCCCCGCCGCGCGTCTTGCCGCTAACCATTTTTGTCATTAAACTCTTTTAGATTCGTGCCTGCTAACTCCCAACTTCTAGCCTCTACCCTTCAGAATCTCGCGAAATGTGCGGGTTTTGTTCTGTTGCGGGACGGAAGTTCGTGGCGCGCCTACAGCAATCCATCCAAGATCCTCATCGCCGACGCCGCCGAGTCCCTCCAACAAACGCTTCGCGCCGTCGAGGCCCACCGCCTGTCCGGTGGAGAAGCCGCGGGGTTCTTAAGCTACGAAGCCGGCTACGCGATCGAGCCGCGTCTGCGCCATTTGTTGAGCAAATCTCACGCGCCGCTCGCGTGGTTCGGCCTTTACGACAGCTGCGAAATCCTGCCGGATCTGCGTATCTCTGAAGATACCGGTCATCCTCTCATTCATCATTCCAAGCTCGCGATTACCCGCGATAAATATTTCAAAAAACTCGCTGCTATTCGCCGCTACATCGAAGCGGGAGACGTTTACCAGATCAATTTCACCACGCGGGTCGGTTCCGATTCCAATCGGGAAGCATGGAATTTATTCGTCGCACTCTTTCACCGTCATCCAGCTCCTTATGCCGCCTTCGTAAATACCGGCGCGGAACAAATCGTCTCCCTTTCGCCCGAAATGTTTTTCCAGATTCACGACGGGCATATCTCCGTCCGGCCCATGAAGGGGACCGCGCCTCGCGGCATGCTCTTGGACGACGATGAAGCTGCGGCCGAACGGCTCCGCGTCAGCGGAAAAAATCGCGCGGAAAATGTAATGATCGTCGATCTCATGCGCAACGATCTTGGCCGCATCTGCCGCGCTGGTTCCGTCAAAACCACCAGCCTCTTCGACGTCGAGCGCTATCGCTCCGTCTGGCAGATGACCTCCAGTGTCGAAGGCAAGCTCGCGAAAAATTCCACCGCCGAATCGATCGTGCGCGCGCTCTTTCCCTCCGGCTCCGTCACCGGCGCGCCCAAAATCCGCGCCATGGAAATCATCGCCGAACTCGAAAAGTCGCCGCGCGGAATTTACACCGGTAGCATCGGTTACTTCGCTCGCGACCGCGCACATTTCAATGTCGCCATTCGCACCGTGTCGCTATATCAGAAGAAGGGAATTATGGGCATCGGCGGCGGCATCACCCACGATTCTTCCGCGCCGGACGAATGGAACGAATGCCACTGGAAGGCGGCGTTTCTGCTTGAAAGTGAGCCCGAATTCAAGCTCATCGAAACCTTCTACTGGGATCGCGGGTACCGCTTCTTGCGCGAGCATCTCGTTCGCCTGCGCGATTCCGCGAAATACTGGGGCTTCAATTTCAGCCAGAAGGCCGTCGCAGCCGCACTTCAAGCCGCTGCGCGCGCATTTTCGGCAGGCCCCCGCCGCGTTCGCCTGACGCTTTCTCGCGGCGGCCAAATCGAAGTGACGCATGCCGCCCGCGCAGTCGAGCGCTTCGGCCGCGTGCGAATTTCAAATCAAAAGATAAGCAGCGCGGACCGCTTCCTGTATCACAAGACCACCAATCGCGCGCCCTATGAGTCAGAATTGGCCGCAGCTCGCAAACGCGGTCTGGACGACGTTTTGTTTTTCAACGAACGCGGCGAACTCACCGAAGGAACGATTCACAATGTATTTGTCGCCAAACGAGGCATCTGGCGGACTCCGCCGGTTTCCAGCGGGCTGTTGCCTGGAGTTTTTCGCGATCACATCCTGAAAACTCGCAAGAACGCGCGCGAGGCAGCCTTGACGCTGAAAGATATCGAGTCCGCGGATGCAATCTATCTCTGCAACAGCGTGCGCGGTGTCTATCCGGTGACGCTGGAACTCAAAAATAAAACGCGAAAAAAAAGCGCCGCTCGGAGGTGATTCCCTGAGCGGCGCAAGTACCTATCGACTGTCTTCCCGGCGCGCTGGCGCTATTTCCGCCCCCAAGCGCCTCGGAAATTAGTTGCCCTGGGTTGGGGCCCCCTTTGAAGACTGCCACAGTTCGACGTACCCCAAGCCATTCGGGTCCAGCATCATCACCGCGCGTCCGTTTTTCACTCCGTGCTTTACGGTCATGATACCGCCATCTGTCACGTCGGTTGCGCCCGCGGCCTTGGCCTTCGCGTAAACCGCGTCGATATCGGTCACCTCGAAGCCAAGATAGTTCACGTTGATGTCCGAGAGCTTTTCGCCAGGCCCCGGCTTGCCGGCATTCGCCGCCGAGCCCAGAATTTCGAGCCGCACTTTTCCGTCCGTCCCAGCCTGAGGGAACCAGCCATTCATCATCGTCATGCCGCGTCCGGGGCCGCCGCCCGACGGGTTGATCGGTGGATAATCTCCGCCCAGCACGTCCTCGTAGAACGAGCGCTCCTTCGCCGCATCGGACACGTTCAGCCCGATGTGGTTGAAGCCGGTCTGGTATCCGAGCCGGTTCATGTCTCTCATCGTGGCCGTCGAATTGGAAAGTTTTCCCGCATCTACGCGAACCCCAGGCTTGGGATTGATTATCGCGAAGAGCTCGATGAACCATCCGTCCGGATCCTGCACGAACGCGAACGGCCTTGGCCCATGCGCCGGCGCGCGCGTAAACGCTCCCATGTTCGGCACTACTAGCAGGCCCGCCGCCTTCAGCTTGTTCATCACGATGTTGCAGTCATCCATCACTGTCAGGTCCATGTGGCCCGCGCCCAGCGCGCCGGAATCGAGCTTGCTCCAGTTCTTCTGATCGACGCCCTTATATTGGTGCAGGATCAGATCCCACGGCGTCGTCGATACGGAGCTCTGCGTCGCCAGCACCGCCGTCCGCGACTGCGTGCCGGCCGGCAATCCCTCCAGTTGGTTCAGGGTCTTGTCCACTTTCCAGCCGCTCGGCTTCCGCACTACCTTGAAATCAAGAATTTTGTAGAACTTGATCGAGTTCTCCAGGTTCGACACCGAATGCCCGTCAAACGCCATTCCCAGCACTTGGGTGTTCCCGGCATCCGCTGCCACCTTCTGCACCCGTACCGATGCCAGCGCCACCGCCAATGCGCCAGCCGCGATCGCGACGCCTAGCCCGCGTGACACCCACAAGCTCGTTCCCTTTAACTTTCTCATGAATGCTCCTTGAATCCTTCGCTCCCAAAAGGCTCCGGCGACCCACCGCGTAGCCGGTCTGAATCGCGGGCCTCGTCCTAACCCCACTGGTCGTCTTCGGACGAAAGTCTAGCCGCAGAATTTTACACCCTCATGCGCTAGTGTCCAGTTTCTTATTATTCGCGCAATGGGTCAGTTTGAATTTTCTTGATCCTGACACAACCACTCAAAAACTAAAACTGACCCAGTACCGTTATTCGCCGTGCGGATTCCAATCGCCTGGACGGGTTATTCATTCGCCCTACGGGAACTTGGACGGCAAACGCACAAATCCGGTTTCGCAGCGCGCCGCGTCGTCGGACTGCGCGCGGCATGGAAACGCAAGCCCTTCCCAGTTTGTAGTTTATAAGTTACAATCTATTCTGTGATCGAAGTTCGTCACTTCGTCGACCGCGCGGGAAGGGACGTCTTTGACGAATGGCTCTCTGGGCTGCCCGATGTTCGCGTCCAGGCCAGAGTGGCAACCCGAATCAACCGCTTGGCCGCCGGAAATTTCGGCGATTGCAAACCGCTGCGCGGAGGCGTCTGGGAGTTGCGCATCGACTGGGGGCCGGCCTATCGCGTCTATTACGCGATGATGGATCGTGCGCATGTCCTGCTGCTCTGCGGTGGCGACAAGCGCAAGCAATCCCGCGATATCTCGCGCGCTCTGGAATCATGGAAGGACTATAAGGAAAGGACTCCAATCCCATGAAACATAAAGCCAGCATCAGCCACGACGAAGCGATGATCCGCCGGCTGCGCAGCGATCCGAAATTCGCCGCCGAATACCTCAAGGCCGCTCTGGAGGATGACGACGAGCCTCGCGTTCTGCTCCTCGCCCTGCGTCATCTCGCCCAGGCGCAAGGCGTCGCAAAGGTTGCCAAAGCCGCCGGTATCGAGCGCGAAAGCCTGTATCGAGCGCTATCGCCCCGCGGCAATCCGCGCCTTTCCACACTGGTCGCCGTTACCCGCGCTATCGGCCTAAAACTCACCGTCAAAGCCGCCTAACCCGCGTCCGATTGTGTGCCCCCTCAGGCCCGCCCTCTACGGTGCGTGTCATCCAGAACCCAGTCGCGTCGTACGCGGACGAGGGTGAGGGATCTGCTTTCGCTTTTCTGGGTGTGGAAGCCCCTGTCCTTACCTCTGAACATAGCGTGAGTTTCGCAGTGAGTCATCAAGAGCACCACGCCGGAATAATCCCACCAAATCGCGCCGACCCCGTGGCACATCGTCAGGCGGCAAATAACGTTGCTGCCCGGCCAGTCTCCCGCTGAGGAATTTGCGACTCTCGCGCATGAAATCGCGCACGAGATGATGCACCGAGACGAGCGCCGCAACAGCACATCAAAGCGCATCCGCGAGACTGAAGCTGAGGCCGTCGCCTTCGTCGTTTGCAGCGCAATCGGATTAGAAACGGGATCGGCCGCGCAAGGCTACATCGGGCTTTACGGCGGTGATGCCAAGTTGCTCGGCGAGAGTCTCGAATACGTTCAGCGAACTGCAAGTCACATTCTCAACTCTATCGGCGCGGACGATTAATCCGCGCCACCCGCGTAACGGCGGGCACATCTATTCCTACGGTTGCGCCATGTGAACGACGATGTCCATAACCCCCTTGGACTTCGTGGCGGCCAGAACCGCTTTCAGACTGCCTCGCCGGTCCCACCCCATGTCCTTTCTTGAGTAGGCCCCCGAACCCGCGTACTTCTCCACTGACGGCAGACATCGTTGCAAGGCTGCCCAAGCCGCTAGCCACGTACGTATCTTTATCGTTGTGTGTGGGTGATGTAAGACCCATGTTGGTTGCTGTCTCGCCGCCAACCGCTTGAATTGTTCCTTGACGTGCTGCCTCCACCCTGTCGCCGTCGCATCGCCCCGAGGATTGAATAAAGTGAGGTCGTGGCATCCGAGAACCATTGTCGGGTTCCCGTTTAGTTCCACAAAATGGCTCTCCAAATTGCCATTCCTTAGCAGCCCCTTCTCCTGACCCGGAGTCGGATACGACTTGGCCGCAAAGCGATAAGCGCGAGTCGCCAGATTCACAACATAGACCAACTCCGCATGTGGCTCAGGAATTCGGGCCTGAGTGCTCGATATTTTGTCTTTGTAAGTATCGACGCCAAGGGTAAGGAAGTCAGTACAATTGCCCAGCTCCCGTACAAGCGAATCCCCCAGGAGAACATCGCAGCATTTCCTGCCTTCGCTTTCCAAAAACTTCATTGCCTGTTCATCTGGGAACCGATTGTCTGACTGAGGCCTGATACTGCTTGGCCAGTCGAACCGGAGGAAGGCACCGCAGGTCGTGAGACACTGAACTCTCTTGCCTTTCGGCCATCTTGAACAAATGTCTGTCAGAAGCCTTCGGGCACTTGCCACGTCACCCCGCCACGCGCCGTCCACAACGATTCGAGCTAGAACGAAAGGCTCGTCTCCCCCGAACTCTAACCTCCAGAAGTTGGCTCTCTCCCCCAAGATTTGCCGAAACGTCTCAACGTCGCTCGCGGCGTCAGCGTTCAAGCTGCACCAAGGGAATTCACTTGCAAATAATCGCAGGGTCGAATGCAGTCCACGCAGTTTTGGTACAAAATCCCTCAGCGTGTCGTACCAAGCGCGCTGCTCGTCCCTAAACGGGGGATCATGATCTTCCGCACGAATCGAGTTGCACAGCCGGAGCCACTTCTCTCTATCGAAACCGAACGGAATGTCGCGCGGATATTTCTGAAGAGTTAAAGCCCTGCACCCTGTAAAATGCTGAGACTCATCGAACTCCACAACAAAGCCGGGATTCGGAACCCAGAAGTCACAGTTCGGCAGCTTCGCTGACCGAACGAAATCCTTGTGTCCACGATGCTCTTGCAACGTTCGGTAGATGTCGCTGACAACTGAATGAAGCGGAGTGCCCTTGTAGTCGTCTGGACTAGTGCCTGCTTCGATTCGATAGTTTTTCTCAACTCGGCAGTAGATCGCCTCAAGCAGGCGCTCCACTGCGACCTTGCAGTCCGAACACCGTTCGTTATGCCGAGCAGGAGAGGCAGTTCTGTGAGTCTGAACCGGCGGCTTTCGCAGTATCCACCCGCGTTGCGTGCTCGGGGAGCTAGCCTGGCTGATCGCTGCGATGCTAAAGCCTCTTTCCGTCAGGAACCTGTTCGCTTCATTGCCGCCACCAAAAGAGTCCGGTGCCATTTCAGCACCGCCAGCATGTTTCCCTGCCAAGGAGATCACGTATTTCGGCGGATATTCCTTGCCCTCTTGGACCAGCTTGAACTTGGTTGAATCGCGCCTGGGAGGAACACCGTTCTCATCTATTTCTGCGAGCGCGGCAAGTATGTGTTCGCGTTTTATAAAGGTTGGGATCACTCTGCTACTCCAGCCCCAGCGCAATCACGCAGCGATGGATTTCCGTCCGTTGCGCTTCGACGCCACCTTCTGACCGAACGCCATCAGCAGTTTTCTGTCCGTCTCTTTGATCCGGCCCAAGAGTCTCCTGAACATTGTCAGGAACCGCGCGTCATTGCCAAAGCTTCCCCAGGCAATCTCATCCGCAGTCTTGCGTTTCGGCAGATTTTTGAGTTTCGGCGGCGCGTCCCCATCGCAAAAAAGCCGGTACATCGGCACTTCGAGAGCGCGCGCCATCTTCTCCATCGTCTCCACTGTGGGAAGCGTGTGGCCGTTCTCAACGCGCGAGATGTAGCAGCGCAGTAGTCCCGTGCTTTTTTCGATATCGCCTTGCGACAGCTTCTTCTCTACGCGCAACGTTCGCAATCGCTCGCAAATCACCATGCGGCATCTCCTTCCAATGTATGTGAGGTCCACATTCAACCATGACAGACCGTGGAAAGAAAGGTTATGAGTTACCGTCTGCCGCCCAAAGCGCCGTTTGGCCGTCACCTCAACCGAATGAACTGACTCGGTGCATTTTTTTCCTTTTTCGCGGCGCATTTGCTTGGGCGCTGCTTCGGGAGAATTCCCAAGCCCGCAGTCCCATAGCCGGGATGCAAGCAGCGCACTTCGCGGCTTCTGCTTTCTCGGTTCCTCCCGAACTGCGCGGGTCCCTCCCATAAAGCAGCCGCTCGCCTTAGGAGTGGTCTCCACTCGCTTCCGGGCGCCCCAAACAAAAGGGTCAGAAAAGGAGCAACGGTGCTGCGTTCACGGAAGAACGCGGACGACGAGTGAGCCTCGAAAACCGAATGGCATCGCGTGGTCGCCCGGAAAAAAGTTTGGGCGAGCGAGCGCGTTGCGGCAGCGCTTCCCAAAACGGGAAATCAGTACTGCCGCCGAATTGGACCTCGACCGGAATCCATAGCCGTGCTACCCTTGCTCGTTTTTAGTTGCTCGCGCGAAGTGGCTGAGCGCAGGCAAGGAGGAAGGGCGGTGCCATTAGATCCGTATCTGGCCGAGGCTGAGGTGCAGCGACGATCGCGCATTTTTCATGCCTGCGCGATTCTTTGCCTTGAGCGCCACCGAAGGACAGATCACGTTACCCGGCCTGCCAAACCTAATCGCGAACCCGCGCCGAGTAGAAAATCGCTCAACTGTCGTAGGATCAGCAACGTACGTTTTTCTAATCGCGAACTTCCCGCAGTTGGAGAGGAATGGATGTTCACGGATCACGATTCACAAGTGGCAAATCACAGATCTCTACCCGAGACAGTCAATCGAGTAGAAACATGCGTAAGTCACAGAAAACAAACATCCGGCCAACCTCTACCTGAGACGCGGCGCGCTGTCCGTCGCGCCGTGTTCCCGCTTTCACAAATCGCTAGTCAGACCGCAAAGGGCGGAACAGTCAATCGGCCTTTGCCACACGTAACTCACAGAAAACAAAGGCTTCGCCACATGAAAGGGCGGAACGTCCCGGTGCACGCAAAATCCGCCAAAATGTTCGTCGTTTTTGCCTCGCCGCGTCAGGTATATTTTTTGTGAGCATGAAAAACTGGATCAAGCGACAAGTGCACGCGTACGAGAAGATGCGGTTCGACCAAGAGCCGGTGCGGACGAAGCTGCCGTTCGAATGGGGTCTGGAGCATATCGGCGGCGAGGCGACCGAGCGCGATCCTCGGGGGTATATCGAGCGATTTGTTCAGGAGACAGTTGCCGAGAGCGACGCGTGGTATGCGGCGCGTCCGGCCGAAGATTACAAGCTCGACGGGAACGTGCTGACGTTCACGAGCGCGATCCGCTCGCCTTGGACGGAGAACAATCGTGTCTACGGGCAGGTATTTCCGGCCAAAGCGAAAGCAAACGGCAACGGGAGCTCAAAGGGCAAAGGCCGCGCGGTGGTGGTGCTGGCGCAGTGGAATGCGCGATGGGACGAGCAGCAGGGCGTCTGCAAGTGGCTCAACTGGATGGGGATCACGGCGGTGAAAATGAGCTTGCCGTATCACGACCGGCGCGCGATTCCGGGCCATCGGCGGGCCGATCATCTGGTGGCGCCGAACATTGGCCTGACGCTGCAGGCCAACCGGCAGGCCGTGGTGGACGTGCGAACGACGCTGCGTTGGCTGGAACAGCAGGGCTACGATCGGCTGGGGATTTTGGGGACGAGCATCGGATCGTGCATCGGATTCATCACCATGTGCCATGATCCGGCGGTGAAGGCCGGGGCTTTCCTGCACGCGTCAATGTATTTCGGAGACGTGGTGGCGCATGGGTTGACGACTGTGAATGTTTGGGAGCAAATGGCCGAGCACGTAACGCCTGGAGAGTTGCGGAGGTATTGGTCGCCAATCAGTCCGCTGCCGTATCTGGCGAAGCTGCCGGGGCGCGACCGAAAAATGCTGCTGATCACTGGGAAATACGACCCGACGTTCTGGCCGGAGTTTACGGATGAGCTGCTGGCGCGGATGCGTCAGGAGGGCATTGAGTTTGCGAGCTTGCGGCTGCCGTGTGGGCACTATTCACTGGGAGTGACGCCGTTCAAGCATGTGGCCGGGTTCCATTTTGGGAGATTTTTGGCGGAGGCGCTAGGGTAGCTCCGTGAATTAGAGGGGTTACGGGCCGCGCGCCGTTCCAATACGCGAGCTAAAGCTGAGCGGGTAGCGGGCCGATACGCTAATCGGAGGTCGTGCATATGGATATGGCGAACCCGATTACCGGGGCGTATGAGGCGCAGCAGACTCCGCAAGTCAGTCACCCGACGCAGGCCGCAAACACCACCAGCAAGCCGGTTGGGAGCAAAAGCGCGGCTTCCGAGGATACGGTGACGATCAGCAAGGCGGGGCAGGCGGCGAGCCAGGCGCATCAGGCGGCTGCCGCGCAGACACAACAGACTGGCTCCGACGGCGATCACGACGGCAAGTAACTTCAACAGCAGCAAGCGCGAATAGGTTTTCCTAGACGCCACGACGAGATGGAATCGTCGCGGTTTTTTTTAAGCTTGTTTACTGCTCTTCTCTGAGAAGGGGCGATTTGGGCGGCTTCGCTTCGTCCTTCTTCCCGCATTCGGCATAACGCACATCTTGCAGGCAATAGGTGGTTGACGACCACGGGCCGGAATCCCCATTCGAGTCGACCGATTCCTGATAGTCCGTGATTTTGGACCAGTCTGGCGAGATGCTGAAGTCTTCCTCGATCGGGGAGGGCGAGATGCCCATTAGCGTGTTGCCGAGCTTTAGCGCGCGATCAATTTTGTCATCAGGCGTGATGCGAAAAATTTCCAGATCCGTATAAGAACAGTTGCCACATTGACCCGCGCCAAACTGGCTAACGGTATCGACGTATGGCCCGGATTTAACGAGAAGGCTGCCATCCGGAAGGCGGCGGGCAGCGAGTCCGTCGCTCTCGATTCGCTGCCCGAACGTCACGCTGCGGCCGTCTTTTGTGTGCGTGAGCTGCGGACCGCAGATCCACTCTCCCGGACCTGCGGCGGTCCAAAAATTGTGGACTGGATGAGCGATTGGCGACAGACCCGTGGGATCGTACCAATCACCGCCAGCCTCGTTGACGATGAGAAAGGCGTCCGATTGGTACGAGTTGGCTCGAGATGAGTGCGGGATGAACCAGGCGTCGCGAGCAGTGCCATAGACGCCGATGCCGGTGAGAGGCATGTCGCAGGGAGTCATGTGAAACACGCGCGGCGGATTGAGAACCAGTTGGTTGAAGCTTGCTGGATCGGCCCAGACGCGGGCCGGAGACGAAGTGGAATAGACGCCCGATTTTTTTCCCGGTGGCGTGACGCTGAAGACATCCACCAGGATGCGGAGATCGCTCACTTGCAGCGAAGCCAGCGGCGGGAAAATGTTGTAGGGGATGAGCACCTCAAATGTGTAACCCTTTGGCGATGCGGAAAACCAAGATTTTGGAGTGCCCCGGGGTTTGAGAGAATCGGGAGAGTCGTCGTCGATGGAACCATCGTACAAACCGGCGAACGTGGAGGAGATTTTCTGGTAAGCGGGCGTGGCGAAGGATTCAGCGGTGTAGCCGGGCGCGACAACCCATTGACGGAGAAATAAGCGCCGAAAATAGCGGCGGTACGTCTGCTGCTTGGCGGCCCACGCCCGGCACGCTCGGAGCGATTTCGGAGAGTTGGGCTGAAACATGCTGCTGCCTTCTTCGCTATCCGGATTGGTGCAGGAAGCGGCGCCGTCGGGGAGTTGCGTTTCGCCGAACTGATTTCCCCAGCCAATAGCCGGGAAAATAGGATCAACGCCGGCGGCGAGCCAAATCTCGAGATGATCCTTCGCCAACAATGAATTTTGATCGCGCGGAAAATTGGGCGGACCGCCCTCAATTTCGCCCGCGATCAGCAGGCCACGGCCGGCGTTGCGTATCCAGAGGCGGCCATGCCGTGCGCCCTTACCCTTGGCAGTGAGAACGACATCAGGACGTTTGGACGCGAATGCGGCGATCGAGCCGCTGTAATTAGCGGAACGAGTTTCGGATACAGTTATCGTCCGAGACTGGGCGCATGCGACGGGCGCCAACGAAAGTGCAAGAGCGATGGTAGCGGGAAGCCGCATTGCTTGTGATTCTGCCCGATTCGTTTCTTGAAGCGAAGACGCCTAATGCGTTCAAGCGGCGGGGAAGTAAACCCGAGCAAGAACTGTGGAGAGCAGCGATGCTTAGCGGGCGACGAGAGAGGGCGAGTTCGCGGCTTGCAGAATCTTTTCGTAGAAGGCTTCGTAGCGCGGAATAATGTCGTTGGAGCAATAGCGGCGCCGGGCGTTGGCGCGAGCCATTTGGCCCATGGCGCGGCCATGGTCCTTGCGGGCAAGAATTTCGAGCGCGAATCGAGAAGCGGCTTCCACGTCGCGCGGCTCGAAGAGGAATCCGTCCGCGCCGTGGGTTACTACCTCCGGGATCCCCCCGACGTTGGTAGCGAGCACGGGGACTTCGCAGGCCATCGCTTCCAATGCGGCGAGCCCGAAAGATTCGGAGTCGCTGGGAAGCAGGAAAAGGTCGCCGACGCCCAGAATATCGTAGACGCGGTCCTGCTTGCCCAGAAAAAACACGTCCTTCGATAGCTTCTTCTTGCGGACCAGGTATTCGGCGGCGCCGCGATCGGGACCGTCTCCGATCATTACCAGTTTGGCGGCCATCTTTTCGCGGACCAGCGCGAAAATTTCGATGCAGTCGGTGATGCGCTTTACCGGACGGAAATTTGAGAGGTGCATGAGTATCGGCTCGCCATTGCGAGCCCAGCGATGCCGGAGCGATGTATCCTCCGCTCGTTTGTAGAGGTCACAGTTTACGAAATTCGGGATTACTTCGATGGGATGGTGAACTTCGAATTCGCGAATGGTGCGATCGCGCAAATAGGTGGAGATGGCGGTGACGCCGTCGCTTTGCTCGATGGAAAAGCGGGTGATGGGCAAATAGCTGCGATCGCTGCCAACCAGAGTGATGTCCGTACCGTGTAGCGTGGTGATGAAGGGCAGGCGGCGAGGCGCAGCCATGCTGCGCGCGAGCAGGGCGCTTACGGAATGCGGAATGGCGTAATGAACGTGGAGAATGTCGAGAGAAGCTTCCTCGGCGACCTCGAGCATTTTGGTGGCGAGCGCCAGCGTGTACGGAGGGTGGTCGAAGAGCGGATAGGTGGCGACTTCAACTTCGTGGAAAGTGATCCGCTCGTTCAAGCCGGTCAAGCTATTCAGGCGGATTGGAACAGAATAACTTATGAAATGAACATCGTGGCCGCGGGCCGCGAGCTCCATGCCGAGCTCGGTGGCGACCACTCCGGAACCGCCGTATGTAGGATAACAGGTGATCCCAATTTTCATGGGGTTCGCGACGGCGCGCCCGCGAGCATTGCAAGAGAATTCGCGGAGCGAGCGCGAGTCAACGGCAAACCGCTATTGGCCGTTGGAGCCGCCGTTGGAAGAATCCTCGCCGTCCTTATACAGGTAGCGAATCGAGTGCTTATATATCAAAAGATTGGGGCTACCGAAGCGGGTCAATTTGACGCAATCGCGGTCGTACCACTCGACGGTGCCTCGAAGCACCTCACCGTCGGTCAAGACGATGGCGACCGGAGTGCGCGACTGCATCTGCTTCACGAAATAAAAATTTTCCGCGTAGGTTTGCTCCGGAGGCGCAGGCTTCTTGCGCGGAGCAATGGCTGCGGCCTGCGGCATGGGTTGAGCGGAGCGGGGACCAAACGACTCCTTCGCCTCGGCAAGAACTGGGCGGAAAAGTTTGCGGTTCACCATAAGTGCTCCTTGAAATTAGGAAACGGAATACTGTTGTTATGACTATGAAAACGCAAAATCGGTTGCAAATCTTTGCGAAATACTTTGTCGATCCGAATGAAAGATGCCGGGAGTCAGACGCCGAGCGAAACGACGAGCGAATCCAGGCCAAGCTGGCGCCCGATGTTGCGGCGCAGCCGTGCATCGAGAGTATCGAGACCACACGCAGCTTGCAGAACCCAACACCAATCGATTTGCTTGGCGAGAGAGTCGATCTGGCGGCTCAAGTCCGGGTTTCTAAGAAGACGGCTCTGATTGCCCTGTGAGGCTTCGAGCAAGTCCGTGAGAAGACTATAGAACAGCGCCAATATG
This sequence comes from Candidatus Acidiferrales bacterium, assembly GCA_049591475.1. GTDB lineage: Bacteria > Acidobacteriota > Terriglobia > Acidiferrales > UBA7541 > Palsa-295. The sequence continues at coordinate 81,735 of JBAWEZ010000056.1, forward strand.
TTTTCAAAGGATTCCTTCTCTTGCTTAGCAAGCTGAGCAGTGGAGGCGAAGATTTCCCCGTACTTTTTCGCGACGACGGAATTTTCCAAGAGGCGAAGAATATTGGTGCGCAGGCGCGTGGATTCGGCAAGGTCGAGCGAAAGCGCGGCGCCGGGACTGCCAGCGGAAAGTTCCGCGGCGAGGGTGCGTTCGGCAGGCTTGAGGTCCGAGCGAGTCTTTAAGAAATCCGTGATTTCAGCAACAGGTACCGGCGCGAAATGAAATTGCAAGCAGCGCGAGCGAATGGTGGACGGCATCGAATCGGGCGATTGGGCGAGCAAGATCAAGGTGGCCGATTCGGGCGGCTCTTCGAGGATTTTCAGGAACAGGTCGGAGTCGTCCCGACGCATGGTGTCCGCGCCATCGAGGATGAAAACGCGGCGGCGGCCGAGCGGTTGAAAGTAGGCAGCGCGCTGGACGGCGCGCAATTGCCCAACACGAATCATGGGGCGCGCGACGGGCGTGCGCAGGCGCACAGGATCGGGCACGATGAGCCAAACGTCGGGATGCGGCTCGATGATTAGCGGCGTGCGTTCGACGGCGGCGGCATCCGCACTTTCGCCGCGCTCCGTGAGCCCGGCAGCGATCAGCTTTTCAGGAGCGACGAGAGGCGCCATGCGCAGGCAGGAGTCGCACTGGCCGCAGAAATCGTCGTTGAGGCGCTTGCAATTCGCGGCCTGTGCAAACATGCGAGCGAGCGTGTACTTGCCGATGCCGCGCGGACCGGTGAAGAGCATGGCGCTGGGGACGTGTTGGCGCCGCAACATGCCGCGAAGGGCGCGGATGACGCGTTGGTTGCCGAGAAATTCACTGAAGCCCATGATCATCCCTGCACGCGAAGCGCGGGCGCAATGCGCGCTTCGATGGCGGCGAGAATTTCGTTGTGAATCGATTCAGCAGAACGCAACACAGACTTCGCAGTGTCGAAGCATTCGATGGTAACCCAATGCGGCTGCTGCGCGAGCTGATCGTAGACGTGCGAGGCAGCTTCGAGATGCGGGAAGTCAGCTTCCTGGATATCGTGTTTTTTGTTGGTGTAATCGCGAGCGTTTTTTGAGGCGACGAGTTGATGCGCCTGGGCGACCGGAACGCGAAGGTAAATGACGAGATCCTCGGCGGGTAGGCGGTAGATTTCGTACTCGAGCTGGCGGAGCCATGCGAGAAACTCATCGCGTTTTGTGGGCGGCACGCGCGAGCCTTGGTGCGCGAGATTCGAGGCAATGTATCGGTCGGAAACCAGAATTTGGCCGGCGGCGAGCGTTGATTCGAGCAAAGGCTTCGATTCAAGGCGGTCACCGGCATAGAGCAGCGCGGAGAAATGCGGATCGACGGAATCGAGCGGGCCGAACTCGCCATTGAGGAAACGGGCGACGAGCTTGCCGAAGAAACCTTTGTAGTTTGGGAAGCTGACCTGCGAGAAATCGAGTCCGCGGCCGGCTACGGCGCGGGCGAGCAGCTCAAGCTGGGTACGTTTGCCGGAGCCGTCGATCCCCTCAATAACGATAAACTTTCCGCGCGCAGGCATCGGGTTGCGGCCAGTTTAGCACGAGCGCCCGGCGCGGCAGAGTCGCCGTCGCCCCAGGCGCGTCGAGAGTGCACCTTCAGCGGTGAATCAGCAGCGCGGCGATGGAGAGCGCGAGGGCGGCGGTGGTGACGATGCCACTTGAAAGAGCGATCCAGAAAATTGCGTTGAGACGCCGAGCAAGGGATTCGGCGAGTGCAGAGGAGATTTCCAGGCTCGATTCGAGGGCGATAATGCGCGCGGCCTGATTTCTGGCCAGCAGTTCCAGATTGGCGATGCGGCGGTCGAAGGCGCTAACGTCCGTCGGCGGCGAGTAGTCGATGGACGGCGCGGTGCGCAGGGAGTCGACCTGCTGTTTCAGATCCATAGCGCGGCGGGCCAGGGAAGTGCCCAGGGAGATTGCTTTGAAAAGATCATCAAGACCCATTGGTTGCGTCTCCAGCGGTTGCGGATTCGGGCTCATCGTCGGAATCAGGGAACTCGGGCAGGTCGCCGCGGGTGACGCCGCGCAGTTCGACGCGGATCACATCGGCGGCAAATCCGGCGCGAAGCAGACTTCGGTAAATTCCGGCGATCTGGCGTTGGCTGACCGCGCCGCGCATGTGCGAGAGGCGGCGTTTCAGGCGGGCGCGGACGAGTTCAGTTTCGGAAGTATCGGCGAAAACTGTATCCAGCGCGGAATCTATGTGGCGGTCGGGCACGCCGCGGCCGCGGAGCTCGCGGGTGATGCGGAAGCGTCCCTGACGGCGCAACTTAGCGTGCTGGCGGGCGAATTCGAGTGCATAGCGCGCGTCGTCGAGATAATTCTGTTCACGGAGGCGCGCGATGACTTGCGAGACCGCATCTTTATCTTCCGCGCGGCGCTCCAGATAGGCACGCATTTCATGGATGGAATGCGCCCGGCGCGCCAAGGCCCGGATGGCGGAGGCGTAAAGCTCCTGCTCAGTGGTCAGCCGACGAGGATTGGAACGAAAGGGCACGAGCGAAGGATAGTGGCAAGGAAGCAAGGAAGCAAGAAGAGGTGACACAGGTTTAGGGACGCAGGAAGCAACAAGATAAGACAGTGGATCGGACCAAAAGAAACTTTCGTGCGCGCGGTTAACGGCTGCGCGCAGGCCAGTGTTTCACTTCGACACACGTAGCTCATGCCGGTGAGCAGCGACTTTCGTCAATCCGTAGAATAAATGTGGAGGAATTAAATCATGGCTCTTCCTCGGCGTCTGTTTTCATGCGTCATATTGGTGGGATGCCTGGTAGTGGCAGGCGTTCTTTGTGCGGAGGCGCGCGCCGCGCACCCTGTGCCAACTGCGCGCACCGGCAAAGCTGCTAGCGAACTGAGTCTGCCGCTTCTCGACCTTTCCGGATACAAGACGATGGTAGCGAGCAATCATGGGAAGGCACTGATGGTGACGTTCTGGGCGACGTGGTGCGAGCCGTGCAGGGACGAGTTTCCGATGATTGCAGCGTTCGCGAAAAAATATGCGCCGCAAGGGCTTACGGTGGTGGGAGTGAGCCTCGATGAAGACTCGGACTCTGCGTTAGCGCGACAATTTGTGGAGCAAGCGCACTCGAATTTTCCGAATTACAGGTTAAAACAGGGAATCGACGTAAACGCGTTCTATCAGGGTGTGAATCCGGATTGGCGCGGCACCATGCCGCAGACGGTTTTCTATGGACGCGACGGGCACATCGCGCGTTATTTGATTGGGACGCGGCCGCCGGCGGCTTTCGAAGATGCGATCCGGCTGATTTTGCTGAATTCCTCCGGCGACAATAGCAACCCGAACTCGGGGCCTGCCGGCGAGTAATCAGCCGCAGATTTATCGATCAAGTGGCCGGCAGATGCGATGCACCGATGCGACGGCTGCATGATGTCCGTCGAATGCAAGCGCACCTTTTCGGTCGACGCGGATTTTCTAGTGCTCTCTCGCGGCCAGGTAGCGTTCGGCCTCGAGAGCAGCCATGCAACCGGAACCAGCTGCGGTGACGGCTTGGCGGTAGCGATGATCTTGAACGTCACCAGCAGCGAACACACCCTCGACGCTAGTCTTGGCTCCATCGTGGGTGATCAGGTAACCGTTCTCGTCCATGGCCAGTTCGCCCTTAAAGACCTTCGTATTCGGGTCATGGCCAATAGCGACAAACACGCCTTCGACGGCGATCACTTTGGTTGAGCCGTCTTCGGTGTTGCGAACGTGCACGCAATCAACGGCTTTGTTGGCGACGTTTTCGACTTTCTCGATGGCAAAGGGAGTGAGGAATTCGATCTTTTCGTTTTTGCGCGCGCGGTCGAGCATGATACGCGAGGCGCGAAATTCGTTGCGGCGGTGTATCAGCGTGACTTTCTTCGCGAACTTGGTGAGGAAGGTGGCCTCTTCCATGGCAGTATCGCCTCCGCCGACGACCACAATGTCGCGATTGCGGAAGAATGCCCCATCGCAGGTGGCGCAGGTGGAGACGCCGTGGCCGAGTAACTGACGTTCGGACTCCAGGCCGAGCGTACGCGCGGAGGCACCCGAGGCGACGATCAACGTTTCGCATTCAAAGGTTTCTTTTCCGGCTGTGATTTTAAACGGCGGCTTGCTGAGATCGACGTTGCTTACTTCGCCGGGGTGGAACTCAGCGCCAAAGCGCTGCGCCTGCTTGCGGGCGCGTTCGATGAACTCGGGGCCCAAAATACCGTCGGGAAACCCAGGAAAATTTTCGACTTCGGTGGTCAACGCCAACTGGCCTCCGGGTTCGTACCCATCGAGTATGATGGGCTTTAAATCCGCGCGCGCAGTGTAAATTGCGGCAGTCAAACCCGCGCAACCGCTTCCGACGATGACGACCTTGTGCACTGAATTCTCCTAGATTTTAGAGATAACTTCGGAAAGCCCGGCGATGTGCCGCCAACAAGACCTAAAAGTATACCATCCCGGGGCGCACCCCGCTCGCGGTGTGAAGCGAGCGGCGCAGGAGCGCAGGTTCGGCGCTGGCCACTAGACTTGCCGCGATGGTGTTTGCCGGTAACCTTCCGAATTACTGTAGACGGAGCAGGCGACCGCGGCGTTCCACGGATTGTTAGGGGCGCGCCAGCCAACCTGCTTCGCGACCGCGGGGAGTCCATGCTCAAAGAATTCGCCGTGAAGGGCGAGGTGCTAGACATGGCCCGAATTGCACCACGGATTTTGCACGCGAGCTGGCGAATGGCTAAACGCGCAGCTGGACTGCCCTGAAAGTTGCCGTCCGGGGCGAGCGGGGCGCGCGCGAAACATCACGGATGCTCGCGGCGGTTTTGAATGTCGGCCAGATGGTCGTGGAGGCGCTTGAGAACGTCCTCCGACTGACCGTCTCGGATTTCACGTTCGACCTCATCCAGGGCGAAATGTACGATATCGTGGTGATGAATTTCCTGACCTGGCAGTTGATCGCTGAGCTCCAGCCACACTTGATGCAACAGATCGATTTCTTTGGGGGTGAGCCTGGGCGCGTGGGGGCCGAGATAGAAAATCTCTTCTTGTCCTGATGGTGTGAACAGTTCCAGCGCGACGCGTGGGCGCGGCTCCGGCATGTGTTCCCAAGCGAGGCCGATTTCGCGGGCCTGCTCCGTGACGCTTTCTTTTGAGGAGCTACCAGCTACGACAGCGCTGGATTGCAGGTTAGCTGAGGTCCGAAGAATGCCTTCCCACAGATCATTGGCAGCGACCACGGCGAGCCGGACGGGTTTGCCTTCTTTTTCGGCCATGGCGAGCACTTTGGTGAAGAGCATCTGTTCAATGGCGGTGAAGAGCTGGTCGGGCGCGAGATCGTACTCGCCGGATGTGGCGCGGCGCAGCATGCGCACGTGCAGAACCACGATTTCGGCTTCGCGGCGCTTGGAGCGCCGGAGAGCGGCTTCGAGCGGATAGAGAGCGTAATAGGTGCTTATCGGCACGAGTACGTTGCCGGGTTGCACGCCCACGTTATCAGTGGTTAGGTCGGCCGCTTGCGATAGATTGAACTTGTCGAGTTCGGCGTGCATGCCCGTCTTTTTCTTGGTGACGTGCTCGGAAATTTCGAAAACACAAAAGAAAATCACCGTGAAGGCAACGCCGGAAACAGTGGCGACCTGTTTGGTGAAGAGGTTGATGATGCAAAGGGCGAAGAGCGTCGCGGTGATCAACGCCACGCCCAACGGGATCTCTTTGCCGAAGATCGTGAAATTCAGCGGCACTTTGTATTCGCGACCTTCCGGCTTTTTGTAGCGTAGGACCAGCACGGCGAGGCCCTTCATTGCGAAACTCCACATCACGCCGAAGGCGTACGCCTCGCCCAGGACGAAGATGTCGCCGCGGCTGAGGATGATGGTCAGCAACTGCAGCCCGACGACCACGTTCAGAATGCGATAAGAAGTGCCGAAGCGGCGGTGGGGGCTGCGGAACCAATCGGGCAGGATGCCATCTTCGGACACTCGGTTGAGCACGCCGTTGGAGCCGACGATGGCGGTATTCACTGCGCCGGCGAGCATCAACACGCCTACGACCACCACGAAGATGCGGAAGCCGACTCGCAGCGCCAGGGGACCCACCAGGTACATGGCCAAACCGCTGATCAGGTTATCGGCATAACTGCCGCGCACCGAATCCGGAACAATCATCACCGCGAAGAAAGCCACGCCGGCGGTGAAAATTACGCTGTACAGGAAAATGACCATCCCGGCCTTTTTCAGGTTCGGTAGCTTGGGATGTTCGATCTCACGGTACACTTGCGCCATGGTTTCTTCGCCGCTCATCGCCAGCACTGAGTGGCCCAGGCCGATCAGGATGCCAATCAAGCCGATTGTGTAGGGAAGTGAGGTGTGTTTTAGCCATCCGAGGGCATCGCTCCCATAATGAAGGTTATGGAGCGTGGGAAGCGGAGGCAGATGCGCGCCGCGAACCCACAGCGTGTAGAAGCACCAAGCCACCAGCAGAATCACCATCACCGTGGTGACGTACATGATGCGCAGGGCTTTTTCGCTCGACTCGGGAATTCCTTTGACGTTTTCCCAATAGAAATAGAGCGTGATGGCGGCGGCGAAAACGGCGGCTCCGGCGTTAGTCGGCAGCACCAAATGTACGTGCGCGTCGCGGAGCAGTTCGTTCAAGAGACCCACGAGATACAGCCCTGCGGAAACGCCGCTGATGGGGCCGGTGAGGATGTAATCGAACATCAGGGCGGAAACAGAGAACTTGGCCAGCGTCGAACCCATGCCCTCCTTGACCACGCGATACACGCCGCCGCGAACGAACATGCTGCAGCTCTCGTAATAAAGGGTTTGGACGGCGAAAGCGAAGAGCATGATGGCAAGGACGAACCACGGCGCGCTCTTCCCGACGAAACTCTCGGCGATGCCAGCGGCATAAAAGGCGGACGACCCAAGATCGTTCAGGACGATGGCTGCGGCACGCCAATAGGAAATAAAGGCGAGCATCGCCGTGGTGGCGACGAGAACCTTGGCCACGGGTCGTACGGTATTGCCTACACTTGAGCCGTTAGGATCGGATGCCATAAAGGAGATTGTCTAACACGCGGGAAAGAACTATACGTTGAAACCGCCAGGAAAGGGAAGTGAGCGGAAGCACTGTTTTTCCGAATCATGCCGATCCAACATTTCGATTGGCAAGCCAAGCGTTTCCAGAGACATCCGGTCTTACGCAGAGGTCCCTTCCCGTTGTGCCTGCGCTGATTTTACGCATTCTTCGCAAGGACAAATGCTTCGCAGGAACCCGAAGGTATAAATCCCGGTGGCGTGGCTATCACTGAAGTCGATCTGAATGGCGTAATTTCCAACAGCGGAAGCTTTATTTGCTTTCACTTTCGGTTTGTACATGGGTAGGACATCGCTGCAGATGCCCTTAGCTTTATCCTGCCCTTTGCGGTCGCGTTCGTCATTACAAGTGGCGCAGGGACAATTATCGCGCAAGTATGGGAAATCGAAATGGCTCGAGTGCGCGTCGGACCAGACGATGTCCACACCCTCTCCGGTGCTCACACGTATTTTGATGGACGAAGGCTTGATGCGGGAGTCCTGTTGCATCGGCATACTGATGGCATTTTAACAGAGCCGTCCAGATTCCGCCCTACGAGGGTCGAGCCGTCTTCCAGCGAGCTACCTTGAACAAATTACCGTCAGCGAATCAGGAGGAGCATTCCACCATAAACGGCGATTCCAAATGCAAACCAGGCGACGTAGTCGCCGACGCGGCCGCTCTGAAACTTGCGCAGCACGAAGAGCGCATTCGAAAACGCGGCGGTGATGGATTTAGTGAAGATCGACTTTGGCGATTTTGGAAATAGCGACGCCCATGCAGCGCCGATCATTACGAGAGCGACCGCGAGCGGAATCCACCAGTTTAGTCCGACTGGCAGGTGCAACGATTGCTCATACGGCCACGGGACGATGGCGGGCCCGCTCACCTGTAGGACCGCCGCGTCGTATCGGGATGCCGCTTCGAATTGAACAGCATAGCGTTCGACGAGACCCCGCAGCGGAATGGCGATCACTGCTGCACCGATAATCAGCAGGGCCATGGGAGCCCACATAAACGCGGGCACGCTGGAGTGCTGGCCGCTCGTTTCCACCTCGGTACGCAGGTGAGCCGCGCCGCGCGTGATGATGGACCTGCCGTGTCCTAGCCCGAAAAATACCCTGGCAGTGAAACGCAGCACTGCGGCGGCAGTAAGGGCTTCAGCCAAGATGGTGATCACAGGGAGCCAAGTTAAATGCTGCTGGCTGCCAACTTCGTCGATACGCATCTGGCCGAAGAACGTGGCGAAGGGAGGAAGCCCGGCCAGACCCCATGCGCCTAAGGCCATCAATCCGCCGATGGGGAGAAGTTGGACTCTATTTCGTCGCAGGTCGTATTCATCGACGGAACCAAAGCGGTGCAGCAAAACTCCGGCACCGATGAACAAGGCTGCTTTGATCAACCCGTGGCCCATCACGTAGAGTGCCAAGCCGGCCAGGGCGCGCGGGCTTAGGAGCGCAAAACCGATCAGCATCAGGCCGATGTGGCTGATGGTTGAAAAGGCCAGCATGCGTTTTAGGTGCCTTTGTCCAAAGCAGTACAGCGCACCAACGACAGCGGTGAGCGAACCCATCACTAAAAATACGTGGCGAATGGTTTCCGGCGCGGGCTGCGAGCTTTGCGCGAAGACGATCCAATAGATGCGAGCGATGGCGTAGAGGCCTAATTCGACCATTACGCCCGAGAATAGAATGCAGACAGGTGTCGGCGCTACCGCATGGGCATCCGCGAGCCAGAAATGGAATGGGAATGTGGCCGATTTTACCAGAAAGCCCGCGATCACCAGCAACAGCGCAACCGTGACGAAGCGCTCGCTGAAATGGGAGACAGCCAAAGTTCTGCCAACCTCGGCGAGGTTCAGCGAGCCAGTGGCGCCGTAGAGCAGGGAAATACCTGCGAGAGAGAGGAATGCGCCGATCGTGTTGATCACCGCGAAATTCAGAGCGCCCTGCAACGACTGGCTCTGCTCCGATTTATAGCCACAGAGCGCAACGCCAGCGGCGGTCATCACTTCCAGCCAGACGAACATATTGAATAGATCGCCGGTGAGGCTCAGGCCGGCCATGGCTGCGAGGAAAACCAGCATCAATACGTGGTAAAGCGCGCCCAGAGATTTGAAATAGCTCCACGAAAAAGTGAACGCGGCTAGCACCAGCACACCGGCTAGCGAGGCCAGTCCGGCGCCGATGGGATCGATTGCAAGGCAAATACCGATGGGAAAGTGAGAGTGAGGCAGCGGCTGCCAGTCACCAAACCAATAGACGATCAAGCCATTGGCGGATTTGATTGCTAAAAAAATGGTGATGACCACGACCGAGGCGGAAGTGGCGAGGGCGATGCTATCCAGGACACGCCGGTGCAGTAGCCTACCGAAGATGGCGAGCGCGGCGGCAGCCATAAGCGGCACGACGATTGGGAGCGGCGCAAGCGGCATCGTCTACCCGCGCATCATGTCGACTTTATCCGGGTCGGTTGTTCCCGCGTCGCGATGAATCTTGATGGTGATGGCCAGCAGCAGCGCCACCACGGTTGCTTCGACGACGATATCCGTAAGCATCAACGCCTGAACGATGGGATCGACAGCGGCGCTGCCAGGTTTTAAACCATCGGTAAACACGGGCGCCGGCAAGCCGGGGCGATACCCGATAATGGTCAGGAGCACGTAGGTCGAGGATTGCACCACGGTGAGGGACAGGCACAGATTTACGAGGTGGCGGCTTTTCACGACACCGTACAATCCCACCAGAAACAGCCAAACGGCCGCGGCGTAACCGGCGTAGGTGACGGCGGCCTCCATTCAGGTTTCCTCCACGGGACTGAGGTTTTCCTGCAAGAAGGCGTATAAAAGCAGAATGAATCCGGCGGCGACTTCCAGGCCAGTGGAAACGCTAATAAGAGCCATCGTGCCGCCGCTGGTTAGTGCGTGCGCTTTGCCGAGAGGCAACACATTGGTCAGGAACGGAAGCCCCCAAAACCACGCCAGCATACCAATCAGCAGGAATGCAGCTGCGCCGGCGCCTTCCACGATTTCGGTTGCGGCGTGGGAAATGACGCGCCGAAATACAGAGAAGCCCTCGCCGAGGTAGAGAATCAGCGCGGCGCTCGCAAGGATGACTCCACCTTGAAAGCCGCCACCAGGCGTGAGCTGTCCATGGGTGACAATGTAAATTCCGAAAGCCACCTTGGGCGCGATCATGGCGAGAACCCATAGGCGAATGGCGTCGCTTGGGCCGACGTCGCGCCAGGGCTCGGCGGCATCGCGCAACACTCGGTCCTTGCGATCTTCGGTCATGCGGAGCAGCACCAGCGAGCCGAGCACGGAGACGAACAGGATAAATTCTTCTCCTACGGTATCGAAGCCGCGAAAATCGAAATTGACCGCGGAAACTGTGTCTGTCACGTTGCGATCTGCGAATGTGCGGGAATTAATTGCGGCGGCATACTGATTTCGAAGGTCGGTTGGGTGGGCGATAGGTCCCGAGGCGAGAACGAAAAGGCAGGCAATCCCGGCAGCGCCGGTGAAAAAGAGCAGCATTCGCCAGCCGCGCTTCATTCGTGCTCCTTGGCGACTTGCTGGCGGTTACGTTCGCGCTGGATCGTTTGTTCTTCGCGGCGCAACTTCGCAATCGCCAGCAGGATCATGAGTGGCAGGCCGACGGCACCGACCACGATTTCGGACAGAGCAACGTCTGGCGCTTGAAAAGCCAGGAACATTAGCGAAAGGATGAGGCCGAATAGGCTGACGGTGACGGGCTGGCCGGCGACTTCGCGATTTAGCGCAACGATCGTGCCACTCGCCACCACGAGAGCCAAAATTGTCATCTGTAAAAAGATCATTGTCCGGATGCGGGCGGACGGTGATCGCGCCGCCACTTTGTGACCAACGGGATCTCTTCGGAAGGCTCAGGTTCGAAATGCTTCTCCTCGCGAATGCGAATTGCGCGCGCCGTCGCGTGGCTCAGGATCGCGTTCATCAGAAACATGATTATCGCGATCAAGATCACCTTCAGCCGAGCTTGCCAGCTCGGATCGTCGATCCACACGGCGCAAGCGACTAGCGCGACGCCGAATGAACTGAGCGGGGCGGAAAAATGAAGCCGTTCGAGAGCGGTCCTCATTACCGCAACCCCCAGCGAGCAGGCAAGAGCTAGCGCCACAGCGATCCCGACGAGACAGGCGGCGATTGTCGGATGGTGCATCTAGAGCCACCGCTGCAGAAACCTGGCGAAAACCATTCCACCTCCGAAGGAAAGCAGTGCGAGCGCCAACGGCAAATCATAGAAGGACGGGCGGTGGAATCCTTCGGAGAGCAGCACGAGTTCGATGGTCACGATGCAGCTTCCGAATTCGAGCGCCACGACCCGGTCGGACACCGGTTTGAAACCGCATACGTAAAGACATGGAATCAGCGCGAAGAGCAACGCGAAAGCTGCCCAAAGCCAAAAGTTCATCTGCACCGTCACGAGGAGCGCCCTGCGCCCTCGCTGAGCTGCCGGACGAGCGTTGAGGGCGGCTGCGGCAGGAGACGATGGTAGAAAAGGATCTGCTTTTCTTTCAGAACTCCAAGCACGAGGGTATTCGGGGTGATGGTCATGAGGGTGGTGGCGAGTGCCCGTTTCCCGCGGGCCACGGGGCTATTGGCTACGGCCCCGAAAGGAATGCCGACGATGCCGCTTGGGAGCCTCTTGCCAGTGAGGCGCAGGCCTAACGCGAACAGCAACACCCCCGTGTCATGTGCCAGCGCTGCTGGCAGGTGCCAGATCACCGCCATCCCGCTGGACACACGAAAGCCGTGGCCCGGCCTTCGTGCCGCCAGGGAGAAGGAGAAATACGTTGCGACGGCAGCGGCCGCAGCGCCGGCAAGCAGCTCGCGATATCCAGTGTTGTCAGTGAAGACGAGCCAAAGAATCCATTCGAACAACCAGCATAGGGCAACAGGAGCGCGAGAGATTTTGGTCATGAAGAGATGAGCGCCGATGAAGTTTCACCGCGCCATGAAGTACAGCTCCGGAGTTGCAGATTCCGCACGGATGGTAGCGTCCGGCCATAGCGGCACGGTATCCAGAGTTCACCGGGTTCATGATGCGGGGGTTTACCTCTAAGGAAGTCAATTCCGCGCGTGAGGAAAAGCGAAGAAAGCCCGGCGCTGCTCAGCGCGAGCCGGAGCGCTCGTCGCGCGCAAATGGCGGACGGGCAGGGCGAGGCGTGTCTTTGGCGCACGCGTTGAGTTTTTCTAGGCCGCCCCGATCGGCGAGCAGTTGATGCGCAGATTGATCGATTTCGTCAATCGATTTAGGACGATGGTCGCCGGAACCCGGAAACACCAGATACAGCACGCCCCACCAGCTGCCGCCGTGGCGTGCGTCTGAAGAAATTCCCAAGTTGTTTGCCAGCGCGACGGAACCTTCGCCGAGCGTGCCCACATCCGCGAAGATCGCGTAGGAATAACTTCCATTCTCGATGTTGACCACAACGGCCAGATCGCCCGGCCGCGCTCCCGCTTGGCGCGCCATCTCTCCGGGGAGCACGATATACGGAATCTTCGACGCATCCACGTACCGCGCCGGGTCGTTGGGCGGTTTGCTCCAATCCGCGAGCGATGTGCAAGAAATGTAGTAGCCGGGAAACGGATCGCCGGGGCCTTGCACCAGAGGATTGCCGTCTTTGTCCTGCAGGATGCCCTCCCAATGGCCGGGCGCGCCCGCGTTCGCCAAATCATCCAAGCCGGTGTTATCGGCGTTGTAGGCGTTCGGCGCGCCGTCGGCATCGATAGTCATTCCTGAGGCGAAGAAAAACGCGTTGCCGTTGGGAAATCGCCAGATGGGCACTTCGCGCGTGTGGCCGAAGCGTTTCTGTTCGTAATTGAATAGCAAATCCTTGGCGAGGCAGCTTGCAGGAGCCGTCCGATCATCCGGGCCAATTGCGTTTGATTGCGGGCCGAATCCTCGCGCTACTGGATCGTCCGCGCTCGTGGCCGTGCGCTCCAGGGTGAACACCAGCAGAGGCAGGCCGAGCAGTGGTATCAACAGCAGACGAAGGTCAAAGCGCTGCATGATGGTTTGCCCGCATTGAATTTTCGGTACAGCTTACCGCACCAATACAAGGCTCTGGTGGTCTTGATTTTCGTTGCAGTGACTCTTCCCGACGCGCGCGAAGATTTATTTCCTTTTTTGAAAGACGAATAGAGACATAAGCTACGATTATCATTGGAGTGCTTGCGAAGTAACCGTCGGTCGCGAAGAGTCAATTAAATATCAAGGGGAACGCGGGAGGCGTTTTTGGGCGGATTCTTTAGAGAGCAGAGAGAGCATGACAGGGGCGAGGAGTTCGCTTTGAGAAAGCAAGCTCCAATAATCGATGAAATGGGGCCAAACGGCAAGCGATCCATGCGTGCGAGTAACTTTCAAGTCGAGGTTGACGCGGTGGTCGAGCCAGTCTGGTCAAAACTCATGTCTCGTTTCGAGGATGCCAATATTTACCAAACTTGGGCATACGGCGCTGTCCGATGGGGAGAAAGTAATCTGAGCCACTTAGTTCTAAAGCGAGACGGCGAAGCAGTCGGGATGGCACAGCTGAGGATCGTGCGCCCAACGACCCTGAAAGTTGGGATCGCCTACTTGAGGTGGGGGCCCCTTTGTCATGTCTCGGGGCAGATATTGGATACTGAAATCGTCCGCGCAATAGCTTCAGCCCTTCATAAGGAGTATGTGGAGAATAGAGGCCTATACCTAGAAATTCTGCCCAACGCGTTTTCGGGTTCTCACCGCGCGAACGCGTTTCATTCCGCTTTTGACCAATTTGCTGATAAGTCGAAAATCCGTCCGGAGAAATACAGAACTTTCTTAGTCGAATTGACCCCCTCTTTGGAAGAATTGCGAAAGAAGCTGAATAGAAAGTGGCGAAACAAGCTAAATGCCTCTGAAAGAAACCCGCTTCAAATCATCGAAGGCGACGGCCCCGAAGAATATCTCACCTTTACGGGCCTTTATACGCTAATGCGTGAGCGAAAGAAGTTTAAGACATCGGTCAAAATTGAGGACTTTGGCCGCATGAATAAACGTCTCGTTCAAAACCAACGAATGCGGAGTTTTCTTTGCAAGCACCAAGGGCAACCCATCAGTGGTCTCGTATGTTCGGTCATGGGGAATTCGGCGATCTATCTGCTGGGTGCGAGCACTGAGAATGGAATGAAACTGAAAGCCTCCCACCTGTTACAGTGGTCTGTCATCGAGTGGCTGAAAAATAAGGGGATTCGCTATTATGACTTGGGCGGCATCGATCCAATTGCGAACCCCGGCGTGTACGTTTTCAAACGTGGCTTAGCAGGCGTGGACGTTTCGCAAATGGGCGCGCTAGCAGCGTGCGATAGTCATCTGAGTATGGCGCTTGCGAAAATTGGGCATATCTTGAGTCGCTTTCGGGGCGATTAACTACGCAAGGGCCCCGGCCTACATCGGTCTCTAAGACGATCCGATCGTAAACCAAAAGTGAACCCGCCGGACTGAACACCTCAATTAGGAAAGATCAGGGCATCGACACAGGAGGCAGACAACGGCTACATCCGACGTGTACGAGGCCCCGTCGATGGTACTGCTGCCAAACTGGTGCAGCACGGAGGGCAGGCGTGAGAGCGAATCGTACGCGAAATTGGTCGTGACTCCGTTCGGCCCCGTCATCTGTGTGCGGCTCGGCGAATCGTAATTGAAGCCGAAACTATTTGCCGATGCGCCGTCGTCGCACGCCGCTGGCGGCGCCTGCCATTTCGGGTCGAGCACTTCGAACTGACGGACGGGGACTAGCTCCCGGTGTCGTCTTATTCGCCAGTGCGGGCTTGGCGCTGGCGCAGCGGCAAGCCAGATTTTGTCGCTTGGCAACTTCGCCGCGTCTGCTTGGGCCTGACAGCAAAGCTTGTACAATAAGCATCTCACGTACTCTATGCTCACGCCGCGATTTGCGCGAAAGCAGCACCCGCTCGTCGGCGCCGCTTCGGTTGTACTTGCCTGGGCGGTAATGTTTGCTGCCGTGGGCCTTACTGCGCGCGCTCAATCAGCCTCGCGCTCCGGACAGCAAGCGAAATACTCCACGCCCGAGGTGAGCCTTGCACCGGCGGCGAAACCTAATCCGAAAAAAGCGAAAGAGGCCTATCGCCGCGCGCTCCACGCCGAACAGGTCCAGGATTGGCAGATGGCCTTCGATGATTACGCCGAAGCGGTCAGCTTGGCGCCGAATGTCCGTGAGTATTTTCTGATGCGCGAGATGGCCAAAAGCCGGTTGGTGCAGATTAAAGTGAACACCGCCGAACGTGATGCTGTGAATGGCCGCATCGACGAAGCGGTGAAGGAACTTCACGACGCGAGCTATCTCGATCCGCTGAACGGGGTGGTGCGCGCGCGAATTGCGGAACTCACCGCCGCGAAGCCTACGCCGATCCGGCAGCGAGAGGAACGCAGCTTGGCTGGTGAAGTCCGGCTCGAGTATCAGCCCGGCAAGCAGAATTTCGATTACCGTGGGGATACGAAGAGCGCTTACGAAGAGCTGGCGCGCGAATTCGGGGTGGAAGTCGCGTTTGACGAGGACATGGTTTCGCGCCAGGTTCGAATCCAGGTTGGCGGCGTCGATTTTATCACTGCCGCGCGCCTGCTTGGAGACGCTACGGGGACATTCTGGCGCCCGCTGACTCCGCATCTGTTTTTTGTGACGGATAATACGCCACAAAAACGGCGCGACTACGAACCCTCGCTGGTGAGGACTGTGCTGCTGCCGGCATCGGAAACGCCCGATGACATGACGGAGATGTTCCGCGTGGTCCGAGAAATTACTGGAGTGACTAGATCGAGCCTCAATAACGGCAGCCGCACCATCACCTTGCGCGCCGATCCGCAGGCCATCGCGGTTGCGTCCGAGTTGATTCGAGATCTGGAGCAGCCCGCCGGAGAGATGGTTCTGGAATTCGAAGTGCTCGAAGTCGACCGCAACTACGCGCGCGATTTAGGAATCGTTCCGCCACAGTCGTCTCAGGCGTTTTCGTTGAACCAGCAGCAAATTCAGGAAGTGGAAGCTGGCGGAACGTCGCTGGTGAACGTCATCAACCAGATTTTCGGATTGCCGTCGTCGGTTTCGGGCTTGTCTCCTACGCAGATCGGTTCGCTGCTGGGTGCGGGGCAATTGGGACTGGGCTCGCTGATTCCTCCGCTGGTGGCCTTCGGCGGGGGCGATTCCACCTTTCTGGCGACCATGCCGGGCATCACCGCGAATTTCTCCGAAATGCTTTCTCTGGTGAAGACAGGCGACCGTGTGCTACTCCGCGCCCAGGATGGCCAGCCGGCCACTTTCTTTGTTGGCAACCGCATTCCGGTGTCGCTGGCCAACTTTTCATCGAGTGAAACGGGAGTCGGCGGCACTGTCGCGGGCGTCAGTTCCGCCAGTTTCCCGACGACGAATTACGCTGTGGGCAAATCGCCCTCTGCAATCCTGACCGCGAACTTTCACGATCTTTCGTCCACCACCACGACCGATCTTGCCGTAGCCAATGAAGCCGACGGTACGATCTCGATCTTGCAAGGCAACGGCGACGGCACATTTCAAACGCCGACCACCGTGCAATTGCCGACCGGTTTCGAGCCTACGGCCATGGCCGCATATGACTTCAATGGCGATGGGCACGAAGACTTGGTGGTGACCACCACGAACGCCAGCGGCACCGGTGGAAACGTTTCAATCCTGCTCGGCAATGGCGACGGCACCTTTCAATCCGCTATCAGCGCGCCAACAGGAAACCTTCCGGTTTCCGTCGCGGTGGCGAATTTTCACAATGGCCTGGCCGGCAGCTACGTGGATGTGGCGGTTTCCAATCAGAACGACAACTCGATCTCGATTTTTCAGATTAATTCCGATGGAACGTTCAGCACTTCATCTTCTTCACCATCGTTGATCCAGCTTCCGGCGGGCTATAAGCCGGCGGGCCTGGCCACCGGTACTTTCACGAATAGCGGGCACATCGATCTGGCCGTGGCTGACGAAGGTAACGACACGGTCTCCGTGTTCCTGGGTAACGGCGATGGCACTTTTCAAACGCGCACCGATTACGCAACGGGAAATTCGCCCATATTCGTGGCAACTGGGGATTTCAACGCAGACGGTGTTTCCGACCTTGCTATCGCCAATAACGGCGCACCGACTTCTGCGAACACCGGCAGCAGCGTGACCATCCTGCTGGGACAGGCGAACATCAACGACACCAGCGTTGGCAACGGACAGTTCGCGCCTGGTACGGAACGCGATTTTCCGGCGGGGAACGGCCCGACATCGATTGCTGTCGGCGATTTTAATATCGACGGCATCGAAGACCTTGTGGTCTCCGACCAAACGGACAATGCTGTTTCCGTGATGCTGGGTCTCGGCAGCGGGCTCTTCGGACCCAATTTCGAATTGCCGGTGGACCAATCGCCCGTTTCGATCGCGTCTGGCGACTTTGACGCCGCTGGCACGCCGGACATTGCCACCGCCAACCATGATTCGAACGACGCGACAGTGATCTTGAATTCCTCGAGCTTCACGGGCGCCAACAATCCGCTTTCGAGCAGCGTTTTCCCTGGAGTGGAATACCTCGACATCGGACTGAAAATCAAGGCCACCCCGCGCGTTCATCCTGATGGCGACGTAACGCTGACGCTCAACTTTGAGAACAGCAGCTTGGCGGGGCAGAGCCTCAATTCGATTCCGGTGATCAACAATCAGTCCGTGGATCAGACGGTGCGCGTGAAGGAAGGTCATACGGCAATCCTGGCAGGATTTTTGCAAACGCAGACTACCAATGCGCTCAATGGGTTGCCAGGCCTCGGCCAGTTGCCGGGCGTTCAGTGGCTGTCATCGGACCAGAACGCTCAAAATCAGCAGACTGAGCTGCTGATACTCGTCACACCGCGCATGGTTCGCCTCGCGCCGCGAAAGGACCAGGTCATCTACGCCGGACAGGGGTCGTCCGAGGGACAGGTGGGCGGTTTTACGCGCGGCGGCTTCGCTCCGGCGCGCGAGTTTCCTCCTCGCCCTGAACCCGCGCCCACCGCACCCCGAAATCTTCCCGGTTTCCAACAGCGGCAAATTCCTCCTGGTGAAAATCCCCCGCAGCAGGAAAATCAGAACCGCTAACGGCGTTCAGCGCGGTGCTACCGCGTGGAATCCAGAACCAGCACTGGCTGGTACGTTCGCGGTACTATGGGCTCGGCGATCGCCATCAACTTTCCTTGCTGATTGAACACTCGCAGCCGCGCCGGCTTCCAATCGCCGGAATCGAGCTGCAATGGAGCGCCTTGCGCCGCTGTGGTGCGGCCAGGCTGAATTTGCGCTAGCGGAAGGTTGAACTTCGCGCCGTTCCGGATGCGCTTTTCGACAATCGGAAGCACCACCGCGCGCGGCAATTCCGGCAGCAAGTTTTCGAGCGGGATCACGCGCGAGGTAAGTTTCCCCGCCTTTGCGTCTTCGGCCAACTCTTCGACCGTGGCCGCTTGGTCGATGGTGAACTCGCCTACTGCCGTTCGCGCGATTTCCGCCAGATGCGCGCCCGTTCCGTGCAGCTTGCCCAGATCATGGGCCAGCGCACGGATATACGTGCCCGCGCCGCATTCCACTACGAACCGCGCCACCGATCCTTCCACGCCGGTCAGCCGAAATTCGTAGACTTCAACTTCCACTGGAGCGAGCTCCACCGGCTTGTGCTTGCGCGCGAGCTCGTGCGCTGGCCGGCCGTGAATTTTCTTCGCGGAGAATGCCGGAGGCGTCTGCTGAATCCTGCCCGTGAATTTCGCGGCAAGTTCCTGCAATTGCGTGGCGTCGAGCGAGGGCGCGGAATCAGCGGAGATCGCCTCACCGTCGGCGTCATAGGTATCAGTGGCGAAACCAAAGCGCGCGGCGCACGTATACCGTTTGCGGCGGCTGGAATAAAACCGCGCCAATCGCGTGGCGCGTCCGAGCGCCAACACGAGCACACCCGTTGCCAGAGGATCGAGCGTGCCGAGATGTCCGATCTGGCGAAAACCGACGATGCGCCGAACCGCTTCGACCACATCGTGCGAAGTTTTCCCGCGCGGCTTGTCAACGACCAGAATTCCGTCGATAGGAGGTGGCTGTGGAGTTCGAGGCATCAGTTTTGCAGCGCGGCTGTCATCGGCGCTCAAAGACCGTCCGAAGCGGTACACTGCGAAAAGTCAGCGGACGTGCGGCGCTTTCAGGATTTTCCCGGGTGCTGCACCTTTTGCAGAAGCTCGTCGATATGATGTCCGTATTCTTCCGACTCGTCGATCATGAAGATCACTTCAGGCGCGCGCCGCAGACGCAGCCGCTCCACCAACTCGTGCCGCACGAAACCAGCCGCGCGCGTCAATCCAGCCAGCGCTGAGTCACGTTCTTTTTTCGTGCCTTCCAGCCGCACGAACACGCGCACCGCGCGCATGTCGGGCCGCAAACGCACTTCCGCCACGGTCACCGGCACGGCCAGCCGCGGATCCTTCAGCTCTCCCGCGAGCATTAGGCTCACTTCATTGCGAATTTCTTCCGCCACCCGTTCCACGCGATGCCCACTGGCGCTCATGGTTGATCCTCGAAAACTTCGATCTCCTGCGATACCAAGTCTCGCCCCAAAACGCGCTCTGATTCCTCGGCAATCGCCTGCAGCGACTCTTCCAGGTAGCGGTTATCGCCGGAAATGCTCACCACTCCCACACGCGAGCGCTGCCATAGTTCCTGGTGCGCCAGCTCTGCCACTGCCACGTTGAAACGGGCGCGCAGACGGTCCTTCAGACTGCGCACTATCTGCCGCTTGTCTTTTAGAGACCGCGCATCGGGGATTTGAATTTCCAGGGTGAGAAGGCCGATCGGCATTTCCGCCCCCGTCAAATTTCGGGGAAGAGAATCAGCGCGACGCTGGTCGCACACGCGCCGCCCGCCGGCGCGTTCCGCTCAGCATTGTGCTCAGCGGGCGCTCTCTCCCGCGAGTACTTCTGGGGCCGCCGTCTTTTCCATCTTGAAGCATTCCAGGAGGTCGCCCACTTTCACGTCGTTGAAATTCGAAATTCCCACGCCGCATTCGAATCCGGTGCGCACTTCGTTCACATCTTCCTTAAAGCGGCGCAGCGAAATCACCCGCCCGGTGTAGATCACCACGTTGTCGCGCAGTACGCGGATATCGGCGTCACGCTTCAGGATGCCATCCTGCACCGAGCATCCTGCGATCATGCCGACGCCTTTTACGCGGAACGTATCGCGCACCTCCGCGCGGCCAAGGAACGTCTCCTTGATCACTGGCGTGAGCAACCCGGCCGCGGCCTTCTTCAATTCGTCCAGTAGTTCGTAGATGATGGTGTGCAAGCGGATGTCCACGCCTTCGCGCTGCGCCAGATCGGCGGCCTTGCGTTCTGGCCGGACGTTGAACGCCACGATCACGGCATTCGACGCAGACGCCAAAATCACATCCGACTCCGTTACCGCGCCGACGCTCGCCTGCATCACTTTGAGCTTCACTTCGTCCGTGGAAATCTTCGGCAGCATTTCGCTCAACACTTCCACCGAGCCTTGCACGTCCGCCTTGATCAACACCGGCAATTCCTTCACTTCACCGGCGCGAAGTTGCTCGTGCAATTGATCGAGCGTGAGGCGGCCGGAGGCCGTCTTGGCCAGTGAGGCTTCGCGCTGCTTCGATTGGCGGTACTCCACAATATGTCGAGCCTTTGCCTCATCCGCCACTTGGAACTGATCGCCCGCTTCCGGAACCCCCTGCAGTCCAAGAACTTCCACCGGCGTAGCCGGGCCGGCCAGCTTAATCGGTCGACCGCGATCGTCAAACATCGCGCGCACTTTGCCGTAAACCGCGCCAACGATGAATACGTCGCCCACGTGCAGCGTGCCATTTTGCACCAGCACTGTGGCGACCGGGCCGCGGCCTTTGTCCACGCGTGATTCGAGCACCGTGCCAGTAGCGGGCGCATCGGGGTCGGCCTTGAGTTCGCGCAAATCGGCGACCAGCAAAACCATCTCGAGCAAGCGCGGCAGATTTTTTTTCGTTTTCGCGGAGACATCCACCATAACCGTCTCTCCGCCCCACTCTTCAGGCATGAGGCCGCGATCGGCCATTTGGCGCTTCACGCGCTCGGGCTGGGCGTCCGGCTTGTCGATTTTGTTGACGGCTACGATGATCGGCACACCGGCGGCTTTCGCATGCGCGATGGCCTCTTCGGTCTGCGGCATCACGCCATCATCCGCTGCGACGACCAGCACGACGATGTCGGTGACCTTCGCGCCGCGCGCGCGCATGCGCGTAAACGCTTCGTGGCCCGGGGTATCGATGAATACAATTCGGCGCTCGCCCAAGTGTGATTCGTACGCGCCGATGTGCTGCGTGATCCCACCAGCTTCGCCCGCGGCCACTTCTGTTTCGCGAACAGCGTCGAGCAAGCTGGTCTTGCCGTGATCGACGTGGCCCATGACCGTGACCACCGGAGCGCGCGGCAACTGATTGCCGGTGCGCTCCTCGCGGATTTTTTCTTCCTGGACCAGTTGCTCTTCGAACGTGACCACTTTCACAATTCCATTGAACGATTCGGCCAGGCTCGTGGCTGTGGCAACATCCAGCGCCTGGTTGATGCTGGCGAACATCCCGCGATCGAGCAACGTCTTGAGCAAGTCCTTGGCGCGGATACCGAGCTTCTCTGCGAGTTCGCGGATGGTGATGCCCTCGGTAACTACAACGTCGCGGGGCTCGCGCTGAACGGGAGCGATAG
Organism: Candidatus Acidiferrales bacterium; assembly: GCA_049591475.1. GTDB lineage: Bacteria > Acidobacteriota > Terriglobia > Acidiferrales > UBA7541 > Palsa-295. The sequence goes on from JBAWEZ010000056.1 coordinate 103,598, forward strand.
GCTCCGCCTGCGCCACTCCGCGCGCTCCGGCTGCGCCGGGACGCGTGCGTACCGGATGCAGCCTGCGCTCGCCCTCGGCGAATCGCTTTTCGATCATTGGGCGCCCACGCGTGGCGGGAGGTTTGCGCGCGTAGAGCGGCTTGCCAGGTTCAGCCTTGGGGATTCCTGCTACGCCCCCGGGCCCGCCAGGACGTGACCCTCCCGGACGCGGTCCACCCGGACCTTGCCCTGGACGTCCCGTGCCGGGACGCTGCGGATATCTTCCTGGAGGCGCCGATCCTGGGCGCGGGGGACCGCCGGGCCGCTGTTGTCCCGGATATTGTCCAGGAGCTGCCGCCGGTCGCATGCCTTGCGGTGCGCCCGGACGGCTCTGAATAGGCTGGCCAGGACGCAGGGGAGGCCGTTGGCCGGTTGGCGGCTGCCCGCTGGCCGGCCGTGGAGGCATCGTGCCGGGTCGAGGCGGAACGCCACCGGGACCGGCGCCTTGACGAGGCGCCGTCTTTCCAAATTGTGGAGCAGATGTTGAAGGCGCCGCTGCCGCCGGCCGCTGCTGTGCCGGAGTTGTCGGATGCGTGGAATGCCCTGGCGCCGGAGCTGCCGCTGGCCTGATCGCAGGAGCACCAGGTCTCGGAGTCGTTATTGGAGCTGGCGCCGCAGGCCTCGGGGCAGTCGTTTGGGCAGTAGGCGGAACAGGGGCCGGCTGCGCAGCTGCTGGCGCGGCGGGCGAAGGGCGAGCCGCACCTGCTGCAGGCGCGGGCGCGCTAGGAACAGGAATCGCCGCAATCTTCGGCGGAGCAGCCGGAACTGGCGGCGCAGTGGGACGGGGAGTGGCTGGCGGCGCGGGCGCCACAGCGACTGGAGCAGGCCTCGCGGGCTTTTTGGCCGTGGATTTGGCTGCTTCGGCTGCCACCTCCTGCTCTGCCAGCTGGTGAAAATGCTTGCGCGCCAATTCCGCGTGCTCGATGTCCAGAGAACTTGAGTGCGTCTTCTTCTCGCTGACGCCAATTTCCGGCAGGAAGTCGATCAGCACCTTGGCCTTGATCTCTAGTTCCCTAGCCAGTTCATTGATCCGAATCTGATTGGAATCTGTCATTCGCTCCTAACTCTGTTTGAAATGACGATTAAACTTTCGCGGCAAGCCGCCATTGCGTCGCCGCAGTTACTTTTCCGAGCCATTCTCCGCAGTAGAAGCCTCATGCTGTGCAGCTTCATGCGATTCAGCGGGACTCTGCTCTTCTGACCGGTCTTCTTTCTGTTCGGCTTCCGGGCGTTCCGCTTCGGCATTCAATTCGGTTTCGGCGGGCGCGGCGCCGTCTGAACCGCCAGTTAAGGTTTCGGCCGCTTCGGATTCGGCTGCTTGTGGTTCACTCGCTACGGTTTCTTCGGGCACCTCGGAATCTGCCGCCGGCAATTCGCCTTCGGCGGATGCTTCGGCGCTGGCCGCCTCGGAAGCAGCTGCGGCCTGCGCGTCCAATGCCTCGAAATACGCCGCTACGGACTGGTGAATTTTCTCTACCATTTTCTCACCGATGCCCGGAATTTCAACGAGCTGTTCGGGCGTCATGTCCGCAAGCTTTTCAATTGCGGTGATACCCGCTGCTTCCAGCTTTTCGATGGTTTTCGGCCCCACGCCGGCCAGATCGCTAAGCGGCGTGCCCGGCGAAGTGAGCGCGGTCATCTGTGCTTCGATTTCGCGGCGCTTTTCTTCTTCGCTCTTGATGTCTATGTTCCAGCCGATCAACTTGCTGGCCAAACGCACGTTCTGACCCTTTTTGCCGATGGCCAGCGACAGCTGCGTATCTTCAACGATCACCTCGAGACGCTTTTCCTCGGGCTCGACGATTTGCACGCGCGTCACCTTGGCCGGGCTCAGTGCCTTTTGGGCGAACGCCACGGTCTCTTCGCTGAACGGGATAATATCGATCTTCTCGCCGCGCAGCTCTCGAATGATGGACTGCACGCGCATGCCCTTCATTCCCACACATGCTCCCACTGGATCCACGTCCTTATCGCGGCTTTCAACCGCAATTTTGGTACGCTCGCCAGCTTCGCGAGCCACGGCGCGAATTCGCACTGTGCCGTCGTAAATTTCCGGAACTTCCATTTCGAACAGCCGCTGCACCAGGATTGGATCGGCGCGCGAAACCACTACCTGCGGACCTTTCGCGGCGCGCTCCACCGCGCGAATCGTGGTGCGCAGGCGGTCGCCGATATTGTAAGCCTCCAAGCGCGATTGTTCGCGCTTCGGCAGACGCGCTTCGGTGCGCCCCAGATCGACGATCAGATCAGGGCCCTCGGTGCGCTTCACCACGGAATTCACTAGCTCGCCTACGCGCGTGTGGTACTCGTTGTAAACCGTGTCGCGTTCGGCTTCGCGTACTTTTTGCAGGATCACCTGCTTGGCAGTCTGCGCAGCGATGCGGCCAAGCACGTCGGTCGGCTTCGTGCGCGTGATTTCACCGCCCACTTCGATAGCCGGATCGACTTTCCGGGCATCGGATATAGAGATTTCGCGAAGCGGATCGGCGACCTCATCAACCACAGTCTGTACTGAAAACACGTCCACGTGACCGGTTTCGGCATTGAATTTGGAACGGAGATCTTCTTCCGTGCGGTAGTATTTGCGCGCCGCCACTACCATTGCGTCCTCGATGGCCGCAACGATGATCTCCGGTTCGATATGCTTCTCCCGGCTGATCTGCTCGATAGTCTGGAACAGCAGACTGGCCATGCCCGTGTCTCCCTGGACCCCTAAAGCTCGACCACCAAATTCGCTTTGCGAATGTCGGCAAACGGCACTGACAGTTCGCGACCTTTGACTGCCAATTTCACGTTGCCGTCCGAGTATCCCGACAGCCGACCTTCGAGAAATTTCTGATTCTCGATCGGCTCATTCACCCAGATGCGCGCCAGGCGCCCGGCGAACCGCTGGTAATCCGCGGTTTTGATCAGTTTGCGATCGAGCCCCGGTGAACTGATCTCCAGCGTGTAACCCGGCCCCGGTACCAAATCCTCGACATCGAGGATCACGCTCAATTGCTGGCTAACGCGCTCACAATCCTTATGGCTGATTCCGGCGTTGCTTTCTGGAGTCGACGGATCAGGCACGCGGTCGATGTAGACCCGCAGGAGCCGCTGCTTGCCGATCTTCCACTCCACGTCGAATATTTCGAGGCCTTCCGAACGCGCCACTCGTTCGGCAGCCTCGCGTATCTTTTCCAGATCCATGGTCTTCCCGGGGCCGCACTCCGCCCCGCCGGGACCGCCGCTCCATAGCGGCCATTTCCGCCCAACAAAAAAGTGGGCTCGCGCCCACTGTTTTGTGCGACCCAGTCTCGAAGCTCCTTCAGTATAAACGCCGGGGAGGGTTGAACGCAAGGCGCTTGCAAAAGGCGTAAATCGAAGCGCGCGTGGCGGGGCGAAGGGTCGATCTGCTAAGATCGCTGCCATGAGCTCCTCGGCGCCCCGCTACCCCAAAGCGCAGAGCGATTTGGACGCTCCGCAGATGCCCGGCGCAGGTTTGCGCCTGAGTGAGCTGGTCGAGCGCTACCTCGCTGCCAGCGGCGGATACGCAAAACTCGTCGCACTTTCCGCATTAGGGCTTTCGCACGCAATTACGCAAAGCGCGTTCAGCCAATTCGACGAGGATTACAACATCTCCCGCTATTTTTACTTCCGCAATGATTCCGGCGAAAGTTTTCAGATCAACGGATTCCCGCAGACGCACGTCTCAATCGACGCCGCCATTCAATCCATTCTGTAATTCCAATTCAATTTTGTAATCGCCTTTGTTTTCAGCGCAGCGGGGGATTGAAATCGAAGGTCGGATCGACGTCCACCGGCACGCCGGAGCATTTTGCGAACAGGGCGGAAAGTCCCGGCGGCATCACCGCATACTTCTTGAACCAAGCCTCTGTTCCGTCGCGGTCGCCAGCGGCTTCGAGTTCCAGTAGTTTTTTCGAGAGTGAGTCAAACGCGGCGGGCATTTTCGCGAAATCGACTTGGTAAAGGCCGGTGGAAGGATCGGTGTGAATTGCGCCTTGTTCGGTAAGGTAGTTGATTTCCATCAAGCTACCCTTTCCGTGCGCTTCGGCGATTCCAAAGCGAATGGTGCGAAACGTTTCGCCGAGATAAGAAGCGTAAATTCCGTCGAGCTTGTCTTTGGGAATTACGCCGTGCTGCGCGAGCCAATAGACGCAGCGCATTCCCACCACGTCAGCCTTTGATTCCTCTAGCGCTGAGTATGCCGGGCCAATGGCTTCCCCGATACTTTGCTTTTCGGCGGAATTGTGGACGTACGAAGGGCCGAGGCCATGCGAGATTTCGTGCAGGATCACGAACTGCAACACACCGTCGCCGCTGACCATGGCGGCTTGATCGGGAACCATCAGATGCTGGACGAGCGGCAAGATCACGTTGTTGACGCGCGCGTCCATGAAATTCTTCCAGAAGATTTTCTTCGAGCCTTTCAGCACGTGGATGCGCGGATCGTTAGGTAAATTATCGGCCACGGCCTGGTAGCCGTGCAGCAGATCGCCAGAGCGGTAGATTGCGTCAACGACTTCCATCGGAGATTGCTTGCCGCGCTTGGAGGGCAGATCGGCCGCGGGGAGGGGAAGCGACCGCTGCAATTGGGGAATATATTTCTGATAGACATCGAGCTTTTTACTCTCGGCGTCGTTGCGGATCATGATGGACGCGCCGTAGGAAGTTTTCACGCCGAGCAGGCCATCTTCATAGACCTCATAGGGCGCGAAGATGATGTCGAATTTCGGATCTTTGAGGCCGAGCCAGGCGATGTCACTCGGGAAATAATCATCGGTGAGCAGCGCGTGGGCGCGCAGGCGCAAGAAATTAGCGAAGGCAGGATCGGGTGTGAGTTCGGAAGCTTCGCGCAGATCGCGCGCCATGGGCACCAGGAATTCGCGAAAGGCGGTGTGGTAGGGAACTGCTTTCAAATTGTCACCGTCGCGCTCGACCATGGTGTAGGGACTATACAGCGCGGTTTTTTGGTCGGGATGCGCGGCGACGTAGGAATCAAATTCCTGCTTGGTGATGCCCCAGGGAAAAAATCCGGCGCCGGGCGGCAGGGGCTGCGTGCCGACGAAGGGCTTGTTGTCGTCGATCAGATCGAAGCGGCTGCCGTTGATTTTCAGGTATTCGCGGAGAAGCTCGCTCTGGCGATCGTGTTTGTCGGCGAGCGAGAGATAGAGTTTCAGCCCTGTGGGATCGCTTTGGCGCCAGAAAATGCAGTCGAGTAGGCCGGCGGCGTCGACCAGCTTATCGACCATTTTCTTTTCGTTTTCGGTGAGGCCGCTGGAATCGAAAGAGATGTGGATGGGCTTGAATTTGGCGACTTGCTGGGCGAGGTCGGGAGCGACAACTAATTTCGTTGGCATGGATGATTTTCGGGAGCTGGAATGCCGGGCGGATTTGGGGGAACTAGATGATCGGGCAGCCGCTGGCAGCCATCCGGCGGCTAGCAGCACGACCAGGGCGGCGAAGAGCAAACGAAAACTCGCGTGCAGCGGGACGTTCCGGGTGGAATGGGTTTCGGTCGTTTGTTTTCTATCACTTACATGTGTTTCCACTCGATTGACTGTTCCGGGTAACGCACCCGAAATTGTAGCGTGGCGTTGAACGGTTGTATATGGGCGGCGAGCCGAAACCCGCGCGCCAAAAAAACGCGGCCTGGGCAAGTCCATTCTGCTGCCCACTGCCGGCTGTCCGTCTCGCGCTGCCATCCGCTCTGCCTCCCTCGACGCGAATTCCTCCGCGAATCCAAGCTTCTACTTTCCGGCTTCAAAGGGCGGATTTCAATCGAAAATAAGTACAGGTATGAGTACCTGTCCCTGCGGGCCAGTACTGCGCGGCTTCGCGGCTTGATGGACAAGTGCCAAGCCGGGCACAAAAGGGGATTCCTGAGGGTCTATTTCGGCCGTGGCCGAACCTGCCGGGAATATACTTTGGCAGGCCAAGTATCGAATGCGGACAATTAACGGTTTCTGCTATCGAGGCGCGATGGTGTGCTCGTAATCCGCTTTCCAGGAGGACAGCATGAGGAAGTCCATTGCTTGGGTATCGGCGCTGGCGATGATGGGCCTGGCGATTGGCGTAAACGCAGCGCCGCAAGATAAACGGTCAGCGCGGCAGAAAGACACGAGCAGCCGGGAGGCTGCTTCCGGGCGCGAGAATCCAGCCGCGACGGCGGTCACGCCGAGCGAAGCGCCAGCCAAGCTGCCGGTCGAACGCGTGGTGCTATACAAGAGCGGCGTGGGATATTTCGAGCACGAGGGGCAGGTGCGCGGCGACCAGAGCGTCAACATCGACTTCACCAGCGGCCAATTGAATGATGTGCTGCAGTCGCTGACAGTGCTGGACCTGAACGGCGGTCGCATCGCGGGAATCGATTACAACTCCCAAGCGCCGCTAAGCCAGAGGATTGGAGCACTGCAACTGCCATTGGCGGAAAAGACGAATCTTTCGGAGTTTTACGGCGCGCTGCGTGGAGCGCGGCTGGACATTCGCGAGGGGAACACCACGATCACGGGCAGGCTGCTGAGCATCGAGCGGAAGACTCGGACGAGCGGCGGCACGACGCTGGAAGTGGACCTTGCGACGCTGGTGAGCGACACGGGCGAAGTGCGCAGCGTGGAAATCACGCCCGCGGTGAGCGTGCGGCTGGCGGACCGTGACGTGACAAACGAGGTGGAAAACTACTTGTCGCTGCTCTCGTCCGAGCGGCAGGCGGACTTGCGCAAAATGACCATCCAGACTGACGGCACGGGCGAGCGCGAGCTGTATGTGAGCTACATCAGCGAAGTGCCCATTTGGAAGACGACTTACCGGATCGTGCTGCCGTCGAAGCCGGGCGATGAACCGCTGCTGCAGGGCTGGGCCATCGTAGACAACACGGTGGGCGAAGACTGGAACAATGTGCAATTGTCGCTAGTGGCGGGCGCTCCGCAGTCGTTCATTCAGCAGCTTTCGCAGCCGTATTATGCGCGCAGGCCGGTGGTGCCGCTGCCGCAGAACGCGCAACTAACTCCGCAGACGCATGAGAGCGCGATGGAAGGTGGCTTGGGCGCGCTTTCGGGGACCATTATGGACCAGAGCGGCGCCGCGGTGCCCAACGCGCAACTGAAACTCTACGCAGCGACCGGCGAAGTAGCCGCCACGGCGACCGCCGACGATCAGGGCAGGTACGTCTTCGGAGACGTGCCGCAGGGAAGCTACCGACTGGAGGCCGTGTCTCCCGGTTTCAACACCGCAGTGCTTCAGAATCTTTCGCTCGGAGGAGGGCAGCAGCAGCGGCAAGATTTGACTTTGCAGGTAGGCTCGGTGGCACAGACGGTGACGGTCAACGCGGAGCCCCAGCGGATTGAGACAGAGACGTCCGAGGTTTCGGAGGTGCGCACCGGCAACGTCGGGACGGGGAGCGAGTTGGGTGGCGGAGCGGTAAGCGGGCGACAATATACGCAGACGCTTGCTCTTTCCCCAGGCGCGATACCGAGATCCATCGACCAAGCGCGGCAGCAGATGGAGGCAGCGGCGCGAGGCGTGGAGCTCGGCGATCTGTTCGAATACAAGCTGAAGGACCGCGTGACGATTCGCAAGAACGAATCGGCGCTGGTGCCGATCGTGCAGACGCACGTCCAAGCCGAGAAAGTGTCGCTGTGGAACGCGTCGCTGGGTTCGTCACGGCCGCTGCGCGCTCTGTGGCTGACGAACACGAGCCCGTTGACGCTCGATGGAGGAAGCTTCAGCGTGTTGGAAGACGAGACGTTCGCGGGCGAGGGGCTGACAGATCCGATCAAACCGGGCGAGAAGCGGCTGATCTCCTACGCGAGCGATCTGGGAGTTCGCGTGGATTCCACCTCGGAAAACACGCCGGAGCGAGTGACGCGCGTGATGATCGCGCACGGACAGATGGTGCAAAGCAGCGAATTGCGCCAGGAAACCACGTATACCGTGCGCGACGACGACACCACGCCGCGCACGCTGGTGATCGAACATCCGCTGCGCGTGGGATGGACGCTGGCGGCGGACGGGCCGAAACCGGAGGAAACCACGTCCAGCGAATATCGCTTCCAATTGAGTCTGGAGCCGAAAACGACCCAGACGCTCGACGTGAGGGAATCGAGGCCGCTCTCGACCACGTACGCACTGACGGATGTGACAGACGATCTGATTGCGATGTTCGTTCATCAGCGGTCGATCACACCGGCAGTACAGGCGGCACTCGAAAAAATTGTGACGCAGAAGAATCGCGTAGCGGAGCTGCAGGACGAAGTGGATAAGAGAAGCACCGAGCGGCAGAGCATTTTCGACGACCAACAGAGGCTGCGCGAGAACTTGAAAGCGCTGAAGGGAAGTCCGGAGGAGCGCGCGTTGACGGAGCGGTACGTGCAGCAACTGAACGACGAAGAGACGAGACTGGCCACGCTACAGAAAGAGTCGACGGATTACGCGGCGCAGCGGGACACAGCGCAGCAGGATTTGGATGCGATGATCGAGAGTTTGTCGATGGATGCTACCCTCTAGCCTTCGCGGCCTTCCAGTGCGGCGCAAAGGCGCTGGTTACTGGCCCTGCTGACGGGTCATTGGGCTAGGTCCGAGGAATCGACGGAGTGCGACGAAACGGAACGGCGACGCTGACGTGTGCCGGCGCGAAGGCGGGCGTGTTTATTCTCGCGTGCGCGATTGCGTTTGGCGCCGGCGTTTCGACCGGGAGGACTCATCACCGCGAGAAGTGGACCCACTATGTGAATGCCCGGTGGGGATTTTGCGTCGATTACCCGGCAGCCTGGAAGGCTACCGAGGCAGCGGACAAATCGGGCGTAACGCTGCATCCGCGCCCGGGCGAAAACTCAAGCCACGGCCCATACATTTCCGTAACCGGCGTTTCAGATCAGCCGGACGTTGACAACGCGAATATCGTGCTGGACGATTCGCCGCCGCTGGATTTAGAGGGCAACTTCGCGCGTTCGCTCGGCAGCTTGCGAGAGTACGATCATGCATCGGACATACGCGTACTAGAAAATCGCAAGCTGGAATTTCAAGGTTACGCGGCGCTGAGCACTAAGTTTCAGTATCGCGATGACCCAGACGCTACGCTGAGGTCGTCCGACATTTTTTGGATCAACAAGGAATACATTATTTTCACGGCGACTTTACTCGGCCAGCCCGAGCAGGTACGGCGGCTCGAGCCAGTTTATCGAGATATCATAACGCATCGATTTCAACTAGTTTGCCCGGCCAGGCGATAGCGAGCAGCGAATGATAGAGGCGCGGCCGAGCCGCACGGCCTACATGGTGGCGATGCGGCGCGCTGCCCATCAGCTTTTCGACAATCCCAAAGTTCTGGACGATCCCATCGCGCTGCCGATTCTGGGCGCAAGCGCGGAGGAGCGGTTGCGGCGCGAGTGGCGTTTTAAGTGGCTCGGCCGGTCGGTGCGGGCGTCCATGGCGGCGCGCAGCCGCTACGCGGAAGATCATTTGGCCGCAGCGGTGAGCCGAGGCGTGCGGCAATATGTAATTCTGGGCGCTGGCCTCGACACATTCGCGTACAGGAATCCACAAGAGCAGCAAGGGCTCCGCGTTTTCGAAGTGGACCATCCCGCAACGCAGGAATGGAAGCGCCGGCGGCTGCAAAGCGCTGGTATTGCGATTCCCAGTTCAGTGATTTTCGTGCCGGCCGACTTCGAGCACCAGACTCTTCCTGACGCGCTGCGCGGCGCCGGATTCGATGCGGGCCGGGCAGCTTTTTTTTCCTGGCTGGGCGTGACGATGTACCTTAAGCGGAACACCGTGCTACACACGTTACAGTTTATAGGTTCCTGCGCGACTGGTGGCGGAGTGGCGTTTGACTATATCGTGCCGCGCGAAAGCCTGCGGTGGACGCGGCGCTTGGTATTCGACATCGTCGCGCGGCGTGTCCGAAGAGCAGGCGAACCGTTCCGCACGTTTTTTGCGCCTGACGAAATAGCCGGCGAACTTGCGCGCATGGGCTTTCATTCGATTGAAAATCTGGGCGCGACGGAGATCAACGCGCGTTATCTCAGCGGACGCTCCGACGGACTGCGAGTCCCCGGCATTCTGGGCCGCTTGATGAGCGCACAACTCTAGCGCGCAAGTTTAGACAGCGACGTTAGTAGCGCGCAGAGTTCGCGACCAGCCTGAGGCATCATAATTGACGTGAACCTTGACGACCATTTGCGGCTGGCCGGCGGCGCGCTGAAGAATTGGCTGATCGCGCAGTGCGAGGACTCGCTAGCGGTGGGCGCGCTATGGTATGTGGGACTCCGTGCTATAGGCGTGCCGCTGGCGCCGCTTTGGGCGGGACTAGCGGCGGTGCTGCAATTCGTGCCGCATTTGGGTCCGGCGCTGGGCATGGTGGCGCCGACGATCACAGCGGCGATACACTTTGGCGACTGGCGGCATCCGCTCTACGTGCTGATGCTGTACGCGGGCATTGCGGTGGTGGACACGCTAGCGCTACAGCCGTACATCATGAAGCGCACGGCGAAAGTGCCGATCTGGGCGTCGATCGTGGTGCCCATCGTGCTGGCGTTCGTGATTCCGTTTTGGGGAGTTTTTCTGGCTCCGCCGCTGTTGGCGGTGATATATGCGTATAAGAAGCGCATGGAACAAGAGGACACGCGACGGCGCAACGCTTCGATTTGACTAGCATTGAAGCGGCAACGGCGCGAAATTGTTGGGCGTCGGGAGGAGGAAATCCGCACCCTTCTCCAAAGACGCGAACGGCGCAGAGCGGAAGTTCGAAAAACTGAAAATTTTCTTAGAAAGGGATTTGTGCGCGATGCTTGGCGAGCGGCGGGAATGTGCGTGCTGCTTGCGTGCACGTTTGCGACTGTTAGTGCGTCAACGGCGAGAAAGAATCAAGCGGCAACGAAACGGACGCGGCCCGTTGGCAACGATCGTGGCGAGCTGACCGTCGTGGCAGCCGACATTCAGCTTTTATTGATTGCGCCGGGCGGAAAAGAGACTGGCTACGATCCGAAATCCAAGACGATACTGAAGGAGATTCCTGGCTCCGCATATTATCAGGATGCGCTGTTGGCGTACGACAGCGGCCGGGTGGACCCGAATACGACGCAGACCTTGAATGTGCAGCAACCAAAGGCGGGGAAATACCGGTTGATCGTTTCGCCGGGCACTCTCGCAGACGGCGAGGAGTACGAAGTGCGGGTCCATCTCTACCGGCGGGATGGGAGCGATGCGGGAAGCTCGAGGATTGCAGGGGCGGCGAGGCGAGGAATGCCGAAGACCTACGATTTGCAGTTGAGCACGAGTCCTCGCGCGGCAGTCACCGTGATTCGGGCGCGATAAATTGGCAAAATCCGCCCTTCGCTCGCAACGCGAAGAGTGGAATACCCCGACACGAAAGAAGGAGCGTCTCCGAAGGCGCGGCGGGTTGCAACTGGCATGAAAAGGCGCGCATCTAAACAACCGTAAGCTCCGCGCAGTGCTTCCGGGCCGGATGTAGCCTGTCCTGCAGAAGGAGGCGGAAAATGATTGGAATGCATTTTGGAGCGTTTTTGACGTTGCTGATTCTGGGTGTCATCGCGGCGGCGATCATGCAGTTTGCGATTCGCTACCGGGCGCTGGGGAGAGTGGACGGGTTCTTCGCCAAATGGATTGCAGGTTGGATTGGGGCGTGGCTCGGCAGCCCAGTGCTGGGCCATTGGGCTTTCCATATCCAGAACATCTACATTATCCCGGGAATTATCGGAGCATTTGTGGGTGCGTTTTTGTTTGTTGCGCTGGCTAAGTCCACCGGCGCGACCGCGCTCAAGTCGAAAATTACGGCGATCCCGGCTGTCCCCGGGACGGTTTCAGAAGTGAGGAAAGCGAGCTAGCGGCCAGGTGCCCGGCCCAGGCCGCGCGGAGCGAGCTTACCGAGTGGCGACGGAGGAGCCGGAGAGGCGCTCGCCGAGGGCTTTGTGCTCTTCGCGAAGCGCGGCTGGCAGACGGCTTCCGAATTTCTGGAAGAATTTACCGACGGCTTGATCTTCCTCGGCCCAGTCGTTCACATCCACGCGAAGAAGGTCCTCGATTGTGCCCCCCGAAATCGATAATCCATCGAGCGTAAGCGAATTCGGAGTGGGAACGAAACCGACGGGAGTTTCCGTGGCGTCGGCGCGATGCTCAATGCGATCGAGCATCCACTTCAGCACGCGCACGTTTTCTCCATAGCCTGGCCAGAGGAATTTCCCGTCCGCGCCGCGACGAAACCAATTCACGTGGAAAATTTTCGGAGGATTCTTCAGCTTCGCGCCCATTTCCAACCAGTGGCCGAAATAATCGGCCATGTTGTAGCCGCAGAAGGGAAGCATGGCCATCGGGTCGCGTCGCGTAACGCCCACCGCGCCGGTGGCCGCAGCCGTCGTCTCGGAAGCCATCGTGGCGCCGACGAACACGCCGTGCTGCCAGTCGTAGGACTCGTAAACGAGCGGTGCGACGCGGGCGCGGCGTCCGCCAAAAATAAATGCCGAAATGGGCACGCCGGCGGAATCTTCCCAATGCGAGGAAATCGAAGACGATTGCGACGCACGCACGGTGTATCGCGAATTCGGGTGCGCGGCGGGAGCTTTACCCGGCGAATACTTATTACCGTGCCAGTCGATCAGCCCGGCGGGCGGTTCGGAGTTCATGCCTTCCCACCAGGGCTCGCGCGATTCGGTCATGGCGACGTTGGTGAAAATCGTGTCGTGATGGAGCGCGGACATCACGTTGGGATTGGTTTTCGCATTCGTGCCGGGCGCAACGCCGAAAAATCCGGCTTCGGGGTTGATGGCGCGGAGCGTGCCGTCCGCGGCGATGTGCATCCAGGCGATGTCGTCGCCAATGGTCCAAACGCGATAGCCTTGCGATTCGAGCGCGGAGACCATCATGGCGAGATTGGTTTTTCCGCACGCGCTGGGAAACGCGGCGGCCATGTAAGTGACTTTGCCGCTGGGGTCTTCCAGGCCGAGAACGAGCATGTGCTCGGCCATCCACATTTGTTCGCGCGCCATCCAACTGGCGATTCGCAGCGCGAAACATTTCTTGCCGAGCAGGGCATTGCCGCCGTAGCCGGAGCCGATGCTCCAAATTAGCTTTTCTTCGGGAAAATGAAGAATAAAGCGGCGTTCGGGATTCAGATCGGCTACGGAATGAAGGCCGGGAACGAAATCGGACGAACTACCGAGGCGGTCGAGGGCAATCTGGCCCATGCGCGACATGATGCGCATGTTGGCGACGACGTAGGCGCTGTCCGTAATTTCGACGCCGATTTTGCTGTACGGTGAAGCAGCCGGGCCCATGATGTAGGGCATGACGTACATGGTGCGGCCGGCCATGCAGCCGTCGAAAAGCGGACGAACTTTGTCTTTCGCTTCGGCAGGAGCCATCCAATTATTCGTGGGGCCGGCGTCTTCTTTCTTACGAGTGCAGATAAAGGTGAGGCCTTCGGTGCGGGCCACGTCATTGGGATTACTGCGATGGAGGTAACAGTTGGGGTAGGTGTTCTGATTCAGCTCGATGAAAGTTCCGTCGCGGAGCATTTCATCGGTTAGGCGATCGTTTTCGGCCTGGGAGCCATCGCACCAGACGATTTTTGAGGGTTTCGTTAGCCTTGCCGATTCTTCTACCCAACTTTCGAGCGGCGTAGACACCGGGCCTCCAGGATAAATTGGGCGCTCGCGGCAGTGACTGCTAGCGCGTTCGCCGTTTGCGCCAAATACAAACCATACTAAATAAAAATTTTAGGCCACCGTACCTATAAATGCAAGGATCGATAGCAGTTGGCGCTGCCGCCGTGGCGAAAGATGATACGCTGCGAGACGTGAAAATCAGGGTGATCGTTTCCTTGCTACTCGCTGTGCCGCTGGCCGTGGCGTCGCTGGCGGTTGTCGATTACGTGGGCTTGCCGCAGGTGATTCGGTACGCCGTGTCGCCCGGATTTATTTTCGGAGTGCATGCCGCTCCCAGCGGAAGTTGGATTGGCGACATTTCGAATGCCTTGCGGTATGCGATCGCGGGAAACGAAATTTATTATGCGATTCTGATTTTTCTGGCGCTGAGCTGGTTAGGGCGCAAAAAGCGGACAGCAGAACCTTCGGATCAAGAAATTGTGGAGCAGCGCCGGTAGGCGTGACGTTGGCTGCGCGATGCTATACTGCGCGCATGTTCGCGCGAAAATTACGGGTGGAGATGAGGATCGGCGGGGAACAGACTGTATGCAGGCCGGTCCCGCTCGATTGGCTGGATAGCTTTTGCATGCGCAATTTCACTGGCGCGGCTGAGTTTGACGACACGCTGCCGACGGGCGACGGACGAATGGAATCAGGGCTGCGAGTTGATCCCGCGCGGCTGGCGGAATCGATGAGCGCGTGGTTCACGAAGCGCGGCAAGGGAAATGGACAGCGAGTGACGGTGGAAATTCACGAAGTCGCGCCAGCGCCGTCCGCGGTCCCCACAGGCGCTCCATCTGCGTCAGGTTGAAGGGCCGAATGCGCCTCGCGCAGCTTCAATCTCGACGCGGCTGGAGCACTTCCGCCTCGCACCGCTTGAACAAGTTGCCGTACTCCGGACAGCTGCAAAAAATTCGAATCAGCAAACTTGAATGTTGAGCGTGGTAATTATTTTTGCGCGACCACGCGGGCCGATTGCCGCGCGCGTTCCGTCTGATTGCCACGAAGCGCGGCTTTGATCTGCGGCAGCATCGCTTCGGCGGCTGCGCGTCCCGATGCGACCAACTCCGGCGTCTTCGCGAAATCATGCCAGAGCACATTGTTGACGTCGGGCTCGATCAGGATATCCGTCTGCGTGCGCCAGGGCTGCACCAGGTGCTTTTGGATGATGGAAAACGAACGGCTGATCACTTCGATGGTATTGCGCGGGCGCTCCTCCATGATCCCGGGATCGAGGAAAACGGATACCACCAGCTCGGCGCCGAGTTCGCGCACTGCTTCCGCGGGCGCTGCTTCGGTGAGAAAACCATCGGCTAGAAAATGTCCGCGATATTCGACGGGCAAAAACAATCCCGGATAGGCGCAAGACGCGCGCAGCGCAGGACTGATTTCGCCATCTATAAAATGCACGCTCTTCCCGGAAATCAGATCGGTGGCCACGATACTGAGCGGAATTTTCGTCTGATGAAAGAATTCCGCGCTGGTCAAGCGATGCAAGTAGCTTTCAAGCCGCAGATTTGAAGCCATGCCGTAGCGCGAAAGCGTCCAGCGGCCGAAATCGTGAAAGGTCGTCAGCGCACCTTGGCGTTCCATGAAGTCGAGAGATGCGCCGCTGGCGTACGCGGCCGCAACCAGCGCGCCCACGCTGGTGCCGGCGATGAAGTCGATAGGAATTTCGTTCTCTTCGAAGACGCGCAGCACGCCGAGATGGGCAATGCCGCGGGCGAACCCCCCGCCGAGAGCCAACCCGACCTTCGGGCGCACACCATCTTCCGGATATGCGAACGACCGCAATCCGCGGACCGCACGCGCCAGCCAACTCGGTACCGCAGCCATGACGTGAATCTCCAGCTGAAAATACTGTAGCAGAGTTCCTCGCATGCGAGCGTTTCCGGTTGACCCTTGCTGACCGTTCTGTAACCATCAGCAGCCGAGGAGAACTTGATGAGACGTCCGGTTGAACGCGCCGCTGTGCTCGGCGCCGGCACGATGGGTTCGCGAATCGCCGCACACCTCGCCAACGCCGGAATACCGTGTTTTCTGCTGGATATTGTCCCAACAGAACTTACGTCCGACGAAAAACGCAAGGGCCTTACCACGGAAAATTCCGCGGTCCGCAACCGCATCGTGCTGAGCGGATTGGAGGCGGCTAAGAAAGCGCGCCCGGCGGCGTTTTTCACTCCTGAAACCGCACGGCTGATTACTCCCGGAAACTTTGACGACAATCTGACGTGGTGCGCGCAGGCGGACTGGATTATTGAAGCGGTCGCCGAAGATCTTGAAATCAAACGAAAGCTATTTGAACGCGTGGAGGCCGTGCGCAAGCCGGGAACGCTAGTCACGTCCAATACATCGGGGCTGCCCATCCGGGAAATTTCCGATGGGCGCTCGGAAGACTTTCAGCAGCATTGGGCAGGAACGCATTTTTTCAACCCGCCGCGCTACATGAAACTGGCGGAACTGATCGCCGGCCCAAAAACGCTGCCGGAGGTGATGGAGGCGCTTTCCGAAATTTGTGACGTGCGGCTGGGCAAAGGCGTGGTGCTGGCCAAAGACACGCCCAACTTCATCGCCAACCGCATCGGCACATTTTCAATGTTAAACGCGATCCGGCAGATGCAGGCGCTGGACATGACGATCGAGGAAGTGGATGCGTGCACGGGACCGGCGCTGGGATGGCCGCGCTCGGCGACGTTTCGCACCGCCGATATCGTTGGACTGGACGTGCTGGTGCATGTGATCCGGAATCTCTACGACAACATTCCCGATGACGAGTCGCGCGAGATGTTCCGCGTACCGCCTCTGATCGAAGAGATGATGCAGCGCAAATGGCTGGGCGAAAAAACCGGTGGCGGATTCTATAAACGTGTGAAAGGCGCCGGCGGCGAATCGGAAATTCTGACGCTCGATTGGCACACCATGGAATACCGCCCGCAAAAAAAGGCGAAATTCGCGTCGATTGAAGCGGGTAAGTCGATCGAAGACACAGCCGAGCGAGTGAAAGCGCTATTCGAACCGGCGCTAGAAGCAAAGGGTGACAAAGCGAGCCAGTTTTTGTGGGCCAGCATCGGCGACACGTTTCTTTACACGGCGCGGCGCATTCCGGAAATCGCCAACAGCATTTTGGACGTCGATAAGGCAATGAGCTGGGGATTTGGGTGGGAGCTTGGCCCATTCAAAATGTGGGATGCCATCGGCATGGAGCGGGTGGTGAAGGCGCTGCAGCGCGAAGGCAAGCAGATGCCGCCGCTAGTGACTAAGGTAATGGCTTCGCCGCAGAAAACCTTCTACGAATCGGAGCACGGGTACACGCGCTATTTCGACTTTGGCGCGGCGGCCATGATGGCGTTGACCGAGCCGGCGGGCTTCATCGTTCTGAAGTCACTGAAAGAGCGCTCGAAGGTGGTGCAAGAAAATTCCGGCGCCAGCTTGATCGATCTCGGCGATGGCGTGCTTTGCTGCGAATTTCACACCAAGATGAACGCCATCGGCGGCGATATCGTGGCGATGCTGAATGCGGGCATAGCGCGTCTGGAAACGGAATTCGAGGCGATGGTGATCGCCAATCAGGGGCAGAATTTTTCAGCCGGCGCCAATCTGATGCTTCTATTGATGACCGCGCAAGAGGGTGAATGGGGCGACATTCACCTCGCCGTGAAGCAGTTTCAGCGGGCGACTATGGCCATCAAGTACGCGCCGCGTCCCGTGGTCGCCGCGCCGCACGCCATGGCGCTCGGCGGCGGATGCGAAATTCCGCTTCATAGCGCGCGCATTCACGCGGCAGCGGAGACGTACATGGGATTGGTGGAAGCGGGCGTTGGGCTGATTCCCGGGGGCGGCGGCTCGAAAGAGATGCTGATTCGCGCGAACGAGCAGTCGGCCAGCGGAGGAAATCTGGATTTGTTTCACGTGCTCCGGCATGTTTTCGAAAACCTGGCCATGGCGAAAGTCTCCACCAGCGGGGAAGATGCGCGTTCGCTGGGATTCCTGCGTGATTCGGATCTGATCGCCATGAATCGCGACCGCCAAATCGCGGACGCCAAGGAGACCGCTTTGGCGATGGTCCGGGCGGGATATCATCCGCCCGCCCCGGCCGAAATTCGAGTGCTGGGCGAAGAGTTTTACGCTGCCGCGAAACTCGGCATTCACATGCTGATTCGCGGCGAGTATGCCACGGAGTATGACGGCGTGGTGGCGCGGAAACTTGCCTATATTCTCTCTGGCGGCGGAATCACCGCGCCGCAGAACGTTCCCGAGCAGTACGTGCTCGATCTCGAGCGCGAAGCGTTCGTCAGCCTGTGCGGCGAACGCAAGACGCAGGAGCGAATTGCGCACACGCTGAAGACAGGCAAACCCTTGCGCAATTGAACCAGTTCTCTGGGCGGTGACGAGCGAGAGGCGGGCTCACCGTCGCGTCTCGTTTTCGCCGTGCGCCGCTCTTCAAGCAACTTTTTTCCGCCGCGCGTGTTCCTAGTTGCGACAGCCGTGCATCCGAACAGAAAAATCAGTGGTGCGACGGCTAATGGGTATGGGTGCGGCGAGCGAAACTTTCCTGGAACTCTTTATTGTTACGGACGGAAACTCAATGATGATGCAACCGCGCTAGCGGAAACTCTTGGCGCGCGTGGGCCAATACGACCTCTGGAGTTCTACAATGCGGACTAATAGCAGGATTGCAGCTTTAGCTGCGGTGGCATTCGCGGCAGCGTTGGCGGTCACCGGCTGCGGCGGTGGTAACACAGGTGGTGGCGGCGGAAGTTCTACGCCCCCGGCTAGCGGTGTAGTGACGGTATACCCGGGCGCCGCGAGCGTGCCGGCGGACGCGAGCGCAACGGTACAATTCAGCGCGTTCCTAGCCAGCCAGCCAAGCGCGACGTTCACGTGGAGCGTAACTGGCGGAGCGAGCAGCGGAACGATTGACGCGAGCACCGGGTTGTACACACCTCCGACGACTGTTCCGAGCCCGGCTACCGTGACGATCACCGCAACGGATGCAGCCGCAACCAGCGAGCAGGGTACCGCGACCATCACGATCGTGGCGTTGCAGGGCGTGACCGTCAGCCCGGCGGCTCTCTCCGTTGCGGCCGGCGCAACGGCTACATTTACGGCCACTGTGAGCGGCGATCCGGTTACGCCCACCTGGCAGGTAAACGGAATAGCGGGCGGAAATCCGACTGTGGGGACAATCACAGCCGGAGGCGTATATACGGCGCCGTCGACTCCCCCATCAGGTGGTTCGGTGACGATCACAGCTGTGAACGGCGGAAGCACGGGAACCGCGACTGCTGCGGTAGTCTTCTCGAACGCCTCGCTGAATGGCGCGTATGCGTTTTCGTATTCGGGGTCAGATGCTTCCTCGTCGAATCCCGACGGATCGGGCGGGCCGCCAGTGCTTGCCGTGGCGGGAAGTTTCAACGCGTCCGCCGGATCGATCAGCGCCATCGAGGATTACAACAGCGGCGGCTCGCTCACAGTTGCCATGGCCCTGCCGGTGAGTGGTTCGTATCAAGTGTATCCGGACGGCAGCGGCTCGGCCATTCTGAACAATCCCGCTACGCTCAGCGGGACAGAAACTTGGCAATTTACGCTTTCTGCCGGAACGGCGGGGGGACCTTCGCAGCACGCGCTGCTGGTTCGCTTCGACGACACGGCGACGGGAAGCGGAACCATTGACCGGCAGAACACCGCGGAGCTCAGCAGTCTCGCTTCGGTTTCAGGGAATTACGTATTTGGGCTTGCTGGCAGCGACCTGGATGGGAACCCAGTTCAATTCGCTGGAGTTTTAAATACGGATGGGGCGGGGAATATTCCCGTGAATTCGGGCGAGGAAGACATCAACTACGCGGGTCAGGCAACGCAGCTCAACACGCCGGACCTTTCTTTGCACGGCAGCTATGCGCTGGATACGAGCAACCTGGGAAGCGGCCGGGGCTACATGACGCTTATCAACACGAGCAGCGAGGCGGCTTGCAGCTGCGAATTTTCTTTTTACATGGTGGATAGCACGCACTTAAAAGTGGTGGAAATTGACCGTTCGGCGATTCTTTCCGGCGACGTGTATGCCGCGCCGAATACCGCGCGAGGCTCGTACACGCTGGCGAATTTCAGCGGCAATTTCGCCTTCACGATCGGAGGCGCCGATCTTAATTCCGGTTTGCCGTACGCCCAAGGTGGCGTGCTGGTCTCGAATGGATCGGGAGGGGTCACTGGCGGTGTGGTGGACACGAACGACGGCGGGAGCCGCAATCTGAACGAATCAGTAACAGGTACATCGTACACGGTGGACGCTAGCTTGGGACGCATCGCCTTTCCAATCACCTACGGTGGCACGACGACCAATTTCGCTGCATACGAGGCCTCGAATGGCACCATCGAAATAATCTCGCTTGATCCTAGCTACTTGGATTCGGGCATGGGTTTCCTGCAGACCAGCACCACAACGCCGCAGGGAGCGTTTGCGCTTAACTTGAGCGGCGTCCTGAACAGCAACAGTGACCCTGAGCAGGATGTGGCTGGGCAAGTGACTTTGCCCGCCAGCGGGGCGCCGACTGGAAATATAGCTATCAATGACTTCGAAAACTCCGGCAAACTGACGACGGGAGTCCCGCTCGGGTCCGCCAGTTCCCTTGGAAGCGTTGGTACGGATGGCCGTGGCACAGCTTCGGTGGCCACGCACTTGGGCACCTATCCCCTGATCTACTACACGGTCGACGGCAACACCGTGCTGCTCTTCGAATCGGATAGCTCACGGACGATGGTGGGCGAGCTTTCGCGGCAGTTCTGACCGGCCGCGCCGTTCCCGAATTGATGTCCGAAGCTGCATTGAAGCCACTTCGCTGCACATGCGTGATGGAGCGGTAGGTTGGAGCGCCGCGCGCTTTTCCACCTCCTTTTCAAATAATTTCCAACACATGTTCCAGACGGGTACGAACGTACTATTGCCGCAGTTTGCACCGCCCCTTGAAAATCCCATGGTACGAACTTACTAGCCTAGTTTGGGGGACGGCTTCGAGCCGTTTGCGGCAAAATGACGCCTACAAAAGAACAATTCGAAATTGGAAGCTCTTCGGCGGAATCGGAGAATTCGCAAGTTAAGGGCCGGCCCAGGCCGGAATCCGCGCACCTTCGCGCGGACGCTGTCTCGCTTGAAATTCCCATAAAAGTGCATGGCTCGCTGGTGCCCAATGCGACCTCGGGTGCGGCGCCACAGGCGCAGCCCTTTGAAGAGCAGACCACGACGATGATCGTGTTCCCGCAGGGCGGTGTATTAAAGATGTCCACCGCCGTCAGCGCGGGCCAGGTAATGGTGCTGACGAATTTGAAATCGCGGCAGGACGCGATATGCCGCGTCGTAAAAGTGCGTGCGTACGGCAAGACGCAAAGTTATGTGGAAGTCGAGTTCACTAGCCCGCAACCGGGCTACTGGGGCGTGTATTTTCCCACCGACGGCCCGGAAGTGGCCAGGATGGCGCCTCCGCAGCCCACGGCGGACTCTCCAGCTGCGACAACGCCCGTGCCCGCGGCGACTGTGGCGTCACACGCCATGCCAACGCCGCCAGCGCAAGAGCCGGCCGCTGCTCTGCCGGCGTCACCAGCGCGGCCGACCACCGCATCGCTCGCAGGATCGCCTGCAGGATTGAACGCTGCTTCGCTGATAGCCTCAACTGAAGAGCAAGTTCCGGACGTTTCATGGGTTCCCCAGACCATAGCTCCACCGATTGCAAAGGCAGCGGAACCGGTTGTTCAAGCCGAAGCGCCACAAGCTTCGAGTGTTCCGCCGCGACCGGCAGCACCGTCCAAGTTGCCGGAGTCGTCATTTGCCTCGATCGGCACGAAAGAGGATGTGGAATACGTAGCAACTGGAACCAAGAGTACGCGGCAAAATCCGTTTGCCGAGAGCGCGAAGCGCCCACCCAACGCCGATGCCGATATCAGCGCTGCAATCGACGCGCTGATTGCGCCGGCGGCATCGGCTGCGTCCACATCAGCAGCATCGGCACCAATCGCGACTGCACCAGACCGTGCGGCAGACAGCGATCGCGTGCGCGAAGTTTCGCCGGCCAACGCGCCTGCGCCCATTGCGACGCATGCCAAGCCACCCACATCGCACGTCGCCGAAAGCGCGCCAGAAGCGGCGCTGCCCGTCCCAAAGCAAATGTTCGGCGTGATGCTCGATTCCGCGAAGCCCGCCATCGAGGAGGCTTCACAAAGTAGCGGCGGCAATATGTGGCTCCCGATCGCCATCGCCGCCATGCTCGCCGTTGCTGGCGGAGGCGCGTATTACTATCACATGCGCACGTCCGCGAAAGCGGCCAGCTCTGTGTCAGCGGCATCCGGGGCCGCCGCGCTCGCCCCGCAGCCGGCTGTTTCTCAAGCTCCGATCACGCAATCGGTGGACCCGAACGCCGCAGCCGCCATGCAAACTCCTGATCGAAGCGCTGCCGTGCAGTCGGCCGAAGCTGCGCTACCTGCTAGTACAGCCCGCGACTTGATGGAGCGATCGGCTGCTCGAAGGGCGGACTATTCAGCGAAACCGCGTAACCCGGAGTCGTTCTCGAACCGCCATGCAGTCGCGCCCGCAGAGACGGAGAGTAAGCCCGTCGCTTCGGCGCAATCTCAGCCCAACGTCGCGATTCCCAGCACGTTTGGCGCGCTAAGCATGCACCCCGTCGCCAGAACGGGTGCGGTTGATTCCGCCGGCGCTGCGCCTGCCCTGGAGACCAGTGGAAGCCCCGCCATGGCCGCTGGTTCAGTTCCCGGTATTGCGGCGCTTGCGCCGAACGTGCCCGCTCCACCGAAGCCCGCATCGTCAGCGCCGGTTCGGGTGGGCGGGAAAATTCAGCCGCCGCGGCTCGTCTCCTCCGTTCTTCCCGTGTACCCCTCGATTGCCCAGCAAGCGAACGTTACTGGCACGGTGGTCATCGACACCACCATCAACAAAAACGGCAACGTGTCCAAGATGAGAGTTGTCTCGGGGCCGGAATTGCTCCGCGGCGCGGCGCTCAGCGCGCTGCGTCAATGGAAGTACGAGCCTTCCAAGCTCAACGGCGAGCCCATCGCCGTCCAAATGGTCGTCTCGATTCAGTTCCACTAGCCGCGACACTTCTCACCCGCCACCACGGTTGCTTTTTTTTGCGCGCTGGCATCCAATGAGGGAGTTCGCGCGGCCTCGCGCCACGTCTTCTTTCGGTTTCCGTGGATATGTGATTTCGCGCGCTGGGGCAGGGGGCCAAGATGCGAGAAGCGGTGATTGTAAGTTCCGTGCGCACAGCCGTAGGCAAAGCGCCCAAGGGAGCGTTGCGCGCCACGCGCCCCGATGATCTGGCGGCGCTGGCGATCAAGGAATCGATCGCGCGCGCCGAAGGCCTCGACGCGAAAGACATTGACGACGTTGTGATCGGCTGCGCCATGCCGGAAGCGGAGCAGGGCATGAACGTGGCGCGGATCGCTGCGCTGCGCGCGGGCGTTCCGGTGACTGTTTCCGCCATGACCATCAATCGCTTCTGCTCGTCGGGATTGCAAGCCATTGCCATCGCCGCGCAACAAATCATGGCCGGGCAAGCGGAAATCGTACTCGCGGGCGGCGTCGATTCCATGAGCATGGTGCCCATGGGCGGCCACAAAGTCTCGCCGAATCCCTGGCTGATGGACCACTATCCGGACACGTACATCAACATGGGCCTGACCGCCGAAAATCTGGCGCGCAAATATTCCATCACGCGCGAACAGGCCGACGAATTTTCGCTCCAAAGCCACAAGAAAGCGCTGGCGGCCATCGCCGCGGGCCGCTTCAAGGACGAAATCGTCCCAGCCGAGGTGCACTATTCCGTGCTGGAGGCGAGCGCGAATGGTTCGCCAAATGGCGGCAAGCCGAGAACAGTGAAGTTCACGTTCGATACCGACGAAGGCCCGCGCGCCGATACGTCCATGGAAGCTCTGGCGAAACTTAAGCCCGCGTTTCACGCGCATGGCACGGTGACGGCCGGAAACAGCTCGCAAATGAGCGACGGCGCTGCGGCAACAGTCTTGATGAGCGCCGAACGTGCCCGCGCATACGGGCTGAGGCCGATGGCGCGCTTCGTCGCGTTTGCCACCGCCGGATGCCCGCCCGAAGAAATGGGTATCGGTCCGGTGTATGCCATTCCCAAGGCGCTGAAGATTGCCGGACTGAAACTCGATCAGATCGACGTGATCGAGCTGAACGAGGCGTTCTCCGCGCAATCGCTTTCGGTTATTCGCGTCGCCGGCCTTGATCCCGCGCGCGTGAATCCCAATGGCGGCGCGATCGCGCTGGGACATCCGCTGGGCTGCACTGGCGCGAAGCTGACCGCCACCATCCTGCGCGAAATGGAGCGCCGCAACGCTCGCTATGGCATGGTCACTATGTGCATCGGCGGCGGCATGGGCGCGGCTGGTATTCTCGAACGCGCCGCTTGATTGCAGACGTACCCCATTCGCGCTGTTGCACGCACCGGCGCGGAAGTAGCGTTTCGGAACGGTGTAAGATAACTCCACGCAAGGGCGCGCATTCGAGTCCCTCTCGCGCGGCGAATCGAACAGGAGGTCAGCCGCATGGCCACGACCACACTTTCCCAGGACTTGAAGCGAGGCGGAGCTTTCCTGATTTCTTCAGCGACTTCCGACGAAATTTTCACTCCCGCGGATTTGACCGACGACCAGCGCCTGATCGGCCGCACCGCCGAAGAGTTCATCACCAAGGAAGTTGTCCCCAATATTCCCGAGCTCGAAAAGCACAAAGAAGGCCTGCTGCGCGACCTGATCAAGAAGTCCGGCGAAATCGGCCTTCTTGGCGCTGGAATTCCGGAAGAATACGGCGGGTCAGAGCTCGACAAAGTTTCGGCCGCCGTGCTCTCCGAAAAAATGGGCATTTATGCTTCGTTTGGAGTCGCTTTCGGCGCGCAAACCGGGATAGGAACAATTCCAATCGTCTACTTTGGAACGGAAGCGCAGAAGAAGAAGTATCTCCCGCGAATGGCCACCGGTGAACTGCTGGCGTGTTACGCGCTCTCCGAGCCGCAAGCGGGGTCGGACGCGCTCGCCGCGCGCACGCGGGCCGTGCTTTCACCAGACGCCAAAAGCTGGATTCTTAACGGCCAGAAGATGTGGATCACCAGCGGCTCGTATTCGGACGTTTACATCGTCTTCGCCAAAGTGGATGGCGAAAAGTTCTCGGCGTTCATTGTCGAGCGCGGCACACCGGGATTTACCCATGGCGCCGAAGAAAACAAGATGGGCATTCGCGGGAGTTCCACCGTGCCGCTGTTCTTTGAAAACGCCGCAATTCCAAAAGAAAACCTGCTCTATGAAATCGGACGCGGTCACATCGTCGCCTTCAACACGCTCAACGCTGGACGGTTTTCGCTCGGCGGCAGTTGCTCAGGTTCCTGCAAGCAGGTGATCGCCATCTCGTCGAAGTATTCGAAAGAGCGCACCGCGTTCGGAAAACAGCTCGCGGAGTTCGGCCTGATCAAAGCCAAGCTCGGCGAAATGGCAATCCGCGAATACGCACTCGAATCGATGATCTACCGCACTGCCGGAACCATCGAAGCCGCCATGTCCGCTCCGGGCGAGGACAAAATCAAGCAGGCCATGCAGGTGCTCGAGGAATACGCCATCGAAAGCTCCATCGCCAAAGTGATGGGCAGCGAAACGCTCGATTATTGCGTCGACGAAGGCGTGCAGATCTTCGGCGGCTACGGTTTCCACGAGGACTATCCTGTGGCGCGGATGTATCGCGATAGCCGCATCAACCGCATTTTCGAAGGCACCAACGAGATCAACCGCCTAGTGATCATTCAGATGCTAATGAAGCGCGCTACTGCAGGCACGCTGCCGTTGATTCCCGCGGCCATGAAGCTCCGCGAGGAATTGCTGGCAGGCTCGTCATTTGAAGATGCACCCAGCGGCGCATTCGGCGAAGAGGAGCGTTCGCTGGCGCAAGCGAAGAAGATCTTTTTGCTTGCCGCGGGCACGGCAGTCGAAAAGTTCCGCGATCAGTTGGCCAATCAGCAGGAGGTCGTCGCGTCCCTGGCGAATATCGTGATGAATGTTTACGCCATGGAATCCGCGCTACGGCGCGCGCAAAAAGCGGCGTCGAGCCGCTCCAATGTGGCCGGCGCAATGGCCGATGCCACCCGCGCGTTCATCTACGACGCGATGGACTCAATCGAAAAGGACGCGCGCACCGCGCTCGCTGGCACGGAGAGCGGCGATACGCTGGCCACCTTGCTCGCCGCGCTGCGCCGGTTCGCTAAGCACGCTCCGGTGGACGTGATCGCGCTGCGGCGAAGCGTTGCGGCCGCCGTGCTAGCGCAGGATCGCTATCCATTCGAAGGGCGATAGCGTTCCGATTGTTTCGTACTGCGGTTTGCTCAAACTCACGTTCCAGGACGAAACAAAGCCGAATCGCCGCAGGCCGATAAGCTCTCAGGCGTTTACCTGACCTGCGTACTATAACTGACAAAATAATTTCGTCTCTTACGGAAGCGTTCTTCCTATCTTTCCCTGAGTGAAAAATTGTAAGCCGCACAAATAGCTACACTTCTTCTTTGCCGCTTTTGGTGTTCATCGTGCATCGAATACCCCAGGAGGACGGGGTCACTTCGATGAACAGGCTTTGGGACCAGATAGGGGCTGTGTCGGTAGGGCTTTTCCAGAAAAGGCAACTTCGTAAGTGGATATTTTCATCGCTGGCAATTCTCTTTGTTCTTCAACTTTACTTCGTCCGCGAAATGCTGGCGGCCGAAGTGCTTTTCGGAATGTTTTTTGCAGTCGTATTAGTTCTCTGCGGCATTTTCTACGTTGTGGGCGCGGCGGGAGAGCGGGGATTGTATTTAGCGGAGGCGGGAATCCGGGTAGCAGCCCGTTCGGCGCGTTGGAGTTTCAGCACGCTTGAGGACCTTAGTAAAAAACAATACCGCCATCGGCATTCACAGTCTGCCCCGTAATCGCGCTGGCCAGATCGGAAGCAAGGAAAAGGGCCGCAGACGCGATTTCGTCCGCCGTTTGCGGCCTTCCTTGCAGCGTTCCCTGCGCCATTTGCTCGCCGATTTCCTCGCCATCGCCCTTCCGGTATCGCGCCGCCAATTCTCGACGCAATCCTGCCGACATCTTCGTTTCCAGCACCGGTCCCGGACTGATCGCATTCACGCGAACGCCTTTGCGCGCGCCTTCGGCAGCCAGCGTCCGCGTCAGCCCGGCAAGCCCGGCCTTCGACGCGGTGTAGGCGCTGCCCCATGGATAGGCGGCTTTCGCAGCGACGCTGATTACGTTCAATATGACCCCTGATTTTTGCGCGTACATCTGCGGCAGCACCAGCGCGGACAACACGAACGCGCTGCGCAGGTTAACCGCCATCACTTCGTCCCACTCCGCCAGTGTCACCTGTTCCACAGGTTTCACCGACCCATAAATTCCCGCGTTGTTCACCAGAATATGGATCGCACCAAGCCTTTCGCGCGCCGCTTTCACAATGCGCTCGCAATCGCTTGCCTGTGACACGTCCGCCGCGATGGACACCGCCTTGCCGCCCGCGTTCGTGATTTCCGTCGCCACCGCGTCGACTTCCGTTGCCGTTCGCGCCGCCAGTGCCACCGCCGCGCCCTCCGCCGCAAACTTCCGCGCGATGGCGCGCCCAATCCCGCGCCCCGCGCCCGTCACAATCGCCACTCGACCGTCCAGCAACATGCAGCCTCCCAAAACGAATGCAAAGAATAACATTGCTGTGCATCGCAAACCCCCGTTCGATTCAAGTAGGGCGCACCGAACCGCGCCGAACCGCGCCGAACCGCAGATTGACTCGCGTGCTGCCTCGGCATAGCATGCCGCACAGGTTTTCACGGGGGAAACGAGCGATGGCGAAACATTTCGATCTACTGGCGTCCTACTGGACCATTTCAGGTAGTGCGCAGCCCCATACCGACCGCGAGTACAGCACGTGGGACTTCAAAGACCGCGTGGCCGCCGCCGCGCGCGCAGGTTTCACCGGCATGGGCATCTGGCATGCTGACCTTGAGCACACACTCCAGAAGCGCGGCCTGAAGGAAATGAAGAATATCCTCGACGGCCACGGCATCCGGCACATCGAGCTCGAATTTCTGGGCGACTTTTTCCTCGATGGCGAAAAGAAGTTTCAATCGGACATCACCAAGAAGATGCTGCTGGAAGCTGCCGAAGCGTTCGAAGCGCATCACGTGAAAGTGGGCAGCTTTGAGCACACCGACGCACCAATGTCGAAGGTGATCGATGCGTTTGCGGGGCTTTGCCGCGAAGGCGCCGAGCACGGAACTCGCATCGGGTGGGAACTGATGCCATTCTGCGACATCGATTCCGTGGAAAAGGCCGTCGAGTTGGTGAAAGGCGCAGGCGAACCGAATGGCGGCATCTGCCTCGACCTGTGGCACATCGCCAAGCTGAAAATTCCCCATGAAAAAGTGGCGCGCATGCCGATGAAGTTTATCACCTCGATCGAAATCAACGATGGCACGCGCGAATGCCCCTGGCCTCTGCACGAGGACACCGTCAATCACCGCCTCTTTTGCGGCGAAGGGGAATTCGAGCCGAAGCGCTTTGTCAGCGCGATGCTGAAGGCAGGCTACGATGGCCCGTGGGGAATCGAAGTCCTAAATCAGGATGCGCGCAGTTGGCCGCTTGCGAAGCTCGTCGCGCATTCATTCAAAACTACCATCGCGCAATTTCCGGGGCAGGGAAAACCGCAGCATCCCCGGAAAGCGCAAGCTTCGAAAACAAAGAAACGCAAACCAGCGAAGGTAAAAGCGCGGAAACCCACGGCACTCAAGCGCGCCGCGCGCCGAAAATCATCCGCCCGCAGCCGCCGAAAGTAATTCGTTAGACCGCCGCTGCCAAGCGCGACTTTCCCTCGATTTTCGCGATCATTTCATCCACGGTGAGCACTTGCGCGAACAGGAATCCCAGCGTGGCACATGTGACCTTCTGAAGTTCCGCGGCAGGGACGCCGCCCATGTCTGAGGTAGCTGTCCCGTCGCTGAGAAAAAATACGTGAAAATCGCGGACGGCTGCCTCGCGTGCCGTGGTCTCGCAGCACACATTGGTCGCCACGCCGCAGATGATCAGCGTGTCGATGCCCCGACCGCGCAGTATCAGTTCCAGATCGGTGCCGTAAAATGCGCCAAAGCGCGGCTTGTCGATCAAAATATCGCGCGGATCGACGACCAATCCGCTGTGAAGCGCTGCCGAATTCGTGCCCTTGTGGAGAATCCCTTCGCGAGCCGGTGGGCTAAATTGCCCCAGCATGCCAAGATTGGAACCATCCGGCCGCGTGACGATGCTAGCGTGGATCACCAGAATTCCTGCGTCGCGGCACGCCGCTGCCAGCCGGTTGATGCGCTCCAGCACCACCAGCCCATCCGGAGCCGCGATCGGCGAGCCCTCGACGAAGCAGTTTTGCATATCAATGTTCAGGAGCGCTGTCCGCTCCGGCACAACCGCGAAGTCCACCATGGCAGCCCCCATCGAGGTCAAAACGCTTTCGCAGCTTTTAGGAATCGAGACGCGCTAGATCGCCGCCGCGCGAACTGGAAGCACCGATTTTACGGCCTTGATGATTTTCTCTTCATTTGGCAGGACGTAGCTTTCCATCGGCTCGCTGTAGGGAACGGACGTATTGAGCGCCGTTACCATCTTCACCGGCGCTTTCAGGTACTCGAATCCGCGCTCGGCGACTTCGCCGGCGATTACCGCTGCCGCCGACGCATGCTTCGGCGCCTGGTCCACAAGCACCAGCCGTCCCGTCTTTTTCACCGACTCTACGATGGTGTCAACGTCCAGCGGCGCCAGCGTCCGCGGATCGACCACTTCCGCGCTAATCCCTTCCTTGGCCAGCATCTCTGCCGCAGCGAGCGACTTTTTCACCATCCACGCCGTCGCAACGATAGTCACATCCGTTCCTTCCCGCTTGATGTCTGCCACTCCGAACGGCACGAGGTGCTCACCTTCTGGTACCGGCCCCTTGTCGATGGTCAGCATGTAGTGATGCAAAAAGACCACCGGGTTATCATCGCGAATCGCCGCTCGCATCAGCCCCATCGCGTCGGCGGACGTGGAAGGAACCGCCACTTTCAGTCCTGGAATTCCCATCATCGTCCCGTATATGCAGTTGGAATGCTGCCCCGACCATCCGGCCGCGAATCCGAATCCTGCCTTGAACACGCACGGCACTTTCACTTGCCCGCCGGACATGTAGCGAAGCCGTGGCGCCTCGTTGATCACCTGATCGAAGGCCACCAGCATGAATTCCGCCATATACAGCTCAACGATCGGCCGCAGCCCGTTCATGGCCGCGCCGATGGCGATGCCGAGTTCGGCCGTCTCCGAAATGGGCGTGATGCGCACGCGGTCTTTGCCGAATTTGCGCACAAACGGATCGCGATCCGTCATCGCCATGTTCTGGCCGTAGAACACCACGCTCGGATCGCGCTGCATTTCTTCCGTGATCGCCACGGCAATCGCTTCAGCGAACATCATATCGCGGGCCATAAATCGCCTCCTCGGTCTCGTCCTGTCGTAAATCCATTACGAAGATTGGCTTACGCGTACACGTAATTCAGCGCGTCTTCCGGCGCCGGCATGGGGCTCGCCAGAGCGAACTTCACCACTTCATCCATCTCCGTGCGGACGAAATCTTCGATCTTCTTCGCGTCCGCTTCCGTCAGCACGCCTGTGCCGATCAAATGCGAGCGGAATTTCTTGATCGGATCGTTCGCTTTCGCCGCCGCGAATTCCGCCTTGTTGCCATAGACCTCGATCGCTTCGTGCTCCTGGAACTGCGTGGGCACTGGCGGTACGGTGATGGCGTTTCCATGCGGGCTGAAGCGGTAAAATTTCGACTCGATCAGGCTCGGGCCGTCGCCTGCACGCGCGCGTTCGGCTGCCTCGTTCACCACGTCGTAAACTTTCAGGGGGTCAGTGCCGTCCACCGTGACGCCGGGAATGCTGAACGCCTTGGCCTTCTGTGAAAGCGGATCGCCGGCAATCGCGTTGCCGTCTTCCAGTTTGACGTGCGTGTACGCCTGGTATTCATTGTTCTCCAGGACGAACACCACCGGCAGCTTCCATACGGCCGCCAAATTCAGCGTTTCATGAAACGCGCCTTGCTTCGACGAACCGTCGCCAAAAAATGAATACACCACCTGCCCGGTCTTTTTCACCTGTGCCGCGTACGCCGCGCCCGCCGCATGAGCGATTCCTTGCCCGATGATTCCCGAAGCGGTAGGGAAGTGGTGAGCCGGATCGGCCAGATGCATCGATCCGCCGAATCCTTTGCAAATGCCGTCTTTCCGCTGATAAATCTCCGCCATCAGCGACTTCGCTGCCGTTCCCAGCACCAGCGGATATCCGTGACAGCGGTAGCTTGGCATCACCAGATCGTCCTCGTGCCGCGTCGCCAGCGTCCCGACGATGCTCGCCTCTGCGCCATCACCCAAATGGGCGTGCCCCCGGATCACGCCCGGATGCTCCACGAACGTGCGTTTCACCCGCTCCTCGAACTCGCGGATGCGGCACATCTGCGTATACATCCAAGTGAGTTTTTCTTTGCTAAGCTCGCTACTCGCTCCCATGGCTAATTCCTCCGCTAAGTTCTCGCCGTTGAATCCCGTCACACTTCGCTCTGATGCTTCGTCGATTTCCCTCGCCGCGTTCCCGCGGCTGTGCGCCCAGCTTTTTACGCTGTCGGCGCATGATCGCCCGGCGCTCCCAAATATGCCAGCAGCCCGCCCACTTCCACTTCGGTCGGCTCCGATATTACGATTTTCAGCAGGACGCCATCGACTGGCGCGTCCAGTTCGTAGCTGATCTTTTCCGTTTCAAGTTCGACCAAGCCTTCGCCCTGCTTCACCGCGTCACCTTCGTTTTTCAGCCAGCGCACCAGGTTTACTTTCGTCGTGTTCATTCCGCCGGTTTTCGGCACTAAGATATTCGTAACGATGGCAGATCCCTTCTTCGCCTGTGAACTTAAGTCCGGCCCCGTGAAATTCAATCTGGATGGGTCAGCAGAATTGCGCAGCCTCAAGACGGGCCCGTCGCCGCTTCGCCCACAACCTCAAATTTATTATCTTAATCGCCCGGCAATGTCAACGCCGGTGCCAGTACTGCCGTCTCGCTTATCGCACGGGAAAATCACTTGTGGGTTTGTCAGAGCGGCGCGTCAGAAATACAGCGTCCGAAATCCTGGCGCTTTGAAGTTCGTCGATCACGGCCTCTACGTCGCCGTACCGCGCTCGCGCATCGACGACTAGATACACCGTCCGCTCGGACCCGGCGTGGACAGCAGTGCGGATGGCGTTCGGCAAATCGTGAATGTGAATCTCGCTGGTCCCAAAGTAAATATTGCCGTCTCGCGCGACAGTAATCCTGATCGCATCCTCTCGCAGCGCTGAGTGAACACTTTCGGCATGTTGAGCCTCAGCTAGATCGGGGCCGCCACGCAAATCACGGTGTTGCGTAGTAGCCACCATCAAAAACACCAGAATGGCCGTCATGACGCTCGCGAGCCCGTAGAGATCGATTGTGCAGAGGTAATCAGACCGCCGTTTGACCTCCCGAGCCTTAATGTGCGTCAGCGCCGACCACATATTGGGAACTTTCCAGCCCCCTCTCCGGCAACACGCTTGCCTGTAGCTTCCCACTATTAGACACCAGTTATTTAGGCTCTGGATAAGCAGGGGCCGCGCCGTGCGTCTGGATGGTCAACCATCCTGTCTCGGAAACCAACGAGTCTTTTGAAAATGCGCCGCCGTATCGTAATAGCTTCAGTACAATCCTTCATTCGCACGTTTATTCGCGCGAGAGGGGGCGAAGCATGATTGGACACCAAGGCACACGGACGGGTATGTACGCAGCAATATTTGGCGCAATTCTCGCGATGGCGGCCTTTCACGCACCACTTGCTTTTGCGCGCCCAGAGCAGCGCACGCGCACGGGTCCGCCCATGGCGCAGACTCCGCCGCGCCCGATGCCGCCGGTCAACGCTATAGCCATCGCGTCCGACCAACTCACCAATCGCTGCCCGGACACACTGAAACCCGCTCCTGCAAATTCGTCTTCCTGGGCTGGCTGGAGCCCCACTCCTGCCAATTGGCGCTTTCAGCCCGAAAAGGAAGCCGGCATTCCAGCGTCGAGCGTCCCTAGCCTAAAACTCAAATGGGCCTTCGGCATCCCCAACGTCAAAATCGTTCGTTCGCAACCCGCCGTCTACGCGGGACGCGTTTACGTTGGCGGAAATGACGGCACCCTCTACGCGCTCGACGCCAAAACCGGCTGCACCTTGTGGGCCACCAAAGCTTCGAAGTCCGTGCGCTCGGGAATCGCTGTCGCCAAAGCCGGTTCCACAGAGGCTGTCTTCTTCGGCGACGCTGGCGGCGACGTCTACGCACTCGACGCCAACTCCGGCGCATTTCTCTGGTCCGCGCATCCCGAAGATCATCCCGCCGCCACCATCACCGGCACACCCACTTACTACAATGGCCGCCTCTACGTTCCCATGTCGTCTGGCGAAGAACAGTTCCGCCGCCGTCCCGGCTACGAATGCTGCACGTTTCGCGGTAGCCTCACCGCCCTCGACGCCGCGAGCGGCCGGGTGATTTGGAAGACGTACATGTCGCCCGAGACTCCCTCGCCGCAGGGCAAAGCGCCCAACGGCACCATGACGATGGGTCCGTCCGGGATGGCGATCTGGTCCTCGCCCACAATTGACGTTGCCGAGCACCGGATCTACGTCGGCACGGGAGACAACTACGCCCCGCCCGATACCGCAACCGCCGATTCCGTGGTGGCTCTCGACATGGACTCCGGCAAAATCCTCTGGCAGACGCAATTCACCAAACCGAAAATGGACGCCATCGTTTGCGGAGAGCCGCCCCGTCCCGGGTGCGAGCCACCACATGTCCCGGAGTTCGATTTGGGCGCCTCTCCGGTCCTTGTGAAGCTTCACACGGGCAAACGTGTGCTGATCCTCGGCCAGAAAACCGGCGTGGTGTACGCCGTCGACCCCGATCACGATGGAAAGCTGCTTTGGTTTGACCGTGCCGGAGTGGGTGGCCTGCTAGGCGGCGTGCAGTGGGGCATGGCAACCAACGGCCAGCGGGTGTTCGTCGCTGTTTCCGACCTTGCGTTCCAGGGACGCGGCCCCGATCCCACCAAAGGCGGCGGCATCTCCGCGTATCGCGTCGACGACGGTAAGTTGCTATGGCACACGCCGCCGCCCGGATGCGGCGACCGCCGCCCGTGCAGCCCTGCGCAGTCGCAAGCCATCAGCGCCATTCCTGGCGCGGTATTCTCCGGCTCTATCGACGGTCATCTCCGCGCTTACGCGGCGTCCGACGGAAAAATTATCTGGGACTTCGATACCGCGCGCTCCTTCGATACGGTGAACAAAATCGAAGCGAAAGGCGGCTCGCTCGACGTGGGCGGCCCGGTAATCGCCGGCGGGATGGTGTTCGTCGTCTCCGGCTACCCCGGCTTCGGCGCCATGCCCGGCAACGTCCTCCTGGCGTTCTCCACGGAGTAGCCCGGAACGCCACAAACAAACGAGGTATATGTAGAGCGCCCTTGACGGGCGGCATTCTCGATAGGTCTGCGGAGGCCCTCTAACACGCAACTCACTGATTACAAATAACTAAGTGATGCCGCTCTCCCTGTTCCTACGTACAGGTTCGCCACAAGCACGCGGCCATTAGCCGGCGATTGCCGTTCACTGCCGCCTCCCGTACCGTCGTCTTGGTGGGGAATTACAGCGTTAGCCCAGAAATATCGGCGCTGACGGCAATTCGGGGGCGCGATCCTAGCGCACTCCAAAAAATAAAACGCTCAATTCAGCGGAGGAAGTCTCAAATGAAGAAACTTTTGTGGGTGGCTCTTGCCTGCGCACTGTTCGCCTTACCCTCGCACGCGCAAACGACTCCGGCGGCCGATGCATCCGTGGGCTATTCCTATCTGCGCGTTACCGGGTCAAACGGAGTGAACCTCAACGGCGTTAGCGGCTCCGTCTCCTACAATGCGAACGATTGGTTTGGCCTGGTGGGTGATCTCGGTGTGTATCATGGTTCGCCATTCGGAATTGGGTTTACAGCCACCACTTACACCTTCGGTCCGCGGTTTTCGTATCGCAAGGACAGCAGAGTGACACCCTTCGCGCAGGCTTTGTTCGGCGGTTTTCACTTCTCGGCTTCGTCTGGCGGATTCGGAGCCAGTTCCAACCCGTTTGCATTCAGCTTCGGCGGTGGAGCTGACGTGCCTCTCGGCAGCAACGATCGCATCGGCTTGCGGCCTCAGTTTGACTACATTGGGTTCCGTTCGAATGGTTCCACGTCGAACTCGGTCCGCATTAGCGTGGCGCTCGTCTTCCACATCGGCCAGCGCTAAACTTCACGCCCAGCCCGAAAAAGTCACGCCGGGATCGAGCTTATCGCTTGCTCCCGGCGTGATTCATTTTCTTGCTGTTTCGATTGTCCTCTGGACTCCGATAATCGCTATTGAAAATGTGCACCTACTTCCGGCCCGTTCCCGCCCTTGCAAGTTTTCGCGTGTTCCATTAGCTCCGCTTCCGTGCTGAACGTCTGCCCGCACTTGCGGCACTCTGGCGTCAAGGGTCGCACTGACGGATCTCCCGGATTATCTAGGACTTCGGCTTCTACGGCGTTCCGGGCGTCCTGGGCGAGCGCCACTTGCGTCTGAGCGCTCACCGCCGCCCGTGCGCCTGCCGTGCTTTGACTCTCGGCGCGATTTTTCGCTCGGCCCATCGCCGTCCACTCCCGAACTTCGGTCTCACTCTCCTGCCGTTCGCGCGGCACTTGGTTATTCTGCCGCTCCGCTTTTCTGGTCAGGCGCGTGACGAAGTTATTCGTCCACGAGTTCTCGCTCTCGAATCCTTTCTTCTTTTGCCCGTTTGCTTTCTCCGGGCTGGGTAAGAACCACTCATTCGCCATTGCCAGCAGCGATTCAAACGCGTTTGGCGCTAGCGCTTCCGTCTTGGCGATCAGTTTCGCCGGCATTCCCAGCGTCACTTCACCTCTCCCCGCAACGCACGCGTCGATGATCTTCCGCGCCGCTCTGCGGGCGTCCATCGAAAGGCCGGGAATCGAATCGCTCAGCATGAACCAGCTGTACTCCAGCCGGTGCTTGCCGGCCGTATCCACGTTTCTCGCGCTGCCGGTGCGCATCAGCCCCGGGACCACTGTCGTCACGCAAATTCCGTCTTTTTTCAGCTCAGCTCGCGCGCCCTTGCTGAACCCGACCAGCGCAAACTTGCTTGCAGAATATGGAACCAGATGCGGCACCGCAATTTTTCCGCCGATCGAAGTGATGTTGGCGATCCGCCCCGTTCGCCGTTCCTGCATGCGCGGATACACCGCGAGCGTCGTGTGCACCGCCGACCAAAAGTTTGTCTCCATCGCCGCGCGAAAATCTTCCAATTGCATGTTCTCCATCGGACCAACTTGGATCGTGCCCGCGCAGTTCACCAGCAGGTCGATCGGGCCCAGCCGCCGTTCCACCGCATCGACTAGCGCGCCCACTTCGTCCGTGTCGCGCAAATCGCAGCGCCCGGCCGCGAACCGTTCGCCCAGCGGCGCGAATTCATCACGCACTCGCGCGAGCTCGTCATCATTTCTCGCGCAGACCGCTACTTTGCACCCGCGTTTGGAAAACTCACGGGCCAGCACTAATCCCAGACCGCGCGATCCGCCCGCGATCAGCACCACTTTGTCCTGCAAACTATAGCGGCGCCGTTTGCGGCTGCTTATCACCACCGCTCCTGCCCCCGCTCCCAACGCTGCCCAAACCAATTTTCTAATTCGGCTGCTTGCCATAAATGCCTCTCACGAAAAGTCTACACGCACTTAGATGCATCCGTCGTCCCTTGTCGCGCTTTCATCTTATCGAAAACACACAAGCGGGAACCCTACACTCGTTCCAATCACTTTTCATGTTGCGGGCCAGCTGCGGGAGCTTCGATCAGGCAGTTGGTGTATTTCCGGCTGGGGCGTGTGCCTCCGGCAGTCGCGATGTCGCGCGCGTTACACTTTTTCGCGCCGGAAGACCTTTCGCGCCGCTTCACCCGCGCGAAGATTTGGCGCTTTCTTCGTGGCCATTCGCTCGCGAATCGATTGACTGCCTTCAGCGCTCGTCGCATACTCTGCGCGAGTCGAATCCTTAGTTTTGGGAGAACCGCCATTAACCGTCGCCTTGCGTTCACGTCTGCACCGATTCTGCTCCTGCTGGTTGCCATCTTTCCGGGCCGCGCCTTCGCGCAGCGCTCCTGCGAAAGTCTGACGAGCCTTGCGCTGTCCGACGCCACCGTCACATCGGCAACTTCCGAGGCGGCAGGCGCGTTCAAGCCACCATCGGGTCCAGGGCAGCCGGCGCCAACTTACGCCCTCCCGGCGTTCTGCCGAGTGATGGGCGTGGCAAGGCCGACCAGCGATTCCGATATCAAGTTCGAGGTGTGGCTGCCTGTCTCAGGCTGGAACAGCAAATTCGAACAGGTCGGCAACGGTGGTTTCGCGGGGACGATTCCAGAATCGGCTATGGCCGAGCCCTTGCACCGCGGCTATGCCATTGCGGCAACTGACGACGGCCACGCTGGCGCAACGAATGCCGCCTGGGCAATCGATCATCCTGAAAAAGTGATCGATTTCGGCTACCGGGCCGTGCACGTCACGTCGATTCAGGCCAAGGCGATCATTGCAGCGTTCTACGGTAAAACTCCCGGGCTCGCTTACTTTGTTGGCTGCTCCGATGGAGGCCGGGAAGCGCTCATGGAAGCGCAGCGTTATCCCGACGACTTCCGCGGCATCGTGGCCGGCGCGCCCGCGAACTACTGGACGCACCTCATGTTCAAGGCCCTGTGGAACGAGCGCGCCGTCAGCCAGCCCGGCGCCTTCATTCCACCCGCGAAACTGAAAGTGCTGCAAGACGCTTCGCTCTCCGCTTGCGATTCGCTCGACGGTTTAAAAGATGGGCTGATCCAGAATCCCGAGCTCTGCCATTTCAATCCCGCGGTCGTCCAATGCAAAGGCGCCGATGGCAATGATTGCCTCACCGCTCCGCAAGTGCAAGCGGCGCAGAAAATCTACGGTCCCGCCGTCAATTCCGACACGGGCGCGCAAATCAATCCGGGCTTTTCACCCGGCGCCGAAGCCAATCCCGCGAATTGGGCCCTATGGATCACCGGCATGCGGCCTGGAGCGCCTACCGTCGGCTCGTTTTTCGCCAACGCATTTTTCGCTGATATGGTGTTTGCCAAACCGGATCTGAATATCAACACGGTCAATTTCGGGAGCGACGTCAAGTTGGCGGACAAGAAAGTTGGGACTGTTCTCGATTCCGCTAATCCGAATCTCCGCTCCTTCAAATCGCATGGCGGGAAAATGATCCAATACGCTGGTTGGGGCGATGCCGCGATCCCGCCGCAGGGAAGCGTGAATTACTTCGAAAGCGTGCAGTCCACCATGGGCAACACAAAGAAGTTTTATCGCCTCTTCATGGTCCCGGGAATGTCCCATTGCGGAGGCGGCGCGGGAGCAAACGTCTTCGGCAATGGTGACGCCGTGCCGAACGCGGACGCTTCAGATGATGTAGTAATGGCCCTCGGCCGCTGGGTTGAGCACGGCGATGCACCATCAAAAATCATCGCCACCCGCTACGTGGACGACAACCCGGCCAAAGGAGTGGAATACAAGCGCCCGCTTTGCCCCTATCCGCAGTCGGCGCGATACAACGGTTCCGGCGATCCAAACCAAGCGTCCAGCTTCACCTGCCGCGTTCCGCGTGGTCTTACGAAGCGCTAGTCTGCGCGGCTGCGGCCCGTGCGCAGCAAGTTCTCGCGAAAAGACACTACCGAAGAAGTGCCGAAAACTCGCCCCGAGCAACGGCACCGGCTACATCAGCGATGTCCGGCGAAAGTGAGCGGTCCGCTTCCAGCGGTTTTGAAAGCGACCGGATCATTTCATGTGCGCGCCTGGCCTCGATGCCCGGACTCAATGGCGCGAGCAGGTCGATTCCTTGCGCGGCGGCAAGCAGTTCGATCGACAGAATGTTTCGCAGGTTCGCGATCATCGGCGCCAGCCGTCGCGCTCCGCCCATGCCCATCGACACATAATCTTCCTGGTTGGCCGAAGTGGGAATGGAATCGACGGAATGCGGCGCTGCCAGCACTTTCAATTCGCTCGCCAGCGCGGCGGCCGTTACTTGTAAAATCATGAATCCCGAATTGAGCCCCGCTTGCCGCACTAGAAACGCTGGTAACTGGCTCGATTGCGGGTTGGTCATCTGCTCGATGCGCCGCTCGGAAATGCCTCCGAGCGTGGCTAGCGCCACCGCCAAATGGTCGGCGGCCATCGCCAGCGGCTGCCCATGAAAATTGCCGCCGCTCAGCACCTCACCCGAGTCAGCAAATACGAGAGGATTGTCCGTCGCGCTGTTCAGTTCAATTTCGACCGTGGCGCTCACGTGCGCCAGCGCATCGCGAGCCGCGCCGTGAACCTGCGGAGCGCAGCGCAAGCTGTAAGGGTCCTGCACTCGCGGATCTTTCGCCGCCGAGCGGTGCGATTCACGAATTTCGCTGCCGCGGTTCAGCCGCTCAAGATTGCGCGCCACACGCGCGTGTCCCGGATGCGGCCGTGCGGCCGCGATCCGCGCGTCGAACGCCACCGGACTTCCTCGCAGCGCGTCGAGCGAAAGGGAGGCGGCCACGTCGGCTGTGTCCTCCGCGATTTCGGCGTCGTGCAATGCCAGCGCCAACAGCGCCAGCATCGCTTGCGTGCCATTCAGCAGTGCGAGCCCTTCCTTCGCTTGCAGCACCAGCGGCGCGATTCCCGCCGAGCGCAGCGCCTCACGGCCCGGTAGGCGCCGGCCCTCGAAGACTGCTTCGCCTTCGCCAATCGCTGCCAATGCCAGATGCGCCAGCGGTGCAAGATCTCCGGAAGCACCCACGGAACCTTGCGACGGGATCACCGGCAGCACATCGCGATTCAGCATCTCAACCAGTGTGTCCACCACAATCGGCCGCACGCCTGAAAAACCTTTTGCGAGCGCATTGGCGCGCAACGCGAGCATCGCGCGCGTTTCGGCCGAGCTCAGCGGCTGGCCCACTCCGCAAGCGTGGCTGCGCACCAAATTGAGCTGCAAATGTCGAATTTCGTCATGCGAAATGCGCGTGGTGGCCAGCTTGCCGAATCCGGTGTTGACGCCGTATACCTCTGTTTCGGAATCGGCGAGCCGCTCGATCACCGCGCGCGACGCCATCATGCGCTCGCGAGCCACCGCCGGGATTTCAGCCTGCGATTGCGGATGATCGAATACGAGTCCGCGGAGGTTTTCGAGCGTAAGGCTATTGCCGTCGATCGCGATGGTGGTCATGGCGCAGTTCTCCGCGGGTGTGGTTCGCGCGGGTTACCGCTTCGCGGGCTTATGCGCATTTGCGGATGCCTCTGCCGCTTTCACCGGAAAGTATTTGCGGTATTTTTCAGGGAGCGATTTCGGCTGCCCCAGCCGGTCGCAGACCACGTGCAGCGTTTCGCCGGTAGCCAGTTGTTCGCCGGAGCCTTGCTGATAGATTTCGTACGCGAATCGCACCGTCCGCCGGCGTGACTCCGTCACGCGCGTGCGCACGGTCAGCAGGTCGTCGTAGCGCGCCGGGCGCCGGTAGCGGCAACTCGCCTCTGCCACTACGATGAAGCTATCGTCGTCGGTTTCCATGCGCTTGTAATCGAAACCAAGCTGGCGGCAAAGCTCGGCACGTCCAACTTCGAACCACGTGAAATAATTTCCGTAATAGACCACGCCCATCTGGTCGGTTTCCGCGTAGCGCACGCGGATCGTGGCGTCAGCGTATCCGTCGTTGCCCATTATCGCCCCACGATCGAAAGTTAATCTCCGGACCATTTCGCCGCGCGTTTTTCCAGAAACGCCGCGACGCCCTCTTGAAAATCTGGCGTGGCGCGGATGCTGGCGTTGGCGTCGACGGCCGCTTCCAGTTCCGCGCGGATCGTGGCGTCATCGAAGTTCATCACGAATTTCTTGGTGCGCGCCACGGCCGTGGGGCTTGCGGCGAGCAGCGTCGACGCAATTTCGTGAGCGCGCTCCATCAGCCGCGCGCCCGGGACGATCTCCGTGACCAGCCCCATTCGATAAGCTTCTGCCGCGTCAATAATGCGCCCGGTCAGCAGCAGATCGCGCGCGTGCTTCTCGGCAACTTGGCGGCGCAAGAAAACGGCCACCAGCGCGGGCATAAATCCCAGCTTCACTTCCGGGTAGCCGAATTTGGCTTCGGGAACGGCGAGCGTGAAATCGGCAAGCGTCGCCAGACCGCAGCCCCCCGCGATTGCCGCGCCGTTGACCGCCGCGATCAACGGCTTCGGAAATGCGTAGAGGCGGTGAAATATGTTCGCGACGCGGCGAGCATCCTCCAGATTTTTTTGCAGCGTGGATTTGCCGAGAAGCTGCAATTCGTCCAAATCCATTCCGGCGCAGAAAGCTTTGCCCGATCCCGTGAGGATAACCGCGCGAACGGAGCTCGACTCTGCCTGCGCCATA
>JBAWEZ010000057.1:0-8098 GCA_049591475.1 Candidatus Acidiferrales bacterium
CGACCGAAGTTCGCGCCATAAAGGTACGCCAGCTGAAACCCTGAACGCTGTATGGAATGAACGCTTGTGGCCAAGTTTGCCATTCATAGCTGCCGCGCGTTTACGCAGTCCGCCGCCAGGCGCGCCTGCGCCTTTGTGCCGAAGCCAGTCCGCGGCGGAGGTTTTCTTCCTCGAGCATCGCGAGATGAGCGGCAAGCTCTTGCTGAAAATCCGCGTCCAGCCGTCGAGCGGAGAAAAACCCGCAAACGCGTGACACGATCGTTCGCAAGCCGGAAAACATCGACCGCGTTCCTCCCGGTTCACTCATGGCGCAAAGCCACCATCGGATCAACGCGCGAAGCGCGCCAAGCCGGCAGCGCTGCCGCGAGAACGACGACAGGCAACACGACGATGGTCACGAGCGCGTACGTGGGAACGTCGATTCCGTGCACTCCAAAGAGCATCGAGGAAATCAGACGCACCACGAGTGTGGCAAGCAGCAAACCGGCAAAAGCACCCGCAGCCGCAAGCTTGACGGCGTCGCCCATTACGAGGCCTAGGATGTTTCCGGGCTGAGCCCCCAAGGCAGAGCGCAGCCCGAACTCGGCAGTTCGCTGCGCGGTGACGTAACTCATTACCGCATACATTCCGGAGAGCGCGAGCACCAGCGCCAGTCCCGCGAATATGACGGCGAGGGCCGCGCGGAAACGCTGTGCGGCGATGGAGCCTGCGACCATCTCGTTCATGGTGGTGAATTTCATCGCTACTTCAGGATCCATCTCACGAATGGTGTTCTGAACGGCAGGGATTAGAGCCGCAGGCTGGCCGGAAGTTCTGAGGATGACTTGCAGCTCGTTGGCCATGTATGGATGCTGGCGCATCGGCATGTAAAGCTCGGGCCCGGGCTGGCTGGCCGGGGAATCCTGGCGCACATCTCCCACCACGCCGACCACGGTTAACCATTTTTCAGGGAAATCGAAACCGCAGATGATGCGATGCCCGATCGGATTTTCGTGAGGAAAATATTGGCTCGCGAGCGATTCGCTTACGATGGCGACAAACGGGCGGTCATACAAATCGGCATCAGCAAACTCGCGTCCGCGCAGCAGCGGAATGCCCAAGGTGTCGAAGTATCCGGGACTCGCGAGTGCAAAAATGGCGTGAGGATATTTTCGGTAGTCGCCGACGAAATTATTCGCGGACCATGGTTGTTTGCCCTCGATTGCGAAGTAACCGTTGGAGCCGTACTGCCCATCGGGCATTCCCATAGCACCGGCCACGGAAACGACGCGCGGCAGAGCGCGCAGCCGGGAAAAGAGGGAGTCAAATAAGCGGCCAGCGCGTAGATTTTCGCTCAGAGTGCGCGCGGGGACATGGGCGTAGGTGACGAGGATACCTTCGGTGCGATAGCCGAGCGGCGCGCCGCGCAAGGCCAGAATCGTCTGAAATAACAGAGTGGCACTGATCGCCAGGAACAGAGCGACGGCAATCTGCGATACGACAAGAGAATCCCGAAGGCGCGAGCGATTGCCACCCATCGATGCGTAAGATCCGCCTTGCTTGATAGCGTCTTGCAAATTGACGCGCGTGGCGCGGTAAGCCGGCGCGATTCCGAACAGAATGCTGGTGAGGATCGCAAGAGGGATGGCGAAGACCAAGACGCGCCAGTCGAAACGAATGTTGACGAGCAGAGGGGCGGGGAGAAATACTGCGCCGATCGCCAACAGCGCCCGGGTGGCCCACCCCGCGAGTGCGATTCCAAGGAGGCCTGCGGCCCCAGCGAGGATCATGCTTTCGCAGAAGAGTTGACGCACCAAGCGCGCCTTGCCCGCACCCAAGACCGCGCGCACCGCCAGTTCGCGGCTCCGGCCGGCAGATCGCGCCAGCATCAAATTGGCAACATTAGCGCAAGCGACAAGGAGGATCAGCCCGACGGCGCCCAGCAGAATCAGGAGCGTGGGTCGCACTGGAGCGGAAAGCTGTTGCTGCAGCGAGACGGCTCTCAGACTCCTATCGCGGTTGCTATTTGGATAGAAGGCTGCCAGCCGGTTAGAAATCGAGAGGAGCTGCGCGTTGGCTTGCGGGAGAGACTCGCCTCGCCGCAGTCGCGCAACAGCGCGAAAGTTGAAGCTCGTGCGATTCGTATTTCGCGGGACGGGCGAGACCGCGGCCCACATTTGCGC
Organism: Candidatus Acidiferrales bacterium; assembly: GCA_049591475.1. Classification (GTDB taxonomy): domain Bacteria; phylum Acidobacteriota; class Terriglobia; order Acidiferrales; family UBA7541; genus Palsa-295. Next base: position 2,163 of record JBAWEZ010000057.1, read on the forward strand.
GCGCCGTGGAAATTGAAAATTGGGAGGCATCACACCGACGATCTGGTAGGCGGTGCCATCGATGCTGGCAATTTGGCCGAGAGCCGCCGAAGCCGATCCGAAATTACGGAGCGCGAAACCCAAGCCGACTACCGCTGCACGGCCATCATCCGCGGGGACGAACGTGCGTCCGGCCAGCGGAGGAACTTTAAATACGTCGAAGAACTGGGGATCTACTTCATAAATGCCGACGAATTCCGCGCTGTGGATGAGCTGCACGCCGAACTCGCCGCCGGAATAAAAGCTGAACGCGCCGAAGCAGTGGTTGGCGTTTTGAAGATCCTGCAGGTCGCCGCCGGTGATGGACCAGATTGTGCGACCCGAATCCGACCAGTGCGTGTTGATGGTGACGAGCTGCTCGGGGTGGGGATAACCGAGGGACTTGAGGACGACGCCGTCCACGACCGTAAACATCGCAGTCGTGGCGCCGATGCCGAGGGCGAGGGTGAGCACGGCGACGGCGGTAAAGCCAGGAGATTTGCGTAACATTCGCAGGCCGAAGCGGGCGTCTTGCAGGAGCGATTCGAGCCAGGGCAGGCCGCGGAGATCGTGGTGCGTTTCGCGGAGAGGCGCCTCCGCGCCGAGGCGCAGGCGCGCCTGACGACGCGCTTCCCGCGGGGACAAGCCTCGGCGAATGTTTTCTTCTTCGAGCAGCGAAAGATGCGCGGCGAGTTCTTGCTGGAAATCGGCGTCGAGGCGGCGCGCGGAGAAGAAGCCGCGGATGCGGGAAACAGGGGAGCGCAGCTTAGAAACTATTTTGCTAATGCGCATAGTTTTCGCGCACTAAATCGCGCATTAGAGAACATCCGTACCCTTCGCGAAAAACGCAAAGAGTGCAACGTCCGCAAATCCAAAATCACAGCGTTGGCTCATTTTAGCCTCGGGGCGCGAGACGGAGGACGCGCGCGATCACGCCGGAGATGCGCTGCCAATTGTCAGTTTCGGCGGCCAGCTGTCTGCGTCCTGCGCGGGTAATGGAATAAAAGCGCGCCTTGCGATTGTTATCGGAGACGCCCCAAGCGGCGGCAATCCATCCGTGCTGCACGAGGCGCGTGAGCGACGCGTAAATCGTGCCCTGATTGAGCTGCAGGACGTCGTCGCTGATCTGTTCGAGGCGACGGGCGATGCCGTAGCCGTGGAGCGAACCCATGGCGTCGAGGGTCTTGAGCACCATCATGTCGAGGGTGCCTTGGAGGATGTCGGGTTTGGCGTCGGGCATGTCGCGCGCGGCTCCTGTGGCGTGCGTACAGGAGCGTGCCACGAGACATGTGGCATGTCAACGGGTAGTCGTTCAGCGGCTGATGATCGGAGTGCGGCGCATCGCGGCCTGGATAGTCGCGAGCGCGTCAGGCAAGCCGGCTACTCTGAAGCAGCTGTGTCGGATTGGTCGGTGCGGCGATTCTGCTGGTCAATGTGGACAATATCTGGTGCGGCAGCGGGCTCTGTAGCGCCAGATGGACGAGCGCGCGAATCCCAGCGCGAGGACGAGGCTTCGCGGCGGCGAAGACGGCTGACCATGCGCCCCGTGGCGATCGAGCCTTGAATAAAGTGATCGACCCTCACGGGACCGGCGACATTGACGGTGCGAAGCCAATGCAAGCCGCTGCTGACGGCGCAGCCACACTGCGAACAATCGGGCGCGCCTCCGAAGACGCAGGGCTCCACGCGACTTTGCAGGTCCGCGGAATAGTTGGCGGACATTTTAGCGAACACGCAATCGCCGGGATTCGCCGGTGGTGCGAGGAGCGCGTCGGCGAGTCCTTGAGTGAACAAGAGCTTGGGATAACGCTTGGCGACCGCCGGCAGGGCACTTGCCAGCGCGCGGCGATCCTCGATGGTCAACATTTCGGCGCTGCTTTCGCCGATCTGCGGGGTATAGACGCTGACCCAGATGCGATTCACTTCTGGGCGTGCGTTCCAGAAGGAAACGTATTCTTCGAGATAGCTGCTGCGTGCGAGCATAGGCCGCGTGATGGTCCAGTGGACGTTGATTTCGCGACCGGCGATATTTTTCAGAATGCGCTCGTAGGTAGCGGGCTTGCGGCGAAAGTCGTGATGCTCGGGAAGGCCGTCGATCGACACGGCGACGCGGACGCGCGGCAGCGAGATCCATTCAGCGGGAATGGGAATGACGGCGCTGGTGACGACGAGCGTGAACACGCCCATTTCGCTCAGGGCTGGAAGAATGCGACTGAGCTCGCGATGGCGAACGAGAGGTTCGCCTCCAACGAGCGACACGTGCAGAGGCTTGTGCTTGCGCACCAAAGCGAGAACGCCTTCGACGAGCGCGTCACCGCGTTTGTCGGTGAGGTCGCGCAGGGTGACTTCGCCGCCAAGATGCGAATCCCCGAAGGCGTAGCAACCGGGACATTTCAGAGGGCATTCACGCGTAATTTCGATCGAAAGCATCGGCAGGCGGCCGGACAAGATACGGCCCCAGGCCGTCAGCACCTCGTGTGTGGTAATGCTGGGCTTTATCGTCATTTGGCCGCGCCCCCAGTCACCCAAATCGTTGGATGCGAATTGCGGGTGTTCCGCTGCTTCCCGGGGCTGGGACTTTTGATCTAAGGATGAACGTATAGATGCGCGGAAGTCACCAGCGCAAGCGACCGGCTTCACGATTTCTTGCGAGGGCCGCGGAGAACTCTGGAGAAGGAGAAGGGCGATGATCAAGAAAGTGAAAGGCGGGTACAAAGTGGTTTCGGAGAAGACCGGGAAAAATCTAGGCGGACCGTACAAGACGAAGGAAGCAGCGCAGAAGCGGCTGCGCCAGGTTGAGTTTTTCAAGCACAAGAAAGGCTAGTCAATCGAGGCGGTAGCACCAGGGCTTCGACGGCGCGGGAGCGAGTTACTCCGCGCCGCCGATGACCACCGTCCAAGGGCGAACTTCCCAGCGTTTGACAAGGCCGTTTAAGACGTAAGGATCTTTTCGCGCGAAGGATTCGGGAACTGTGCGGTCGGCAGTGCGAAAGATAAGCAGCGCCCGGTCGGAAGGATCGGCGAAGGCTCCGGCCAGCACGATTTCTCCGCGCCCGTGAGCAGCGGCCGCCAGACTGAGATGTTCTTGGCGAAAGGTGGCGCGGCGAGGGAGATAATCATCAACTAAATCGTAGATCAGGGCGAAGTAAGGCATCGGAACCTCTTTTTTTGTGAGCTGCTTGCCGCGCGGCCAAGGCTACGCGAGCGTTTTCAAAGCTTCCGGCGTAAAGATACGAATGTGTTCGATGCGCGCGTCGCGAATTTTGGCAGCCCACGCGGCATCGGCGAGCAGCGCTCGGCCCACGGCGACAAGATCGAAATCGCCTCGCGCCAGCATTTCGACGAGTTGGTTGATGTGAGCCGTGCCACCGGCGCCATTTGCCGCCGCGGAATCCTGCGCCCCACGGAATGAATCGACGAAATCCACGGTGAGCGCGACCGAGCCGACTGTGATCGTGGGCATTCCGGTGATTTTCTTGGTCCAGCCGGCGAGATTCAGGTCGCTGCCATCGAATTCGGGTTCCCAGAAGCGGCGCGTCGAGCAATGGAAGCCGTCCACGCCGGAGGCGGCGAGCGGTTCGAGGAAATGCGCGAGTTCTTTGGGCGTGGACGCAAGCCGCGCAGCGTAGTCCTGCAATTTCCACTGCGAAAATCGCAGCACGATAGGGAAATTGGGGCCGGTGCGGCGGCGGCATTCGCGAATAATTTCAACGGCGAAGCGAGTGCGCGCGGCGGTGTCTCCGCCGAAGTTGTCCGTGCGGCAATTGGTGCCCTCCCAGAAAAACTGGTCGATCAAATAGCCGTGCGCGCCGTGGATTTCGATGCCGTGAAAACCGACGCGCTGTGCGGCTGCCGCTGCGTCGCCGTACGCAGTGACGAGCGCTTCAATTTCGGCCACAGAGAGCGGCTCGCCAATTTTCGCGTCGGGCTTCAACAATCCCGATGGGCTGGCGGGAGAATGCGGAAGTTTAGGCGGGCCACCTGGGCCTTGCACAGCACCGACGTGCCATATTTGCGAGAAGATGCGTCCGCTAGCGGCACGAACTTCGGCGACCACGCGCGACCATCCGGCAAGCGCTTCATCGCCGTAAAGATGCGGAATTTGCGGCATGTTTGCGGCCTGCGGATGATTCGGCGCGGTGCCTTCGGTGAGGATCAGGCCAACGCCGCCCTCAGCGCGGCGCCGATAATAGGCAGCCACGTCGGGCCCGGGAACGCCGCGCGGAGAAAAATTGCGCGTCATCGGCGCCATCACAATGCGATTCGGAAGAGTGAGTCCGTTGAGGGTGAACGGAGTGAAGAGCGCGGCGGTGGACGCCGCGGCGGTTGTGGTCGAACTCATTGTGTGAGCTGTGGCTTTTCTCCGCCAGGATTTAACTCAACGTCAGTTCTGCCGAATATTTCCGGCCGCTAAACTAGGCATTGTAACTGATATGCCCCGGGGCCGCGCCGATCCCGGCGTCTTTTCCACAGGCGCGGCGAAATTCACAGATCGGCCGTATAATATTTTTGGATGGTGGCTTGACGGGCCGATAAATATCGGTATAATCGTCGGATGTTGGCGGGTCCGCTGTGAGGCGGGCAACCTGCCGGGGCACCGGGGCTTCTTAACTCACAAGAGGTGAGGTTGGTTACGAACACCGGGTAGAAATACATCGAGCATCGAGCTACGCCGTCCTTGAGGCCGGACTAAAAGGCCTGCAGGAAGGACGGACTTGCCCGGCGCTCGACGCCGGGTTTTTTGTTGTTTGTAGGGTTCAAATCGCAGGGCCGGCTCCAAATCGGCACTGCGCTCCGCCGGGTGCGGAGACGTTCCGATCGGAAGTTGATGAGCGGAACGACGATCTTTGACAACTGAAGGAAGTAGGCATCGCGTTATGCGATTTTCAAGTTTCGCATAACGCGAAACCGCAAGTTTTGCTCGAGAGTAGCGCAATGTGGAAAGGCGAACTTGTCCACACGCGTCTGCCGCTTCGTGATATCTAATCGACACAGGTGGCGATCTGAAGCTGGTTTAACTCCTTGGAAACAAAGGGGCGAGCCCAGTCCAGATCGACACATTTCGGTGGGGATTTCAAGCGAGCAGCATTATGGCCAGTTTGCAGCGACGGATTGCAAGAACGGCGTTGTAAACGGCTAGAGTTTCGAACTCGAAAGGGTCGAGACGTGTTGGGTAAGTTTTATGGTCAAGCTACTAAGGGCGTACGGTGGATGCCTTGGCGCCAACAGGCGAAGAAGGACGTGGTAAGCTGCGATAAGCCCCGGGAAGCCGCAAACAGGCCTTGATCCGGGGATTTCCGAATGGGGAAACCCTATCTGGTAAAACCAGATGACGGCCCGCTGAATACATAGGCGGGCGCGAGCCAACCCAGGGAAGTGAACCATCTCAGTACCTGGAGGAAAATAAATCAAACGAGATTCCGATAGTAGCGGCGAGCGAAATCGGAACAGCCCAAACCCCGGTATTTATACCGGGGGGTTGTAGGACCGCGTGAGTAGAGTTATCAATCCGGAGGCTAGGTGAACCCGCTGGAAAGCGGGGCCACAGAATGTGAAAGCCATGTAGCCGAAAGCTTACCGGACTCGAAGCGGTATCCTGAGTACCGCGGGGCACGAGAAACCCCGCGGGAAGCTGGGGAGACCACTCTCCAAGGCTAAATACTCGTTGGCGACCGATAGTGAACCAGTACCGTGAGGGAAAGGCGAAAAGCACCCCTGCGAGGGGAGTGAAATAGAACCTGAAACCGTATGCCTACAAGCAGTCGGAGGGCTATGCCCGGCTTCGGCCGGGAAATGCCTGACGGCGTGCCTCTTGCTTAATGAGCCGGCTAGTTATTCTCACAGGCAAGGTTAAGCGTAAGCGAGCCGTAGCGAAAGCGAGTCCGAATAGGGCGATGAGTCTGTGGGAATAGACGCGA
>JBAWEZ010000058.1:0-36662 GCA_049591475.1 Candidatus Acidiferrales bacterium
CCACGTCATTAATGATGCGCAGCGGATCCTCGCTCCGCGGGTTATCGCTCGTCAGCACCACCAAATCGCTTAACGATCCAGCCGCTTCGCCCATCAGCGGACGCTTGGTGCGATCGCGCTCTCCTCCGGCTCCGAAGAGCGTGATGATCTTTGCCGACGAACTGATCTCTCGCGCTGTCGAAATCACGTTCCGCAGAGCGTCGTCGGTGTGCGCGTAATCGACGACCACCAAAAATGGCTGCCCCTCATCAATGCGTTCAAATCGCCCCGGCACCGCGGCAAGCTGGGAGACGCCTCGCTCGATATGTTCGATCGGTATCCTTAGGCCGATCCCCGCGCCGATTGCAGCCAGAATGTTGTATGCATTCATTCGTCCAACAAGCGGCGAACGCACGTTCACGTCGCCGTTGGGCGTCTGCGCCGTGAAGTCCAGTCCAGCGGGGCTCAGCGCAAACTTCTTGGGTGCCAGATCGGCCGAGGCTCTCAGTCCATAAGTCAGCGTGCTGTGCGCGAATCCTTTCAATTCCGCTCCGTAGGAATCGTCCGCGTTGATCACCGCCGTGTCCGGAGCCCCCGCGCCTGTTCCCTCAAAAAGCCGCCGCTTGGCCGCGAAGTACGCTTCGAATGTCTGGTGGTAATCCAAATGATCGCGGGTCAGATTGGTGAAAATCGCCACGGCAAAATGGCAGCCCCACAGCCGGTCCATGGCCAGCGCATGGGAGCTTGCTTCCAGCGTTGCGTTCGTCCCACCCGCATCGCGAATCTCCGCGAAAATCCGCTGCAACTCGAGCGACTCCGGCGTCGTGTTGGCGGCGTCGCGCTTTCCCTTCGGCGTCCGGTATCCGGTGGTGCCGATCAGGCCCGTGGTGCAGCCGGTGGCTTGTAAAATCGAATCAACTAGGTACGTCGTGGTTGTTTTTCCGTTAGTTCCAGTCACTCCGACGAGCTTCAGCGCATCCGCCGGATGCCCGTAAAAATTTGCCGCCGCGCGCGCCAATCCTCGCCGGTCCGTTCCAGGCGCGAGCTGAATCCAGACGGATTCCGCCGGAAAATCTGCTGGCTTTTGAGCCTCGCTTGCCACCGCGACCGCGCCGCGCGTTAGCGCATCGCGCACGAACTGTGCGCCTTCCAACTTCGCGCCATGCAGCGCAAAGAAAATGCCTCCGGGCGTAACTTTGCGGCTATCGCATTCGATGGACGTGATCTCCACCGCCCCTGGCTCGGCGATCGCCGCTAGCTCTGTCCCCGCTAAAAGTTGCTGGAGTTTCATCCCCCAAGCCTTCATTCCAACCGCGCGCCGCAGCCGATTGCTTCGCGGCGCTGATTTCGTGACCGCGCTCAATTCAAATCCTGCCGCGCCGATGTCGGCACCAGTATTCCCGGCGCGCCTAGCAGCACCGTCAATCGGCTGCCGCGCGGCACCGTCGATCCCGCGTCGGGAAACTGTTTCAACGCAATTCCGTCACCAATAACCGCCGGAACCAGCCCCAGCCGCGAGCACGATTCCATCACGCCGCGAATTGTCTGACCGGACAAATCCGGGACCGTCACTCCGACGGAATCGCCGAAAGCAGCGGTTGACACCGGCCCGCTCTCTCCTTTGTTCCTGGCAAGCGCTGCTTCATATCGCGACACGCTCGCATTCGCACGCACGCTTGGCTTTTCCGACCGTCTCAGCCGGCTGTTCTTAGCCGTTTCCAAATCCGATGGCGTCACCACATCGTGCGGCACATCGAGATATGCCAGCACTTGCTCCATGATTCGCTTGAAAACCGGGCCAGCCACCTCGTCGCCGTAATACTGTCCGACCGGGGAATCCAGGGAAACCAAAATCGTCACCGCCGGACCGTTCACCGGGGCAAAACCCACGAACGATGCGATGTAATCGGTTCTCGAGTAGCGTCCTGTAGCTGGATCGATCTTCTGGGCTGTGCCGGTTTTGCCGCCTGAGGTATAGCCGTCGAGCTGAACGTGTTTGCCGGTGCCCTCTATCATGACATCTTCCATCATCCCGCGCACCTCGGCGGCGGTGCGTTCGTCGGTCACTCGCCGCGGCGCCCGTCCGCCCTTCAGCTCGAATGGACCCTTCGCCCCGCGAATTTCTTTTACGATGCGCGGCCGGTAAAGAATTCCGCCGTTGGCGATCGCTGAAATCGCCGAGATAATCTGCACCGGCGTGACGCCCACTTCCTGTCCGGTGGCAATGGAGGCGATCGACGTGGCTGACCAGTCATCGAGCGGCCTCAAAAGCCCGGGATTTTCGCCCGGTAAATGGATGCCGGTCAGTTGTCCGATACCGAACGCTCGTATCACATCATAGAATTTCGGCGCTCCCAGCCGCAGCGCCACTTTGATTGTGCCCACCTCGCTCGAATGCGCCAGCACTTGCCGCACTGTGAGCATCCCGAAGGGGTGCCAGTCGTGGACTACGCGCCCCGCCACCAGAATTTTGCCCATTTGGCAGTCGATGAGTTCGCCCGGGGTGACGACTCCGTGTTCGATTGCGCCGGTCATCGTGAGCGGCTTGAAGATCGAGCCCGGCTCGTACGCGGCCGTAACGGCACGGTCCTCCCGCGCATCAGCCGGATACGCGCCGGGATCGTTCGGATCGAAACTCGGCCAACTGGCCGCCGCCAGCAGATTGCCGTTGTTAGGGTTCTGCACCACTACGATTCCATGTTTCGCGTGCGTATCCTGAATCGCCCGCGCCAGCTCTTTTTCGGCGATGTATTGGATGGTTTCGTCGATTGTGAGGGTGACGCTGTCGCCAGGATCGGCAGCCGATTCGGTGCGGTCGTACCAACGCCGGTGGCCGTCGGCCATCACCATCATGCGTCCCGGCCGCCCGCGAATCTCCTTGTCGAGCGACTGCTCAATTCCCCCGATGCCCTTCTCGTCCACGTCTACGTAACCGATCACTGACGCCGCTAAATCCCGTTGCGGATAGACGCGCCGGTTCTCTTTCTGGAAAAACACGCCACGCAGGTTCATGTCCGAAATGCGCTGCACCGTTGCAGGAGAAAGTTTCCGCGCCAGCCGCACAGGCGTGTGCGCTTCACGAATGCGATTCGCTAAATCGTCAGCGGGCGCCTTCAGCACGCGCGACAGCAGATGCGCCACCATATCCACGTCCGTGATTTCAGCTGGATCTGCGAACACCGAATCCATCGGAAGGCTAACGGCTAGCTCGCGCCCCTTCGAGTCGTAGATCGTGCCGCGCATCGGGCTGATCTCGAAGATTCTTTCTTGTTGGCGATCGGCTTTAGCGAGGTATTCGCTGTAGCGGAAAAGCTGCAGGTAGCTCAAGCGGGACACAACTGCGCCCATCCATACCACCGCCAGCACCCAGACGACCAGCCAGCGGAGACGCCGGTTGCGCTGCTCCATGGAATCCGGCCTACCCTATCCAAACCCGCCTTCCGCTGCGTTCGCCGATCTCGCGCGGAAAGACCTTGCACACGGATCGCAAAATCGCGCCCGCCCAAATCGTCTAAGTCAGTTGAGATCGTTTCGTCGAGTGCCAGTCGCCGTCAGGGCTGGGGGACCTGCTCGAGCATGCGCGCATCCGCCAACATCGCGCTGCTGGGCGCCTCGGCAGGCGCCACCTGGCCAGGGACTGGAACCGTCAATCCCAGCTGGTTGCGCGCAATAGCGTCCACGCGCATCGGTGACCGCAGCGTGGCTACTTCCAAATGCAACTGTTCGTTGAGCTCCGCGCTTTGCGTCTGCTGCGCGTCCAGTTGCTCGATGTGGTAGCGAAGCTGAATGCACTCAAAGTGCTGCCAGGCGTAAAACAGCAGGCAGGCGGCGATCGCCGCGCCCACCGCCACTTTTCGCCAGAACTCTTTCAGTTCCGCAGGCGGCGCGAATCGCACCAGCCGCGAATTATCAATGCGCTTGATTGTGTGGTACTCCGTCATCGCCAGCTCCCCGCCAGCGCGTCTTCCGCCGGCGCTATTTTTTCAGCCACGCGCATCTTCGCGCTGCGTGCGCGTGGATTGCTTTCGATTTCCTGCTCCGTGGGCTGGATGACCCGCTTCGTAAGCACTCGAACGCTTCCCTCTTGGGCCACGCGCTGAAACGCGCGCTTCACCCGGCGGTCTTCAAGGGAGTGATAGCTCAGGACGATCCATCGTCCTCCCGAATTCAAAGTGGCAGGGGTCCCCGAAAGAAACTGCTCGAGTTCCTCCTCTTCTCGATTCACCGCTATCCGCAGCGCCAGAAACGTTTTTGTCGCGGGATGCAGTCTCTGCCTTCCCCTTGCTTTGCGGATCCCTGCCACAACCGTTGCCAGGTGTTCGGTGTCGCGAATAGGACGCGCTCGAACGATGGCCCTGGCGATTCTGCGTGAATCGTGCTCTTCGGCTTTCTGATACAGCAGGTCGGCTAGCTCTCTTTCCGACCAGCGATTCACAATCTCATTCGCCGTCAGCGGCGAGTCGGGATTCATGCGCATATCCAGCGGCGCAGCCCAGCGGAACGAAAATCCGCGCTCAGGACTGTCCAGCTCCAAACTGGATACGCCCAGATCGGCGAGCACTCCGTCGTAAGGACCGGCGCCCGCCGGACCTCCCAGCGCGCCGCTCGCCACTTCCCCGATCCTCGAAAATTCCGCGTGCACCAAAGTCACCTGCTCGCTGTACTGCTTCAATCTCTCTCGCGCGATCTCCAGCGCCTGCGGATCGCGATCCAGCACCACCAGCCGTCCCTTGGTCAGCCGCCGCGCGATTTCCACGGCGTGCCCGCCCGTCCCGGCCGTCGCATCCACATACGTCCCTTCCGGCTGGATGCGCAGCCATTCCACCACTTCGGCCGCCAGCACGGGCGTATGCAAAACGCTCAAAAGCTAAATGCCCAGCTCGTCCAGTGTCTTTTCGTCTTCCGCCGTAATCGGGTTGCGGCTCAACTGCTCCAGGAATCGCGCGTGGTTCCAGACTTCCAGGTACGTAAGCTGTCCCTGAACGTCAACCTCGCCCTTCATCTCCGCTGATTCCCGCAGCACCGGTGGAATTAAAATGCGCCCCTGCCCATCCACCTCGACCGCCTGGCCGTAGTAATTGGTTCGCGCCAGAAATTTCTGCTTGGCCCGGTTGTGGGAGCCGAGCTTCGCCAGCTTCCGCTCGATTTCTATCCACACTTTCATGGGATAGATCTGCGCGCGATCGCCCGTTTCGCTGGTCACGTAAAACTTGTTCCCCGCCTTGCGCAACTCGGCCAGAAAGTCCGCGGGAACCTTCACCCGCCCCTTCTCGTCCACCGTTGCCGAATAGTTGCCCCGCAGCATGGAAACCCGCGCCCGCCGTCTCGTTTTTCGCGATCAATTGCCCGCCGGCCTCGATCGGAATCGCTTCCACTTCCACTCACCGCTTACCACTACGCGCCACTTTCTACCACTTTGGACCCCGATTGTAGGCCGCTTCTCCCCCATGTCAAGGGGAATATCGAATTATTAGAAACATTTTTGTATGGCTTCGATCACTGCGGAAAAATGCACGCGCCGCGGCACAACGCGCGTTTCCACAACTCCTGGTAACTCTCCACGGCGCAGCCACTATGCGTTGTGGCCGCTCACAAATCGTGTGCGAATTGTTTTGAAACGGTTACTTCCGGCGCCCGCTTGCAAACCGTTCGCGCGTGCATCTCCCCGGGCTTTTCAGAGCAGTGGAAGAAAAGTGGAATGAAATTCGCGACGCTGCGCCGGCCGACGCGCCAAGTGGAGACCTACTGCGAGGGCGCGCTCGTATCTCGCAGCGAATTCAAGTTGCGCAGCATGTCCTGCTCATCGGGGCTGAGCCCCTGCATGAATTTCGGATCGTTCAGCGCCGCCTGTTGCGTCGACGGGCTCATCTTGCTCAGTATTGACAGATGCCTCCGGATCACCTTCCTGCGATCCATTGGCAGCGCCTGCCATTTAGGAAGCAGCGTGTTGCGCACATACGCTCGCTGCTCCGGAGTCATGCGCTCCAGGGCAGTTTCAGCGCTGCGCGCCGTCTGCTTCTGCTCGGGCGTCAGGCTATTCCATCTTTCCAAATTTCGACGGATCTGCTCCTGGCGCTTCGGCGGCAAATTGTGGAATCGTTCGTTGTTCCGCAGAAATCTCTGTTGCTGCGCGGGCGGCATGTCTTGCAGTTTTTCAACCCACTTCGAAGGCAGCCCCTCCATGCCGCGAATGTTGGGCTTGCCCATGCCATTCGCCCTTCGCTGTGCGGCAGCTTCGCGCCGGACCCGCCACCGCGCGCCAATCTGCGCAGAGGCAGGCTGCGCCGCCAGCCCCGATAGGAGCAGCACCGCTGGCGCGACCGCGAATAACCTCAGCTTCAACTACGCCCCTCCACCATCGCTACCTGCCAGCTGGCCTTGCGGCTGCGCATCATCCGCCGTCGGCGCCAAATCCGAAAGCGCGCCCAACTTGGTCACCACGTCGTAATTTTCCAGCACGCCCAGGTTTTTGATGGCGTTGAAATCTTCCTGCTGGACCGTGGCGCTCACGGGCTGCACCGCCGGGTTCCCAAGCGGCAGTTTCACCACGACAACCAGCAGCGCGGCAAGCAGCGCCATCGACAGCGCCAGCCGCGGCCGCGCGAAAATCGAGAAGAACCCCGCCGGGCGCGGCTCCGCGCCGATTCGCTGCCGCAGTCTCGCGTCAAAACCAAACGATGGCTCGATCGCCGGAACCTCTTCGAGCACCGTCCAAACTTTACGGAATTCTTCAGCGCGCGTTCGGCACGTCCGGCAGCCAGCGAGGTGATCTTCAATCCCTCGCCGCTCGCCGGACTTCACCCGGCCATCAATAAACGCCATCAGTTCATTCGAGACGTCTTCGCACTTCATGCTAGCCTTCCTTTCCCTTCTGGGCTCGCGCTGTCTGCCACAGGCTGGGTTATCACCAGTGGCGCCAACTGCACCCGCAGGGACTCGTACGCTCGAAATAGCAGCGATTTCAGCGCGCTCTCCGAGCATTCTAAAACTTTCGCGATTTCCGCGTAGTCCATCTCTTCGTATTTATGCAGCAGTACGGCCGCCCGCTGCTTTTCCGGAAGCAATAGCACCGCGCGCCGTATGAACTCCGCCCGGTCCCGCTCGATCATGCGCTCGTCGATCCGCATCTCGTGTGCCGGAAGCTCCCGCGGCTTGGCGTCTTCTTCATCGCTCGCCGGCGCGTCGATCGACACGTCCATCCGTTGATGCCGAGTGTCTCGCAGCGAATTCAGCGCCAGGTTCGTGGCGATGCGGAATATCCAGGTGGTGAACTTCGCGCTCGGCGTGTACTGCTTTCGCGCGCGATAAACGCGCAGGAAAACCTCCTGCGCCAAATCCTCCGCCGTGGCGCGGTCGCGCACCATGCGCCCCAGAAAATTCACCAGCGGCGAGCGATACTTCTGCAGCAAAAGGTCGAAGGACTCCTCGCCTCCGGCCTTCACGTCCAGCATCAGTTGGACGTCGGACCTGGCCATAGCCTCCACAGTCTATCTAACACCCCGCCCGGCATAAAGTTGCGCGTCGCTACCCGCCACCTATCAGCTATGAACCCGCACCGCGCGGGCGCCGGATGCCTACCACCAGGGCTTTTAAGCCTCACCAGCACAAGCAGTTGGGGAACGAGACACCTACAGAACGACTGAGGACTCAAGGGACGTGTGCGCGTGATGGCTCGAGCTTGCCGGGACCCTCAGGAGATTGCTTCCCGTCAGCCCGGTATAAAGTATGTCCGCAATTTCTAAATCGTTCTGCGCACTTTGTGAAGTTTCACACGGCCACTCCACGTAGTGTCCCAAACGCGATTTTTGCTCGGGAACCGGAAAACGCTCGCCAAAAGCGCCAGACCCCTAGCGCCGGAACTGCCGCAGATGATGATCCGCATGAAGATAGCCCCAGCGCATCCACTCTTTGCGGCTCATGCGCCCGAAAAACGGATGCTCAATCGAAACATCGGGACCCGGATTGCAGAATCGTCGCACGATGGCGAGCAAATCCGCGCGGTCGTGTTCGAATTCGACTGGCGGCGTCCCGCCGCGTCCCTGCTCCATCTCCGGGCGCGTGGCGGCGCCCTTCGGCCAGTGCAGCGGCACCCACAGCGCAAACCATTTCATCGCGGTGCCCCGCAGAAATCGGGTGGCCGGGCTGGCCGACTTTTCCCCCAGCGCCAGCCGGAACGCATCGCACAGATGGCAGGCCATCTGGTGCGCAGTCATCTTTCCCCAGCGTAGCTGATCTGCCGCCGTCAATGATCCGATGCGCCTGGCAATTTCCTCGTAGTCGGCAACAGATTCCAAGCTTTGCATGATTTGAGCTCCGCACTCGATACTTGAATAATGCCAAACCTTTGCGGACGAGGTCAGAGAAAATGTACAGTCATCCGACTACGCGGCCGACTTGAAAAAAAGATGATGGAGCCAATTTCTCGCACGCACCATTCTGGGCTTCGAAAGATCGCTTAACGCAACCCTTGCGCCGTAGAAGCACACCCAAAACATGTACTTCGTCGAGTCGCACCTTCCGACCGGATCGTGACGGTTGACTGATACAGTTTGGCTCTGTACCCTTACCAGCTCGTTGCGCCTGAAATGAAAGCAACTCTCGGAGACTTGGGACCGGCCGGAAAGGAGCAGAACTGAAATTCGATGGGCGTCCATAGATACGAATACCGAATTGTTTTTGGACGTCCGCATGTCCAGCCCATCTTCGAAATCCTGCTCCTGGGGCCGACCCGAACCCTTCCGGTCCCGGTAATGCTGGACAGCGGCGCGGAATTTCCGATCTTCCCCAGCGAAGCCGCCACGCAGGTGGGAATTGTGTTGCCGCCTCTTCCAAACGTTCACGTGATGTACGGCGGGTCGATTGTTCCAGCCAAAAAGGCTCGATCGACTATTGTTATAGGTCACAAAAGAATTCAGCCGGACATAGTCTTTGTTGAGACCCTGCTGTTTAAACATGCTTTGCTCGGTCGCCTCGGCATTTTCGCCCAATTTAATGAGGTATGCTTTATCGAGAGAAGCAAAACCCCACGAATCGAGCTCCGTTGGTAGAGAGGAGGGACATAAGCATATGATGGCTTTCTCTGAACTTGTAGACCTCGTCTTGGTCGTGTTGTACGACTTGGAGCGGTTTAAAATCGAAAAGGACATGACGGCGGTCAATTACCTGCCCCTCGATTGGGTAGCAGGCGATCTCTCCGAGCCAGTGCCTCGACAGTGGATGACAGACGCCGCCAAGATTCTCGAAATGAGGGGCTACGCCGAATGTATGTACACCTTTGGCGGTGGATGTAAGGCTCGTATCACGGGGCTGGGGCGGCTCGAAGTAGAGCAGAACAAGGCAAAATATCTGGAGGAATTTAAGAAGAAAAAACGAAAGATCCTTGCTCGCCACGAGCATTTCCCCGCTACTGAGACAATCGAGGAAGAGCGGAAGCCAGCGTTCGACCTTGTTGGAGCGATACACAAGAAGATCGAAGCGGATTCATCTATTGGCGAAAAAGAAAAACGCGATTTGTTATTTGATCTTAGAACCGTTGAGGAACAATTGAAACGAAGGGAGCCTAACAGGCCACTCCTTGCGGCAGTACTGGATGGATTTAGCAGGATTCCGTCGGTACCCGACGAAGTAGCTAGCCTCGTAAAGTTGTTGAATCCCTGAGCCACAACTGGAAGCGACGAGGTCCACCTCGCCGACCCTTGCCACTGGTCACTCGCAATGCGATCTAGATAATATCCGCCGTCGCGGGCGCGGCCGCTACCCCGAATGGCGGAACAAGATCACGTCGCCGTCTTTGACGATGTACTCTTTGCCTTCCAGGCGGAACTGCCCACGCTCGCGCGCCACGGCAAAACTTCCCGCCGCCAGCAAATCCTCCCAGAAGACCACTTCCGCCTTAATGAAATTCTTCTCGATGTCGCTGTGAATCGCGCCAGCGGCTTTCTGCGCGGTCATGCCGCGCTCGATGGTCCAGGCGCGGCATTCCGGTTCGCCGCAAGTCAAAAACGAAATCAGCCCCAGCAGACGGTAGCTCGACTGAATCAGACGGTCGCGCCCGGATTCTTTCAGCCCGTACGCGCTCATCATTTCGGCGGCTTCGGCATCGTCCAACTCGGCAAGTTCCGCTTCGATCTTCCCGCAAAATGGCACCACCGCCGTCTGCGGCTTCGACGCCAGCTTTTCCAGATGATATTTCTCCACCGCGCGATCCACGTCGGACGCTTCTTCGTCGCCCAGGTTCAGGACGTACAGCATCGGCTTGCGCGTTAGAAACAAAAACCCGGTCAGCATCTTCTGCTCTTCCGGCTTGAACTCCAGTTCGCGCAGCGGCGTTTCCGCTTCCAGCGCCGCGCGGCACCGCTGCAGCACCTGCAACTCCGCTTCGAGCAATGTTTCTTTTTTCTTCTTCAAATCTTTTTCCACGCGCTCGATGCGCTTGGTCGTTTGCTCCAAGTCGTAGAGCATCAGCTCGATTTCCACGCTCTCGATGTCGCGCATGGCGTCGAGCGAGCCGCCTTCGTGCGGCACCGCCGGATTTTCGAACAGCCGCACCACGTGCGCCAGTGCATCCGCCTCGCGCAGCGGCACCAGCGACGCCGAATTTTTCTCGCGATCCTTCTGAATCCCGCCAATATCGACGTACTCGATGGTCGCGTAGGTAATTTTCTTCGGCTTGAAGATTTCCGCCAGTTTCACCACGCGCTCGTCCGGTACGCGCGCGATTCCCACGTGCGCTTGGTTCGGCGCGCTGCGCGCGTCCACCCGCGCCCGCGTGAGGATTCTGAATAAACTTGTCTTCCCTACCTGCGGCAGTCCGATAATTCCTGTTTGCATAAGTTTTTGATACTAGCACACCCGCGTCGCTCCCCCTCGTCTCGTGGAACGCAAGTTTGCCGCGGCGTGCCCTCGAATCCTAGAGGGCCGGAGCTTCAGCTCCGGCATCAAGATAACCGCGCGAAGCGGCCTCCTCTGCAAATTGCCGCGAGCTGACTGCGAACGGGGCAAAGCCGACGCGAGCTCTCTCGCGAGCAACGTCGCATATTTTAGGGGGTCGGAGCTTTAACTCCGGCATGAAGATAGCAGCGCGAAGCGCCTTCCTCTGCGCTGCTTCACCAGCAGCAAGTACTCTTTTTTTGCTGGGCCGCTCCTTCGCCCTGCTTTCCCTCAGCCGCCGGCCAAGTTGTACGGCAACCCGCTCAGCGGTATCCTGTGCGCTCGCCATGCCAGAAAGTTCCCCTTACCCCTTCGACCACAAAGCCGCCATCGCGCATCTCTCGAAGGCCGACCGCCGCCTCGCTCGGCTCATCGAGAAAATTCCGGAATTCGCGCTGAATCTGCGCACCGCCGAGACGCCCTACGAATCTTTGCTCCGCGCCATCGTCTACCAAAGCATCGCAGGCAAAGCCGCCAAAGTAATCTTCGACCGCATCCGCGCTCTCGGCTCCAACGGCGTCTGCCCCACCCCGGAAGAAATTCTTCGCGTGAAATTTCACCCTCTGCGCAAAGCCGGGCTTTCGAGAGCCAAAATTGCCGCCGTCCGCGATCTGGCGACGAAAACCATTGAAGGTATTGTCCCCACAATGGAAGACGCGCTGACGATGTCGGATCAGCAGCTCGTCGATCGGCTCGTCTCCGTCCGGGGCATCGGTGCCTGGACCGTCGAAATGTTCCTGATCTTCCGCCTCGGACGCCCAGACGTGCTGCCGATCCATGATTATGGCGTGCAAAAAGGCTTCGCCCTCACCTACGGCAAAAAAGCGATTCCCAAACCGCGCGAGCTTGCCGAATTCGGCGAGCGTTGGCGCCCCTATCGAACGGTCGCCAGTTGGTACATGTGGCGCGCAGTGGATCACGCCGGAAAAGACGCCCGCAAAATCACAAAGAGCAAAGTGGTGAAGAAAAAAGTGAAAGTCCTAATCAAGACGCACGCGCCAAAAAAATCTCGGTAACCGCATTTCGCAGCCGCTTAGTCGGCCCATTGTGGGCCCTAGCCGCGAATCCAAATCGGCGCTTACTGATCGCGGATCACCAATCACTAGTCACTAATCACTGCTCATTTGCCACTCGCACTGCGCTAGAATATCCGCCGTTGAGTAACCGCTGCGCCGGCTCTGCCTCTGTCGTCCAGCGCGGTCGAAGTTTCTCGCAAACAATTCAGGAGTTTCCCGATGGCCATGGTAACCGGTGGTGAACTGCTAGTTCGCACTTTGCTCCGCGCGAATGTTAAGCATATTTTCGGACTTCACGGCGCGCACCTCGAGACGATTTTCCAATCCTGCCTCGATCATCACATTCCCATCACCGACACGCGCCACGAAGTCGCCGCCGGTCACGCCGCCGAAGGCTATGCGCGCGCCACTCGGTCGCTCGGAGTCGCCATGGCCACCGCCGGTCCCGGTTTCACCAACATCATCACTTCCGTAGCGAACGCTTATCTCGATCGCACGCCCGTCCTCTATCTTTGTGGCTCCGCTGCTCTCAGCGACGCCGAAACCAACACCCTGCAAGCCGGAATCGACCAGGTAGCCATCACCACGCCCATCACCAAGTGGGCGCATCGCATCTCCGTCGCGCGAGAGATTCCCCGCCTAGTGGCCGAAGCCATACGCCTGGCCACTTCCGCGCCTACGGGTCCCGTTCTTCTAGATTTGCCTATCGACGTGCTCACCGCCCAAGTCGACGACACATCCGTACAAATTCCGGAGAAGGTTCTGCTCGAAGTGCAAGCAGCGCCGCCCGCTCACGCCGTCAACGAAGCTCTCGATATGCTCGCCGCAGCAGCCCGGCCCGTTATCATGGCCGGCGCCGGCGCATATTTTTCAGATGCAGGAGCCGAACTTCGCGCCTTCGCCGAGGCCACCGGCACGCCAGTCTTTTCGGATTTCCAGGCGCACGGCCTGCTGCCCAGCAATCATCCACTCTACGGCGGCACGTTCCACAAGATGGCCGATCTCTCGAAGTCCGGCGAGCGCCCAGACGTTATCCTCGCTCTCGGCGTCCGCTTCGGCCTCTTCACTCTCGGCAACAGCGATATCGAAGTCCCTCTCGCGGCGAAAATCATTCACGTCGAAGTCGATCCCAAGGAAATCGGCAAAGTGCGCTCGGTTGCTCTCGGCATCGCCGCCGATCCGCGCGAAACTCTCCACGCCATGAACGCCGCCGCCAAATCTCGCAAATGGCCCAACCGAAGCGCGTGGAACCAAACCATCTGCAACGCCAAAATCGAGCGCCGCAAGCGCGCCGAGTCTGATCTCCACGTCGCCACGCCGCCGATTCATCCGTATCAGGCCGTCACCGCGATCGTCGAAAATATTCCCGAGGACACCATCATCATCGGCGACGGCGCCGAGGCTTATCACTGGTTCAACGAAGTGATTCGCCAGAACCAACCGGGCAGCTACATCACCCATGGTTTTCTCGGCGCTGTCGGCATGGGCCTCGGACTCTCCATCGGCGCGCAAGTTGCGCATCCCAAGCGCCCGGTGCTGGCGCTTGTTGGAGATGGCGCAGTCGGCTTCACCATCACAGAATTTGACACGATGGCGCGCCACAAGCTGCCCATCGTCGTCGTGGTGATGAACAATCACAGCTGGGCCGCCTCGCAGCACTTTCAGCAGCTCGTTTCCGGCAATCGCCTCTCCGGCACCGAGCTTCGCGACGCCAATTACCACGAAGTAGCCGCCGCTTTCGGCTGCCACGCCCAGCGCGTCACAAAAATCGAAGATCTCGGCCCAGCCATCAAAGCAGCCTTCGCCAGCGGCAAACCGTCCTGCATCAACGTCGCCATCGACGTAGCGCCGATGCCGCCCGAGCTACATCTCCTCATGGCCCGCCACTAGCCGCGCCGCGGTTCAGTTGCAACTGGTTCACCAGCCGCAAGCGTTCCGTAACGCTTGCGCGGCCATTCGTAACTGATCTTAGCGGGGCTTCCCGCCCAATTTGGCCGTTCTCTTGGCATCCGCTGGCCAATACACTTAATCGGACGAACGATGACGCCAAGTTGCCGTCTCGTTAACGCCGACCCCACATGAAAGGAGGCGCGCATGGGAATCGCGATCACCCAAGTAGATTCGTTCACGGACACGCCGTTCGCCGGCAATCCAGCGGCAGTCTGTCTGCTGGATGAAGCTCGTCCCGAAAAATGGATGCAGCTGGTAGCCCGCGAGATGAACTTATCGGAAACTGCTTTCCTGGTGCGCAACGCTGACGGCTTCGATCTGCGCTGGCTCACTCCCACGACGGAAGTTGATCTCTGCGGCCACGCAACTCTCGCCAGCGCCCACTTCCTGTGGGAAGAAAAACATCTTCCGCCCGATCAAACAGCCAGATTTCACACGCGTTCGGGGTTGCTACAAGCTGAGAAAATCGGAGCCTGGATTGAGATGGATTTTCCATCCATGCCGGTCAAGCCGATCGCCAGATTCGACGCGCTCGAATCAGCGCTCGGCGCGGCGGCGAAATTTACCGGCCAGTCGCGCTTCGATTGTCTGGTCGAACTCCCAAGCGACGACGAAGTTCGCGCGCTCAAGCCCGATTTCGCCGCGCTGCGACGCCTCCCAGTTCGCGGCGTGATCGCCACGAGCGTCTCATCGCATCCCGAATACGATTTCGTCTCGCGCTTCTTTGCCCCTGCCGCAGGCATCGACGAAGATCCCGTCACCGGCTCCGCCCACTGCTGCCTCGCGCCGTACTGGAAAGAGCGTCTCGGCCGCGACAATCTTACCGGCTACCAAGCCTCCGCGCGCGGCGGCTACGTCCGCACCCGATGCGAAGGCAACCGCGTCCGACTCTCCGGCCAAGCCGTCACCGTCTTGCGCGCCGAACTGCTTTAGCCTCCGCCGCCGTACTACGATCTGCTCGATGGCGGCGGTGTCCTCGTCTGCGCGGCAGCAGCCGCCACGTCGATGACGCTCGCGTCATCGAGCAACTTCACCTGCGCCGCCGTCAACGTCAGCTTCGTCGCGCCTAGCAAGTCGTTAAACTGCTCGATGCTCGTTGCACTCGCAATCGGAGCGGTCACGCGCCCCATCAGCCAGGCCAGCGACACTTGCGCCGGAGTCGCTGTCGCCCCCGCGGCCACCGTATCGAGCGCCTTCAAAATGCGGAACCCGCGTTCGTTCATCATGTCTTTCACGCGATATCCGCGCGGCTTCCCCTCCAGATCCTTTGCGGTGCGGTATTTGCCTGTCAAAAATCCGCTGGCCAGCCCAAAATACGGAATCACTCCGATATTTTCCCGCTTGCATAAATCCGCCAGCCCGCCCTCGAAATCCGCGCGGTCGTACAGGTTGTACCAAGGCTGCAAGCTTTCATATCGAGGCAACCCGTTGGCCTTGCTCACCCGCAACGCCTCCGCCAGCCGGTCCGCCTTGAAATTTGACGCGCCAATCGCGCGCACCTTCCCCGCCTTCATCAAATCTCCAAACGCCGCCAGCGTCTCCTCCATCGGCGTCTTATCGTCATCGCGATGCGCTTGATACAAATCGATAAAATCCGTCTTCAGCCGCGTAAGTGACCGCTCCACCGCTTTCATAATGTACGCGCGCGAAAGCCCCGTTTCTCCCGGACCCATTTCCACTCCCAGCTTCGTCGCAATCAACACCTTCTCGCGTTTGCCGCTTTTAGCCAGCCAGTTGCCGATCACCGTTTCCGATTCGCCGCCCGTGTGCCCCGGAATCCATTTCGAGTACACATCCGCCGTATCCACCAAATTCAGTCCCGCGTCCACAAACGCGTCCAGCAGCTTGAACGACGTCGCCTCGTCCGCCGTCCACCCAAACACGTTTCCGCCCAACGCCCACGGCGCCACTTCCAGCCCCGAATTCCCCAGCTTCCGCTTGTTCATTCTTTCCTCCTTGAACTCTCGCCTTCCGAATGAATGCGCCCTGCGCCTGCGAACTGGGCCGTACGGCTGGGCTTGTGCGCCACCGTCGTCCGGGACGGAGGCCAAGTCCAAAAGCTCGGCATGGAAACCTTCACGCCGTTCATGCCGGATTTTCGCAGTTCGTCAGCATAAACGCCGACGCTTTTCAGATCGGAAAGTGCGACTTGGCCGCCCGGCTTGAGAACGCGAACCACTTCGCGAATTGCCTCGCGGCGACCCTCCCGACTCGGAATGTTGTGGATTGCAAAGTGAGCCACGACGGCATCGAAACTCCCTTCCGCGAAGGGGAGCTTGCGCATGTCTCCGTCGTGGACTTCCACGCGCCCGGCAACCCCTTCGATTTCGGAATTGCGCAGCGTGACTTTTCGGGAATTGTTCGACTGATCCACCTGCGACCAGAGGTCGATTCCAACGACGCGTCCCCGCGGCAAGAGCTTAGCCGCGCCGATCAACAGCAATCCATGGCCACAGCCCAAATCGAGCACAGCTTCATCTCCGCGCAGATGCAGCTGCCGAAGGAGTCGATCGCGGATGCGAAATTTTCCATAGTAGCTACTACCTAACATCAGAATCCCGCCAGCCAAACATCCCATACCGATCTCGGAGAGCATATCGGCTAGGGCGTACTGGGCTTTCCACCCTTTGCCTACCTCTCCCGTGAGAAACGTGAGCCCAACCACCAGAGCTATGCCGCCGCCAAACAGCAGCCACCGCACGACGCCTGGAGCATCGAGGCCGTAGTCCGCAGACTCTTTTGTCTTCCTCGCCAAGAAAATTCCCCGCGCGAATGGCGCCGACCGGGTGCAGAATCCTCCCTCTTTCATCGCCACGGGCTATTTCAGCGCCGCCTGAAACAACTCCGTCATTCTCAGAAACGCCCGATCCGCCTGCGCCTTGTCGTACACCAGCGCATCCGGCACCGTCCAGCTATGCTTCGCCCCCGGATAAACCTCGCTCTGATATTTTCCGCCCCACGCCGCCAGAGCCTTGTTCAAATTATCGATCGCTTCCTGCGGCATATAAGGGTCTGCATCCGCGTGCGCAAAATACAGCCGCGCGTTTATCCGAGGCAGCACCGTGTGCGGACTCGACGGCTCAGTACTGTAAAGCTGCCCGCCGTGAAACGACGCCGCCGCTCCAACCTTCTCCGGACGCGCCGCCGCCGTCCGCATTGCCATCCCGCCCGTGAAGCAATATCCAACCACTCCCATCGGCGCGCCGCTCACTCCCTCCTGCTTCTCCAGAAAATCCACGTATGCCGCGGCGTCCCGCTCCATCGCATCCGGAGTCAGCGGATCCCGCAGTTCGCCCAGTCGCTTCATGCTGCGTTCTTCGCCCATATTGAACGGAAAGGCCCATACTGGTGATTTCCCGTTACGGTAGAAGACATTTACCAGTATCACTACGTAGCCTTGTTGAGCCAGCCGCTTGGCCATCTCTTTATGCGAATCGCGGACTCCACCAATGTCCGGCAAATGCATCACGCCCGGCAACTTCCCGCCGCCTTCGGGACGGAACAGCACCGCGTCCGCCGTACCGTCCTTTGTCCGAATCTCAACTTCTTTCTCGATCATTCCCATACACCCCCAGAAGTCGAGCGCGAGCCGACTATCGCAACTCGCGCCCTTTCAGTCCAGCGCTGGAGCCATAATTCGTAACGGGCGTTTGGTTATGCGCCCTTCTTGTTCAGCATGATGGTGAAGGGCTTGCCCTTTTCTCCGACCTGGAAAATCAGCAGTTTCGCGGGTTTCGTCTTGCTCAAATTCTTCAACATCTTGTGTTCGTGCATGCGGGGTTCGTAGAAGTAATCTCCCACGCCGTACCTCTTCGGGGGGTTCGGCTCGACCTGATTCTCAATCTCGCCCTCCAAGATGTACGCAAACACCGGACCGATGTGCTCGTGTGGCGGCGAGACGGCTCCGGGCGCTACCGTGAGCGTGATGACGCTCACCTCGGGATTAGGCATCTCCGGCAGCGGCTCGTCCATCAGCGTCTGTACCGGCGACGCCATCCCATGCATGTTTCCGTGTTGCGGGACCGGCAGCGCCTCTGCCTCTAATAGAGTGCTTGCGCTGCCTGCAACCAAGGTGGCAAAAGCCGCCGCCATGCTACTGCCCATCATTTCACGACGAGTAATCATTGCTAGATTCTCCTTTCGCATCTTCCTGCATAAATCTCAGCAAACATTCAGACCACGCCCCACGTGTACGGGGCGTGATCTTACACCCGCAGCACTCGAACGGCGCCGGGAAGCTCCCGCTCCACGCACTCCCGGCGACGCTTAGGATTTGTGGGCCTTGGCCGGTACGTATAATTCCGTGTGCGGATGAAACTCCGACCACGCGAACCAGAACTCCGGCTCCAGAATGATGCGCTTCAAGTGCGTGCCTTGGAGCTTTCCGCCAACGCACTCGCCATACGCATTCCACGTAGAGTGAGTCTCGATATCCGTGAGGCGGCTTGCCTCTGCATTCGTGGCGCGAAATCGGAGCGTTTTGCCATTCGCTTCGGCGATGTAAGCAGTCGTCGCGTCGGAGGCTGGCTGATGAATAATAACCACCGGATTGCCGCCCACGCGGTCGTTCACAATGCGAACCTTGTCCAGCGCCGCTATCGGATACGCTTTTGCTACGCCGCCGGTCTCGAACCCAACCACAGTGTCGCGCGGCCGCAGTCGATTATCGTGGCCCAACGTGGGGTATGGTGCAGGCCCGGCCATGCCCGAAACGCCTTGATTAATGATCGCGTTCTCCGCTGCCAAACGCTCCGCGTAACCCGGCAGCGGTTTCAGCACCAGCGTGTTGGGATGTTGCTTCCGCCATTCGCGCCAGGTGGTCAACAGAAAGGGATACATCTGCAGGTGCGTCCCTTTCAGCGGCCCGGAAATCGCTTCCAGGGAAGACTGCTGCCACTTGCTTCCCGTCTCGCGATCCTTGAAAACTTCGTTGCTACCGATTAGTCCAGCGGTGTCGAACTGGAGACTCTTGCCCTTGGCTTCGGCCCTAAACACGAGGGCCGTGTTGCAATAGCTTCACCAAGTGACGGCGATTGGGCCGTCCGCCATGCGGTCCTGCACCACTCCATGCTGCGCCAGGATCGCCGCCGGATACGCTTTCGCCGCTTTCCCGTCCGTCACGCCCAGCACCATGTCTTTCGGGCCTAGAAAGCTTGCTTGCGATGCGGACACAAACTGCGGATGGTCGATCGTCGTGTACGGCAGATCGGGCGCCTTTGCCTTGGCCGGCTTCGCTCGGCCGACTTGCGCGCGTACTCCCATTCCGAGCGCGGCCACGAAAACCACCGCCAGCGAAATTCTTGCAGTCTGTCTCAACGAGCCAGCCACTCTGCTTTCGAGTCGCATGAGCCACCTCGGCCTCCCACGATTCTAAGCCCTCCCCGCCACCCAGATTGCCCTTTTCTCGGATTTCTGCGCCTGGATTTTATCCACTGTGCCGGAGATAATCAGCGGGTGCGCATTCCGCCATGCCGCTTGAAGGATGCCCGCTATCACCGCTAATACCGATGTTCTGATTGTCGGCGCCGGACCCATCGGCCTCTTTCTCGCCAACGAATGCGCTCGCCGCAACTTGAGGTATCGGATCGTCGAGACGCGCTCTTCGCAATCCGAACACTCTAAAGCCTTAGCGATTTTTCCTCGGACGATGGAACTTTTCGATATGGCGGGTGTTGTAAATCCATTCCTTGAACGTGCAAATCGCGTCACTTGGGCCGCCGTAATCTCTCACGATCGCACCATCGCCCGAATACAATTCACGCCTGAGGGAACTCCCTATCCGTTCGTCGCTATGGTGCCTCAGGACGTTACAGAAAAGCTCCTCGTCGAAGAACTGCGCCGTAAAGGCGGCGCCGTCGAGTACGAAACCACGTTCGTTTCAGGGGTTCAGCGCGATAAATCCGTCACGGCAACGCTGGACCACAAAGCTGAGCGCACAAATATCACCGCCGCGTTCGTTGTCGGCTGTGACGGCGCCCATAGCGCGGTCCGCCGTCTCTTGAACCTGCCCTTCGAGGGAGCGGAATATCGCGCTTCTTTCATGCTGGCCGACGTCGAGACCAACGAAGCGCTCCCCGCCGACGAGATGCAGTTGTGCCCGCACGAGCACGGCCCCCTCGCTATTTTCCCCATGAGCGCCACTCGCAGGCGCGTCGTGGCCACGATTGAAAACGCCGAAGACGACCCTCCTTCGCTGGAGCTTGTTCGCAAGATACTGGTCGCGCGCGCGCCCGCCGGGATCGAAGCGCGGGCCCTTCACTGGAGCAGTTACTTTCGCATCCATCATCGCCAGGTCGCGCGGCTACGCGTCGGCCGGATGTTCGTCGCTGGAGACGCGGCCCACATCCACAGCCCGTTTGGCGGTCAGGGGATGAACACGGGACTTCAGGACGTTTGGAATTTAGTCTGGAAGCTCGATTTTGCCATCCGCGGTTGCGGCGGCGAAAATCTGCTCGATAGTTACACGGTTGAGCGCCGTCCCGTCATCAAGCATGTCATCGACGTCACCGATTTCATGACCAAGGCCATGGGCACGCCGAGCAAATTCGCCCAAGTCGCGCGCAACACCATCATTCCAGTCGTCTCGCGGCTCGCGCCCTTTCAGCACGCCTTCGTCCAGACTCTCTCCGAACTCGGCGTCGCCTATCGCGGCAGCCCCATGGTCGAAGGCCCCGGCGAGCGATATTTCGATGATTCCCTGCGCGGAGGCAGCGGGATCCGCAGCCGCTTTCTTCTCTTGCTTGACGAAAGCGCCGATGCATCAACCGTCGAAGCCGCAAAGCAGCTTTGCGCCTCCTTCCCCGATATCCTGGAATCGCGAGCGGCGCATCGCCCAGGCCTCACGCTGCTGCGTCCAGATGGCTACGTGGCCTTCGCCGTAGAAGGCCGCCTCGGACCAACAGCGATCAAAGCAGCGCGTTCCGTCTTAGAGCGTCAACGAAACTAGTGGCTTGATTAAAGGTCAGATTCGATGGAAGGGTGGGGTTTCAAACCCCGCCGTCAAGATGCATCTTTTACCTCTTTGCTCAGAAGTGCCCCAATCAACTTCTCACAGGCGTCCGTGCGGCTTTCGAGACTTCGGCTCTTGCTTAGCAGTTCTCCAACCCTCTCCCACAATGTTGCGATGGCACCGGCCGCCCGCTCGGGGTCCCTGCTTGTCCGACTTTCAAGGTCGTCGAGCTTCCGCCTTAGCCTGCCAACCTCAGCCCACAGGAAGATCGCCTCCCCGAACGCGATGACGGCGAGTGCCTCCACCAAACCCATGTTGCCGCCATGCCAGAGCTCGTTCGCCCCATACAGGACTGCAATCGCGGCAAGGACCGCTGTTGCTGGGTGCTGTTCGAGCCATTTCCACATTTTCTAATCCTCCGTAATGAATACCCGCCCAGCGGCCGCGAGAGCAACCAAGCTGTCTCTACATCATCCCTGTGCCTACGTCACAACTCAGGGGGCCCCCCATTCGTACCTCGTAGCGGAACTCCACATTCAGCCAGTAAGGTTGTGCAACGGAAGCTGCGGCCGATTCCCGAATGGCCGAAGCGCCCGCTTTGCGGCAATTCCCGTGGTCGTTCTAATCGCAACTGGCCTCGCGGGTAGAAAGCTCCGCAATCCGCTCACGCGACGTCACTTGTGCCATTCCCAAATCGGGACAGATTTGCATCGTATGATAGGCTAAGGTGTGCGCCGCTTGTCGTAGCGCAGTTAAGAGGCGGGCGCGGCATGAAGTAGTTCGAAGGAGGAAGCGTGGAAGCAGCAGCGAGAACATTGGGCGAGCGGACAGCCTACGATCCCGCCGGATATTCGCGCCTCCTATTCCGTGCCTCCCTGCTCCTGTGCTTCGCCGCAAAGACAGCCAGAAATCGCCGCAGTCAGATCGACACACCAAGTCATTCTAAATGGCGCCTAAGTGATAGAAAACAAACGCTGGCCCCGTCTTCAGATCGACACAAAATTGAACTGCCTGCTGCGCGTTCCTCTCACCCGATTTTCGCACCGGTTTCGCGCCTTGATTGCGCTAAACTGATGGCCGTCTACCTACAGGAGAGGCCTTTTCTCGCATGAGCCCGCGATCAAAAAACTCGTTCTCCACGCTTGCGCCGCTGCGCGTCGGCGACAACACTTTCAAAGTCTATCGCTTGGCTGCTCTGGAGCAGGCAGCGAATGTGGCGCGCCTGCCATTTTCGCTAAAAGTGCTGCTCGAGAATTTGCTGCGCCACGAAGACGGCCGCTTCGTCCACGCCGAAGATATTAAGGCGCTCGCTTCATGGACACCCACCGCTTCCGCCGGCCAAACGGCGAAGGAAGTCTCCTTCATGCCCGCGCGCGTACTGTTGCAAGATTTCACTGGCGTGCCGGCGGTCGTCGATCTCGCGGCCATGCGTGATGCTATCCGCAACCTCGGCGGCGATCCGAAAAAAATTAATCCCCTGCTTCCCGCCGAGCTGGTGATCGATCACTCCGTACAAGTCGACAAATTTGGCGCTGCGGACGCCTTCAAAATCAACGCCGATATGGAACTGCAGCGCAATATCGAAAGGTATGCGTTTCTCCGCTGGGGGCAACAGAGCCTTCAGAATTTCCGCGTGGTCCCTCCGGACACCGGCATCTGCCATCAGGTGAATCTCGAATATCTGGCCCGCGTGGTTTTCAGCGAGCAGATCGACGGCTCGTGGATGGCATTTCCCGATTCACTGGTTGGAACCGATTCGCATACCACGATGGTGAATGGCCTCGGCGTTTTCGGTTGGGGCGTCGGCGGAATCGAAGCGGAGGCTGCCATGCTTGGCCAGCCCCTTTCGATGCTGATTCCCGCCGTTGTCGGCTTCAAATTACACGGTCGCTTGCCTGCCGGCGCGACCGCAACCGATTTGGTGCTCACCGTCACGCAGATGCTGCGCAAAAAAGGCGTAGTTGGAAAATTCGTGGAATTCTACGGCACCGGGCTATCGAGTCTCACGCTGCCCGACCGCGCCACCATCGCCAACATGGCTCCCGAATACGGCGCGACGATGGGATTTTTCCCGGTCGATTCCGAAACGCTGAATTATTTGCGCTTCACCGCGCGCAGCGAAGAGCGAGTTCGTCTCGTCGAGGCTTACACCAAAGAGCAGGGGTTATTCCGCACCGATCAAACGCCCGATCCAATGTTCTCGGACACCCTCGAACTCGATCTCGCCAAGGTCGTCCCGACAATCGCCGGTCCCAAGCGGCCGCAAGACAGCGTCGCGCTCACGCAGGCCAAAACTTCCTTCGAGAAAACTCTTACGGAACCGCCGAAGCACGCCAGCGTGCAAAACAACGGCGATAAATTCGATATCGGCGATGGTTCCGTAGTCATCGCCGCGATCACCAGTTGCACCAACACGTCGAATCCCTCGCTGATGCTCGGCGCCGGGCTGCTGGCGAAAAAAGCAGTCGAGCGCGGCCTAGCCACCAAGCCTTGGGTGAAAACCAGCTTCGCTCCTGGATCGAAAGTCGTAACCGACTACATCGAAAAAGCCGGCCTGTGGCCGTATTTGAACCAACTTCGCTTCAACCTCGTCGGCTACGGCTGCACCACGTGCATTGGCAATAGCGGCCCGCTGCCGGAATCGATCGGCAAAGCGGTGAAGGACAACAATCTCGTCGCAGTTTCCGTCCTCAGCGGCAATCGCAATTTCGAAGGACGCATCAATCCGCTCTGCCGCGCCAACTATCTCGCTTCGCCGCCGCTAGTGGTCGCCTACGCTCTCGCCGGCCGCATGGATTTCGACATCGTCAACGAGCCGATCGGACCCGACCAAAACGGCAAGCCCGTTTATCTCCGTGATATCTGGCCCACACCGCAGGAAGTTGAGTCTATCGTTCGCAACTCGGTCTCCGGCGATATGTTCCGCAAGGAATACGCCGATGCCTTCACTGGCGACGAGAGCTGGCGAGCTCTGCCTGTTCCGGCCGGCGATCTGTATTCGTGGGATGGAAGTTCCACGTACATTAAAAATCCGCCGTATTTCGAAAAAATGCCGCTGAAGCCCGCGCCGCTCGCCGACCTGTGCGGGTTGCGCGCGCTTGCCTTGCTCGGCGACAGCATCACCACCGACCACATTTCTCCCGCTGGCTCGATTCCGCCCGATAGTCCCGCGGGAAAATATCTGATCGCGCACGGCGTGCTGCCGAAAGATTTCAATTCCTACGGAGCGCGCCGCGGAAATCACGAAGTGATGATGCGCGGCACGTTCGCGAATATTCGCCTGCGCAATCAGCTCGCGCCGGGAACCGAAGGCGGATGGACCATTCATCAGCCGAGTGGCGAGAAAATGACGATTTACGATGCGGCCATGCGGTATCGCGGCGAAGGCGTCCCGCTCGTGGTGATCGCGGGCAAGGAATATGGTTCGGGATCGTCACGCGACTGGGCGGCGAAAGGAACGATTCTGCTTGGCGTCCGCGCCGTCCTTGCCGAAAGCTTCGAGCGCATCCATCGCAGCAACTTGATCGGCATGGGCGTGCTGCCTCTGGAATTCAATCCTGGCGAAAACGCCAAATCACTCGGATTGACGGGTCTGGAGACTTTCGACTTTGAAGGCCTGGCGCAGGATTTCGCGCCCGGAAAAATCATTCGCGTGAGCGCGCGCGCAGGTAATGAAAAAGGAAAACAATTCACGGCCCTGGCGCGCGTCGATACGCCATTCGAGGTCGCTTACTATCAGCACGGCGGAATTCTGCAGTACGTCCTGCGCCAGATGCTGTAGCTCGGCGTCGCGGTCGCTCGCGATGCGCTCAAGCGCG
This sequence comes from Candidatus Acidiferrales bacterium, assembly GCA_049591475.1. Lineage (GTDB taxonomy): Bacteria > Acidobacteriota > Terriglobia > Acidiferrales > UBA7541 > Palsa-295. The sequence continues at coordinate 24,642 of JBAWEZ010000058.1, forward strand.
GCGATCCGTAAGAGGCCGCGCTGACCGATCTTTCACGCGCAGCTTCATCAAAGCTGGCGCCGCGAGCGAATACAAGCCGGCAAACACCACAAAAAATCCCGTCAGGCTGATCGCCATATTTTCTCCGTGCGATCGAAGAATCAGAAGTACCGCTTCTCCCAATCCGATGCACGCCGCGAACAGCACGATGGTGCAAAAAGCCTTCGGACGAAGGCTGACGTGGCAGTGAGGGCAAACCACTCCCGATAGTCCGGTAGACGTCCACAGGGCTTTGGCCGGAACGCGGCTCGCACATTGCGGGCAGGTCATAATGACTTTCCTCCGCTGCGGTCCCCGCAACGTGGCCCTCCACCCGGGCGCAATGTACCACAATTTTCGCCCTCAGGGCGAAGACGCTCTCGATTACTCGCGACGGCCCGTTGCTTGTTGGCGAAGCATCGGCCTAATTTCCGCTTGACGGCCATTTGCAAATTCGGCAGTATCCGCGCAGCACCTCTCGCACATTACCGATTAGTGACCGCATACGCCAGGCTTTCGCCCAGGTGTGTGGGCCGAGACTCGGGCGCTCCATGAGGTGCACAGCAAACATTTCGTATAGGGCTTGTTTTTCCGGCCAGAGGCATTATGCGAAACCAATCGAAATCAGCCTTTGGAATTGTATCGGCAACCGTCATTCTTCTCGCAGCAGCGGTCTTCACTGGCGCGCAGACCAACGTGATCGCTTCGCGAATCACACAAGCAATCGATCCATCCAATTTGACGATTCTGCAAGGCAATACGCATCCTTTCGCACAGGCGCAATTTGATCGCGGCGCTGCGCCTACCACTCTGCCCATGCAGCGCATGTTGCTGGTGCTGAAGCGTAGCGCGCAGCAGGAAAACACCCTGGACAGCCTGATGGAGCAGCAGCAGGATGCATCTTCCCCGAACTACCACCACTGGCTGACTCCGCAGCAATACGGACAGGAGTTCGGACCCTCGGACCAGGATATTCAGACTGTCACTTCGTGGTTGCAGTCGCAGGGATTCCAGATCGATCAGGTCTCAAATGGGCGGACGGTGATCGAATTTTCAGGGACCGCCGCGGAAGTGCAATCCGCGTTTCACACCGCGATTCACCAATATCTGGTGAACGGCGAAAGTCGTTGGGGCAATTCATCCGATCCGGAAATTCCGACGGCGCTCACGCCGGTGGTGGCGGGCATCGACACGTTGTACAACTTTCCGCGTATTCCCCTATATCACTTGGCGACGAACCCTCGCGGGTCTATCGAAATCGGAGGGATAAAGCCGAAGAATTCGGAGTACACTTTCCCGAATCCGTGCAATCTCAGCTCGGCGCCATTCTGCAATTTCGCTCTTAGCCCTTACGATTTCGCCACGATTTACAACATCTTTCCGCTGTGGAATCAGACGCCAGCAATCGACGGCACGGGAGAGACGATCGCTATCGTCGGCGAGAGCGACATCAACGTTTCGGACGTTGAATCGTTTCAGAAGTTTTTCGGAATGACCGTGAAAGATCCGACGATCATCATGGACGGCCCCGATCCAGGCACGGTGCCAGGCGATGAAACTGAGTCCGACTTAGACGTTGAGTGGGCTGGAGCCGTCGCGAAAGGCGCAAACATCGATCTTGTAGTGTCTCAATCGACCGAAGCCAGCTTAGGCGTCGATTTGTCTGCGCAGTATGCTGTCGACAACAATCTGGCGCCGGTCTTAAGCGAGAGCTACGGGGTTTGCGAATTCTTTCTGGGTAGCACCGGAAACACATTTTACAACCAACTGTGGCAGCAAGCTGCGGCGCAAGGCATCACGGTGGTGGTACCGACTGGCGACACCGGTACGGCAACGTGCGATGGCGATCTTGGCTCGCAAGGACCAGCGCAACTTGGGCTTTCCGTCAATGGCATCGCGTCAACGCCGTACGACGTTGCAATGGGCGGCACGGATTTCAACGACCTCAACGATCCGCTCACTTATTGGAACACGACGAATTCCACTGCGCCGGGATCTTCCGGCGGCGTGGCGTCGCTTTCGGCCAAGGGATACATACCGGAAATGACGTGGAACGATACGTGCACGAACCAGGAGATATTCTCAAGTTTCGGCACAATATCCGCCGCTCAAACCTGCAACGATCCGACGGTGCTAGAGCAGTTCTCGTATCTGCTCGAGCCCACTGGCGGGGGCGGGGGCAAAAGCGGCTGCACCGTGTCAGACGGACAAAACCTATCAAGCTGCACAACGCCCTATTCCAAGCCTGCGTGGCAAACGGCGCTTACACCCGCGGATAGCGTTCGCGACTTGCCTGACGTCGCTATGTTTGCAAGCAACGGATTCAACGGAAGCTTTTATGTGGTCTGCGAGGCCGATTTACTCTCTACAAGCAACGAGATTTCCGTGGGCGGCGGCTATCCGTCCACGTCGTGCGATCCGAGTGATACGAACACGGGCATCGTCGGGATCGGAGGAACGTCCGCGCCCACACCAGCGTTCGCTGGAATCATGGCGCTTATAAATCAAGCCAGCAATTCGAGGCAAGGGAACGCAAACCGTATCCTTTACAAGCTAGCAGCGCAGTCCGGAAATACCTGCTCTTCCGCCGCCAATCCTGCCGGCACATGCATTTTCTACGATGTTCCCAGCGGCTCGACGAATTCGATGCCGTGCTTGAGCGGCACTCCGAACTGCAATGTGACCGGAAGCAATAAGTATGGCGTGCTTTACGACGGCAGCAATCCGGCATACAACACGGGTACTGGCTACGACCTCGCGACGGGGCTCGGTTCCGTCAATGTGGGCAACCTCGTGACCAAATGGAAATCCTTCGTACTTGCGCTCGAATCTTCGTCGACCACACTGACGCTGAACTCCGGCAACCCGGTAAATATAACGCACGGGCAGTCGGTTCCACTTTCGATCGCGGTAGCCGCAGGTTCGGGCGGCACAGGGACACCGTCCGGTAGCGTTTCTCTGATTGCAAATACCGGCTCAGACGGCCAGCAGGGCGTGGAAGCACTTACGCTCACTGGCGGCTCCGCGTCCGGAAGCACCAATGCGCTTCCCGGCGGCACGTACACCGTTTTTGCCAGCTACCCCGGGGACGGAACGTTCGGGGCGAGCACTTCTTCGCCGCCTGTTTCGGTCACGGTCAGCCCGGAATCCAGCCTCACCAACGTGCACGTTTTGACGTTCAATCCGATTACAAACGTGGTTACTAATTCGAACGCAACCTCATTTCCATATGGTTCGCTCTATATCCTGCGCGCGGATATTACGAACAGTTCGGGAAATGATTGTGTAAATCAGACGACAGGCGTGGTGGCGTACGGGTGCCCGACAGGCGGCGTCATTCTCAAAGACAATGGCAACGGCATCGGTTCCCCGACCGGAAACTTCCCTCTGAATAGCCAGGGATACGCGGAATTCCAGGCTGTGCAGCTTGGGGGAGGCACCCACGCCCTAGCGGGGAGTTATGCCGGAGACAGCAGCTACAATCCGAGCAGCGGCACGGATGTGGTCACCGTAACGCCAGCTCCGACAACGACGAACGTCCTGAGTCCGGTAGCCACCCAAAACGTGACAATCGGGCAGCCATTCATGGTATCCGTTCAGGCAGAAGCAACCAGTTCTGGTGTGGCGCCGACGGGAACCTTCGCTTTTTTTGATGGATCTACTCAACTGCCAGGAACGGCCCTGGGGAACGGATTTACGGTTCCTCCGGCAGACGAGGTTTTCATTAACGGCAGCAATCAGACAACAATCTCCGGATCGTCCGGCCCGCACACCCTCACCGCGCATTACAGTGGTGACGCGAACTATGCAAGCTCGGTATCGAGCAGCGTTTCGATCAACGCTCTCTATCCGACGACGGTTAGCGTGGCGGCTGATCCGAGTGGCGTCCTGCTTGGACAGAATGTGACCGTCACGGCAACAGTCAGCACTGGAAATCCGGCTAGCAACGCGAGCCTAAAACCAACGGGGGCCATTTCCTTCAGTTCAAATGTGGGCGCGATCAGCGGAGCCGTCACAACCACCACGACGCAGAATGCAAGCGGTGACTGGATAATCCAGGCGACTACGACGATCACGCCTCAACAAACTGAAGCCATCTCTGCAACGTTTACGGGAGATACAAACTATGCGTCATCGGCGGGCTCCGGCACAGTTACCGTAACCATCCCGGATTTCAGCGTTACGCCCAACCCGGGATCGTTGACGATCACGGCTGGTCAAACAGGAAGCACGACGCTCACGATTACACCGATGACCAGCGATACGAGTACCGTAACACTCAGTTGCTACCAGACACAGGTCGCGGAAGCGCCGTGCACTTTTACGCCCGGGACGGTGACACTGAGCAACGGAGCATCAGCCACCGCGACTTTGTCTTTCTCTGTGCCGCCGCCTTCTAGTAGCCTGACATCGAGCTTCGTTAAGTCCCGGCTGAGCGCCTTTCCGTTGATGCCGGGTGATTCAGGTGGATGGCGGGATCTCGGCTGCTTTGCCACTCTGGCGGGCGTTTTGTTGGCTCTTGCGCCGAGTAGACATCGTTCTCGGCGCCTTGCCGTCGGGCTCGTCTGTGTAGGCGTGTTGGGCTTTGCGGTCGGGTGCGGGGGCGGGGGAAACTCCATTAGCACGGGGGGAGGAAGCGGAGGCGGAAGCGGTGGGGGCGGGCAAACCGGGCCCGCAATAACCAGCACAACTCTTTCGACAACGAGCACGAAAATCACCCCAGGAGCGGGCGCAACACTGACAGCGACGGTGAATTCGCCAAACACCATCACGGGAATTGTCAATTTTCTGGATGCGTCATTTCCGGGCGTAATAGCGCCTGACGTGAGTATAACTGGCAATACCGCACAAGCGCAGATGACAGATACGGAATCTCTGTCGGCGGATCCTGGAACTCATGTGATCACCGCGCAGTACACCGGCGACGCGAACAACCAGGAGTCGCAGAGCTCAGGGATCAGCATCGTGGTGACGGGAAACACGCAGCAACTCGTCTGCGGCACAACGAGCATAGACCAGCACTGCTTCGAACTGGGTGTTACCGTGCAGTAGTTCGTTGGCGCGTCGCGAAGCTTTGAAACGGTTCGTGCGGGGCAGGGGCTAGCGGGTGCGCGGAGAGGCGGCGCGAAGTTCGTTGGCGGCGGATTCGGCGAACTCCTGCCATTCGGCGATGCGCTGGGAGACGCCGACTTGTTCGACGTACTCGGCGCTGATAAATTGATACGGCATGGGATCGCCGGCGGGCGGAGCAACGGGATGCTCGTTGGCGAGGGCATTTGAGATATGAACGATGCCTACGGCGTCGAGCACATCGGTGGGCACGCGCTCAGGATGGTGGTGATGCGCCACGGCTTCGACCACTGGCGACGGCAGGCCCCAGAGCGCCAGCAGATAGGCGCCCACCTCGGCGTGAGAAATTCCGATCAGTGATTCCTCGGCAACGTACAAGGGCACGCGATCCTCGCGCGCTCCGCGCAAGGCGCGCGCGAAATGATCGGGAGAACGGGTGGCTAGCACCAGCTTGCCCACATCATGAAGAAGGCTGCCGACGATCGCGGGACCATGAATGTGCGGCGGAGCCACGATGCGGCCCGCGATTTTGGCGGCGAGCTGCGAGTGCATGTGAACTTCCTCGAACGAAAAACCTTTCACCACTTTTCTGACCTCGAAAACGTGAAAAACTTCCGCCGATAGCACAAGATTCTGCAACAGCTGCGTTCCGATATAGCTGACGGCCGTTTGCAGGCTGGTGATTTCGCGCGGCAATCCGAAGAACGCGGAATTCACGAGCTGCAGGATTTTTGCCGAGATGCCGACGTCCTGTTCGACGATGCGCACCACGGACTTCAGAGGGATATCGGGATCGGTGAGGGCGTGGCGAAGATCGAGATAAATGCGCGGCAGCACCGGAAGGTCTTGCACCGATCCAACCATGCCGGCGAGTAGCTTATTGTTGAGCACGTCGGAAAGGCTGGTGGCACGTTCTACGGCAACGCGCAGCATGCCCGGATCGCAGGGCTTCACTAGAAACTGGTGGGCCACGGAAACTGCGCGCAAAGCGGCATCGAGTTCTTTCTGACTCGCGAGCACGATGCGAACCACGCCGGGAAATCGCTCGCGTACGGTTTTGAGCAGCGCGGCGCCGTCCATTTTTGGCATGTGCGTGTCGGAGACGATCACGTCGAACGGCGTGGCGTCGAGGAGCATCAGCGCCGTCTCGCTATCGGGGGCGTGAGCGATTTCCCACCGATCGCGTTGCGAATCGAGCAGGGTTTGCAGAGTTTCAAATGCCAGCGGTTCGTTATCGACGAACAGAATGCGCTTCATTCGCGAGTCCTTCATAAAATCGCCACCAAAGCGGTTGATTGGGCAAACGGCGTCTATCGCCGCTGGACGTAAGCGGAAAGGAGGGTCACTAAAAAGAGAGGAATTTGCGCGCGGAAAAATCTAGACCGCGAATTTTGGAATTTCGATGGCCCCAACCGGTACGGCGAAGCGCAAGCCACTTCGCTGCCCAGATCCCAAGTGACTTCCAATTATAGAGAGTTTTGAGCACTGCGCACGCAGGCCGCAGGGGACGTGTCCGATAAGTCAGGCCGTGCGACGGTGATCCGGGGTAGCGGCGCGACCGGGGCCCCGCAGTTCGACGGCGATCTGAGGCTGAGCGGTGCGCGCGGTTACTTCTTTTTCTTTTTGCCGAAAAGGCCGCCGATCACGCCTTGGACCTGGTTCGCCGGGTTTTTGTTACCACCTATACCAGCCGCGCCCTTCAGCATATTCCCAGCCATGGCTCCAATTTCCGGTACGAAGACGGGCTTGGAAGTGGTGCCCTCGATTTTAAACGGGATGCCGCCCTGGGATTTTCCGCCGCCGGCAAAAGACGTGAGCGCTGAGGCGGCCGCGCCCGCCGCGCCGGAGCCGGCTAGCTTCGCCACCATCTTGCAATCGAGCTGGCTGGCGGAGCTTATGAACCCATCGCCGGTGATGGAGCCGATCGACGGCACAACCAGATTCATATTCTCGGCGTGCGTGCCGCTGGGATCGACGTGGAAATCGGCGCTGAGCGTCTGGATTTCGGTATCCGATCCAGAGCTGCCGCCAAGGCCCGTGAAGGATCCGAGCGCGCCCAGCTTGGATTTGAGATTAAAGCCGGAGAGCTTCGCATTGGAAAGGTCGACGGGTCCGGTGATCACGAGCTTGTCCACGGGCCCGCTTAGCGCGAGATCGAGATTAAGGCTGCCGCTGCTAAGCGACGCACCAGGGGGAAGCGTGATACCGGCGGCAGGAAGCACACCTTGCAAATCGGTGATCGGCATTCCCTGGCCATTTAATTTCATTTTTAAAGACGTCGAAGGGCCCGAAGTGTCGTACGTTCCGGTGAGATGAGCTATCGCGTTGCCGATGTGAACATCACCCTGCGAGAGCGTACCGGTTTGGTTTTTCGGGGTGTAGGCCGTGGTGTAATTAAGATTCACTGGGACGGCCGATGGCGAACCGCCGGCGACGAGGCGGATGCGCTCGGTTTTGATGGTGCCCTGCGAACTCATCAGAACTCCGTCAGAGGAAAAAGTACCTGTGAAACTTACGGTACCCGCCAAGCCCGAGGACGGATCGACGAATCCAGTGCTTGCGAGGTCAATGTGCTCGGCATCGAGTTTCGCGGTGAACTGCGTGAGCGACATATTGCCACCGTTGAGGGGACCGGCATTGCCATCAAGGTTGATCGTGCCACCGTTGGGAGTTTTGGCGGTTAACTTGAACGGAAATTGCGAGGTGCGCGAAAGCTCGGAGGCTTGGAAGTTCACGTCGGAGTAGGTTTGAGTTTTGCCTTGAGCGCCGGCGGTGCCGACAACTACGGTGCCATTTGAGATTTTGAGTTTGCCAATGGTCGCATTGGGCGCGGCAGAGGTTCCGCTAGAAGAATTCGAGGCGCCCGCGCTGGGCGCAGCAGTTGTCGCCGACGCTTTGGACGAACTTGCGCCGAGGCTGGAGAAATTCCACGTACCCGAAGGCGAATGCAAGAGCGTGACCTGAGGCTCGGTGATCGTAAACGATTGCACCTCAAGCTGCTTCGAAAAAATCAAAGGAAAGATGTGGACGCCGGCGGTGAGCTGCTTGGCGGTCAAGAACGGAGATTTGCTGAAGGCCGGATCGTCCGCAATGGAAACATTATCAACGGTGACGCCACCCGAAAGGATCGCCAATTTAATATTGCCGATCTCGACCTTGCGGCCAAGCGCGTTCGACAGATCGGACTCGAGAGTTGGCTTGAAGCGGTTCACGTTCACAAATAGCGGAAGCGCAATGACGATCACGATCAGAACGGCGATCACGATACCGACTATGATGAGAACCTTTTTCATCGTGCGTCTCCTGTAGGGAGCCATTCGCGCGGTGGGCCCAGACAATACGCGTAAGAGAAATCATACGCTCGCGGCCAACGCTGATGCGAGGAAAGTTTTTGTCCGGCGAAGAGAACAAAGTGCTACAAACCAACGTGGCTTGGTCTACTTCACAACGCGTCTTTAGCAAAACGGCTGAGCTCGAGCCCGCCACCAACCTGTAACAGAACCGAATCGATATGCGGCTTAGTGCGAACGTACGCGCGATATTGCTTTGCTTCCGCGCGATTTATTTCCGGGTAGAGCATGTTATCGGCTACGATGAGCGCGCCCGGGCCGAGCTTCGGATAGAACAGGTCGAAACAGGCGACGTAGAGGTCCTTCCACAAGTCGAGCAAGACGAAATCGAACGGACCTGGAAGCTGGCTGATGAGTTGGCGAGCATCGCCCAAGCGAAAGTCGACCGAGTCTGAGAGTCCTGCCCTGTTGATTGCGTCGCGAGAGTGCTGCTGTTTCTCTGGGTGGATTTCCAGCGTGATCAGCTTCCCGCCCACGGATTGCGCCGCTTCGGCCAGCCATAGCGTCGAGTAGCCATACGATCCGCCAACTTCTAGGATCGTTTTCGGTTTCAACGACTTGGCTAAGATACTCAGCAATTGCGCGGACGAGCGTCCCACTGACAGAAGGAATTCATCCCGGCGAGAGTGATCGTGGTCAAAATCGATCTCGCGCTTCAGTTCGTTCTCCGCCCTTTCGCGCTTTTCGTACTCGCCGATTACCGCCTCCACAGCTCGATCCATCCAGCACCCCTCCGATCCAACCAACAGCTACCGCTCGAATTCTACCGCGGAATTACGATAGAGTTGCGAGGCAAAAAAGTCCGGCGAGCTCATTCGCGCGAACGAAATTCATTGGGAGTTCTATAGGTTTCATGTCAGCACGGACCAAGCTGTCTGTCTGCCGGGCTGGAGAATGATGTAACGAAAGGGATTTGATTGCCTCGGAAGGACGTCGGGTGTACAAAAACATTCCTGCGAATGGTCAAGAACGGAAATTCCGGTTGAATAGTCGAGTGAGCTCGAAATTCGAGAGGAGGCACGGGTGCCAAAATATTTCTCGCCGAGGATATGGTCTGCCGTTGGGGCGACGGCGTTCATTCTCGCTATCGCTTCGACGCTGGTGTTGGACGGACGTTCGGTGCGGGGGCCGGGTTCGCCCCTCCCTGCAAGCAGGCTCATCAGTCGAGCGGTTGCAAGTTCTCTTGGTCCTTACCGATTAACCTGTCCCTCGGCTCCGTATTTTCCATATCTGTCTGGGGAAGTGAATCGCTCACTTCCGCAGATCGTGTTCGACAGCGACGGTAGTCTCGCGTGGAACCCCGCTAATTATTACTCGCATCGACATTTGGCTGCCTCTGCTAACGGCGATAATGGGGGCTCTTACGTAATTGTCACTTTTCAGGAGGGAGGAACTTCGCGGCGTACGGCTACATCCACAACTCTGGCTTCATCGACAACGAGCATCGTGGACGGAGATTCGGTGACGTTCACGGCATCAGTTACGCCGGCTTCCGGCACCGGAACGCCGACGGGCACAGTGACGTTCCGCGACGACACGGCCAAGCTCGGCAGCGTGACTCTGAACGGCTCCGGCGTTGCAACCCTCACGACCACGGTACTTCCGATTGGTACCGATGCAATCATCGCGGCTTACAGCGGCGACCAAAATTTCGCTGCGAGTACGTCGGCCGCTGTTGCGGTCAGCGTTGCCGGATTGGGCGGGCTTCCCGCTTCCGTGATAATAAAATGAAGGTCGGAATGTGCTCGTTAATCTCTATTTCTTGGAGTTAGGCACTACCCGACTGACTATCCGCGAAGCGCGCGCAAGTGCCCCGTCTGCCAACCGTAGCAGCTCGGAATCACCAGTTCACTAGGCCCGCTTCCACATCCTCTACGTCCACTTGTCGATGGATTCGCTCCTGCCGTGGTTCATGTTCCCGATCTGAAAAAAGGCATTGGTTTGGCCCCCGGCAACGATGAAGTTAATGTATTTGGTGCTGGGGAACCAAGGTATCAACGTGTCTTCTGGACACTTCCACCAAGTGGCATAGGGCTCTCTTCCTTCCAGTGCGGCCGGATATGTATATACGTACGACAGGGAGGAATTCCGGTAATCCTTCGCCGTGCGCATCGTGTTCTTCCACAACCATTCCGAGAGTTTTTCCTTTGTGTCGTATCCCTGAGCCACCAGGCGCTTCGCCACTAGCGGGTCACAAACCACCATCGCACCGAACGTTCCCGCCATGGTGTGGAACATGCTGCTGATCTGTTCATCGAACATCGGATCCACGGGTGCTCCCGCGCCCTCCGCGCCGTGCCCCTGGCGGATGTCCCACCCGAGGAACAAGCTCACCACATTTTCTTCGGGCTTGAATCCTTGCTGCACGTGAAAGGGAGTCCACGGGCTGTTCTTCTCGTCCTCGGCAATAAAACAATTGTTGTAGTCCATCTGGTTGCCCTGCGAACCTTGATAAGTGTCGCCGGGTACGCCGCCAGAGGTGAGGTTCTTGCCCATCAAGGTCCACGATCGTCCGATGGTGGCATTGGGCTGCGCGAACGGGCTCAGTGCGCCGATTCCGTAATTCATGCTGAGCTTGTCTCGGATGGGACCGTTGATCACAATCGCACTGCTGCCCGACGTTGTGGAACCGAAAAACCCTAATTGGCCCACGGACGCCATCGCCAACACTATCGGAAAATACTCCGGCTCGCATCCCGCCATGACCGCGTTCACCGCGACTTGCCGCACCGTGAATCCCCACTGCGCGGACTCGTAGCCCACACCCTGGATCGCTTTCCTGAGCACTTCTTCCGGATGGTGGCTCGTTCCTTTGAGCATCGCATCGACTTTCTCTTCGGTGGGAATGATGATCGGCAGGTAATCCGTCATTCCGTTATTCATGAAGGCCTTCTGCAGGTCATCCAAAGTGTCCGGACCGTAGAGAGCCGGCCCTGCTGAAATATTCTCGGTCCCGGACTTCTGCTCCTCTGCGGAAAGCGGCGTGGTTAGGTCATCCATGATCTCCTTCATCATGGGTTTTCCCGTCACCGGATCGGGACCTCTAACCATTGCCGCCAGTTCTGCAGCTGTCTTGCCCCAGACGGGGTGCGGAGTGAACACTTCGCGCAGGTGCGGCATGCCTCGCTTCGCCGCCGTAGTTTTCGACAACTGTACGAAGGCCATGGTACACATGGGAATTGAGGGGACTCCCATCTTTTCCACCGTTATGCAGTGACCCACGGTCGCTGGCGCGCAACCCCCTCAATGGCCAATGGCCATGATTGCGGCGTTGCCCTTTGCCTTGATTTCCGCCCAGAGCGGCGGATCATCCGCAGCCCAACCTCCCGCCTTCTTCCGAAAGACGGTCTTGACCGTGGGCATGTTCTGCTGAAACCATTCCTGCATTTCTTTCAGCAGCGTGCCGCCTCCAAAGAAACCTGTGTCGACCAGGTAGATGGTCTTCCCGTTCAGAGTATCGAGCCGGGGAGCCATGGAATAGAGTTGCACGGCTGGCGGAGTGCCCTTGGGGCTGACCGCCGTGAACTTCTTTTCGCTGCCACCATCGCTATGCACACGCTTTTTCTTTGGTTCTGCCGCCACC
>JBAWEZ010000059.1:0-147552 GCA_049591475.1 Candidatus Acidiferrales bacterium
GCATGTACCGGTAAGCGATTCTAGCCGTCCGACCCCTACGTATCTGGCGTTGCTTTCAGCGGACGTAGACCACAGTTTCTGGGTGCCGCGTCTGGCAGGCAAAACCGACCTGATACCCAATCACCCCAATAAGACTTGGATCGATCCCCACGAGACCGGAATTTTCCTCGGCCAATGCGCGCAATTCTGCGGTACTGGACACGCCAATATGCTCTTGCGAGTCTACGTGCAATCACCCGAAGACTTTCAGCACTGGGTGCACGAGCAGGCGCAGCCAGCCGTCAACGATCCTTCGGTGGCCATTGGCCGCACGCTCTTCGTCACCAAGGCTTGCTTCGCGTGCCACACGATTCGCGGGACGATGGCTGCCGGCAAGGTGGGGCCCGATCTGACGCACCTGATGAGCCGCGATACCATCGCCTCCGGCATACTACCGAACATTCCTGAAAACTTGCGCAAATGGATTCACGATCCGGCGGCCATGAAAGAGGGCACGCTGATGCCCAAAGTCGATATGACGGACGAGCAGCTGAACCAGATCGCTGCCTATCTGGAAACGCTAAAATAGGCGCGTGATGAAATTGCAAGCGCCATAGATGTAGCCCGAAAGGACGATCAGAAATAGAGATCGAAAGATATGGCAACTGATTCGATAACGCTGCCCCTGCCGCGAACGGAATCGCGCTCCGTAGTGCTTGATTGGTTGTGCACCGTGGACCACAAGAAAATCGGGATCATGTACATCGTGTACGCCCTGATTTTCCTGGTGATCATGGGCTCCGAGGCGATCCTGATGCGGATCCAGCTGGCGCGTCCAGAGTCCACGTTCCTTTCGGCAGAAGCGTTCAACCGGCTTTTCACCATGCACGGCACCACCGGCATCTTTTTCGTGGCCATGCCCATGCTCATTGGGATTGGAAACTACTTCGTTCCGCTGATGATTGGCGCGCGCGACATGGCGTTCCCGCGGCTCAACGCGTTCAGCTTTTGGATGACAGCTTTCGGAGGCATCCTGTTGTATGCCAGCTTCTTTTCGGGCGGCTCGCTTTTGAAAGGCGGCAGCGCGCCAGCTGTGGGATGGTTCGCTTACGCGCCCCTCACATCCTCGGCATTTTCGCCCGGTCATGGGACGGATTTCTGGATACTGGCATTGCTGGTTGCGGGCGTAGGCAGCATTGGCGCGGGTGTGAACTTTGTCGCGACCGTTCTGTGCATGCGCTGCCCAGGAATGGCGCTCGACAAAATGCCGCTATTCGCATGGATGAATCTGGTCACCGGCGGGCTCTTGCTCATCGCCATCAGCCCGCTTACCGCCGCCCAGCTGATGCTGGTGGGTGACCGTTTCCTCGGCACGCACTTCTTCGACCCCGCCGCCGGTGGCCAGCCGATCATGTGGATGCACTTTTTCTGGATCTTCGGGCATCCCGAGGTATACATCCTGATCATCCCGAGCTTTGCGTTCATCTCGGAAATTCTCCCGGTTTTCTCACGGAAAGCGATTTTCGGTTATCCAGCGATGGTGGCGGCGACTGCCGGAATCGGCTTTGTCAGCCTGGGCGTCTGGGCGCACCACATGTTTACTGTAGGCATGCCCTCTTATGGCAACGCGTTCTTCGTTCTGACCACGATGGTGGTGGCCGTTCCGACGGGCATCAAAATTTTCAACTGGCTTGCCACCATGTGGGGCGGAAAAATCCGCTTTGCCACTCCGATGCTTTTCTGCATCGCGTTCCTTTTCCAGTTTCTGATCGGCGGCTTGACTGGCGTGATGCTTGGGGCCGCGCCCTTCGACTGGCAACTGCATAACTCCTATTTCGTGGTGGCACACTTTCACTACATCATCGTCGGCGGAATTTTGTTCGCGATTTTCGCGGCGTTCTACTATTGGTTTCCGAAGATGACAGGCCGAATGCTCAGCGAAAAGCTGGGCAAATGGCACTTCTGGCTGATGGTGATCGGGTTCCACTTGACGTTTGACTTCATGCACGTTCCCGGTCTGCTCGGTATGCCGCGGCGAATCTACACCTACCAGGCCGGGCGTGGTTGGGGCGTGTGGAACATGATTTCTTCGATCGGCGTGATCTTCCAAGCGGCCGCGATTCTGATCTTCGTGTACAACATGGTTCATTCCTATTTCAACGGTGTTGTGGCTGGAAATGACCCGTGGGACGCGTGGACGCTCGAGTGGGCCACCACCTCGCCGCCGCCGGATTATAATTTTAGTTCTGTGCCGTCCGTGCGCAGCCGCCGGCCGCTTTGGGACATCAAGCATCCGGAAGATCCGGACTGGAAATACGAATGAACTTAGTTGGAGAAATGAACGTGCAAGCAACGCCATATCCTGATTGTCGAACGCTTCGGTTGGGGGACGTGCGATGAGCGCAGCTCCCGTCAATATAGCGGCGGCGGAAGTCGCCGAGTCGCACCGGCTTTCGCGCGGCCGTGTTGGGATGTGGTGCCTGATCGTTGCGGAATCGGCGATCTTTCTGATCTTCATTACCGCGTACATCTTTTACATGGGCAAAAGTCTCGACGGTCCCACGCCCACCCAGATTCTTACCGTCCCGGTGTTCACCACGATTTGCCTGCTTTCCAGCAGCTTCACCATGCATTGGGCCACCGGCGCGTTGCGGCGAGGCAATCAAACGCTATTCCGGTTGTTCTGGTTTATCACCTGGGCTCTTGGAGCGATCTTCCTGATCGGCACCGGGCGCGAATGGCATCGCTTCATCTATCGGGAAAATTTCACGATTAGCACGAATCTTTTCGGCACCACTTATTACTCGCTGGTTGGACTGCACGCGTCGCACGTGGCCGTCGGCTTGATCGCGCTCGGCACGGTGCTGGTCCTGGCGCTCCTTGGCAAAGTAAAGCAAGAACACAGCGAGCGCTGCGAAATCCTGGCCATGTACTGGCACTTTGTGGACGCCATCTGGGTGGTGGTGTTCACTGTCGTTTACGGGTTGGGGCGATGAGCTCGCATTCGGGAGCAGTGCCTCACGGCGATTCACCTGAACAGGTGCATCTGCCGTCGCCAACGCCATGGCCGGTATTGCTTGCTGCCGGTATCACATTGATTGCAGGCGGCCTGATCTCCAGCGGAATCTTGAGCATCCTTGGCGCGCTGATTGCAGTCGCTGCGTGTGTGGGCTGGTTCCGTCAAGTGCTGCCGCATGAGAGCCACAGCCCCATGATTGTTATGCACCACGAACTTGTAATCGCCAGCTCGCGCCGCAAGGTGGCTCGCATGGAGGCGCCTCAGGGGCCCACGCGCGCTCGACTGCCGCTGGAAATTTATCCGATCTCGGCCGGCATCAAGGGCGGACTCACCGGCGGCGTGGCCATGGCTTTGATGGCCATGTTCTACGGGGTCGTGAGTCATCGAAGCATCTGGTATCCGATTAATTTGCTCGGCGCTGTCGTCTATGCCCACATTCAGGTTGGCGCGAAGGAAATGGAAGCATTCCATCTCGATTTGTTGCTCGTTGCCATCGCTCTCCACATCACCACGTGCGTGCTCGTAGGGTTGCTGTACGGTACGACTCTGCCGATGCTGCCGAAGCGCCCGATTTTACTAGGCGGACTTTTCGCGCCCATGGTCTGGACGGGCCTGCTGCACAGCATCTTGAACATCGTCGATCCGGTGCTCAATCAGCATATTGACTGGCTCTGGTTTCTCGCGTCGCAAATCGCCTTTGGACTGGTCGCTGGGATGGTCGTGGTGCGCCAGGTGCGCGTGCCCACGTGGCAGTATTCGTTTTCCGTGCGCGCTGGCGTGGAATCACCCGGAGTGATGGGCGGGGAAGATTCGCAAGGCTGAGCCGCGCGAAGTTCGCGCTTGCTCCTGCCGACCCTCGCTGGAATTCCATCTGCGCACTTTTATGCACTCATGATGTCTCCACAACAGGCTGTTCTCGCATCGTGGTCATTCCCTCCGTGGGTCACGGCGCTCGATCTGCTATCTGTGCTCCTGTACGTCCGCGGGTGGTTGGTGCTTCGCCGCTTGATTCCCAGCCGTTTCCCCGTATGGAGGCTGCTTTCATTTCTTGGCGGCATCACCGCTCTGCAAGTCGCGCTGGCCTCTCCCATCGACGCCTTCGATTCCTTCTCGCTGACCGACCACATGACGCAACACATGATCCTAATGATGGTCGTGCCCCCGCTGGTGCTTCTCGGAAATCCGATGATCCCTCTGCTGCGCGGCTTGCCTCGCCCAGTTGCCCGCAAAGTTCTCGCGCCCGTTCTGCGCTGGCCGCCTGTCACTCGCCTTTTCCGGGCCATAACTCACCCCGCGTTTTGCTGGGCAATTTTTGCGATTTCCATGGTTGGCTGGCATATGCCAGGCCCATACGATCTGGCCCTCCGCTCTGATGGCTGGCACGAACTCGAGCATGCTTCGTTTCTTTTTACGTCGATTTTGTTCTGGTGGCCGGTCGTGCAGCCGTGGCCCAGTCGCCAGCGCTGGCCGCGCTGGACCGTTCCCGTATATTTGCTGCTCGCGGATATTGTGAACACCATCGTGTCCGCGTTTCTCGTTTTCTCCGGACGAGTCTTATACGCGCCGTATTTGACCTTTCCGCGCCTCGGCTCCATTTCCGCCGCGAACGACCAGGTACTTGCAGGCGTCGTGATGTGGTTTATCGGCGGCTTTGGATTTGTGATTCCCGCAATTATTTTGGTGGCCAAGCTGCTGTCTCCGCGGCGCTTTGAACGAGTTTCGGCACGGCGCGGTCTCCGGTTGCCGGAATCGAGATTTCGCCGTCTGGTCCTTCCCGCACTCACGCTAATCCTTCCGTTCGCCGCGCTTGCATATGGCTATCTCGCTCCCAGCGCGATCGACACGGATGGCAATGTCGTCCGCGCGCAAGAAATGTCCGGGCCGTTTCGCATCACAGTACTCACCGAGCCAGATCCGATTCCTGCCGGCCCTTGCGACGTTTCCGTGCTGGTGCAGGACCGCAATTCCGGCCTGCCGATACTGGACGCGCCCGTCAGTGTCGCCGTTGGCCAGCGCAACTTCGTTGGCGATGCTCTTGCCGTCACTCCGGCGACAGCCGAAACCTCCGGCCTGAAACTGCTCGAATCTGGCACGGTGAATTTACCCCGCGAAGGTGCTTGGACTTTGACTGTGTCGGTTGGCCGCGGATCGGGCGAACGAGTGGTGCAGGGAACGTTGAACACAACCTCTCGGGATTAACTTTTACGAGCCCGGCAAATTTTGCCGCGTTTCCGCGAATCAAAATCGTCTCCTTTTGCCTACCGCACGCATCTCTCTCTCACTTACATCTCCGTGCGCGCGGCAACTCCCACCGCGCGAAAGCATTGCGCCCTTCATCGGCCGCGGCGCTTCTGGCATCGTGCGTGCATCGTGAACGCTGGCATCGCATTCGCATCGATTCTAGGTTCACGCAGAGAGGTGGCAAATGTCATTGACGGGAATTTTGGCGGGCGGCCTTCTGAATCTCCTGGGCGCGCAGCCAACGCAAACGAACGGGGCGGCAAGCACAAGCGGCAGCTCGCCCGCCCAGTCAGCGCAGCAGGAATTTCAGCAGCTTGGCCAGGACCTGCAATCTGGAAACCTATCTGCTGCGCGGCAGGATTTTGCGGCCATCGAGCAGAGCACCCGCCAGCGCACCTCGCAAATACTTCATCACCATCATCACTTCTCAGCGGATAGCTCGCAGTCGACTTCCACCAGCTCTTTGGCTCAGGATTTCGGCACGTTAGCGCAGGCGCTGCAATCCGGAAATCTTTCTGCCGCGCAGAGTGCGTTTACCTCGCTCCAGCAAGCGATCGAACCGTCGTCCGCTGCGTTCGATCCCAACACCGCTGCGGCCGGCTCGCAGGCTTCGTCCAACGCTATCAATTTCCTCGTCTGAACTTGCCGCCGAGCTTGAGTCGCTTCCTGCGGTACACCAGACGCCCGCTCGGTGCGTAGCCCTCCGTACCCCCGGGGCAAAATTCTGGACACCCAATCTGAAGCATGGTAAATCCATACGCTCGATCGCTCGTGAACGCGATTGTTTAGGTGTTGCGCAGCAACAGGAGGATTCCCGTGAATCGCACAGAACAACTCCGTTTGTCTTTTGCCTTTCGAGTCTCCTGTTGTGCTTTCGCATGCGCGCTGCTGTTCGCGACAGCGCGGCCGGCGCGGGCACAGAATCCGGCGCCTGCGATGCCGTCGTTCGTCAACATGAGCAAGGGTCATGTGGTCGGCATCGGCTTCGAGGCGCGCATGGTCTCCAATCTTGAAAATTCGGTGAAATTCTACAAATTACTCGGCTTCTCTGAAGTCCCCGGCGTGAATCCCGCGTGGCATGTCGACAAAGTCTTTAACCAGATTTATGGCATCAAGGGCGTCGAGTCCCGCATGGCCAAGCTGCAGATCAATAGCAACCTCGGCGAGCGAAAGCCTTTCACGCTGTATCTTCGCGAGTTTCGCGGAATTCCCCGGCGCGACGCCGCGCGCGGCAAACCTTGGTATCCCGCTCAGACACACATCGATCTCACCGTTCCCGATGCCGACGCGCTCTGGGCCACGCTGAAAGCGAACGACATGCTTTGGTCTGAAACGTGGGGCGGTAAATTAATCGCTGCGCCGGGACAAACAAAAGGAACCATCGCCTACATCACCGATCCTGATGGACTGGACGTTGAAATCGCCGAGCAGAGCCCTGCCGTTCCCGCGATGGGCGGCCGGCCTGCCCGCCCAGCAAACGTCCCCGGCTTCAATCACATCGGGCTGGTGATCGTGAATCTCGACAAAGCCGAAGGCTACTACGGCGCGCTGCTTGGCGCGCAGGTTCCGCCGACAGGAAATTGGATTGCAGGCGATTTTCTTGATTCCGCGGTCGGCGCGCACGGCAACGTAATGCGTATCATCAACACCGTGTTTCCTCTAGCCGACGATCGCGACGCGCGCATGCATTTCGAGTTCGTTCAGTACGAAAATCGCCCTCGCCCTGTCGTCCCGTACAAAATTACCGATAGCGGCGTGGGCTGCGTGGGATTCGAAGTCACGGACATCGACGATTTCGTCGCTCGCCTGAAAGGCGCCGGCATTCAAATGGTTTCCGACGGCATCGTCACCATGTCCACCGGCTACCGCGTTGCGCTGTTCCGCGATCCCGATGTTGGCGCGTTCAACGAATTCTATGAACCGCCGCCTCCAAAAGCGCAGTAACCCCGTTCCAATTTGCTGACCGAGGTAGCGTTTCGCCGCCGTGCGCTCCACTGCGCGTCGGTCCCGATGTCCCCGGTCTGCTCACAACTGGCTTTGTGGGTGGCGCGTTCACGCGCGACAAAGACCTTCGCGCCGTCCGTGCAGGCTTCAGTCCCCGAAGCTGCCAAATTTCTTGCACAAAATGGTCCGCTGTCTTGTGCGCTGGCGCGTCGTCGCGTACGAACCTTCGCAAATGCCTGCCGCTCCGATGCATCTCCCAATTGCCCTCCTGCATCTTTTATAAGGGAGGGCGCTTACATGCGCAGTCGCCACCACTCAGCCGCCACCGCGCTCGGCGTGTTAGTTGTTTTTCTGCTCGCGTTGCCCGCGTTCGCGCGCGCTCAATCCGGTACTCCGACAGTTTCCGTCACCACCGTTGTCACCGCACTCGGACCGGATTACACCCCGCCGTCGCCGATCACCAAAGATGATGTCAGCGTCTACTCCCGAAAGAACAAGCTCAACGTCACCGGATGGGAGCACGCCACGGGCAGCCACAGCGCGCTTCAACTCGCACTACTGATCGACGATGCGGTGTCGCCCAGGGAGATCGGCTTACAGTTCCCGGATTTGAAAAATTTCATCGAGGAGCAGTCCAGCGATACGGAAGTAGGCATCTTCTACGCCCAATACGGCTCGGTTACGACCGCCGCTAAATTCAGCATCGATCATGACGCCGTCGCCAAAAAACTTCGCCTTCCGTTGGGTCCTCGGTCTGGCTCTTCGCCCAGCATCTATCTTTCATTGAGCGACCTCGTTAAAAAGTGGCCCGCGAACCAAAGCGCTCAGCGCCGTGAAGTCTTAATACTAACCAGCGGCCTGGACCGCCTGGAGCCTGGCGTTCAGGATCCGTACTTTGATGCGGCCGTATCCAACGTTCAGCGATCCGGCGTCATCGTTCACAGCATCTACGTGGGCCCGCTCCGTCTCGGTTTGAGCTTTTTTGGCATGATCGCGCAGGGCAATCTGGGCCAGATCACCAGCGACTCCGGGGGAGATGCTTTCTTCCAAGGTGTTTCAACGCCAGTTTCGTTCAAGCCCTTCCTGCAGCAATTCAGCACCATCCTTCGAAATCAGTATTGGATCACCTTCGAAGCTCCGGCCAGTTCGAATGAAAAAGGCGATCTGCGCCCTATCAACATCCGTACCGAGCAGTCCAACGTGAAGCTGCTCTATCCGCATCACGTTCTCGTCCCCAGCAAGTAAAGGATGCCTTGGTGCGCGGTCGCCCGTACGAGTTCCGCGCCCTTGCTTCTAGCGTAGTTCGCCCGCCCAAATCCGGATCTCTATTTGCAAGGATAAAGTCTCCGGCTAGGTATCCCTTTTGGGAGGCTGCCCAACGCGCTGCCGCCAGCCCTAAAATCTTCGCGTTAATCTTTCTGTGGCTCGACCGCAAACATGCTGGTCCTCCCGTAACAATTCTCATTCCCCATCCGGCTATTTGTTCTCGCGATGCAAAGAGAAAGAGCGCATGCGGGTCAAGTTCATCGCCGCGAGTTGAACTTGACTACCTCACAGCCCCTGTTCGGCCACGGAGAAGCCTGTCCAAGAGATTGGACATCAGCTTTCTGTGCCGATCGCCAAAAACGGCATTTGCGAGCAAGTGCAGCACGAACAGGGCGACCATTGCTGCCCAAAAATAGAGCTGCAAGTGCGATCCTGTCGGAACGTACTTGCCAAAATCTGTGTGTGACCGATCCGATACGAACGTCGCGAACAGCGCAATGCTCATGAACCCTACCACGAGCGCAAAAGCGGTGCCCCAGAGCTTCAATCGATCGTGAGGTGGTCGAATGTGGGCATACCGGATCATTAAGCTCAAGTAGTGGTCCTCTCGGTCTAGCGCCCTGATCGCGTTTTTCCAAGTGTCGTACTCACCTGCCTTCACAGCTCGTTTCGCGGCACGTGCGATCAACCTGGCGATCTTGCGTTCGTATTCGCCCTGGTCGTAGTCGCGATCAAATTCCTCCGCGACTTCCATAATGTCTGGAAGCGTCCAGCCGCTCTCCGTGATCTCGGAAAGCGGCACATTTTCGCGTTGAGCCTCATCTACGATTTCGTGAACGAGGAACTCCTTGGCTTCGCGCGCGCTGGAGAACTGTGGCATAAGTAAGCCGGATCGTACTCCAACCTTATATTCCTCAATAAAGATTTGCGCCGCGTCGTTCGGCAAAAGTAATCACGCGTGGCGTTGTCAGCCGCGTACAATGCGGCTTGCGTGTGGCGCCTCAGGGCGCGTCAGGGGGGAAAGCATGTGCGCTGTCTTTGAAGGCATCGGTATGGAGAGCCGTGGCCGAGTAGCTCGGGCAAGAAATTCGCACATATGGATCTGCCTCGGCGCGCTGGCAATGTGCGCGGTGACGCTCCTATTCGCTTGGCCTGCGCTCGCGCAAAACAAAACTACGGCCGGCGCATTCACCGTCGAGCGCCCCACGCTAGTTTCGCTCGGCTTCGAGTGGCGCATTTCCGGCGACGCTAATCGCAATGCGCGCGTGGACGTCACCTTTCGCAAAAAAGGCGATGCGCAATGGCACAAGGGCCTGCCGCTGTTGCGCCTCGATGGCGAGCAAGTCTCCGCAGGCATTCCACGCGGCAGCACGCGTCATTATTTCAGTTATGTCGCGCCCAATATGTTCGCCGGCAGCTTGCTCAATCTGCAACCGGACACCGGATACGAATGCCGCTTCGTGCTCTCCGATCCCGATGGCGTAAAGGGCCGCGCCGAACGCACCGTCACCGTGCACACGCGAAAAGAACCGGAGCCTGCCGCGGGCGGCCACGTCTACAACGTCTATCCCTTCGGCTACAAAGGGCCCAAGCAGCAGCCTGCGTTCACCGGCTTGCTCGCCGCTTATTACATGGGCAGCGACGAATCCGACCATTCGTACGTCATGCCTCCGCGCGTGCAGCCAGGCGATATCATTCTCATTCACGCCGGGTTGTATAAAGACAGTCGCTTCCATTACGGTGGCTTCGATCGCAATATTCCAGCGCTCGGCACTCCGTTTGACGGCACCTATTACCTGACTGCAAGCGGCACGCCCGATAAGCCCATCGTGATCAAAGGCGCGGGCGATGGCGAAGTAATTTTCGATGGCGACGGCAATCAGGTGCTCTTCAACCTGATGGCCGCGAACTACAATTATTTCGACGGCATCACCGTCCGCAATACCAACGTAGCGTTTCTGTTGGGATACAAAGACATTGCTGGCTCCAGCGGCTTCACGCTCAAGCATTCGCGTCTCTACAATATCGGCCGCGGCGTGGAAGACAACTGGTCCGGATCGAAAGATTTTTACATTGCCGACAACGTCTTCATCGGCCGCCACAATCCCGAAAAGCTGCAGAGCTGGTGGCGGCCTGACGTCTGGGCCAAATTTCCCGGCTACCCTGCGCTGATTACCTCCGAGTACGCCATCAAAATCTACGGTCAGGGCCATGTGGTCGCCTACAACTACGTAGCCAACTGGCACGACGGAATCGACATCGCCACTTACGGCGATCCCGACGGCACGCCCAACGAAAATCCCGATCGCGTGCCCGTCTCCATCGATTTCTACAACAACGACATTTACAACATGGCGGACAACTGCATCGAGGCGGACGGCGGTGCCCACAACATCCGCGTGTTTCGCAATCGCTGCTTCAATTCCGCAGGAGGCGCGCTGAGCGCCCAGCCAACTTTCGGCGGCCCGCTGTACTTCTACCAGAACCTCGTTTACAACACGACGACGGGCGGCCCGCTCAAGCTGATCGACACGCCCGCCGGAGTTCTCATCTATCAGAACACGCTCATCGGCCAGGGCCGCCTTTTCGGCCCCGTGTCCAATGTGCACTTCCTGAACAACTTGGTTTTGGGCGATGGCTGGGCTGGTCCGATCTTCAATCTGAGCACGTTCACGAATTACTCCTCGTCCGACTACAACGGTTATCGCCCGGATCCAGGCGTCGATGATTCCTTCGAATGGAACTCGCCGCCATTCGGCATCGCCGCAGATTATTCCGGCAAGCTGGTCGCGCGCCATTTCGAAACTTTGCGCCAATTTCAGCAGGCCACGGGACAGGAACAGCACAGCGTTCTGGTCGATTACGTCATATTCGTGAACGTCAAAATCCCGGACAAATCCGATCCGCAGCGCCTTTACAATCCCGAGAATTTCGATTTCCGCCTGCGTCCCGGCTCGGCTGCGGTCGATGCAGGCGTGCTGCTACCCACCATCAACGACGACTTCACCGGCCGCGCTCCCGACCTCGGCGCTTACGAACTCGGTCGCCCAATCCCGCAGTACGGCCCGCGCACCGAGCCACTTGGCGCTCCCGGCCCCGGTGCCCCGCGCTCCAAAACTGGACCACAGCAAGATTAAAACTAAATGGATGCCGCGCCGAATCCCGAATCTTCGTGCACGGGTAATGCATCTGTTTGTGCGAGGCGCAACCGTCTGGCTCAATTGTTCTATGCTAGGATTCGTATACAAATAAATTGATTTGGAAGGGCAACCATGCTGCAAGCAACCTCGGCTGTCACACCCGCGCGGTTCGAGCAAGGGCTCCGCTACGCCGATTTCGTAGCGCAAGCGGCCGTCAATCGCGACAAATTTGAACTGTACTACAACGACTCGGCGCTAACGACTGACGACATCTCATTTTTCAAGAAAGCTGCCGCGCTGCCCAATGGCCCGGCAAAGATTCTCGCGCTCGCGGAAGCCTGGTGCGGCGACGTCTACCGCGAACTACCGACGGTGGCTCGCATCGCCGAGGCGACCGGCATCGATCTGCGAATTTTCCTGCGCGATGAAAACCCGGACGTCATGGACGAATTCCTCAGCAACGAGGGAAAATCACGCGCCATACCGGTTTTCGCGTTTTACACGAAAGACATGCGTTACGTCACCCGCTTCACCGAACGCTCGGCAGGCGCGCATATCGAACTGGCCACCATTATGAACGAGGTCAAGTCGCAGCTGCATTTGCCGGCGAACGCCACGTTTGGAACCGTGCCGGAAGCTGAAAAACAGGCGTTCCTTAGAGAAGTAATCAAGCGAATCGCTCCGCGTTTTCCGGATTGGCGCAAGGAATCGATCAAGGAAATGCGCGCCCTGCTTTCCGCGGCGTTGAGCATTTCAAATCACTCCTGAATCGAATTTGCATCGAGGGTGAATCGAGGCGCGAGTCCATGCCAGCAGTTCCCATTGTCTACACCATCCGCGGATGCGATGCCTGCGTGAAGCTCCTGAAAAAATGGGAGGCTGAAGGCGTCGCCTACGAGGAACGCCGCGTCGAGCTAAGCCAATCCACGATGGACGAAGCCCGCAAGCACGGCGACATGGTCCCCATCGTTGTCTGGCCCGATGGTCGAGTCGAGCAAGGGTTCGAAGGCACCCTCGGCTGTTTCATCTGACCAGCCTTCGAGATGAATGGCGTCCTGGCGGACGATTCCGGGCCCTAAGTATTCCACGGTAGTAAGCAAACTCGATTCGCTCGACAGCTGACTGTTGCGAACCGTTAAGTGTGCACCTTGGTTTGTTATAATCGCCCGCTCATGCCCGGCCGCTCTCCCAACCCGCACCCGCCCAAGCATCCGTCGTTCAAAGCGCCGCGCTACATCGTGATCGAAGGGCCGATCCGCGTGGGCAAATCGACGCTGGCCCGCGTGCTTGCCGAACAACTGCACGCCCGTCGCGTCTTCGACTGCGAACACAATCCGTTCCTCACCGGCTTTTACGACGAAGAGCCCGGCTCCGCCTTTCGCACGCAGTTGTATTTCCTGTACGAACGCCACCGCCGGCTGATCGAAACACGCCCTGAAGATGGTCCCGCGCCGATTGTCAGCGATTTCCTTTTCGAGAAAGACAAACTTTTCGCCTACCTCAATCTCGATAACGAAGAGCTGAAGCTCTACGAAAAATATTTCGACATGCTCGCGCCGTCAGTGCCGACGCCCGACCTGACCATCTATTTGCAGGCCAAGCCGGAAGTGCTGCGCAAGCGAGTCTCGAAAAAAGACGATCCCGGCGAGCGCGACATTTCGCCTGAATATCTCGAAGCTGTCGCCAACGCCTACGAACACTTTTTCTTCCGCTACTCCGCCTCGAACCTTCTGGTGGTGGACACCACGGAAATCGATTTCGTCGAACGCAACGAGGATTTGCAGGAGTTGCTTCGCAGGCTCCGCCAGCCGGTGAAAGGCACGCAGTATTTTCTACCGCTCGGTCAGCCGTGATTTTCCGCCGACAAGTTCGGACCGAAGTTGATGCGTGATAGCCGGAGCCCTGGCGCGCTTGCGCGCTGGGGTGCTAGGAAGGGGGGCCGGAGCGGGCCTCTCGCGGGCAACCCGCCCCGGATTGCGTCATGGGGACGCAACTCGATGACCGAACTCTGGCTGCTCGCTTACGCCGCCTGCGAGGGCCCCGTCAGGCGGTGGCGCAGTCTCCCGAGTGTCCGGTTCAAAGGGTGGCTGCGGTGTAGGAACGCAAGCACCGGCTCACGCCGCGTGCCGATCCGCTCCAACGCGCGACGGATGCGGAAATCGCGCCCTGCGGAAATCAATCCCTTCTCCAGCACGTCGATCGCTTCCTGAGTCCGCCCGGACTGCTGATACACTTCCGCCAGATTCAGGTAAAGCTGCGCGTGGTTATGGCGGAGCGAAAGCGCTTCCTGGCAGAGGTTCTCCGCGTCGGCAAAGCGGTTCTCGGCCATTCCGGCAAGCAAACCTGTGTAAGAAAGGTAGAACGGGTTTTTGGGTGCGGCGCCCAGCGCGCGGCGAACGTCCTGCAGAGCTGCATCCGGGTGACCGTCGCGCAGGTGTTTCAGGCATTCCTTGAATTCGTTCATCCCGGCGTCCGCCGGAGAGGTGGTTCCGATCCAGTGGGTCATAGGCTCCTTCCTGGCTGCGCGATGCGTGCCCCCCATCGCGAAGCAGCAAGAGAATCCTAGTCCGCAAGCTTTTCGAGGGAAATAGAACGAAAGGACAGTTTTAGTTCCAGTCCTTTTACCTGTCTCATGGGACAGGCGAAGAAAACGCTAATGTGTGAGATTCGATGCAAATACCACGTGGATTCCGCGCTTTTCGAGACGCGGTACGCCTTCCGAAAGCGCCGCGATGGTTTCTGGATGTGGATGGCCGATCACAATCGCTGATCCATCGCGAATCGCATCGCGCGCCGCGAGCTCCAACTGCGCAAGCACCGCTGCGCGCGTTGCGGTGTCGTCGAGAAATACTTTGCGGGAAGCGGCGCGAACGCCAGCGCGTTCTGCGGCGTAGTATGCGACGGTCGCTGCAGTGGTGCGGCTGTCGATGAAGAACAATCCGCGGGCACGGAGCAATGGCATCAGCTCGGCCATCAGCTGCGGATCGGCCGTGGCGCGCGAGCCTTCGTGGTTATTGACGCCGATCGCGTGCGGGACGGTGGCCAACATGCCAGCGAGGTCCGACTGCACCTGGCTCGCGGACATGCCCACGCGCAGCTCGATCGCCTCTGGTTTCACGACGTCCACAACGGGCTGCATCGGCAGATGCAGAATCACCTGGTCGCCGCGGCGCCAGGCCTCGTCAGCGGTTTGCGCGGAGTACTGGTGATGCGGGAGCACCGAGGCGGTGATCGGAAACGGAAGCGAGAGGACTGACTTGGCCTCGGCGGGATCGTTGCCGAGATCGTCGATGATGATGGCGAGACGCGGCGCGCGAGAGGACTTTTCGACGCGGGCGTGCTCGCGAGACGTTTTACGGGGTTGGGAACTCCAGGGCCAGCGCAGCTCTTTCGAACAACCAAAAAACGCGAATGAAGCAAACGCTGCAAGTACGATGAGAAGCGCGCCGCGCCGAAGGGGCTTCGCCGCACCGCGCGAAAGCTTCACTTTGCCTAAGCGGCCTTCTTCGCGGGCGCACCTTGCAGTACATCGAGCGCTTTTTTCACCACCGGGTCGGTGGGCGAATCGGTGGGCGCAACAGGATAGATATTGTTCAACTGGGCGATGTCGTCAACTGCGGCTGGACGGACAATGTCGATCGGCACCACGCCCTCGGCGGGAATGTTTTTGTTTGATGGAGTGTAGTAATCAGCGACGGTGAGAATCAGCGCGGAGCCGTCGTCGAGCTGAATCAACTTTTGCTCGGACGCGGTGCCATAGGTGCGGTCGCCAATGGTGTCGCCGCGGTGATTATCGGCAATGGCGGCGGCGACGATTTCCGCAGCGCCGGCGGTGCCGTTGCCAATAAGCACGGCCACGGGCGCGGACCAGACGGCTTTTGTGGGGTCGGCCGAAAATATCTGCGGAGTGACGGTTTGGCCCTTCAGAGTGGCGATGGTGCCGGAGGTCAGGAAGAGCTGCGCGGTGTCGATGCCTTCCTGATCGTTGCCAAGGGCGCAATTGCGAAGATCGAGGATCAACTTGCGCGCGCCACCTTTTTTGAAGCGATCGAGGCTGGCGCGGATCTGCTGCGACATGCCGTTGCTGAAAGTGGGCACGCGCAGATAGGCAACGCCACTGGGCAAGGTTGCGGTGACCACTTTCGGCGTGGCCAGCGGCTCAAGCGTTAGATTGACGGCCTCTGGCTCCGTCTTGCCGCGACGGATCACGGAAAGCTTCACGACCGTGCCTGCATCGCCGCTCAGAAGCACTTGGGCCTGATCGACGCCCATTTGCGAAGTGGTGAAATCGCCGATCTTTTCGATCACGTCGCCAAGCCGCAAATTGGCTTTGGCCGCCGGGCTATCGGGCAGCGCGGAAATCACGCTGATGTATCCGAAGCGTTTGGTGAGCGCGACGCCTGCGCTGGCTTCTGCGACCGTCGAAGTTTTCTGTTCGTAATCCTTATATTCGAGCGGGCTCATGTAGCTCGATTGCGGGTCGAGCGAATCAAGCAGGCCGTGCAGAGCACCGCTGGTGACTTGATGGATGTTGGGCTGGTCCACGTAGTCGTTCTGAATGTGATCGAGAACTTCGGTGTAGACGGTCATCGCCTTGTAGGCGCTTTCCTTCTGGTCGTCGGCGCGGCTCATCATGAAGCCCGCCGCGACGTACGCGATCACAAAGACCGAAAGCACCGCTACGATTTTTTTTGCCAATGAACTCATGCCCAATTCCTTTTGACTGCGTTACCCGCGCTCTTGATTATAGCTTTGATGATTATAGCATCGGCGGGCGCGGGATTCGTGAGCGGTGATTTCGCGATGAGTGACTCGTGATTAGTGATTCGTGAAAAGCACCGGGAAATCCGACGCCTGCTTTGCTCTGCATCAAGGCAAACGGGTGGAACTGCGCGCGCGGTGGCGCTCCGCAATGCGAAGGAAAATTCGACGAACCGCTCGGCGGGTCCGAATGGTTCACCCCAGTCTCGGGTAGCAGCGTACGCCACCGTTTGTTTTCTATGACTTATGTCCGTTTCTACTCGATTGGCAGTCTCGGGTAGGAATGCGTGATCGATGTCCCCTGACTGCTGATTCGCGGAAGACAAGTCCGAACACATCGGGCGGCTTCCCGGTACAGAACACCGGGACACAAAAATCGTGGAACGGCGCGAGCGGTAGCGCGCGACTGCACGCGGCTTGATGTCGGGGCCAAGGCCCCGGCTCCCTAAACGCGCAGACTCATGCGAAGGTCGATGGGATTGCTTCATGGCGGGCCAAAACTCAGACCCTCTGAATGGCACGTCGGAGCGAGGCGCGGCATGAGCAGTTCGCGATTAGAAAAACGTAAGCGTCTGAAATGCGGTGCTTTAATGGCCGGGCTACTCGACACGGGTTCGCGATTAACTTTCGAGAATTGTTCGCCGCTTGTAACTGGAACGCGTGGCGAATGGCCGACGAGTGCTGCGCCTGATTGGAGCGCCGGATTCATTGGTTTCGTTCCCGCCTACGCCGGGAATCGGCTCCGGCGCGGCAAGCTCTCCTTTCCGCGGGGCTGGAGACAGACGGGCCGCGCGTGCCGCTGGGCGCCGCAAATGCAAGTTGCCTGCGCTCAGCAGCTTCGCGCCGGCAACTAAAAACGAACCACGGTAGCACGGATTTGACCGGAAATCAAGAGAGAAAAGTCTTCACGTACGCTTTCCATTTCCGAGGGAAAGATCGGTTCCATTTTGGGAATTGACTGGAGCTAACGGATGCGAGAACGGTTTGATTCTGACTTCGCAATATGCGAAGATTGCGTTGGATGCGAATCATCAGCCGAAAGGCCATTAATGACGCGGCGGCGAAACACCGGGAATGGAGCGCATCTCTCAGCGCGTGGTACAAGGTCACAAAATCGGCGGACTGGAACAACTTTGTGGAGGTTCGGAATAGCTGGAAGCGCTCGGACGTGGTGGGACGGTACGTGGTGTTCGATATCAGCCATAACCGCTGCCGGTTGATTGCGACCATCAAATACAAATGGAAGATGGTCTACGTACGGCACGTCGTGAGCCACGCTGAGTACGACGAGAAGGAGTGGCAACAATTATGATCGCTGTATCAGAAAAATACGCGCTCGATGTTGCGTCGCCGATGCCGATAGCGTCTGAACGGCAGCATCGAGAATATTTGTCGGTGCTGGACAAGCTGGCCAGCGAGGAAAATCCCTCTGCCGATGAGGAAAAGTACGCCGCGGTCCTGATGGCGTTGATCGAGGATTACGAGGAACAGCATCATGCGATCCCCGACGCGTCGCCAGCCGAGGTCCTTCGCGCTTTAATGGAGGCAAACGACCTTCGTCAAAAAGACCTAGCGCCGATTTTCGGAACGGAGAGCATCGTGTCTGAAGTTCTGCGCGGCAAGCGAGAACTCAACAAATCCCACATCGAGAGATTGAGCAAACGGTTCCGAGTTTCGCCTGCGGTGTTCTTTTCTCGAACGTCGGGCCGATAATTGCTCCCGCTCGCGCCCGTTCGCGGGATTGAAGGGTTCATGCCAGGTAGAGGAAGGATTGCGGTGGGCGGACGCCAAAGAAACGGGGAAGCTCTAGTGGCCGCCGGTACGGCCGAACTAACCCAATAGCAATTGCGTACCCGGCATCTCGGCCACTGAAATAATTGAAAAATCGGTCCTGCTCAATCCCTGCAAAGTGACTAGTGCGGCTCCATAAAGCCTCGACGGAATCGGAAATGATCCCCTCGACGTCAAATTCTCCGACAACCCGCGAAATAGGGCTTGTGCTATACACGACGATAACGTCGACATGCTTTCTGAAAATCGCACGCCGAAACTCAAATCGCTTCTCACCGCGGAAAATTGCCTCTGCGTACCTCGGCTTAATCGACAATAACGCGCGGGTCTGTTTTGGAGAGCCGAAGGATGGCCGAGAATTGGTCCGCCGTGATTCTCTCGAAGCCGCGTGGCACGGAGTAGATGTCGGGAATGATGCCATTGTCGATCAGCTCCTTTAAGGTCGGTCTTTTCGGAAACGAGTACGCGTACAGGAATCCGACGATAAACGGTCTATTGAAAGTTCTGTAGTTCCATTGCGCCCGCAGCTGACTATCTGTAAACACGCTGCGCTTGCGGCACAACCCTATAAACTGAGTGTCGCTTTTGATATCTAGGTGCACATCCTCAACAATCCCGATGGTCGTTACAACGCTGTGGTGATAGCCGCCCGCCCCGCCGCTCGTCCGATAGAAGACGATTGTGTCGCCACGGACAAGATCGCGGTTATGAGATCGGCTTACATATACCTTGCGGATTGCGTTTCGATGCGGCTCTTGCTCGACGTAATCGGCTGGCGACTCGGTTTTCAAAATTGAGTCTGGAAATAACTCGGTGTGGTATTCGGGATAGATCGGGACAATAAAAGCTCTTGATGCGCGCCTGACATATGGAAACGTCAACTTCGGGTCGCTGGCATCGAAACGTGGCGTCGTGTCCCGGACGTAAACCATCTCCTCTCCGTAGTCGTTAATCTTCTTTCCGTAATGCTGGAACCCGAAATCTTCAAGCAGTCTGACCAGACGCTGCTGTTCAATCCTTTTCGGAAAAATCGTCACGTAAACTTCGTCGGCTCTTTGTCGGATGGCGTTGTCGAACACGATTTTGAGGAACCGCTCTCCTAGCTTGAAACCGTTCAACTCCACCTTGAAGGTTCCGATTTTCAGGCGATGCTTCGGCTTGAACGGAGGTCCGATGTCCGCGTAATTTTCTTCTGGGCCCTCGGTTTTCAAGTAAAGAAAGGCCGTTAGATTCTCGCCCTCATAGCAGACGTACGCGGTCTCGTCGGCTTTTCGATTGAACCATTTGTCGAACGCGGAACCGCCGTAATCCTCTCTAAACGAATCGAAAAATCTAGAGCGAAGTTCGACCTGCCCAAAGTGCGCCCGCCGGACCGATAAAACCTTGTAGTTGATCTGCTCTGGGTTTTCCGCTGCTACTTTTTCGAGAAAGGAATCGATGCTGAACGTGCAGTCAGCGATTCCTAGGGTGCTCGCTTTCGCGTGCAACCCGCGATCTTCCGATATGACCAAGTCAACCCGACCGGCGTGAAGTTCATTCACAATAAGGGTGTCGTTGCGGTCGTTCTCGCTCTGATCGTTCGCTGCGCACCTCTGAACTTCGGCTGCGACCGGCGCCAGTGTTTTCAGAACGTGATAGGACTGAAGCTTTGCTTGGAAGCTTTGTCGAACTCGTTCGTCCCGGTGTTTTTGGATCTCAGCGACGCTGGCAGGGTGCACGCATTTTTCGTATTTGAGCTTATCGAGCCAAAAGAACAGCTTGCCAATATCCTGGCGAACGACAGTGGCGGCTTCGCGGTGAATCAGGATATTCGTGTCGAGTAGCGCTCTATTGGGCAAAGGTAGGGCCGCCTAAAAACAATCTGCCTAGAATCGGGAGTATATATATCACATTTACTGAGTGTTAATCATACTTGTTAAAGGGATCTCGGTATTTCCTCGAACCGGCGAAGTCCTACCGAGATCGTGCCGCGGATTGTGGACGTACGGCCACGGTTTCGGATATCCGGGTTTGCCGAAGGGGTTCTTGATGGCAAAAGATCATTTAAGGCGCGCGGACATCAGCTGGCGGGACGCCGGCGCTACGAAAATCCGCACCCTTCGCCAAACTCGCGAAGAGTGCGGCACCCGGAACGGCAAAAGAAAAACAGATCGCTTCCCGGTACTAGCCACCGGGACACCAAATGCGCGCCCGCCGTTCGCCTAAATTTGGCGAACGGGTTCGGGATGACAGGCGCCGACAAGAACACCTGTCATTTCATGGCGGTGGCCTTGGAGGAGGGCCAGACGGGGCCGGAGACGCGGCCGCCGAAGACGGCGTTGATGAGATAGATTTTGCCGTCGGAATTGAATTTGAAGATGTGGACGTCGGGCAGGCCCTTGGCGAAATTGACGAAGATGGCGGTTTCGCCCATTTCCAGATCGGTGACCGGGAAACGGCGGTCGGTGTGCGTGAGCACGAGGCCCTTTGGAGAGCAATTGCCAGTGCGCGTGGTATGGGTGCCGCCTTCCCAGCGATTGCAGGGCGTGGCGAAGGGTGGCAGCACCTTGGGATCCTTGACGAAATCGTCGAAATACTGGTTGCCGGCTTTATTCATGTAATAGCGGGTGAGGCGCTTATTTTTCGGCAGCGGAGTGGTCCAATCCTGGTCCTTGGTGGACAGCAGTTCCTTGGGATTGTAGAAGCCCTTTTCGCCAGCTGCGCGGGTGACGAGCTGCTCGATCTCGGTGACTTTGCCGTGGTCCACTTTCAGGCGGACGGCCATGACGGCCAACGTTTGCGCGCCGTTGACGGTTTCGTCGGTGACCGCTTCGGAGACGGTGCCGCAGCGCTGCGTGTCGACCAGGTCGCGTTCGAGGAGGACGGCGCCGCCGCTCTGGAAGAATCCTGTGCCGGGCTGCATGACCTGGCCGTTTTCGGTGATGCGGACAGTGGCGGCGGTGGGCAGCGCGGACATGTCGTGCGTGTCAACAGCCTTAAAATAGTCCGCGATCATGGCCTTCAGGGCAGGACGCTTGCATCCGGCGGCTTGGGCTGGCAGCGATATGGCCACAAGGGCGGCGATTAGCGCCCCTACCAATATTCCCGCTGGGGCGAGATTCTTCAGGATTTTCAACATGCGAAGGTCCTCCGTTAAAACGAGTGCCGGGCGATATTGTATACATCTTTCTGGGATTGTCGATTGGTATGCGGCGAACGGAACCGTGCAGGGTGAAAGCGCGGCGCGGATAGACGGAATGCCCAGCCGCGACTTAGAATCTGAGCCATGCCTGAAAACATGCCGGAACAATTGATTGGGGACGTGTCTGACACGGCTTTCTGGATCGCGCATTACCGGGCGATGGAGGGGGAGCGGCCGGATGCGCTGTTTCGCGATCCGCTGGCGGGAATGCTGGCGGGCGAGCGCGGGAAGAAAATCGCGCAGGCGATGCCCATGACGTTCTGGAC
Organism: Candidatus Acidiferrales bacterium; assembly: GCA_049591475.1. GTDB lineage: Bacteria > Acidobacteriota > Terriglobia > Acidiferrales > UBA7541 > Palsa-295. Next base: position 21,589 of record JBAWEZ010000059.1, read on the forward strand.
CGGGTGGAGCGTGGTGCTGCGAACGTGCATCATTGACGACTACATTCGCGAAGTGATCGCCGAGGGAGTGGACACGGTTTTGAACTTGGGCGCGGGGCTGGATACGCGTCCGTACCGGATGGAGCTGCCGGAATCGCTGGTGTGGATCGAGGCGGATTATCCGCACATGATCGAGTTCAAAGAAGAACGGCTGGCGAAAGAAAAGCCGCGATGCCGGCTGGAGCGGGTGAAGATCGATCTGGCGAACGTGGCGGAGCGGCGGCAGATGCTGGCAGCGGTGGATGCGCGGGCGCGGAAGATGCTGGTGCTGACCGAAGGCGTGGTGCCGTACTTGAGCGAGGAGCAAGCGGCGTCGCTGGCGGACCATTTGCGGGCGATGGCGCATGCGCGTTATTGGGTGCTGGATTACTTTTCGCCGGAGGTGGTGAAGTATCGCGGGCGCAATGGCATGCACCGTCACATGCAGAACGCGCCGTTCAAATTCGCGCCGGACGATTGGTGGGGATTTTTCGAGGAGCACGGATGGAAGCAGAAGGAAATTCGTTATTACTGGGAAGAGGCGCAGCGCCGGAAGCGCATGCTGGAGCTGCCACTTAGAATGCGGGTGATGTTTATGGTGCGCGGAATTTTTCTCTCGAAACAGCAGAGAGAGGCGTTTCAGAAATTGGCGGGTTACGTGTTGCTGGAGCCGAAAAGACCGAGCGACGGACGAGGGGAGCAACGATGAGCGAAGCGGAAGGAGTGGTGCGCGGACGTTTTGAGGATATGTATGCGAGGAACGCGCCGCCGTGGGATATCGGGAAGGCGCAAGCGAAGTTCGTGGAGGCGGACCGATTGACTGGATCAATTTTGGACTGCGGCTGCGGGACGGGCGAAAATGCGCTGTTTTTCGCATCGAAGGGGCACGCCGTCACGGGGATGGATTTCCTGGAGGCACCGATTGCGTCGGCGCGAAAGAAAGCGGCGGAGCGCGGTATTGCGGCGACGTTTCGAGTGGGAGATGCATTGAAGCTCGAAGAGTCGAGCGCGCAGTTCGACAACGCCATCGATTCGGGACTATTTCACGTGTTTGGAGACGAAGACCGGGCGCGGTACGTGCGAGGGCTCACAAAAGTGGTTCGGCCAGGCGGGCGGCTGATGATCATGTGCTTCAGCGAGAAGACGCCGGGAGATCAGGGGCCGAGGCGGGTGACAGAGGCTGAGTTGCACAGCGCGTTTGCGCAAGGATGGGAGATCGAGACGCTGGAGCGCGCCAGGTTCGAGACGCGTGTGGAGGCGAGGCAGGCGATGTTCGCGGGAGAAGATCCGCACGCGTGGTTTTTAGTGGCGCGACGAGCAGGATGAGAAACGACCGCGAGGCTTACGAGGAACCAGCGCACGCTCAAACCCAATGATCCCCGAGAGACTGCCCTAAATTCATCCCGGCTAGGCGCCGCTGAAGCCTATCTGGTATGAAAGAAAAACAGGATGATAATCGCGATGGCCATAGTAGACGTCGCCGCCAGACCAGCTACCAATGAAGCAAGCCAAGCATCGGGTTGATTCTGTTTGTTGTCCTGAGCCATACGCGCCTCCAAAGACTTAGCGCCGCGGCTCAACTCCCATCCACCAATTTATTTGATCGCGGTAATGTCCCGCGAGATGCATAAAATTGCGTTTAAGCTCCGCAAGGCAGGGGTCTCATTCGCGGGCGGCCGGTGGATCATCAACCCGAGGACGGCGATCCAGGCTTCAACTGGTCCGGAGCTGTGGCCACTTATGGCGCGAAGCGGTGACTGGGAGCGCGCACTCCGAGAGAATCGAAATCGGAAAGCGGGACGGAGGCGGTGATGTAAGTCTGCGAGATGCGATCCTGCCAGGTGAAGCGGTCTTCGTCCCAGAGAGCCCAAACAAAACCGAGCAGCAGAGTGGCGCCGGAAAGCAAGTAGCCGAAGCTGCGCCAGAGGAGTTGGCGCGTGTCCGGCAGGCTGCCGTCGAGGCGGACGACGGCTAGGCCGCGGAGCTGCATGCCTGGTGTTGAGCCGGCGAGAACGGTGAAGAGCGAGACGTAAAAGCCGTAAAAGAAATAGGCGGCAAGCGCGTAGACAACGACGTCCGTCTTCGCGACGGTGATTTCGCCGCCGAGCGAACGGAACAGACCGAGAAAACCGGCGCAGGTGAAACCGAGGAAAATGGCATCGAGCGCGCCTGCCCAGCGGCGTTCGGCGAGCGAGGCGACCGGGACGAGAGCGGTTTGCGGATGGGCGCGATCGTCTGGCGAAGCGGAGAAATCGAGTTGCGGCTGGACGCGGATTTCGACGCGCTCGGGTTGGCGCTGGCGCTGCGCAATGCGGCGGGCTTCGGCTTTGGCTTGCGCTGCGGCGCGCTCGCGGAGTTCAGCTTCCGCGGCTGCCGCAGCTTCTGCAGCAGCGATGGCGTGTTCTCGGGCCGAAACAGCCGTCTCGTGAAACGGAAGGCCAGATTGGGGGTCGTCGTGGCGGAGATGGCCGCGACGGGCGCGGTATTGCTCGATGCGGCGCGACACTTCGTTGCGCCAATCGGGGCCAACGGACTCAGTGCGCTCAAGTGCGGGAGCAGCAGCCGCGCCCGAGCCGCGCGAAACGGTGAAAGCGCGCGCGGGAGGCGCTGTGCCGGATGCGGATGTGCGCGCAACAGCAGCTACGGGCTCGAGGAAAGCGTGATTTTCGGCGGCTTCGGCGCAACAGAACGAGCACGAGTCCGTGTCGTCGAGCAGAAGAGCGCCACACTTAGGGCAGATACGTATCACTGGTCCGTTTTGCGCTGCGGAGGTTCCAGTGGGGAACGCGAGAATCATAACACGGTGAAACTTGCGAGAACACTACGGACGAAGAATGCCAGTGTGGAAATGTGGCGTAACGGGCACGGGGCGAATACCTGGGAATGAGCATCGACCCGTTGCGGAAACGCATTGAGCGTCGGCGAATCCGGTCTGCGTCTGCGCCGTGGCTTACAGGTGACATTTGGCAATTGATTGCGTATCAGGTTCCGATGCGGCGGCGAATGTCCGCCTGTCGGGAGTTCCTGGCGGGAAAGGCTGCGATAGCTAACACCGATTATCATCGTGACGGCGCGGCGGTATACTCTTGTCGGTCAAGTAGCCAGATAAGATGGCCGGCCCCGCCCAATCCGTATTTTTGGCCAAGACCCTACTCGTGTGCGCTGGACAGTTCCTGTTTTCCACTGGCTCGGGGTCATCATCCGAAATGGTCGGCTTCTTGTTGATCTTGGCTCTTTTCGTTGTCTTTCTGCTGCCATTTGACCGTCGGATCATAGAGAAATACATAATGCGAACAGGCGCCGAATCTGCAGGGGCGGCGTCATCGAGGGGCAGAACTCGCTCCGAGAACCTGATGATGGACTATGGATTCAGTGAGACAACCATGACCGGAGGTCCATACACTCGGCAACTGTGCAAAATGCTCGATCTCGAAGTTGTAAGTTTTTCGCGGCGCAAGTTCTTCGTTGGATGTTGTCTTGTGGAACTAGCAATAGGGCGCTGGAATGAAAGGGTTCGGGAGTTTGAGGTTGTAACCGCATGGTGCGAGACGTGGGAAGACTTGGAAGAAGAGGCTCGTCAAGCCATGAAATCATTCCGGGGAACCGCCAACCCAAAGTACCGCGGTGCATCGAATGAGGCGGGCTGACGGCAATGTCTCCCAAACTTCCGGTAACGCCGTTTACCGACCGCTTATTTATACGCGCCGGAGTAAGCTGGTTATTCTTGAGCTATTCGAAAGGGGGGATTGCCAATGAACCACCAACTAAGAGAATTGTTCGGGCGATTCGTTGTCGTCGCGCTCGCATCGGTTTTGTTCGTGTCTGTCACTCCGGCTCAAACTTGGCAACATTTCAAGCGCCCGGCGCCCACCGCTGCGGATTGGGCTGCGATCGCCGAATTGCCCGACTTCACGGGCGTCTGGGAAATGCCGATAGGAGACTCTTCGCTCGTTGTGCCACCTGGGGCAGTTAAACAGACTCCACGGAGAACGGCGAGCAAGTCGCAACGCCCTGCTATGCCAAAGCAGCCGACTCTTGATTTCACGCCTGCATGGGTCGCGAAAGTGAAAGATTTGGAGGCGCACCCTCCGCAGGACAATCCTCAAGCGAACTGCGTGCCGAACGGCATGCCGGACATCATGGCGCAGCCGTATCCGTATGAATTCCTACTTACTCCCGGCCAGGTCACGATCATAGGTGAGGCCTATCGGATGATTCGTCATATCTACACGGATGGGCGCCCACTTCCCAAAGATCCCGCTCCCACTTTTTGGGGCACGTCGGTGGGTCACTGGGAAGGGGAAACGCTGGTGGCCGAATCCATAGGCTTTCTTCCGCAAACGGACATCATTCCGGGCAGCGGGATCGAACACCGGTTTCCGCACAGTGGCAAGATGAAAGTCATCGAGCGCTTTCGGCTTCTCGATCCCGACACCATGAGTATCCAAACGACGATCATTGATCCCGTGGTTTTGGCGCATCCGTACACGACAACTCAAATCTTGAAGCGTCATCGCGATTGGACGATCGATGAATACATCTGCGAGCAGAACAACCGTAACGCTCTAACCAGCAGCGGCCAAGCCCAGGTGGACACCATCCCTCCCCCTCCCAGCGGCCCGGATCCCAATTTTAAGTAGGATTGGCAGATTCCCCAGCAGCGTAGCTGGTGACGAAAGCCTTTCGTATGTGATCAATCCAGAGGGAGGCCGAACGGTACAACGCTCGGCCTCTGCTTCGACGCTATGATGTCGCCAACCCTAAAAATCAAGATTCACTTCACATCGCAGATAATGCGTTAAACGTTTATTTGCCTTGTGCACCCAGGTGTAAAATGCGCCTCAAGAACTCAGACGCGTATGAACGCTCATCCAGGAGACCCTTCGATGCTTCGCCTCCTCCGCCCAGCGAGCCGGATGCAAATTTCAAGTAGCATCGGCAGGTCCAGATATAGGGACGTCTTAATGAAGCAAATGAAGGCAGCTTTGGCCATATCACCGTGAGGTTCTCTCAGGGAAAGCGAATTTTCGGTAAGCCCGCACTTCCGCCTGCGTGTCCGGACCAGGCAGGGCCGTAAACCCACTTCGGGTCGACGATTGCTAGCACGCGACGCGCATGTTAGGCTCGCGATTTGGTTCGAAGATTTTCGAAGCCTTGTCGGGCGATGCCGAACGCGACCCTCGCTAAGTGTGTCCGCAAACCTGCTCGATTCGCAGCGCTGCTGGCGGTCGCGCTGACGTTTTCAGGAGCCGCGACGGCGCAGAGAACCCGAAAGAGAAACACGAAGCAACCCGCTCCGCAGCTGCTGACCGGAGGCGGGGAGATGACGCTACAAGCTGATCAGCAACGGCTGGCGGGCAAAGTCTATTACGCTGATGGAAACGTCGATGTGGTGTATGAAAACTCGCGGTTGCGCGCGGACCACATGCAGTACAACACCGTAACCCAAGAGATCAGCGCGCGCGGACACGTGCAGCTCGATTACAAAAGCCAACATCTGGAAGCGGCAGACGCTAGCTATAACCTGCGCACGGGGGAAGGTGTGTTCCACGACGTTCGTGGAACATTCGCCCTGCAGCGGCGGCCTTCGCCGACTCTGTTGGTGAGCCCCAACCCCATCTATTTCGAGGCGAAGGTGGCTGAGCGCGTGAGCGAAAACGAGTACAAATTTCGCGGCGCGTGGCTGACCGTGTGCAGGCCCGACAGACCAGTTTGGAAGTTTTACGCTCCGGAGGCGACGGTGCGGCTGCAACGGTCCGTGCACCTGGAGAACGGAAACTTCCGCGTGTTTTCGGTGCCGGTCCTTTACTTGCCCTATGCCACGATTCCGGCGGAGAAACGGCGCGATTCGGGGTTTCTGGTGCCTCAATTCGGGGATACGTCGCAGAAAGGAACCGTGCTGGGTGACGCTTTTTATTGGGCGCCGCTCGATTGGCTGGATGCGACGGTTGGCGGCGCATACTACAGCGCGCGCGGCTGGAGCCAGCGCGGTGAGTTTCGCATGAAGCCGTGGGAAAACACATCGCTGGATGCCACGTATTTTGGGGTAATCGACCGCGGGCTGCCACAAACAGGCGCTCCACCTCTGAAGCAGGGCGGCCACGAAGCGAAACTGCTGCTCACGTCGCAATTGGCACACGGCTGGAGGGCGGTTGCAAGCCTAGATCAGTTGACTTCCATGACGTTCCGGCTGGCGTGGTCGGAAACGTTCACGCAAGCGGTGAACTCGGAAGTTCGCAACGACGCGTTCATGACCAACAATTTCGACGGCTACAGCCTGAATTTCGCCGCGCTGAGCTACCGAAACTATCTGAGCACGACGCCGCAAACGTCGATCGCGCTGCGGTCGGTGCCGGAGGCGCGGTTTAGCTCCGTGGACCGGCAACTTTTCGATCAGTTGCCAATGTATTTTTCGTTCGACGCGTTTACTGGAGCGGTGAGCCGCCAGGACAACGTGACGCCTTTCCGAACGCCGAATTTCGTGGAGCGCAGCGAAGTGGCACCTACGGTGACTCTGCCGCTGCATTTCGGAGACTGGCTGGACGTGGCGCCGAGCTTCACATTTCGCAGCACGAATTATGGCGGACAGGTTGAAAACGGAGCGTTCGTAAATCAGGCATTTTTCCGCAACACCGAAGAGTTCCGCCTGGACGTACGGCTGCCAACGATCGAGCGCGTATGGAGCGACGGCGAAACGAAGTGGAAGCACGTGATCGAGCCGGATTTCACCTATCAGTATGTGAATGGCGTGAACGATTTCGGGCGCTTCGTACGCTTCGACGAGGACGAAACGCTGACAGACACGAACGAAATCGAATACGGCGTGACGCAGCGGCTTTATCGACGCACGGACAGCGGCAGCGAAGAATTTCTCGATTGGACGGTCGCGCAAAAATATTTTTTTGATCCAACGTTCGGCGGAGCCCTGGTGCCGGGGCAGCCAAACGTATTCAGGACGCTGGACGAACTGACGCCGTTTGCGTTTGCCGACGAACCGCGCAATTTTTCGCCGGTCGTGAGCGATCTGCGCGTCGAGCCGGGGCGGCGATACGATACGGAGTTCATTTTGAACTACGATCCCGTGCGCAACCGCATGACGGCGATCGGAACGCTGCTGAAGCTGAAACCGTACAAGGCGTCGTTTATTACGCTGGCGCATTTTTCGGTGCTGAATTTGCCGCTTAATCCGCCAACGCCTCCGCCCAATTTCCAGCAGCGATCGAATCAGGTGCGCACGCTTTTCGGCTACGGCGACGTTAATCGTCGCGGATGGAACGTTACCTTCGGCGCGAGCTACGATTTCACACAGTCGGTGTTTCAAAACCAGATTGCTGAAGTGACCTATAACGGAAATTGCTGTGGGCTGGGATTCGAGTACCGGAGATTTTCGTTTGGCACGATCCGCAATGAAAATCAGTACAGCGTGGTGATTCGGATCGCAAATCTGGGATCGGTGGGAAACATGCGGCGCCAGGAAAAGATTTTCTGAGGCACGGATGACGAAAGGGCGTTCCGAAGCGGAGCTGGCGTTCCTATCCATCGGCGAAGCGGGCCGGCTTTTGCGACGGCGGGAAATTTCACCGGTTGAGGTGGTGGACGCGTTGCTGGCGAGGATCGAACGCGGCAATCCGAGCGTTAACGCGTTCCTTACCGTGCTGGCCGAACCCGCGCTGCGCCAGGCTCACGCGGCGGAGCGCGAATTGCATCGCGGAGGGGCGAGGGGCCCGCTGTACGGAATTCCTATCGCGCTGAAAGATAACTTTTACACGCGCGGCATTCGCACGACGGCGGGCTCGAAGATCCTTGGCGAACTCGTGCCTAAAGAGGATAGCGAAGTGGCTGCGCGGTTGGCGCGTGCCGGGGCGATCCTGCTGGGAAAGACGAACATGCACGAGTTCGCGTACGGGATCACCAGCGAGAACCAGCATTACGGGCCGGTGCACAATCCCTGGGCACTGGATCGAATTTCGGGCGGATCGAGCGGAGGATCAGCGGCGGCGCTGGCAACAGGAATGTGTTTCGGCTCCGTGGGAACGGATACGGGTGGGTCGATTCGGGTGCCAGCATCGCTTTGTGGAATCGTGGGGTTGAAGCCGACGTATGGGCTGGTGAGCGTGGCAGGAACCGTGCCGCTGGCAACAAGCTTCGATCACGCCGGACCGATGGCTCGGAACGTGACGGACGCGTGCATCGTGCTGGAAGCGATTGCCGGAAAATATCCGCGGGGCTCGCCACGCCCGAATCACCGCACGTTGCGTGAGAATCGCCTGCGAAGAATTCGAATCGGCTGGCCCAAGGCGTATTACTTCGAGCGCTTGGACGACGATGTGCGGCGGCTGGTGGAACGCGCTGCGCAAACGCTGGCGAAAGTTCTGAACGCTCGCGTGGCGGAGGTGCCAGTCGGACGATTGGCGGAAACGGTGGAGGTGGTGACGAATGTGACCGCGGCGGAAGCGAACTACTATCACGAATCGCAGGGATATTTTCCGGCGCGCGCCGCGGAATATGGCGACGACGTGCGAGGCCACCTGGAGCGAGGTGCGAAATTGCGGGCCGTGGACTACATGCGCGGTGTGGCTCAGAAACGCGAAGTGGAAGCGGAGTTTGACGCGGCGTTCGAGAGCGCGGACGTGATCGTGGCGCCCTCGACGCCGATTGTCGCGCCGCGCATTGGAGACACCGGAATTCGTATGGCGGGCGAGCGGGAGACTACAGTTCGCGCGGAATTATTAAGGATGACGCGGCCAACGAACATTTCGGGACACCCGTCGATTTCCATACCTTGCGGATTCACGCCTGCGGGATTGCCAGTGGGGCTTCAATTGATCGGCCCAAAGTGGGGCGAGGCCAAGTTGCTCGCGATTGCGCTAGCGTACGAAGGGTCGAGCGAGTGGCACCGGCGACATCCGGCGCTGAATTAACATTCGCGTTACAACAGTAATCTAGCGCGCTGATGCGGGCGGTAATTGCAAGGGAGACCCTGTCGTATTAGAAGCGAGACTCGCGCAGTTTGCTCGTCGAGTAAGGCTAAACCAAAATCCGCTGGCATGCGTCTTATGGATGTGGGAAAATTCGACTTTGTGCGGACCTTGGTAGTGCTGCCGATATTCAATCATTGGACGGAGTGAGGGCGGTATATGGCTGTTCTTGCGTTTTGGGTGTTTCTAGCAGGGTTGCTGTCGTTTTTATCGCCGTGCGTTTTGCCTCTCGTGCCGGGATACGTGACGATGCTTTCCGGCATCGGTATGGATCAACTGAAGGAGGGCGAGGGATCGAGCGGCAAGCTGCTGACTTCGGCGTTCTCCTTCGTGATCGGCTTCTCGGCGGTATTTATCGCCATGGGCGCCACGGCCAGCGCGGTCGGTGGGTTCCTCTCGAGGAATCGCGATTTGCTCGTTACGGTCGCGGGCGCGTTCATCATTCTTTTCGGGCTGCATTTGATCGGCTGGCTGGCGAAGATTTCGATTCGCGTCGGCTTGATCGTTGGCGCGGTGCTACTTGCGGCAGGATTGGCCCTTCAGTTTGAGGGCTTGTCAATCGGTTTCGTCAAGCCGGTCCACTTCTATTCCGTTGCTGTCATTTTCCTGATCGGCCCCAAATTGACGCGCTGGTTGAACCGCGACGTCCACATGCAGAACGTGGGCGGCAAAAAGCCGGGCATCATCAGCGGATTCCTGATGGGTTTTGCCTTTGCGCTCGGGTGGACGCCGTGCATAGGCCCGGTGCTCGCGGGCGTATTGGCGATCGCGGCGACGCGCGCGAAGGTGACCGAAGGGGTGATCCTGCTGGTTTTCTACTCCGCGGGATTGGCCATCCCCTTCCTGCTGACGGCGGTCGGAGTTGGGCGATTCCTGAAGTTTTACCAGAAATTCCGACGACATCTGCATACGGTTGAAGTGGTCAGTGGGGTCGTGCTGCTGCTGGTCGGTCTGCTCTTCTTCGGGCCTGGCCTGACGCTGATTTCCCGGCAGATGGGGAATATGCCTGGCCTCGATAGCCTGCTCCCAAAGTCCGCACTCAATCTGCTGGAGGGACCGACAGCCAGCGGCACAAAGAAACTGGCGAGCGATCTCAAGCCGGAACCTAGGGTGACGTTTAAGAATCTGCAAGGGCGAGACGTTTCGCTAGCGAGCTACAAGGGCCAGGTGGTGCTACTGAACATGTGGGGCACCTGGTGCGAACCGTGCCGAGGCGAAATTCCCACACTCATCAAAATGCAGGACGATTACAAAGACAAGGGCTTCACGGTGCTTGGCGTAGCAACGAATGATGAGATCAACAATGTGATCCCGTTCGTTCACAACACGAAGTTCGACGTGGGCGGACAGGAATTGACGATGGATTATCCGATCGTGATGGGGAGCGACAATATCTCCACAGCGTTTGGCGGGCTGCTGGGAATGCCTACCAGCTTCCTGATCGATCGCAACGGCGACATCGTGAAAAAATATATCGGTGCGTTGAATCCATCCGAAATCAATAATGATGTGAAGGCTCAACTATGAATATGAACAAACTCAAGCTGATTCGAAGGGCTTTTGCAGTATCCGCGGTAATGCTGCTTGCTGGCGTAGCGCTGCCGACGGGCGCCAAGGCGCAGGCTGCCCCCATGGCAGCCAATCAGGTGGTGAAAGCGCACGCGTATGTGTCTCTCAACCGCGTGCCGCGAGGCAAGGAATTCGAAGTGGCAATCGTGGCGACGATCCACGAGGGATACCACATGAATTCGCACAAACCCCTCGATTCGTACCTGATTCCCACGACCATGACGGCGAAAACTCCGGACGGGATCAGGGTGGTAGACACGATCTATCCGCTGGGGAAGGACAAGAAGTTCCCGTTTTCGCCCACGAAGCCGCTGAACGTTTACTCCGGGACGGTCACGCTGCGTCTGAAGATGAAGGCGGAGCCGGACGCGAAAATTGGCGCCACCACGATTCCTGTGACGCTGCGATATCAGGCGTGCAATATGTCCGCGTGCTTACCGCCGGTGAGAATTCCGGTGGACGTGCCAGTGGACGTCGCCGCAGCTAGCGCTTCCAGCCATCCGGCGAACAAGGCGATTTTCGCGAAGCCGGGAATGTAGAGAAAAATCGGCGGGATTCATTTAAGCCGCCTATTCGAAGGGCCGGAGCCGACAAAGCTTCGGCCCTTTTTCTTTTGGCGTGGAGGGCGCTGCCGGATTCGAGCCCAATCAATGCGCGGAGACGGCCGGTAACGCATGGCGCAGACGTGCTACCACGCGATCTTTTCCAATGGTGACCATTGTCTCGAAAAGCGGCGGCGCCACGGCGCGTCCCACGATGGCGACGCGCGTGGCGTTGATGAGCAGGCCCGCTTTTACGCCTTCGGCAGCGGCGAGCGCGCGGAGGGCGGCGTCACAGGCGTCATGGTTCCATTCGGGCAGGGCCGCAAGTGCGTCCGCGAGCTTCGCTAACATGCCGGGCAGGCGATCATCCTTCCAGAATTTGGCGCGAGCCTCGGGCTCGTAGTCGAAATCGTCGGTGAAGAAAGCGCGCGCCCAGGTGGTGAAATCGTGCAGCAGGCGGGTACGCGGGCGGATCAGATCGACGGCACGTGCAAACCATTCGCGATCGCTCGCAGCCTGGGAGCCATTCCACAAGTTGGCACGCTTGAGCTCGGCCTCTGCGTACGAAAGAACTTCCTCGACCGGCAACTTCTGCAGGTATTGCGTGTTGAACCATTCGAGCTTGGGACGGTCAAAAATGGCGTTGGTGCGACTGACGCCTTCTAGCGAAAAGCGTTCCATTAGCTCACTGGTCCGCAGAAATTCGGAGTCGCCCCCGGGCGACCAGCCGAGCAGCGCGAGGAAATTGCGGAACGCTTCGGGCAGAAAACCTTCGTCGGCGTAGGAACTGACGCTGGTGGCGCCGTGGCGCTTGGAAAGACGGGTGCGGTCAGCGCCGAGGATCAGTGGTACGTGCGCGAAAATGGGAGGCTCGACTCCAAGCGCGCGATACAGAAGCACCTGCTTGGGCGTGTTCGAGAGATGGTCGGCGCCACGAATTACGTGGGTGATGCGCATGTCGATGTCGTCGACCACGACGCTGAGCTGATAGGTGGGCAAGTTGTTGGAGCGCAGCAGGACGAAGTCTTCGATTTCCTCGTTCTGCACTTCGCGCGGGCCGAAGACGGCGTCATGGAATGCGGTGGTGCCGGCGCGGGGCGAGCGGAAACGGATGGCGGGAGGAATGCCTTCACGCTCGCGGGCTGCGCGATCAGAGTCGGATAGATCGCGACAGGGACAAGCGATGTTCTTCTTGGTCTTCGGTCTCGCGTCGTCGCCCTCAGCTTCTTGTTCGTCGCCTGATTCGCCGCCGACTGGAGCCGCGTCCGCGCCAGCGTACGAGCTAGCCTTGCAATAGCACCCAAAAGCCGCGCCACTGGCGAGCAGGCGCTGGGCCCCTGCGCGGTACGTCTCGATGCGCTGCGACTGAAAATACGGGCCCTCGTCCCATTCAACTCCGAGCCATTTCAGGCCGGCCAGGATGCCGTCGACCAGTTCAGGACGATTGCGCTCGACGTCGGTGTCCTCGATGCGGAGCAGCATGGTGCCACCTTCGCGGCGGGAGAACAACCAATTGAACAGCGCCGTGCGTGCGCCCCCCACGTGAAGGTATCCCGTGGGCGACGGCGCGAAGCGAACGCGTGGCTTGCTGGTGCGGTCCATAGGACTCCCGATTTGGCTGCTGCCGAAACCAAGTATTTTAGCGAATGTATGAGCTGAAATCGATGGTTTGCAGCAGAATTCGGAAGGCAGCGGAGGCCTTCGGTACTCCAGTACCGTTGACCCCAGCGACCTGGACGATTAGCATGGGCAGCACGGAGAGTTGAAAGTCTCTTGCGGAGCCATTGGCAACCATCCTGCATTGCAAGCAGTCCGTCTGAAGTTGACGCTCGCGAAACTTCTCCGGACGAGCCGCAAGCGACCCGCCGATTTTCTGCTATCCTCACGGAAAGTGTGCAAACAGCGAGTCAGGGAGCTGTAAGTTGAACGTCCACGCCATCGTGGTGCAAACGGTGGAGATCGGCGCGCTGCTGCTGGCGTCGTTCTTCCTGTTTCTCTACCGCCGCAAACGCCAGCCTTATCTGCTGGCCTGGGCGATCGCTTGGTTTTTGATGGCGCTGTTTTTCTTCGCTCGCATCGGCGTGGCGTTTATGGCGCCGGGGCCTGCGCGGCTCTGGTACCGAACGTTTGACGAAACGACCTTGGCGCTGTCTGCGCTGGCATTCTATTCGGCGGCGCGCCTGTACGTACGCGTCTCAGTCCCCTACCGGCTGCTTGGCGTGGCGGCGGTGCTTGGGGCGATATGGTCCGGGTTGCACGTCCGTGGGGTGGTGCATGCTCCGGTCGGGCTGGGAGTAGGTCTGGTGTTCCTGGTGATCGGGCAAACTTTCTGGCACGAAGGGCGCCGCCAGGAGGCGCGTGCGGATGTTCTGCTAGGCATCACGTTCCTGGGTTGGGGGCTGCTCTCCATCGTCAAGGTGTTTCAGCCACAAATTTCATTCCTGCGCGACCTGGATCTGCTACCACTGACGCTGCTGCCGGAAATGTTCACTTGCGTGCTGATGGTGATGACCGTTTACGAGGATGAACGGCGGCGAGTAGAACGAGACATGCTGGCGCTCTCGAATTTGAATCTGGCCACCTCCAGTTTCGTGGGCGCCGAAATTCAAAAAATGCTGGCGCAAGCGCTCGACCGGGTTCTGAGCGTGGCTCGCATTCCCGCCGGAGCTCTGTGCATGCGCTACGGAGATTCCGAAGGTCCAACTTCGGTGATGGTCACCGGACTGGAAGAAAGTTTCTGCCGCTCGTTGCAGGAAGACGACCTGGATTCGTACGTAGTGAACCTGGTGGCGAGGCTGGGCGGATTGGTGGTGCTGCGAGATCTGGCCCGGGATGCGAATTGGGAAGCGCTGGATAAGGAACCTTCGTTCGGCCATCTTCGGCATGCGCTGCTGGAGCAGCGCCTGCGCACCGTCGTGGGCATCAGTCTGCAAACCAAGCAGCGCGTATTCGGGGTTCTGCTGCTGGGCACGAACGATAGTCGCACTTTTACAGCCGCCGAACGCCGCCTGCTGCTAGCGCTGGGGCATCAGATCGGCATGGCCGTGGAGAACAGCTATTTGATTCAGCAAAGCTCCCGGCGCAGTGAAGAGCTGCACATCCTCAACGAAATCGGCTGCGCGCTCAGCTCCACGCTCGACCTGAACACGCTGCTCGAGCGCATCTACACGGAAATGCGCCGCGTGGTGGACGCTGACAGCTTCTTCATCGCGTTCTGCGAATCGGCTTCGCCGGAGGTGCGCTTCGAGATCGAAGTCGTCGAGTGTGCGAGGAAGCCCAAACGAACCCGTCCCGCCGGCAACCGCATGGTCGAATACATCGTGCGCTCGGGACAGCCGCTGCTGATTCGCGATCATTTTCTCGAAGAATCGCATCGGTTGGGTTTCGAGCCGTCCCGCGAAGTGGGTTCCGTTTGCGCCGTGCCGCTGATCGTTTACGATCGGCCGATGGGCGTAATGGTCGCGCACAGCATGAAAGAGCGCGTGTTCGACGAGGGACACGTGGAACTGCTTCGCGTACTGGCCAGCGAGGCCAGCATCGCCATCGAAAACGCGCGACTGTTCGCTGAAGAGCAGAAGAAATCGCGGCAGCTGCAGCTGATCAACAACGTCTCCGGACACGCGATCAACACGCTCGATCCCACCGAAATGCTCTCGAAAATCGTGGTGGAAATGGAACGCCACCTCGGCTACGACCACATCGGCATCGCACTGCTCGACTATTCCGCGAAGGAACTTGTGATTCAGGCGGAAGCCGGCGTCCGTCGCGAAGCGCTGGGACGGCGCGTGTTGCTCGACGAAGGTTTGATCGGCCACGTGGCGCGCTCGGGCCAAATGGGCGTGGTTCGCAATCTCGACGCATCGTCACCGCGCCTGGTGTTGCCCGGATCTGTAGCTTCGGTAGCGCTGCCCATCAGCTACGCCGACCAATTTCTTGGAGTACTCTACGTGGAATCGTCCGAACCGCGCGACTTTCCGGAGCAGGAAGTAACGTCGCTGCGGACGCTCGCCGATCTTTTCGCCGGAGCGCTGCACAACGCGCTCACCTTCCAGAAGGCCCAGGAACAGGCCATTACCGATGGACTCACGGGAGTGAAAACGCACCGCTTCCTGATGGAAGCGCTCTCGTCCGAATGGAAGCGTTCGACGCGCGCCAACCGGCCGTTCGCCCTGGCGCTGATGGACCTCGACCGCTTCAAATTCGTGAACGATTTCTACGGCCACTTGGAAGGCGACGTGGTGCTCCAGCGCGTGGGACACATCTTGGAAGAACACTGCCGCCGCTCAGACGTGGTGGCCCGCTACGGCGGAGACGAGTTCGTAATCCTGATGCCGGAAACGACGGTGGAGCAGGCGCGCCAGCTTGCCAATAAGCTCCGCAGCTGGATCGCTTCCGACCCCTTGCTGCGCGACAAGAACGTTACCGCGAGCTTTGGCATTGCGGCGTTCCCAGTGCACGGATCAACGCCGCAGGAACTGATCCAGGTCGCCGATTCTTCTATGTATTTGTCGAAGCATCAGGGCGGCAATTCCGTATCCAGCTCGGAGCAAGGCGACCCGATCGATCGCAAGCGTTGGAAGAAGGACGTGCTTGAGGCGTACCTCGGAGTGACGCTGAAGCGCCTGTTCTCAACGGGTCCCGAAGCATTTGAGGAAATCTACCGGCGGCTGGAGCATTTCACGCGTTCTCTGGAAGAGCAGGGAGCGAACGGGGCCAGCGACGGATTGCCAGCAGCCGTGGTTGAAACAGTTACTTCGCTGGCGCTTGCGATCGACGCGAAAGATCACTACACGCAGGGACATTCACAAAAGGTTTCGACGTACGCCGCCATGATCGCCGAGGCGCTCAGCTTGCGTCCTGAGGAAGTGGAAGAAATTCGCCTGGCGGGGCTGCTTCACGATATCGGCAAAGTGGGAATTCCGGAGGTAATCCTGAACAAATCGGGCCCACTGGATGCCTCCGAATGGGAAACGATGAAGACGCACACCGATCTCGGTGGCCGTATCCTGGAACCGCTCAAGACCATGGGGCGCATCCGTCTGATGGTGCGTCACCATCACGAGTTTTACGACGGCTCCGGTTATCCCGATCGGCTGGAAGGCGCGCAAATTCCACACGGCGCGCGCGTAATTGCCATCGCCGACGCATACGACACTATCACCTCCGCACGTACCTATAAGCGGGCGCGCACGCCGGAGGACGCGTTTGCCGAACTGGAACGCTGCGCCGCCAATCAGTTCGACCCGGAGCTCGTCCGTGTCTTTGTTGAGATGATGCGTCGAGCGCCGCGCCCAACCATTGAACCCACCGTCGCGGTCTCGCGCGGCGCCGACCTTCAGCTCTAATCGACAATCCTCTGCTGCGCGCGAAGTCCCTCTGGAACGATTCAGGCAATCGCAAAAACCAATTAAATCATTGACTGGGCCGCGCCTGGGCACGCCGAACCATCCGTACACGCATGCCTTGATTGAAGGCGGGCCGGATATTCTCGCTTAGAGCGCCGCGGCGTTAGTTGGTCAAATTCGACGTTCGATATTCGGGAAATCGAGCCACACTTTTACGCCGCAGAAGTGCGAGCCTTCGGTGCAGATGGGCGTGGAAATCCCGGCGCGCAGATAGCACGGCGGCCCGATGTAGCGGCCGATTTCGGGCAACGCGTTTCGCATCTGCTGCACTTCCTCGATCGAAGCCTGATAAATCTCTTCTTGCGCGTTAAAGCAAGTGCGCATCGTCCATTTGTGCAGCAGATGAAGCAACGAGCCGGATTCGACTAGGCGGATCGACTTTGCGTTGGGCAGCAAGTACAGCGCGAATTCGGGGGCGACGCCGCGGTCGAGCAGCTCATTTTTCGCGGTCCACGCATCGTGCATAGCGCGCTCGTAGATTTCACGCGCGCGAAGATTATCGCGGATCAGCATCGGTGTGATGTAGTCGGGCAAGCGCGTATCGGCAAGAGTCAGCAGCGGACGCGCGGCGGGGACCATGCGGTGGCGCTGGTCCTGGCTATCGGCGGTGTGGCTGATTTTCTTGGCGAATGTGAAATGCGCGTGTTCCAGCGAGCGCATCATCGGCGCGTGCACACCCACGTTGAGCGTCTCGCGCCGATATGGATTGCGCGCGGGATTTAGCACGCGGTCGATGGCTTCAGCGTCAGGGCATTCAGCAGCGGTTAGGCCCGCGACGGCGCGATAGGCTTCCGCGATTGCCGCAACTGCATTGGGCGAAAAGTCGATGAGCCGCGAAGTGAGCCCGGCTAAGCGCGCATCGAATTCGCGAGCGAATGCCTCTCCGTCGCGCGGCGGCTCGCGCCATTCGGGCGGATCGTCCAGCGGCTCGGTATCGAAGCGGTCGAAGAATTGCGGATCGACTTCGCGAACGCGCACGACCATTTCTCCGATCACCGCGCGAGCTTCGGACGGCGTATCGTTCGCGGCGCACATGCGCCACAATCGGTGCAGCACGATGCCGGAAATCGTGTGCACCATGGTGGTGAATGCCGCTACGGGCAGAACGTAACGTGCTACTTCGATGGCGCGTTTATCGGACAGGCGCTCCACTTTCTGCACGCGCTTGGCATGTGACGCAGGGCCAACGTGCCAGATATCGCCGAGTATCGCGCGCGCCGTGGGCTCAAGAACCGCCGCAAGTTCGCGATAATAATCCCATGCGCGCGCAACGGCTTTTTCGTAGATGGCGCGCTCGGCAGGCCCGAAATTCTCGCTTTCCGGCGGGACGAATGCCTGCGCGCGGTCAAGCCGGACGTAGCGCTGGCTCTGCTGCTCGGAGTTGTAGAACGGATGAGCGTGGAGAAACGACCAGACAAACTGCCGGCTAACGTTTTCGAGGCCGAATTCGAAATGCGCGTGCTGGTAAACGGTATGATGGCCGCCGAAGTACGTCCCCGAGCCGATCATCACGCGCTGTTTTTCGGTGATTTCGCCGGGATCGATCAGACGCGGCGAGTAACAAGTGCGCGCCGCGGCAATCGCGGAATCAAACGGATGCGCAAACGAATTGCGCAGCGTGACGCGCGGCGCAGCCGTTTCCACCAGCGCGGTCGATGAAGCGGAATGCGAATCGGGCATGGGAGACAATTGCGTTGCCATTAGCCCGCATTGTACACCGGGCAAAGATTCGAAACACGCTGCAGCCAATTCACTCCAGCCACCGGGAAATCAATTCCACGAGCGCGATGAGCTACTTCTTGGAGGCAGCAGCTTTATTTGCGTATTTTTTCTGGAAGCGCTCGACGCGGCCGGCCGTATCGATCAGCTTCTGTTTGCCGGTAAAAAACGGGTGACACGCCGAGCAAATTTCCACACGGATCAGATTGCCCTTGAACGTCGAGCGCGTCTCGAACGCGTTGCCGCAGGCGCAGTGCACCGTGACGGGATGATAATCGGGGTGTATTCCTTCTTTCATGGTAAAACTCCTATCCGCCGGCCGTTCTGCGCGGCTTGAAAACCGGTCATTGTACCGGGCGCACTGCCGCGTCGCTAAGCCAACTGGAAGCTATAATTGTACCTGAAATATTCGCCGAGGCCTATCAAGGATGCCTAGGTTTGATGCCGGTGCGGCCCCTACGGCTTCAGGGAACTCAGGAACCGCTGAAGAGCAGTGGCATGCCGAGTTTCGAGGTGTAATCGGGGCGGTAACGCTCGGTATTATAAAGTTTTTCGACGTTGACCCTTCGCGCGCCGAGCGACACATCGGGCAGCGCCACGTGGGCGTAGCATCCGTCCTGCACGCCAATCATGCGGCCGCTGACGCTACGGCGAATCAGATCCACGGCGATATTCGCGAATGAAATCGCGACCACCTGGTCAATCGAGTCGGGCTCGCCGCTGCGCAGGTCGTAGGTCAGGTCGCTGACCATGGTTTCCTGGCCGGTGCGGCGGTGAATTTCCTCCGCCAGTGCGTGGCCGATATCGACTTTCTTTCGGTGGCCGAACGCGTCCGCTTCGCCGTATTCCTCCACCTGGCCGCCGACCCATACAGCGCCCTCGGAAACGACGATCAGCGCATAGTGGCTGGGGTTGTTCCCCTTATCTTCCATCAGCAGCCGGCAAACGCGATCGAGATCGAAGGGGTGCTCGGGAATCAGGCATCGCGTGGACGTGACATACGCGGTGTAGAGCGCCGTGAATCCGGCATCGCGACCGAAGATACGGAAAATGCCGACGCGTTCGTGGGAGCCGACGGTGGTGCGCTGGCGCGTGATCGATTGTTTGGCACGCGTGACGGCAGTGGAAAAACCGATGCAGTACTCGGTGCCTTGGACGTCGTTGTCCATGGTCTTCGGAATCGCCAGCACCGGAAATCCAGCGGACGAAAGCACGGATGCAAAGCTGAGCGTATCGTCTCCGCCGATCGCCACGAGGCACGAAATTCCAAGGCGCTCGAGGTTTCGAAGAACGAGCGGCGTCAGATCGTAATGCTTGCCGTCGAACGGAAGCTCACGGATTCCGGCTGCGCCCAGATGCTTCGGCAGCCGGGACGCCGTCATTCGACGCGGATTGGTGCGCGAAGTGTGCAGCATCGTACCGCCAGAGCGGTCGATCGTGCGCGTGTTTTCGCGGTCGAGTGGCAGGACGTACTCTGCGTCGGTTGGACCGGTAAGGTGCGTCAGTCCCTCCCAGCCCTTACGAATTCCAATCACCGGGCGGCCGATCTCGCTCGCACCATAAACAACAGATTTGATGACGGAGTTCAGCCCCGGCACGTCTCCGCCGCCGGTGAGGATGCCTATATTATTGGTGGCTGGCATGTGGGAACCCGTCTGAATGCTCGTTTTAACTGGAAGTGCGGACTGCGCATCAGACTGATCAAGTATCGTAACAAACGAAACGTCGAAAAGCGAAACGCCATCGCACTCTGTTTCGAGCCGCTTAGACGCGAACCTCGTGCTCGCGCGCTGCAACGCGCTCCGCAGAATTCTTCGCGGGATCCCGCTGCTCCTTCCGCGCAGCCAAAAAGCCGCGCACGATGTGAAACCAGAAGACCGCCGGGACGGCAACTTTGAAACCGCCCATCACGTCGTCAGCGGCGGTGCGCCCGTTGGAAGGCTTGGAGAAAAACGGCGTAAAATCGAGAGTGTCGAATTTTTCGAGGCTCGCTGTTGCTTCGTGCACTTCCTTCGCCTGCCGCGCCGCATAGGCGTGAAGTTTTTCAATAGCTTCAGGATCGAGGCGCCCGAATGGTCCGGTGCCGTCGCCAAGCAGTTGCGGATGCTTGCGCAGCAGCAGGAGCTGCGTACGGCCGTATTGCTCGGCCCGCCGCACTAGATCACAGACCGTGAACCGCACGTGATCGTGAATCGCCCGCGCCTCCGGCACATATCGCACGTGATAGCCCATTTGCCGCAGCCGCACGCCCAGCTCGGTGTCCTCCGCGATTCGGAACAGCGGATCGAACGAGCCGGCGGCCAGCACTGCATCGCGCCGCAGGCTGAGATTCGACGCGATGAAGTAAGCGTTTTTCGAGTGATCGCCAGGCGCGAGCGTCACCTGCGGAAACAAAAACGGTTCGGTGCTCAGAAAGTGGGTAAGCGCGCGATTTCGCGCGGACTCCGGATAGCGAAAGTCGCCGAGCACCGCCATCTTCGCGCCCAAGGAATCGCGGTGTGCGCGCCAGTGCTGAGCCAGCAGCACGCGATCGGCAATCGTATCATCGTTGAATAGCAGCAGAAACTTGCCGCGCGCCTTTTCCACGCCGAGACGGCGCGCCGCTCCCGCGCCCGCATTGGCCTGGTGAAAATAGCGGAAGTCGAAGCGCGCGCGATAACCACGGCAGAACTCTTCCGTGCCGTCTGTGCTGCCGTCGTCAATCACAATCGCCTCGTATCGCCGGAAAGAAAACGATTGATGCGACAGAGCTTCGAGACATGCGGCGAGCGTTTCGCGGCGATTGTACGTTGGGATGATGACGGACAGATCGATCTTGCATCCGCGTGGCTGCGATGACGCGGCCGAGTGCGCGCAGCCGCCATTGGGAGCGGCGGATCGGGCAGCCTCGCTGTCGACGACCGGACGCGCCAGGCCGGCGTTCGCCGGTTCCGCCTCGGGAAATGCACCCGGCGAGTACTCGCGCGCTTCGCGCCGAAACTCCGCTACGCCCTCAAACTCACCCAGCGCTCGATACGTTCGTTCCATGGATTCGGCGATTGAAAATAGCTCGCCGAAAAACACTTCGAACGGCACGCGATGTGGCACGTAGCTGAAGACATGACGTAATTGCCGGCGCGCTTCTTCGCGATTCCCGACGCCGGCAAGCTGTTCGGCTGCACGCGCGTATGCCAGGATTCGAAGCGCCGTACGTCCGTGCGGTGGGTAGTGCGTCAACAGCTCCGGAAAATATTTCTCCACCAGGCGAATCGACCAGACATGCCCGTCGTCGTAGCACTTAGGTTGGAGGTCCCTGACTCGATCCAGTGCGTCGCGCAGAAGCGAAGCTAGACGGTCGCGTGAAAATTGTTCGGCAATGTGAGCGCGTCCGTTTTCGGAAAGCCGGCGCCAAAGTTCGCGATCGGTGTAAAGCCGCACCACTGCGTTCGCGAAATCCTGGGCGCTATCGGCAAACAGCGCGGTTTTGCTGTGCTGAAGGCCCATTCCTTCCGATCCGGCAGTGGTGGTGATTAGCGGAACTCCGTGGGCCATCGCGTGCAGGTTTTTCGTCTTGATGCCGGTGCCATAACGAACGGGCGAAATGAAGATGCGGCGTTTTGAAAATTCAGAGGCGAGCTCGGGTACAAATCCCACGCGCACCACGCCGGAATGGCCCTCGCCGATGTCCGAACGCAATCCTGCGCCTGCCAGATACACGGGCACGTCCGGCAGCGAATTTCGAACGATCGGCGCGACCTGCTTGAGATACCACTCAATCCCGTCGCGGCTGGCCGGATTGTTGTAGTCCGCCAAATACATAAGACCGTTGCGCTCATCGAAGCTCGCGCCGGGAGGTGCAGCGTCGATCGCCACCGGCAGCAGCGCAATCTCTAGCCTCTGCGAGTTTTCCAGTAGGCGCTTGCGATCGTCTTCCGAAATCGCGAAAACGAAATCGGCGCTACGAAGGATTTCGAATTCGCGCTCGCGGTAGTCCTCGGCGCGTTCGCGATCGGACCACGCGCGGCTCAGGCCCGCGCCGCGCAACTCGCGCAGCCCGTGGCAATCGTCTGTGAGAACGGCAATCCGCGTGCCGGGAGAAAGGCCGCGAATTTCGTCGAGGTAATACTCGGGAATGGACACCGACATCCAGAACCACAGGTAAAAAATCGCCAGATCGAACTGTCCCTCTCGCAGCACTTCCTGCAACGTCCACCGCGGAACACTTTCGATGCCCTCGCGGCGCAACACCTGCGCGTCGCTCGAATAGACTTCAATTCCCAACGCAGCCAGCGCGGGCGCGTAGCGGTCTTCTTCGAACCCGCGCGCTGCCAGGTAGGTGACCGCGTGGCCCTGCTCGCGAAGTTCGCGAAGGATTTGTAGTAGACGAAATTCCGCGCCGCTCTGGTCCGGGCGCGGCAAGTTTTCGTGTGCCACGAGTATCCGCAAGGGACGCTCGCCTCGTACGGAGCGTGGGTTCCCAGGGATGGGGACAGCTCCCGCGATCGAGGAATGATTGTTTCTCCGATTTTCAGCGCGCATTGGAACATCGGACAGGTCGTAGAGTGCGGCCGGAAACCGGTCGCGTACTGGCGCTTCCTTGCGAGCGACGAGCAGGATCGTGTCTCCGCGCAATCCCACCGGGTATCCGCTTGCGGCCAGCGCCGGGAATATCTTTTCAGGAGGCTGCCAATATAGGTCATGCGTCTCCATTCGAACGGTTGCGAACCCCGCGGCTTTGGCAAGGAGCTCTATTTCCGTGGGCGCATATTCGCGATTGTGCCTTTCGCCCGGCTCGTTGCTGCCCGGAGCAAATCGCCCGTCAACATAGGGGGTCTTGCCATGCAGTACAGCGTGTACTGCGTGCGCGCTTGCTAGGTTCGGCGCGGTTAGCAAGAGCTGGCCGCCCATTTTCAGGACGCGATTCGCCGTTGCAAGCGCGGCCATCGGGTCACGCGACAAAGTCTCGAGCGTCTGGCCGATGAAGATGAAATCGAAAAACTGATCCGGGTAGGGCCAAGCTCCGACGATTCCGAAATGATCGAAACGGAGCGTTGCCGGAAAATCCTCGTCTTCACCCGCGAATTGAATGTTTTCCGCCCCGAGCGTCGCGATTGCACTGCGCCATCGGATATCGCGATATCCCCGCCATCGCGCGAAGGCAGTCGCCAGTCCGCGCGCATCGCCTCCAATGCCGAGCAGCCGCTGCCTGGAATCGGAAGTGGCGTGCGGAACAGCTTTCAGTACAGCTAGGAAATAGGAAAGCTGCTCGCGGAATTGAATCTCGCTCCGCGAATCGAACGCGGCGAATGTACGCAGGCCGTTAGCGATATCTGTATCGGACGTTATTTCGGAAGCAGCCTGCTTCGCGCGACAGTCCCCGAGAAGTTGCGATATCGCCGCTTGCTGCTCCGAATCGACTCCGGGGTGCGCCTGCGCGAGTAGCGGAATTGCTTGCGATTCTCGTCCACTTCCGGCCAGCAGCGCGCCTAGATTTGCAGCCGCTTGCGCCTGCCGCGGATCGATTTCCAATGCACGTCGAAATCCTTGCTCGGCTTCGGCGGATTGCTTCAGCGCCACCTGTGCGGCCGCCCAGTCGTTCCATCGTTCGCCGGTCTCGCGCCCGCCCAATGCGCGCCCGAAGAACATCAGCGCTTCGCGCGGTTTGCCTTCCTCGAACAACCGGAGTGCCTGTCGGTGCGTCTGCTCGTCCCAGGTGCCGAAATTTCGGCGCTTCGCGGGAGTAGCGCGGCTCTGGGATTGGCCGAGCGTCTGAAAGGCGGCGGCATATTGCGGGCCCACGCTTTCCCATCCGAACCGTTGAGCCTGCTGCTGCGCGAAATCATCCAAAGCGGTGCGAAGCTCCGCGCCGCCCGTAGCACTTCGCTCCATTAGAGTGATCCAGCGGTCGATTGCTGCCGCCCCAGGGCCAACCCGGCGCATGGCCGCCAGAGAATTCTTCCTGCGCGCCGATGCGAGCCCGCTGCAAATATGCCGCGAGATGCTGTTGTCGTGAATAACGACGGGCAAACCGGCGATCTGGGCTTCCAGATACACTAGCCCGAAGGTTTCGTCCGTACTGGCCAGTGCGAAAAGATCCGCCATGCCGTAAATTTGCGGCATTCGCTTGAACGGAACGTTCGGCAGCGGGACGAACTGTGCGCCGAGTGCTTCACGCGCTTCTTGTTCCCATCGCGTCGGAGCAGGTCCGCGCGATCCGGCTACCACCCACCACACATTGTGGCGCGGGGCGAGCGATTCGATTTCCCGCAGAAGATGCGCGTGCCGCTTGTCCGGCGTGGTCGAATCGAACGATCCCACGCTGAGAATTACAAAAGCATCCGCTGGAATACCCATCTCACGCCGCTTCCGCGCGCGGTGCAGCCTGCAGTCTTTGTAACTGGCTGCGTCCACGCACATCGGCAGCTCGATGATTCCTTCCCGCGTGACGCCCAATTGCAGTAGCTCTCCGGTGATCCATGGGCCGAGCGCGTGGAAGTTTGCGCCGGCTTTCCACAACAACGAAGCGATCGGCGCGTGCAGATAGTCGGTGTGCACCACTAGCGAGGCTTTGCCTTCGAGAGATGCGGAAGCCAGCAGCTTGAGCAGTTGCGTGGGAGCGCCGCTGGGATCGACCAACCCACCCTGCCATTTCGCATAGATCAGAAGCGGCTCATTCTGTTTCAGCAGCTCGGAAATTCGCGCTGCAGCGGGAATGGCGAACAGTTGGTCTTCCGCGTAGACGCCCCAATCCTGAAAGGCTTCCGCCGTGAGAGACGAAAACCGCGGATCGGCGCGAAGACGGTCGAGAGCAAACTTCCACAAATCGTCGCGCGCGGGAACGGCGATGGATTCCACGCCCGGCGAGTCGGAAGTTCCCCAGCAGGTCGCATCGATGCTGCCGCGGCGGAGCTGCGCGGCGAGATCGAGCACAAACCGCTCGTATCCGCGGGTCACGCGGCTCAAACCCGGCGCCAGGAAAATTGCTCGCACTCGACCTCCCGATTTCTATCTCGGCGGATCCGCAGTGTTGCACGCACAAGTTGCGCCCAACCGCGTATTTCTAAGAGTCGGCATAACCAGACGCACTTGCACCCGGAATTGCGGTCGCACCTCAATTCGCTGGGCAATCGCGTTTCCAATTCGCGAAAGACGGCTCGGAACTTCGATCTGCGGACGTTTTGCGCGAATGCGACACAACCGCGCGTCCAGATTAGAAGCGTTTAATTTTCAGCACGCGGCGGCGAAGCGGAACGGAAGTATTCGTTTCGCAATGGCACCGAGATTGCACATTGAGGTCCGTTGGCGATCAATATTGATCGAAACTGGAGGTAAGCGTGTCGCAACTCACGGCGGCGCCCGCCGAGCTGGAAAAGGCGCAAGTAACTCAGCGCGCGGAAGTCGAAGCGCAAGGACCGATGGCGGCGGACCGGGAGCTGATCGAGCGGTTTTTGCGCTGCGGGCTGACGGAGACTTCAGACTTTCACGCATTCTGGGGCTATTTCGTGGGAGCGCTGACACGCGATCTGAATTGCGTCCCCAATGAGGATCCGGCGCTCACAACTAAAGC
Organism: Candidatus Acidiferrales bacterium; assembly: GCA_049591475.1. Classification (GTDB taxonomy): domain Bacteria; phylum Acidobacteriota; class Terriglobia; order Acidiferrales; family UBA7541; genus Palsa-295. The sequence goes on from JBAWEZ010000059.1 coordinate 47,366, forward strand.
TTTCCTGGCGGCGTATTTCGTCGCTGCGATGGCGAAGACTTTTTACGCCGGGACGGCGGAGGATTTTTTCTGGGAGCCCGGCAAGCTGCGGCAGAACGTGTTTCGCATCGCGCAGGACTACGGCTTGCACCTGCTCCCGGTACATTTCTACAGTCCCGTTCCGGCGACCAAAACTTTGCCCCCGGAAACGTGGTCCCGCTGCGCGGAGATGCCAGGCGTGCGGACAAACATAAAAAAACAGCTGGTGCTGCTCGCGACTCTGGCGCGTCGTTTCCGCAAGGAGTACGAAGCGTTTCCGGGGCGAAAGCCGGAAGGCTCGGCGCCGCACACCTACTATTCGTCGAACGGGTTCTTCGACGATGTCGACGGTTATGTTCTGTATTCGATGGTGCGGCAATTCCGGCCGAGGCGCGTGATTGAAGTCGGCTCGGGAAACACCACCTATCTCTTCGCGCAAGCGATCGCGCGCAACCGCAAAGATGAGCGTCGCTACCGTTGCGATCTCACGGCGATTGAACCGTATCCAAACGAAATGCTGAAAGCTGGCTTCCCAGGGCTGACGCGGCTGATCGCCAAACCGTTGCAGGATGTGCCGCTCTCGGAATTCGAGAAACTGGGCAGGAACGATATTTTGTTCATCGATTCGAGCCACATTCTGAAGATCGGCAGCGACGTGCAACGCGAGCTGCTGGAAATCGTGCCGCGGCTGGCGAAGGGCGTGATCGTCCACTTCCACGACATCTTCCTGCCCAAGGAATATCCGCGGAACTGGGTGGAAGAGATGAACCGCTATTTCACGGAGCAATATTTGCTGCAGGCGTTTCTAGCTTTCAACGACTCGTTCGAAATTGTGCTGGCGCCGGCGTACTTGCACGCGCAGCATCCGAAAGCGATGGAGGCGGCGTTCCATTCCTATCATCGTGCGCAGGCGTGGTCGCCTTCGAGCTTCTGGATTCGCAAGACGCGCTAAGCCGCGCGGCTTCGTCGGAGCCGGGCGGCCGATCTTCCGCGCGGAATGTGCGGCCACGAATCACGCTTCCACCGTTGCGAGACGCATGACCAGATCCTGATGCAGATTGGGCGGCAGGATTTCCGAGTCGACTATGTGGCGAAGCAAATCGGAATTTTCGCGGCTGTGCACGAAAACGCGGTTTACGTCCGCGACGGTGACGCCGCACTCGCCTCGACTGACGCGTTCGATCGCGTCGCCAGCATTTACGAGTCCTTCTTCGACGACGGCAAAGTAAATGCCCGAGCGGCCGCTGGCGAGGAATCGCTTCGGCATATCGTCGCGGCCGAATCGAATGCCCAGCTTGTAGCACGGAATGCGAGGCTGAGCCACCTTCACGATGGCGCCGCCAATGCGGAAATGATCGCCGATACGAGCTTCGCCTTCGAATAATCCCTCAGTCGTAAGATTCTCGCCGAAATTTCCCCACGACAATTCGTACCCGGGCAGCTCTCCGCGCCAAAACTCGTAGTGCTCCGAAGGATAGGCATACACGGCTTTGTTGACGCCGCCGTGATTGTTGAGGTCGGCCTGTCGATCTCCATCGAAATTCATGGTGCGGAGCATTAACGGCCCGGAAACCGGCGCCTTGAAAATGCCGGTGCTGACTTCGCGTCCGCGATCTAGCACGAGGCGCGGGCGGCCGACATTGAGCGAGATGATTTTCATCGCGATAGCCTTTTCATGGATTGCAATCCAAGACGGCGGCGCCATTGATGCGGTCGCTCTTCAGATCGTTGAGCGCACGGTTCGCTTCGTGCAGCGGGAATAGTGTAACCCGCGAGTGAATGGGAATTTCCGCGGCCACGCGGAGAAAATCCTCGCCGTCTTTGCGCGTGTTATTGGCCACACTGCGAATCATGCGCTCCTGATAGAGCAAATCGTAATCGAAAGATGGAATCGGACTCATATGAATTCCGCCGAGTACCAGAACGCCCCCTTTTTTGAGCGCCTTCAGCGCGGGCGGGACGAGTTCTCCAGCGGGAGCGAAGACGATGGCGGCGTCGAGTTGCTTGGGAGGCTGCTCGGCGGCTTCGCCCGCCCAAACGGCGCCGAGCTGCAGCGCGAGCTGCTGATGCTTTTTGCCGCGAGTGCAAGCATAGACCTCGATGCCCCAATGCAGCGCGACTTGGATGGCGACGTGAGCAGCGGCACCGAAGCCGTAAAAGGCGAGCCGGCTGCCACGCTTTAGATTTGAGAGCCGCAAACAGCGGAAACCAATGATTCCGGCGCAGAGCAGCGGCGCGGCGTGCTCATCGGCGAAATTTTCGGGCAGCGCGTAGACGAAGTCCTGCGGCGCGACGGCGTACTCGGCGTAGCCGCCGTCGACCGTGTAACCGGTGAAGGTGGGATGATCGCAGAGATTTTCGTTGCCGGAGCGGCAGTATTCGCACTTGCCGTCGGTTTGATGCAGCCAGGCAATGCCCACGCGCGCGCCAATCTTGAATCGCGCAGATCCTTCGCCGAGCTTTTCGACCACGCCGACGATTTGATGGCCGGGGATGACTGGCGACTTGCGCGGCGGGAGTTCGCCTTCGACGACGTGCAGGTCGGTGCGGCAGACTCCGCACATTTTGACGCGGACGAGGACCTCGCCGGGGGCGGGCGCGGGAGTGGGCGCGTCGGTGAATTGGAGGGGGTTGTTCTCGACCGGGGCGGGCGCGCGGAGTAGGCAAGCTTTCATTGGCGCACCTTCGAGACGAGGACATGGCGAAAGGCCGGCGAAAGAAACCATGCAGCGGGACGTTCCGGGTAGGCAGGTAAGGGCCCGTTTGTTTTCAATAAGTTAGATGCGATTCGACTCGATTGACTGTTCCGGGTCGAACTTGGCGACAGGAGGGGTCTTGAGCGCGCGATGCCGTCCCAAAGCGCCATCGCTTCAGGTTCCGAAATTCGCGGCGGGCGATGCAGCGAGTTTGGCGCCGAATACAAAGGCGCTGACTGCATGTTCGCTCTCCGACCGGGCCTAAAATATCGCCCAACTAACGCTAACACAAAGGGAGCTAAAGCCCAACGGACGTTAATCGTCACCTCAGAATATTGAGGGTGGCACGGTAGCTCAAAAGGCAAAGCAGATCGTCCGGCTTCTAGAGTCCGGTGGACTCCGTCGGAGTCTCGACACCGGACCTCGCCGTGATCCGCAGAATACGCGGCTCGATTCGGGACGACACGAGCGTGGGCATCGCTACAGGGAGTGAGATGCGGCGCGGGAGCTGGGAAATGGGGTAGTTAAAACGCCCGGCTCCCGCGCCAGATTCGAACCGATGGTACGCAGAAGAGGGCGTGCCGTTCGGCGCGAGTTCTATTTAAAACTGAAGATAGCATGCGACGTTTCGGTGGCGCGGACGGTGATTTTTTGTTCTTGCTCACCAAACGAAGCAGATCGAGGCAAGTACGATCGAAAGGACCGATACCGCTCCGTAACGCGCCGCATTGGCAATTAGACTAAGGGAGTCCGACCGGTAGGCACAGCGCCTCTTGTTAGTAATGCTCAAAGTCAAATCCGCACCCTTCGCAAAAACCGCGAAGAATTGATTGGATAAGAACGAAGGCTCCGTTCGATGCCGGGCATGCTTCTGGTTGGAGGACCGAAGCAAATTCGGTAGGAAGGAGCCTTCGATGAGGATTATAGGATGCGATTACCATCCCGGCTGGCAACAGATTTGTTGGCTGGATACCGAGACGGGAGAGACGGCGGAGCGAAAGCTGGAGCATGCGTCGGGGGAGGCGGAGCGATTCTACCGGCAGTTGCCTGGGCCGGCGGTGATCGGGGTGGAGTCGACGGGCAACTGCCAGTGGTTTGTGGAGATGGCCGCGGCGGCGGGACACGACGTGTGGATCGGCGACGCGGCCAGGATTCGGGCCAGCGAAGTGCGGCAGCAGAAGCACGACCGGCGCGACGCGGCTCTGATTTTGAAACTGCTGCTGGAGGGGCGCTTTCCGCGCATCTGGGCGCCGTCGGGAGAGGAGCAGGATCTGCGGCAGCTGTTGATTCATCGTCACAAGCTGGTGCGCATTCGCGCGCAGGTGAAAAACGAACTGCAACATCTGGCCATGAATCGCGGCGTGATGAAGAAGCGGAAGCTGTGGAGCCAGGCGGGCGAACAGGTGCTGCGCGCGTTGGCGCTGGCGCCGTGGGCGGCCCGGAGGCGGGAAGACCTGTTTAAGGTGAAAGCCATGTTGGACGAGCAGATTGGATTGCTCGATGCCGCCGTGAGCACGGCGGCCGGACAGAATGAAAGAGCGCGGCTGTTGATGACCCAGCCGGGCGTGGGACCGATCACGTCGATGGCTTTCGTGCTGACCATGGGAGATGTGCATCGATTTCCGCGCGGGAAACAGGTGGCCAGCTACTTGGGGCCGATCCCGCGGGAATACAGTTCGGGCGGAAAGCAGCGGCTGGGATCGATCAGCAAGCAGGGGAACCGGTTTATGAGGATGTTGCTGGTGGAAGCCGCGCAGGTGGCGGTGCGCTGCGATCCGGGGATGAGAAACGAATATTTGCACCGCTGCCACAGCAAAGCCAAGGGCGTGGCGAAAGTGGCGGCGGCCAGGAAGTTGGCGATTCGACTCTACTGGATGCTGAGAACCAACACAGCCTATCCGGAGGTCGTTCGTGTCGAGAGCAGCTCGCGGGTGCCGCTGGTCAGCGCAAGCTAGACCGAAGCATTGATTGGGCGCTCTCGTCCCGGTCGAAACCGGGATTCGGATAGAAGAATCATGGTCGCCGTCGAGGCCGTATCGATGGTTGGCGGAACGATCCGAAGGGTCGGCCGCCGCAAGCTGGTTCACCGTGTGAGTTTCAGAGCTTCGGTCCTCCAACCACTCTGATCGTCACGCGATGCTGAAAGGCACTGCAGCAAACAAGTGTCCCTTGACAACGCCTTCGTTCTTATCGAGCGGCACCCGAAGAGACTGAAGCAAAGGCAGTGACGGAGAGGCGAATTGCTGGCGTGGGCGGATCGCGATAGAGTGTGAGGAATCGACGGGTAGCGAAACGAAAACGGAGATGCGATGAGTGTGCTGGTATGGATTGCGGCGGGAGTGATTACGGCTGTGATTGTGGCGGCGGTGGTGTGGTCGGCGGGAGCGGGAAAACGCGCCGAGGAGCAGATTGCAGCGGCGCGGCAGGAGCTGCAAACGTCGATGGCATCGCAGACGCAGGGCATGAGCGCGCAATTGAACCAGCTGATGCAAGCGGTGACGCAGCAGCTGGGGCAGGTGCGGCACGAACTGCAGACGGGAATCGCATCGAGCGGGCAACTGGCGACCGAGGCGCAAAAGGAAGTGGCGCAGAGGCTGCAATCTTCCACGGACGCGTTGGTGCAGATGAGCCAGAAAATCGGCGAGGTGCAGAAAACCAGCCAGGACCTTTCGCAGGCAGCGCAGACGTTGCAGTCGGTATTGGGCGGAGCGAAAACACGCGGGACGCTGGGCGAGGTGACGCTGGAGCGGCTGCTGGAAGATGCGTTGCCGCGCAGCGCGTACGAAATGCAATACCGGTTCGCGTCAACGGGCGCGGTGGTGGACGCGATCGTGCGCAGCGGCGAACGCATGCTGCCGGTGGATTCGAAATTTCCGCTGGAGGCGTACAGGCGATTAGCGGCGGAAGGCGATACCGCGCGGCGAGAATTCTGCGCGGCGGTGCGCAAGCACGCCGATTCCATTGCCGAGAAATATATTTTGCCGGAAGAGCACACGCTGGATTACGCGCTGATGTTTGTGCCATCGGAGGGCATCTATTACGAGCTGCTGCTGACGGAAGATTCGAAATACGGGCTGCTGGATGAATACTGCCGGAGCAAGCGCGTGTTTCCGGTGTCGCCGAATACCTTTTATGCGTGCTTGAGCGCTATTGCCGTAAGCCTGCAAGGGCAGAAGATCGAAGAGAACGCCCGGCATTTGCTGGCGAATCTAGCGGGACTGAAAAAGCAGCTGGATTCGTTTGGCGACGTTTACGAAAAGCTGGGAACGCATTTGCGGCACGCGCAGCAGAGTTATGAGGACGCGGACAGCCGTCTGGGCCGGGCGCGGAATTCGGTGGAGCAGATGTCGCAAGGTGCTCTGCCGGATGGCTCGGGGAAAGAGTTAGAAGCAGCCACGAAAGAGTAAGAGCTACAACGCGGAGTAAGCGACGGAGAGTAGAGTGCGGAAGTTGCCAGGGATGGTTTGGGCGAGAAGGCGGGCGAGGTCGCGGCGTTCGGAGTCGAATTTGCGAGGATGATGGGCGAGGCGCTGGGCGAGTTTTTCGACGTCGCGATGTTGCCCGCGTGTAACTGCGAGCGGAGCGGCAGCCTGCAGGTAGCGAGCGGCGATCGAAGGATCGGGCGGCGGGACGATGCGCGCGTGGAATGAGAAGTCGCCGGAGCGGTTGGCCTGAACTTCGATCGAAGCGGAATTGTTGGCGCCACCACTGGTACGGACTTGCAGCACGTCACCGCGAAGAAAACGCAGAACGTCTGGGCTGGTATTCTCCACAACCAAGTTGAGCTTTGCGGCGGAGCCTTGCACGCGCACGGCGAGGCGGCCTTTTTGTCCGGGCAAAAGGGCGGGGTGCGGCGGCTCGAAGGCGAGCGAGACGAATGTGGTGGAGGCGGTCCAATGCACGCCGGGTGCGGTGACGGAGATGGAGGCGGGGCCGGGTGAAGTCGTGGGCGGAGCGATGGTGATGAGGCATTCAGGCGAGGCGGCGAGGACGAGGGCAGGATGCGAGTTGATGGTGATGCTGTCCGCAGTGGCATCGCCGTGCAACCCAGGGCCGCAGAGCCAAAAACTTTCGCGAAGCGAGACGAAGCGCGGGAGCGCGATGGATTTTGGCTCGCTGGCACCGATGGCGGGATCGATGAGCGCGGTGGCAGTGGCGCCTTCCGCTTGCACTAGCAGAAACATGCCGGAGGCCGGCGCGGTGAAATGCGCGCGGCCAGTGCGGTCGGTGGTGACGCTTTCGCCGTCGCTGAGCGCGACGGAGATGGCGGGGGCGAGTTTGCCGTCGACGCCAAAGACGGCGAGGGTGGCGGGATGCGCGGCCATCAGCTTGGGTGCGAGGACGATGGTGACGGCGGCAGTGGTGAACGGGGCGGCGTTGATTTGGTCGAGGGGGCGAGCGGATGCCGCGCGGAGTTCGACCAGTAGCATGAACAGACAGGCCAAAGCAGCGAAAGGCACAATCCGCACCCTTCGCGCAAAACGCGAAGGGTGGGGCACTCGGTAAACCAGAGAGCGGATTCCTCGCTTCACCATGCTAGCAAGCGCCAAACCGGCGCTTGCCGTGGACCCCGGATGCGTTCGGAATGACGACGCAAGGTTGACGCGGGAATTCTGTAAAAGGCTCATCAGTTGTCGAGGCGGACGACGAAGGTGGTTAGCCGGTCGTTGGCTCGGAGTTGGGCGGCGAGTTCGCGCGCGGCTGCTTCGGTTGAGAAACGTCCGACGCGTACGCGGTAGAAGAGCCCGTTGGGTGAATCGTAAGGGATGATGGCAATAGGTGAATAGCGCGCTGAAAGACCGGCGCGCAGGCGTTCGGCATTCGCTTGCACCGCGAAGGCGCCAACTTGCACGCAGAAGAATCCCTCGAGCGGATTGGAACCTGAGACGACTTGGAGGCGCACGCGAGCTGTGCCGGGGCCGACCACACCGAGAGCCTCGGCGGCGGAATAGGAAAGATCGATGATGCGATTATTGACGAACGGGCCGCGATCGTTGATGCGGACGTCAACTTGACGGCCATTAGAGAGATTGGTGACCTGCACGATGGAACCGAAAGGCAGAGTGCGGTGCGCGGCGGTCATTTGGTACATGTCGTAGATTTCGCCATTCGAAGTGCGATGGCCGTTGAAAGGAACGCCGTACCAGGAAGCGACGCCTTCTTCGATGTATTGGCCGGGCGCTGCGGGCGGGCCAATGGGAGGTTGCGCCGGAGGAGCGGGAACTTGCGCCCCGGGAGCTGGCAGTGGATACGGCTGCTGCTGCGGAGCCCCAACGGGAGCGCGAGTGGTGTAAGTGCGATGCGCGCAGCCGGCGGAGAAGGAAACAACGGACAGTAGAAAAGTTAGGCGCCAGTTCCAGGCGCTGCGTCGGGACCGGGGTAATTTGGGCCAGCTTTTGTGATCGGAGGTTTTGCAGCCCTTCCGAACGGCCGCTGTTACATGACGGCGGAAGCCGCGACCAGCGAAGCGAACGCTTGCTGCGAATGAAGCGGCGCAAGGGAAAGCGCTGCGCGTCGACTTCATTATGTCGGAGCTAAAGCTCCGATCCCCTACCAAGCTCTCGGGGCGAGGGCTGGGAAGAAGTTTGGCGAAGAGATCGGCGCAATTACGATTCGCAAGGATGGGGCTTCGCGCGAGTGGCGTCACGAAATATCCCGGTTAGCGTGGTGGGACACAGTCCGGTATTATAGAAACGCGTCCAACTTCTCGCAAGGACACCAATTGGCTCTCTCACCGCGGGCTCGATGGAAGCTCGAGCAATTTCAGAAAAAACTGAGCGCGATTTTCAGCGGGCAGAAGGCAGCGCCACGTCCGAAAATATGTCCCGCGTGCGGATCGCTGGTGGGCATTTCGGCGACGCGATGCCACCAGTGCGGCGCGAGCCTGACCTTTTCGCTGGCGGCGGCGAGCAAATCGCTCGGTCGGCTAATGCCAGACGTTTCGCCGGCAACGTACGGGATCTTGACCGTCTGCTGCGCAATCTATGCGGCGACGCTGATCGTGACGGTGCGGACTAGCGGCTTCGCGATGCCCAGCGGCGGGCTGATGGGGATCTTCAATCTGGGCGCGATCAATAGCCGGGTGCTTGTTTCCGCGGGAGCATCACTGCCGCTGGCCTACAACCTGGCGCAGCCGTGGAGATTCCTGACGGCGGTTTTTTTGCACGGGAGCATCCTGCACATCGGATTCAACATGTGGGTGCTGATAGATATCGGGCCGGTGGTGGAGCAGATGTACGGGTCGGCGCGTTACTTCTTTATTTTCGTGGTGACGGGAATCGGCGGATACGTGCTGAGCAGCTTCATCGGCAACTTCAGTATTGGCGCGTCGGGCGCGCTGCTGGGGCTGATCGGGGTGCTGCTGGCGATGTCCATGGGCCGAAAGACAGCCGGCATGCAGATGCTGCGCAGCCAGATGATCCGCTGGCTCATTTACATCCTGGTGTTTGGTCTGGTCATGCGCGGGATCGACAATTGGGCGCATGCGGGCGGACTTGTCACCGGATTCATCTTGGGAAAGCTCATGGCGAGCCGGCCTCCAGCCTCGACGGAGGAGCGCAAACGGGCGTATGCAATGGGATGGGCAGCGGGTCTGGCGGTTGCGGCGAGCTTTGCCATGGTAGTGCTGACGATCGTCCGGCAGAGGTAGCAGGTCGAGTCGCCCACCCGTCAGTCGGCGGGGGTTTCGACGTTGAGGCGGCGCGAGACGACAATGCTGTAATGGAATCCGGAGATGATCACGAAGACCGCCACGCAGTAGCCACAGACTCGCCGCGCGAGCCATAACGGCTCGGGGCTCCAAACGGTAAGCACCAAAGCCATCACGATCAGCGCGATTTCGAAAAACGTGGTGGCTTTTCCCCAGATGCTTGGCGGGAACGGCCGATAGCCAACGACGAGAAGAATGACGGCACAGGCGACGAGCAGCAGCACGTCGCGGCCGAGAACTAGAATGGCAAGCCACCAGGCGATTTTCCCCTTCAACGCCAGCACGAAATAAGAAGAAGAGAGGAGCAACTTGTCGGCGATGGGATCGAGGTAGGCTCCGAGCGGAGTTCGCTGATTCAGGTTCCGCGCGAGCAGACCGTCGAATCCATCGCTGAGGCCCGCCAGAACGAGGATGCCGAGCGCAACGGCGTAGTGATCGTACTTAATGGCGATGATAAAAAACGGAAGAAACGCCAGGCGCAGGAAGGTAAGCTGGTTCGGAACCGTGAAGATTTGGCGTTTCATTTAGTTGGTCCGCCTGCCGCCCAGGCCGCCTGCTGCGGCAGTTCTTACCCTTCAGGCCAATTGAGCGCTCAGGCGAATTGGGCGAGATAGTCCACCAGGGAACGGCCTACTTTTCTTTCAAACATGCCAGCCATCGAAGGGATCGAACCATGGGGCTCATCGAGCGCGATGCGTTCGATGCGCAGCATCGGAAAAAACAGAGTGGGCAAACCGATGCGGTCGCCTTCCGGATGCAAAATTTGGCTGATGAAATCGTCGAACGAGCCGAGATCGATGCCGCGCAGCGTGACGCCGGCGCCAGAAACGCTGAGAAGCTCGCCCCAAACGCGCTCCTTAGGGCTGTGCAGACTGACGACCACGATCGAATGCGGATCCATTACGGCTCCTCAATGTCCCGGATGAAACATGCTAACGCAGAGCGCGCGACGGCGCACGGAATTCGCGAGCGAGTTGGCGATTTTGAGTTCGGTTCGCGATTTCGCAAGCTTGAAAATATTGACCTCAGCGGCTAAAGCCGCTTTATTTCAGGAACGACGTTGTCGCAGCCAAAACTGCGACCCACAAGGCTCCTGTCGCTGACATGGGCACCAAGCCTGTAAACGCCTAAACGGAAATCGTTTTTAGCTGCGGCGAGACGCGCAGCGCCGGTTGCGTAACTTTCTGCACGGATTCGGGAGTTTCGCCAGGCGCCACTTCCAGCAGTTCGAGGCCCTGCTTCGTGACTTGGATCACCGCCAGATCGGTGACGATTAGATCGACGACTCCGAGGCCGGTGAGCGGCAGCGTACATTTCTTCATGATTTTCGGCTCGCCTTCTTTGGTGGCGTGCTCCATGGCGATGATTACGCGCTTAGTGCCGGCAACGAGATCCATCGCGCCGCCCATGCCTTTCAGCATTTTGCCGGGAACGGCCCAGTTGGCGAGATTGCCCTTTTCGTCGACTTGCAGGGCGCCGAGGACGCTGACGTCGATATGTCCGCCACGGATCATGGCGAAGGAATCGGAGCTGGAGAAGTAACAGCAGCCGGGAATTTCAGTGACCGGTTCTTTGCCGGCGTTGACGAGATCGGGATCGTCCTCGCCTTCGTATGGGTAAGGGCCGACGCCGAGCATGCCGTTTTCGGATTGCATGATCACGTCGATGCCGGACGGAAGAAAATTGGGAATCAGTGTGGGAATGCCGATGCCGAGGTTGACGTAGAAACCGTCGCGCATTTCCTGGGCCACGCGGCGGGCGATGAGTTCGCGTTTGTCGATTTGCGGCGGCATCGTTCGAATCACTCCTTACGTTTGCGCTTGGGACCGCGCTCGGTGGGCTTCCGGTAGTTCTTGCCCTGGAAAATTGCGTCCACGTAAATGCCCGGCGTGTGGATGGAATCGGGATCGAGACGGCCGAGTTCGACGAGCTCCTCGACTTCGGCGATCACGTATTCGGCTGCAGTGGCGAAGACGGCGTTGAAATTGCGCGCGGTTTTGCGATAGACGAGATTGCCCCATCGGTCGCCCTTCCAGGCCTTCACAAAGGCGAAATCGCCGCGCAGCGCGGGAACGAGAACGTGGGGGCGGCCGTTGAATTCCCGGACTTCGAGTCCTTCGGCGACCATGGTGCCGTAACCAGTGGGAGTGAAAAACGCGGGAATACCGGCGCCGGCAGCGCGCATGCGTTCTGCGAGTGTCCCTTGTGGATTCAGCTCCATTTCAATTTCACCGCCGAGCGCCAGCTTTTCGAAGGTTTTGTTGCTGCCCACGTAGCTGCCAATGAACTTTTTCACTTGGCGATTGCCGATCAGAAGGCCGTTGCCGTAACTATCGGTGCCAGGATTATTGGAGACGAGGGTGAGATTTTTCGTGCCCTGCTTGACCAGGGCGGCGATGAGATTTTCGGGCACGCCGCACGAGCCGAATCCGCCCATGAGAATCGTGGCACCGTCCTTTACGCAACTGATGACAGCTTCGGCGTTGGGAACGCGCTTGTCCATGCAGAGCCTCAGGGCCAGAAAAAGGCGCGATCAAACCGGATAGTTTACTACAAATGTTGAACCGCTTAGCGATGCGCGCCTTGTGAGCGGGCCTATTTCGCGTCCGGAGAGCGGCGGCTGATGCCGGATCGGGCGGCGTCTTTCAGGGAGCGAATGAGGCGCGCGACGTTGGAGGCGGCTTCCTTGGCGCTGACCGATTTCTCAATTTCGGCGACGATGGCGGAGCCGACCACGGCTGCGTCGGCGATGCCGCCGAGGACGGAGACGTGCTCGGGCTGCGAGATGCCGAAGCCGACGGCGAGCGGAAGTTTGGTGAAGCGGCGAACCCGGCGGGCGAGCGCGGGCAAATCTTCCGGGAGCGCGGCGCGCGTGCCGGTAACGCCGGTGCGCGAAATCAGATAGAGAAGGCCGCTGGAGCACGCAGCGATTTTGGCGAGGCGTTCGTCGGTGGAAGTGGGCGCGGCGAGAAAGATGGTGTCGAGATTGCGGGCGCGCATGGCGGCTCGATAGTCGACAGCCTCTTCGGGTGTCAAATCAGTGGCGAGGACACCATCGGCACCTGCTGATGTGGCAGCGTCCGCGAATTGATCGAGTCCCATCTGCAAAATCGGATTGAAATAGCTGAAGAGAATGAGCGGGACTTGTGTGCGCAAGCGAAGGCTGCGAACCAGGTCGACGACTCCGGCGAGAGTTGTTCCGGCGCGCAGGGCGCGATCGCTGGCGCGTTGAATGGTCGGGCCATCGGCAACGGGATCGCTGAACGGAACGCCGAGTTCGATCAGGTCCGCGCCGGCTTCGGCGGCGGCCAGGACGATTTGCTCGGTGGCATCGAGAGACGGATCACCGGCGGTGACGTAGGCGACGAGGCCGAGCTCTCCGCGACCGGCAAGTTCGCGAAAGCGCTGGCTGATTCTCCCGGGTCTGCTGGGAACCGCGGACTGCGATGCAGTTGTGACAGTCGCGGATTTCGGGATGGCGGTTTCAGACATAATGCGAAAGGGTTTCCATGTCCTTGTCGCCGCGTCCGGAGAGATTGACGATGACGAGTTCGTTTTTATTCATTTTGGGAGCGCGGCGAATGAGTTCGGCGACGGCGTGCGCGGATTCGAGGGCGGGGATGATGCCTTCGACGCGCGCGAGCGTCTTGGCAGCGTTGATCGCGTCTTCGTCGGTGACGGCGGTGTATTCGGCGCGGCCGATGTCCGAGAGCCAGGCGTGCTCGGGGCCGACGGCGGGATAATCGAGGCCCGCGGAAATGGAATGCGTGGTGGCGATTTGGCCGTCTTGCGTTTGTAAAACGTAGCTATAGGTGCCCTGCAAGACGCCGGGGCGAGCGCCCGAGAAACCGTTCGCAGCAGCGAGGCGTACTGCGTGATCGCCGAGAGTGTGGCCGCGTCCACCGCCTTCGACGCCGAGCATCTTGACGGATTTGTCAGCGAGGAATGCGTTGAAAAGGCCAATGGCATTCGAGCCGCCGCCGACGCAGGCGAAGAGCCAGTCGGGAAGGCGATTTTCTTTTTTCAAGATTTGTTCGCGGGCTTCCTCGCCAATGACTTTGTGAAAATCGCGCACGATCTGCGGATAGGGATGCGCGCCGAGAACGGAGCCGAGCAGATAGTGGGAGCCGCGGACGTTGGTGACCCAATCGCGCATGGCTTCATTGATGGCGTCTTTTAGCGTGCGGCTGCCGGCATCGACGCCGACCACTTCCGCGCCGAGAAGGCGCATGCGATTGACGTTGAGGCGCTGACGGTCCATGTCCTCGGTGCCCATGTAAACGGTGCAGGAAAGGCCGAGGCGCGCGGCTACGGTGGCAGTAGCGACGCCGTGCTGACCGGCGCCGGTTTCGGCGATGACCCGTTTTTTGCCCATGCGCACGGCGAGAAGTCCCTGGCCGAGACAATTGTTAATTTTATGCGCGCCGGTATGCAGCAAGTCTTCGCGCTTGATGTAAATGCGCGCGCCGCCGAGATGCGCAGTGAGGCGTTCGGCGAATTGCAGCGGCGTGGGGCGGCCGGCGAAATCATGGAGGAGGGAGTCTAGCTCAACGTGAAATTTGGGATCGGCGCAGGCTTCGGAGTAAACGCGCTCGAGTTCTTCGAGCGGGGCGACGAGGGTTTCTGGTACATAGCGACCGCCGTACGGGCCGTAGCGGCCGCGGAGATCGGGAACGATTTCAGTAACGGATGCGATGGCGCTCACGATGCGGTCCTTTGTGCTGATTGCACGGCGCGGGCAAAAGCTTTGAGCCGCGCGGGATCTTTTTTGCCGGGACGGGATTCGACGCCGCTGGAAACATCGACAGCGAAGGGCCGGGCGACGCGAACGGCGTCCGCGACATTTTCTGGCGCGAGGCCACCGGCGACGAAGATGCGGGCGCGGAAGTTGGCGAGGTTCGCGATTTTCCAGTCGAAAGTTTTTCCGGCGCCGCCGCGAAGGTGACGATCGAAGCCGTCAAGGAGCAGCGCGTTGGCGTTCCGGTAGCGGGAAAGCTGGGCGGCGCGGAACGGCTTTTTCACGCGCACGGCCTTGATGACCGGGAAAGCGCGTTGGAGACGAGCGACTTCGGCGGGAGGTTCGTCACCGTGGAGTTGCAGGTACTTTAGGCCGACGGTGCGCGCAATTTCGAGCATCTTTTCTTCCGGTTCGTTGACGAAAACTCCGACGGCGGCGATTCCTTTCGGCAGTTTTTTTACAATGCGACGCGCTTTCGCGGGCGTGACGTAACGCGGGCTGGGCGGATAGAAATTAAAGCCCAGAAAATCGGCGCCGCTGGCGACGGCGCGTCGCGCGTCGGTCAGGCTCGTAATGCCGCAAATCTTAATTCGCACTCGGCGCATCTCCGGCTGCTTCAGTCCGCTTTGCTGCCCGCGCCATTGGCTGACGCGCGCGCATCTGTTGTGCCAAGCAAGTCGCGCAAAGGCGCGGCGGGATCGGCGGAGTCCATCAGGCGCTCGCCGATCAAGAACGCATCAAATCCGGCGCCACGAAGGCGTGCGAGATCGTCATGCGAGCGCAGGCCCGATTCACTGACGGCGATGCAATCGTCCGGGATCAAATCGATCAATTCAAGAGAAGTATCAATGCGGACGCTGAAATCGCGCAGATCGCGATTGTTGACGCCGATAATGCGCGCCCCGGCGGAAACGGCGCGATCGAGCTCAGCGCGCGAGTGGACTTCGACGAGCGGCTCCATTTTGAGAGAGCGGCCGAGGGCAAGGAGTTCGCGCAGCAAATCCTCATCGAGGACGGCAACGATCAGGAGAAAGGCGTCGGCTCCGGCGGCGCGCGATTCCCAGACCTGCCACGGATCGACGATGAAATCCTTGCGCAGTACCGGAATCTGGGTGACTTTGCGTGCGGCTTTAAGGTCCGCGAGAGAGCCGAGGAAGAAATCCTCTTCGGTGAGAACGGAGAGGGCGGCGACGGAGTGTTCGAGAAGGGGAGCGAGATCCGTGGGCTCGTAGTTTTCGCGAATGAGTCCCCGCGATGGAGAGGCTTTTTTCAGCTCAGCGATGATGTTTATGGCATCGCGGCGCAGAGCGGCGGAAAAATTGCGCGGCGGGCCAGCTTTTTCGACGGCAAATTTGAGGGCTACCTCGGGCAGAACGCGTTTGCGGTGCGAGATGGATTCTCGGCGCTTCTCGACGATGCGGTCGAGGATATTTTGATCGCGTGAGACGGTTTCCATATATGCAAGAGCGCCGACTGTATTCGCCAGAGCACACCAATTGTAGCCCGAAGCGGAGCAGATCAGCGGAAACACCATGCTAACCGCATGGTGGCGGAGAGTCAATTTGGAGGGCCGAGTTTAGGCGCGCAATCGTGGCGGAGCGGAGAATCGAGTCTACGTCGGTGGCTGGCGCGGTGTACGGAAGGGGAGCTTGAGCTTGTGAACGAAATCGGGCCAAAATTCGCGAAGAATGTCGAAACCTGAGTCGGTGGCAATACCGATAGCACCGCCTTCGATGTAGGGAGGAACGCCGCGCGAGCGGTTGCCGTGGTAGGTGCTGGAGAGCGCGACGCTGGTGGCAGTACCGAGCCATTCGGTGTAGTTGAAGTCTGGCGCTCCGTGATCGTTGTGCGCGATCACTGCATGACTGAGGGCGTGAATGATCCGGCGATGGACGCTACCGCGCCCGAGGCGGTAGTAGCGCGGATCTTGCGAAAAGACGGTGGGATAGAAAAGATCTTTGAAAAACGCGCCGTTCGCATCATCCGCGACCATTGCGCCGAACCGTTTCGCGTAGCCGCCGAAACCCTGTCCGAAACGAGGATCGCCGTTTTGGGCCTGGTCGATACCGGCGTTGAAAGCGGCTCCTACGAATGTCACCGGGTTCGTAAAGTCTTTCACAAACAATTTGGCTTTTCCTTTGGTGGTGAGTGTGCACAAGACGGACCCCGTTTTATAAATGGCCCCATGGGGGGATGATGATTTGACTTCAAGCTTCTTGCCGAAGAATGCGACGACGTCGGCATACGGGCCCTTGTAGTCCTGCCACTCCACCATCGGAAAGGGCTGGACACAGGGCGGGGGGGGTACGGAAGAAGCATGAACAGTGAGGAGAAGTGGCGGAGGAGATGGCGGGGGAATCTTCGGAGCAGCGGGAGGTGGAGATTGGGCGAAGGCCGCGCAGCATCCGAGCAGCGCAACGAGAAGCGAAAATTTCAACACAAGCGAGCGGACGCGGACGGAACCGCTAGCCGCGACGCGAAAACTCGTCGCCATGCGTGACGGTTTCGGGATATGCACCTGCACCCAGTTCATAGAGATCCAGTCCCTGGCGCTCGCCTTCGGCAGCCACTCGCTGGGGAACAAAGCGGTTGAGAAGCCAGTTGGTTGCGTAAACAAGAGGAAACACGAAGCCGATCAGAGTGGCGATGCCGATGAACTGCGCGAGCCATTGACCGGAATGTGGAGCCACGAGTTCGCCCGGCTCGAACGCGCCGGCGGGAACGCGGCCGAAAATAGCAACGGATAGAAGGCCCCAAATCCCGGCGATGGCAAAGGCTGAGATGGAGCCGCCGGGATCGTCCACGGAAAGACGCAGTTCGATCCATTCAACTGACAGCGCGACGAGCACACCGGCGACAATGCCGACAGCTACGGAGGCGAGAGGGGCGACGAAAGGACAAGCGGCGCTGCTGGCGACCAGGCCGCCCATCCAGCCATTGGCGGTGAGCGACGCGTCGGGACGCCCGAAGCGAACGCTGGTGATGATCGCAACGGTGAGAGCGGCCGCAGCAGCACAAAGAGTGGTATTGACGACGACGAGAACGACCCGGCCCGGGGGCACGCCCGTGTAAAGCAGAGCTCCGGCGGAATTCAGGCCCCACCAACCGAGGAGAGCGAGGAAGCAGCCGAAAAGCACGAAAATGGCGTTGTGACCGGGTATCGCGGCGGGCATGCCATCGAGTGGATATTTTCCACGGCGCGGACCGAGAATCCAGGTGACCGCTAGCGCAGTCAATCCGCCGACCGTGGCAATCGCACCCGATCCGCCGGCGTCGATGAAGCCGCGGCCAATGCCGTAGTTAGTGCCGAGTTGATCGAGCCAGCCGCCGCCCCAAGCCCAGTGGGCGAAAATCGGGAACGCCAATCCAGCGAGGAGCACCGTGGAAATGCAGGCAGCGAAAAGCTTCCAGCGATCCGCGCCGCTGCCGAGCGGGATGAGCGCGACCACTCCCACCGTGACCATGCCAAGCAAAGCCGCCAGTGAAGCAGGCGAGCCCGACAGGGGAAGATGCCGTAGAAACATCGAACCATTGCCGAGCCAGCTCCAAGCTTTGCCATCCAGAACTACAAGGTGCGCCGGTTCCCCCGAGAACCCCTCCCACGATTGGCCCCAAAAAAAGTACACGAGCATCGCAACGGAGAATACGCATAGCGAAGACATCATGGCGTGCGCGGCGCTGCGCAAGCGACCGAGGCCCGTATTCATCAATGCGAGTCCCGCAGCCGCAAGCGGCACCATGCAGATGAACAACAGGCACAGCACAGACGCCGCGATGGAGAAAACCGGAACGCCCTCCGCGCCAGGCATCAGCGGAGTTCACCCGACGACAGCAAGTGAGCGCGAATCACAAGAGCGAATCCGAGAAATTCAACCGCCATGCCGGCGAGCACGAACGCGGCCCGCGCCGCCTGAGACGGTAGCAGCACGATCGCGGTGAGAACGAGCAGCCAACCCGCCAGCAAGAGCAGAAATCCCAGGAGCTTCATCGACGGGCCTCAAAGGGCAAAAGGATCGCATAAGCGTAGCATCGGCGAGGGAAAGCATCCAATCCATAATTTACCTGCTAAATGGCGGTTTTCCGCGTCCGTCCAAGCCCGCACAGTTACCGCGAGTTCATCGGGGGCATGACCGTGACGGAGACGGGCTGCTCAAGCTGAAAATCGAGCTTGGTTTCCGAGGGGATGCGCACTTGCTGACCGTGCGTGGATCCTTGGTAGACGCCTCCACCCGCAGCACCGACGCCAGCGCCGATTGCGGCGCCTCTGCCGCCGCCTGCGATAGCGCCGATGAGCGTGCCGAGCACTGCTCCGACGCCGACCTTTTTGGCGGTGTCTTTGCCGCGCGACGCGCCGTTCAGGCTGTAGGTGCTGCTGACCAGCGGATACGACTGACCTTGAAACTCCAGTTTGACGAGTTCGAGGCGAAGTTCGCTGGTGCCGGTCACGCGACCGGCGGTGTTGGCGCTGGTCAGGCGAACATAGACGTCGGCGCCTTTAGGAACGGCAACCCGGTCTCCGACGACGAGCGGCTGATCGAGAGAAGCGTGGAAGATTTCACCGGGCTGGTTCACTGACGAATCGACGGAGTCGATCATGCGGATGGTGATGGTGCTGCCGGCGGGGACTTGCAACTGCACGGGCTGCGAGGGAGGCGGAGCGGGAGCAGCCTGAGGCGCCGAGGCAGGCGCAGGTGCAGGTACAGGAGACGGTTGCGCTGTTGAGGCGTCGTCCGATTGGTTCTGGTCCGGTGGAGGGGGCGGCGCGTTGTTTTGAGCGGTCTCGGTGTCTTGATCGGGCGGAGGAGTTTGCGTAGCGCGCTCGAGTCGCTGTTTTTCATGTTTATGGGAGGCGTGCGGCTTGGCAACCGGCAATGGCTTCGGCTGTGGAGGCGGCGCTTGCGATGGAGGAGGAGGGGGCGTAGCGATGGCTTCGTTGATGGAGATTTTGTCGTTCACGCGAACGACGCCAACGGTTTGCGAAGCGATTTTGTAGGCGTCGAGATGAGCGGCATCGTCGGGCACGGAGCCGCTGAGCGTCACTTCGCCATTGCTCGATGTGACTTGCAGATCGGCATCCTTGAGCTTGGGGTCGGAAAACATCTGCGCCTTAATACTGGTGACGAGCGCCGCATCATTCGCCTTGTGAGCGCATCCAGCCGCGAAAGCGATGGCTAATGCGACGAGCAGAACGATCGATTTCTGGCGCATCGAACACTTCTCCTTGATGGTCTACGCGGATCCGCCGCGAAAGTGGCGATTGGGCGGGTCGCGAATTTCAGTGTACTACGATGCAAGCAAATGGTTTGGCGCTGTCTGAGGATTGTTGGATGGCGTTTGCCGTGCTGGCCAAGTCCAGCGGGGTGGTGGCGCGCTCGCCAGAGGAAGTCACAAACTAAATCGGCAGACTTTGTGGATTCGTTTGCCGCCACCGAGGGCTGCCTGTGCCGGGCAGCGGCTTTTGATTTGTGCGACGAATCGGATTCGGAGAGCTGACGGCGCGGCAATTTACGAACGGACGAGAAAAGTCGGAGCTCGGATGGTCATTCCATGCGGACGGCGCGCAACTGCTTTCCTTGGACATCTATTTCGATGGCCAAGGGCGGGCGGACCCCGGCCCCATGGACGATCGCGCCGCGAACCAAGCCGCCATCGGGAGCGCCGCCGTCGTACTGCAGCAGATCGTACACGGTATGGGTGCACGGATCGCCGATCATCGGATGATTAGCGCGGAAATTATATTCGGTGCGGAGCACGCTGAGATCGGTTACATACTCGAGCTTACAACTGCCGAAGGGCTCGATCATCGAAAAGCCCCAGTATTGACCGTTGGGCAAGCGCACAACCAGGGCGGGCACTTCTTCCGAGGACAGATCGCTGCGGAAGAGAAAGCGCTTGGACGCCCACGGCTTAGCCAAGTCTCTCGTGGAGGCAATGATCCCAGGACCTACGGGCAAATTTTCCTCGTGAGCTGCGGCATCAGCAGCAGGCACGGAAACGGTTGCGGAGCTAGCGGATGGGACCGGCTGAGCATTTGAAGTTGAGGCTGAGCTCCAATAGATCCATGCGCCGCCCAATCCGAGAACGATCATCAATCCGACGGCGACCCATACACCGGAAGGAATAGATCTCGATACGGCGGATGATTGCGGAAATTCGGCGGACTTAAGCTCGGGTTCGGGCTGTGGTTGGACTGATGCGGCAGCGGGAACACCTGGAATAGATGGCTGTGCCGGCTTGAACGGATCGAATTTTGTAGAGTCGGCCATTCTGCGTTGGGTTGCACCTTCAGATTGAATCGGCAGAAACCGAAAAGCAATATGCTTGCTCGTTCGGTGTATTAACGCTTACGAAATGGGAACTTGGAGCCGTCGATGAGGTCACACGCGGCGGGAGTAACACGGCCGAAAGCTAGAGCGAAATTTCTTCAGGACGGCTTATCGAAGCGAATGGAATGATGGGCGACGTATTCGTGGAGGTTCGCGAGTATCAACAACAGCTCGAGCATCCGGTCGCGCAGCTGGGGATCGGATTCAGGCGGCTCATCATCCAGATTATTGACGATCGCAAGGGCGTCTGCGAGCAACCATTCGAGTTCCGAGGCATTGATGGCGCTGCCTTCGCGGCAGAGCTCCAGGGTGTGATCGGCGCGCAGAAACGCTTCATCAAGAAAATGATTGAGGCAGAGGCACTCGGCAGCCAGCGCGGGGGGGATCGAGTTCGCGCACTGTGTCTTGCGGCAAGGACCGGCAGCAAGGGCAACCATGACACGCTCCCTAAATCGGAAAAGCCTCCCCAAAGCTTGCGGAGAGAGTATCACGGAAGCGCCGAGATCGCGTGATTAACTGTTAAGTTAGCTTGAGGCGACGATAAGCTGAAGATCGCAACACTGCAGAATGACTTGCGGTCGGCGAGGCACGCTACGCTGCGGCACCGTGGCACTTCTTGTATTTCTTGCCGGAACCGCAGGGGCAGGGATCGTTGCGGCCAACTTTGGCGCCCGCGCGGACCGGCTTGGGAGCTTCCTCCTGTTGTGCCGGACCGGCTTGAAACTGCAGATTCTGCTGCTGGCGGCGCTGGCGTGCCTCGATCTGCTTGGCTTCGTCCTGCGGGCGCGCGGGCTGCATGAGGAAGAGGAAGCGGGCCGCCTCCGCATCGATGCGGTCCATCATGTCCTCGAAAAGAATGAAAGCTTCTTTTTTGAATTCGACCAGCGGATCTTTCTGGCCGTAGCCGCGCAGGCCGATGCCTTCCTTCAGGTGGTCGAGAGTGAGAAGGTGGTCCTTCCACTGCGCATCGACGATGTCAAGAAGGATGTGGCGTTCAAGCCAGCGGAGCGTTTCGGCGCCGAAGAGCTTTTCCTTCTCTTCGTAACGCTGAAGAATTTTCTCGAGCATGGTGTCGAGTAGCTGGTCGTGATTCAGGTCGAGCACTTCGAAGCCGGCGTTTTTCAAGTCCAGGCCGAACTGATTGAGGACTTCGTTGCCAAACTGCGCGATGTTCCATTGATCGGGGTGCTGTTCGCGCGGGCAGTAGGTCTCGACAAGAGAATTGGAGATGGCCTCGGCGCGTTCAAGGACGAATTCTTTCTGGTCTCGGCCCTCGAGGAACGAGCGACGCAGCGAGTAGACGGTTTCGCGCTGCTTGTTCATCACGTCATCGTATTCGAGCAGGTGCTTTCGGGCCTCGAAGTTCTGCGCTTCCACGGCTTCCTGCGCGGATTCGATCCGCTTGCTGATCAGGCGCGACTCGATGGGAATGCCTTCCTTCATGCCCAAGTGATACATCAGCGACTTCACGCGCTCGCCGCCGAAGATGCGCAGTAGATCGTCTTCGAGCGAGAGGAAAAAACGCGAGGCGCCGGGATCGCCCTGGCGACCGGCCCGGCCTCGAAGTTGATTATCGATGCGGCGCGATTCGTGGCGTTCGGTGCCGAGGATGTGCAGGCCGCCCATGGCCACAACTTCATCGTGCTCGGCGCGGCACTGCCCCGAAAACTGATCGAAGATTGGCTTCCATTGGTCGAGGGGCACCTGAAAGATTTTGCCTTCTTGCTGGAAGAGCACCATGGCCGGGGCGGAAGCGCCGTTGGAACCTATCGCGAGATTTTGGCCATCCGCTTGCGTGGCAGTGTGTCCATCCGGCTGCACTTCGGCGGCGGGTTGCAACGGATGGGCCTCGGGAGCATCGGCTTGCTGCGCGGTCTCCGCGGATTCCGGGCCGCCGATGACGGATGCGGCAGGCGCATACGGCATGGCGAGCTTGTTCTTTAGGCAGTATTCGCGCGTCATCGCTTCGGGATTCCCGCCCAGCAGAATGTCTGTACCGCGGCCGGCCATGTTGGTGGAAACGGTAACGGCCCCTTTGCGTCCCGCTTGCGCGATGATCTTGGCTTCGCGCTCGTGCTGCTTGGCGTTGAGCACTTGAAAGGGAATGCCCGCTTTTTTTAGGTGCTCAGCGATTTTTTCAGACTTCTCGATGGAGATGCTACCGACCAAAACCGGCTGGCCGCTTTCGAAATACTGGCGGATACCAGCGGCACGCGTGCCGTCTTCCTGAATAATTCCGTTTACGGCGGCTTCGAATTTTTCGGCCTCGGTGCGATAGACGACGTCTGAATGCTCGATGCGGATGAGCGTCTTGTTCGTGGGGATCATAACGACGTCGAGGCCGTAGATTTTGTGGAATTCGGGCGCTTCGGTTTCGGCCGTGCCGGTCATACCGGAGAGCTTTTTGTACATGCGGAAATAATTCTGGAAGGTGATGGTAGCAAGCGTCTGATTTTCGCGTTCAATCTTCACGCCTTCCTTGGCTTCGACGGCCTGGTGCAAGCCATCGGACCAGCGGCGGCCGGGCATCTGGCGGCCCGTAAATTCGTCGACGATGACCACTTCGCCGTCTTTGACTACGTAATCGACATCTCGCTGGAAGAGCGAGTGCGCGCGCAGACCCTGATAGACGTGGTGAATTGTCTCGAGATTGCCGGGATCGTAGAGATTGCCCAAGTTCAGCAGACGCTCGCATTTGGCCACGCCTTCTTCGGTGAGCGTGGCAGTGCGCATCTTTTCGTCAATGGTGTAATCGATTTCGCGGATGAGCTTGGGAATAATTTTGTCGATGCGGTAGTACTTGTCTGTGGATTCCTCCGCGGGGCCGGAAATGATGAGCGGTGTGCGCGCTTCGTCGATCAAAATCGAGTCCACTTCGTCAACGATCGAGAATTGGTGGCCGCGCTGGACACAGTCCTTCAGGTCGTACTTCATGTTGTCGCGAAGGTAATCGAAGCCGAACTCGTTGTTCGTTCCGTAGGTAATGTCCGCGGCGTAGGCGGCGCGGCGCTGGATGTCGTCAAGATCGTGGACGATCACGCCGACGGTAAGGCCGAGCATTTTGTAAATGGGCGACATCCATTCGGCGTCGCGGCGAGCCAGGTAGTCGTTGACGGTGACGATGTGCACGCCCGAGTCGGCGAGCGCGTTCAAGAAGGCGGGCAGAGTGGCGACGAGTGTTTTTCCTTCGCCGGTTTTCATTTCGGCGATTTTTCCCTCGTGCAGGACAATGCCACCGATCAGTTGCACGTCGAAATGGCGCATGCCGATGGTGCGGCGACCCGCTTCGCGGACTAACGCAAAGGCGGGAATAATTGCCGGTTCGATGGCGGCGCGGAATTTGTCCTTGTAGGCGAGGTCGTCGCGTTCCAGTCCTTCTAGTCGCGACTGGACTTCGGCTTTCAGCTCGACGGTGCGCGCGCGGATACCCTCGTCCGAAAGCTGTTTCATTTCGGGTTCCAGCGCGTTAATGGCGTCCACGGTCGGCTGAATGCGCTTGATGTCGCGCTCGTGCTTGGTGCCGATGAAGAAAGATACGACGCCGTCTACAAGTTTTTCAGCATCCATACCAGGTAAGTTGGAAGACCCCTTCCCTCAGATTCGCGGACGCAGCTTGGCGAATTTAGCCGGAACGCCGATTCCTATCCATTGTAACCACTCGCGAGCCGCTCTGCCAGTTTCAGCGGCACACGCCAAGATGCACCAGAATCAGGCTAGCACGAAGCGGGCGCGCTTGTCTCACACGCGTGACGGTGTAGTTCAGCGCGGGTTGGCCGGAATTCCGCTGCGGCGCCCGCACACGCGAAAGCGGTGATATTCAGAGCGTCTGATGAGGCTGGATTTGTTATAGTGCCGGGGAAAATGTGAGAGTGAGAGGAAATTTGCAGCGGAGGATGTGCCATGGCCGAAAAGCGGGAGCGGGGTGGGTTATCAGCAGAGCGAATGCAGCACCTGAAAGCGGTGATTGAAGATGACGTGCGGCAACGGCGATATTTCGGGGCCGTGGTTGTGGTGGCGCGTCATGGTGTGATCGCGCTGCATGAGGCCATTGGGCATATGGATTCAAAGCGCGACCGTCCGCTGAAGAAGAACTCCGTCTTCAATATTTTTTCGACGACGAAGGCGCTGACGAACGTGCTGGTGTTCCGCGCCATCGAACGCGGCGATTTCGCCTTGACCACTCGCATTTCCGAAATTATCCCGGAATTTTCGGGAGGCTGGCGGGAAAAGATTACGGTGTACCACCTGCTGACGCACACTTCCGGGCTGCCAAGCGTATTCACGCCAAAACCGGGTATGTACATCGATTATTTGGACGAAATCATTGAGGCCATTTGCAAATATCTGCACTCAATCGAAGAGCCCGGGAAGCTTGCGACTTATGCGCCGATGGCCGCGCACGCGTTGATGGGCGAAATGCTGCGGCGCACGGACGCGAAAAAACGTCGCTACCGCAAAATCGTAGACGACGATCTGCTTGGGCCGCTGAAGATGAAGGACACCTCCATCGGCGTGCGTGCCGATTTGCGCGCGCGGAAGGTAGTGCCGATTTTCATGGATCGATCGCCCATCGATCATCTGGGGCATAGCAATCTGGGGCCAAACGGCGCATTTGAAGAACAAGACTCGGAGATGCCGTGGGTGGGCGCGGTGACGACGGCAGGCGATCTTTTTCGGTTTGCGGAGATGCTGCGGCGCGGCGGGGAACTCGATGGGGTGCGGATGCTTTCGCCGCGCATTTTGGACATGGCTACGCGCAATCAGACAGGCGACCGTCCCAACGAGCTTTTCAAGCCGCTTTCGATCATGCGCGGGTGGGAGCCTTCGCCGGCGTACCTGGGCATCGGTTTCTTTCTGCGCGGAGAAGCGATCTGCCACCATCACTTTGGGACAATGACCTCCCCGCGAACATTCGGCAATTTCGGCGCCGGCAGTTCTTTGTACTGGGTCGATCCCGAACAGGATATGACGTTCGTGCTGGTTTCAGCCGGCGTAATGGAAGAGTCGCAAAATATCGAGCGATGCCAGCGGCTTTCGGATATTGCCGTTTCGGCGGCGAGTTGATTCTCCGCCATTGATCCCGTTGTGATCCCCAGATATTCGGCTCTGGACAGGAGTTTTTGACATGCGAGTACCGCCCGGCGTAACGCCGCAGGATTTTTCCACCGCTCTGGAACAATTTTCGAAAGCTGTCGGCTCGGAATGGGTGTTTTCGTCGGAAGCGGACGTGAATATGTACCGCGACGCTTATTCGCCTTTCTGGCACGAGCCACAGGATCCGGTTCCGTCCGCGGCCGTGGCTCCGGAAAGTGTGGAACAAATTCAGGCGGTGCTGCGAATCGCGAACCAGTACAAGATTCCGCTGTGGACGATTTCGACGGGGAAGAATCTGGCGTATGGCGGATCGGCGCCGCGACTTTCAGGCAGTGTGGTGCTGGACCTGAAGCGCATGAACCGCATTCTGGAAGTAAACGAAGCGAACGCGTACGCGCTGGTCGAACCCGGCGTGAATTATTTCGATCTGTACCGGTACATTCAGGAGCGCGGGCTGAAGGTGTGGATCGATCCGCCCGACCCGGGATGGGGAAGTCCGATAGGCAATTCGCTGGAACGTGGTGGCGGCCGCACGCCGATGCGAGACCATTTCGCGTCGGTTTGCGGAATGGAGGTGGTGCTGGCAAATGGGGACGTGGTGCGCACGGGAATGGGAGCGCTGCCCACCGCGAAGACCTGGCAGCAGTACAAATATGGGTTCGGGCCTTACGTGGACGGGATTTTCTCGCAATCCAATTTCGGCGTGGTGACGAAGATGGGCGTTTGGCTGATGCCCGCGCCAGAAGCGTATTCTGACGGAACCGTGATGGTGCAGAAACACGATGATCTGATCCCGTTTGTCGAGATCCTCGCGAGATTGATGAATTCGGGAATCGTGCGCGGGACCATGCTTCTGGAAAGCCCACTGCTGAATTACCGCGTATCGCAAGGCGGAGCGGTGCTGGATATGCCGGGCGGTCCGTCGGTGGCGGAGTTAGACCGGCTGGGCGCTGAGAAGGGTTTGCCGTATTGGAGCGCGGAGCTGCATTTCTGGGGGCCGCAGAAAATCAACGACGCGCAGTGGGAGTACACTCAGGAGCAGTTTTCGTCGATTTCAGGCGCGAAATTCAAGGACGGGCGGCATTACAAATTTCCGCTCAGCCCGCAAGAACTGGAAAACGCGCCGCAAATCGCGCTGGGAGTTCCGAACCTCTCGATTTTCAGCATGCTGCAATCGACCGCCGGGCATTTGGACTTTTCGCCGATCATCCCGATGGATGGCAAAGCCGTTTTCGAGGCGCTGAAAGTTTTCGGCGAAGCGTATGCGGAACTGGGCGTGCCGCCCCAGAACCAGTTTTTTGCACTTCCGTGGAGCTATTTCCCGCGGTCGTTCGTGCTGCTTTTCGGTTTTCCGATCGAGCACAACGTGGAGCGGAACCGCAGAACTCGGCAGGTTTTCGAGCGGCTCGCCGCGGTGGCGGCGGATCACGGATGGGGAGAGTATCGGACGCACACGGCGTTCATGGATACGGTTGCGAACAAGTATTCGTTCAATCAGCACGCGCTGCGGAGGTTGCACGAGACGATCAAGGACGCGCTCGATCCGAGCGGAATTTTGTCGCCGGGGAAGAACGGTATTTGGCCCAAGCGGATGCGCGGCACGAAAGCCTGAGCGGGATCAGGCCGCCTCCAGGGAGAGAGACTACTCTTGGTGGCTTAAGCGAGATTTAGCATTTGGCCCAGCAAGGCCGAGGTGAACGAGGGCGAGGCGTTCGGCGACGACTTCGTATTGCGCGGAGAGGTGGCCGCGATAAATCGATATGTCGCGATAATAACGCTGCATGCGCTGGCCGTTTTTCGCGCCTGCGCTGCTGGAGGTGCGAAAGAGCAACTCGACGGCTTCCCACACGAGCCTGCCGCCATGTTCGAGAGTTGCGAAAAGCTCAAGATCTTCGCGTAGTGAAAATGGCTCCCCGCCTTCATATCCGCGGCGGCAGTATTCCATGTACAGTTCACCGGCGTTGACAGCCAATCGGCGCGCCGCTCCCACCAAGCCAAGCGCGAGCCCGATGGCGCGCTGATAGTCATGATGCTCGTACCGCAGCATAATCGGCGGGAACAGCGTGTTCTTCGTGCGGATGATGGACTCGTATTCGTCGATGGCGGCAAGGCCCAGGCCGGTCATCAGCGAAACCAGTTCGGCGTGGAAAAACGACGAGCAGCGGCCTGCGTACATCGCATTGCCGTGAAGCCGCGAGCCCGGCGTTCCCTTCGACACATCGACGTCAAGCATGTCGAGCGCGATCACGTGATTCTCGGGAACGTGCGCCTGTTCGACAACGATGGAATTCGAGCCGCTGCCGCGCATGCCGAGAATGGCGCCCCAATCATCGAGCATTTTCCATTGTGCGCGCGGAATCAGCGCGACGCCCAGCCTTGAGCGTCCGGATTTCTCGTCGGGAATCGTCACGCACGGCATGAAGTGCGTCGAATACGGTGCGCCGGATGCGTAGGCCCACGAACCTTGAACCAACCAGCCATCGCCAGAACGCTTTGCCGTGCCCGTGGGAGCGGCAACGGACGCAGCGCAAAAGTTGCCTTCGGGACCAAAACCGGCGGCCTGCGCTTCCGCGTCAAAATACGAACCAAGCATCAAGCAGTGGCCGGCGCCCAGGATCAAGCACCATGCTGCCGACGGATCGCCGCGCGCGAGCTCGATCGCGAGGCGATAGAACATCTTGAGGTCAAATTCGTAACCGCCAAAACGGCGCGGCTGCAAGCAGCGATAGAAGCCAGCTTTGCGAAATTCCTGATGAAGTTCAGGGGAGTAATGCCCGCGAGATTCCGTGGCGTCCTGCTCTTCGCGCAGGCGCGGTTGCAGAGCGCGGGCTCGTTCGATCATTTCGCCTGGAGTGAGCTGCGGCTCAGGTACGGGAAGCGGCCGAGTTTGGACAGACGTGCTCATTGCAGTATTTACTATGATGCGGCACGCGCCTGCGCCGCGGTCGGCAAATCGACGATGCGAACGTCGGTGACCGAAGGCAGCGCGCGAATGCGCTGCACAAGCGTAGGGTCCACTATTCCGTCGAGGCCAACGAGCGCGAGCGCTTCCGCGCCTCCGCCCGGTGCCCGACGGCCAAGCGCGAAGGTCGCGACATTGATACCCAGAGTGCCAAGTTCGGTGCCAATGCGGCCAATGACGCCGGGAACGTCGATATTACGCGAAAGCAGCAAGGTGCCCTCGAGCGGGGCCTCCACGCTGATGCCGTCGAGCGCCAGAATGCGCGGTGCGCCGTCTTGGGCGACGATGCCTTCGACGGAAAGTTCGCGACCATCCGCGATCGCGACTTCGACGGAATTCGGGAATCCGCGTTCGCGGCGGCGCGTGGACTCCTCGATGACCAACCCCCGCGCGGCGGCGAGTTCGGCGGAGTTCACCAGGTTCACCTTTTCATCGAGCACCACGTTGAGGATGCCGGTGAGAACGGCGCTGCGAATCACGTGCGAGCCAAGTTCGGCCGGCTCTCCCGCATAGCGAATACGCACGCGGCTGAACGTCGGCGAAGGCGCCGCTTGAGCGATGAACGACCCTAGCCGCTCACCAAGCTCGAGATAGGGACGCAGCCGGCGGTACTGATCGGGTGACATCGGCGGCAAATTCACCGCGTTGCGGACCACTCCTTCCGCCAAATAATCGCGCACCTGCTGCGCGATAGCGATGCCGACCTCTTCCTGCGCCTCGGCGGTCGATCCGGCGATGTGCGGCGTGGCGATCACGTTGGGCATGCCGATCAGCGGCGAATTCTTCGGCGGCTCTTGCGCGAAGGTGTCGAGAGCGGCGCCTGCGACTTGGCCCGATCGCAGCGCTTCGGCGAGTGCGGCCTCGTCGATCATTTCGCCGCGCGCGCAATTGACGATGCGCGCGCCCTTCTTCATCTTGGCGATGGCCGCGGCGTCGATCATTTTTTCAGTGGTCTGGGTCAGTGCGCTATGCAGCGAGATCACGTCCGATTGACGCAACAGATCATCCATGGAAACGAGTTCCGCCTCAACTTCGCGGGCGGCCGCTGGCGTCACGTACGGATCGCACGCCAGCACTTTCATTTCCAGCGCGCTAGCGCGGCGCGCCACCTCCATTCCCACGCGCCCCAGGCCGATCAGGCCGATGGTTTTGCCTCTCATCTCCGTGCCGGAAAGCGACGATTTCTCCCATTTGCCCGCGTGAATTGACGCGTTCGCCTGCGGAACGGAGCGGGCCAGCGCCAGCAACAGTGCGAACGTATGTTCCGCCACGCTTACGGCGTTGCCGCCAGGCGTATTCATGACCACAATTCCTCGATGGGTGGCTGCTTCCACGTCCACGTTGTCCACGCCCACTCCGGCGCGGCCGATCACGCGCAGACGCTTGGCGCTTTCCATCAGCGGCGCGGTCACCTTTGTGGCGCTGCGCACCACCAATGCGTCCGCATCCACAATTTCGCTGGGGAGCGAAGCGGCCGCGGGCAACACAATGTCCCAACCCTTGTTTTCGCGGAGCAGATCGATTCCCCGCGGGCTGATTTTATCTGCAATGATAATTTTCATGGTGCACAAGGTTATCGGGTGAAGCGAAGCGTGTCAATTGCGCCTTGCCTTGCGCCGGATCGGATAACTCGCGTGCCCCCGGCGAGGGCTACCCGTGCCGGACAAGCGCGGCAAAGGCAAGCGCAAGTGGAATGATGATCAGCAGCGCGAGGATCACCCACGCCAGCCCGCGAGCGAAATTGAACGTATATCCGATGCCAAACCTCTTCTCGACCAGCAGCGCCGGATCGTCCGGATTGTAATAAAAGATCCCCATTTTCCAGTGTTCGTCGAGCGTGCCGTCTCCGAATACTCCCTGGTCGCCGGACAAGAGTTCCGGGCTGATTTGATGCGCTCGCGTCTGGTTCAGATGATGTGCGGCCACGAAGACAATCACAATCAACACGATCGACCCAATCAGGACGAATGCGATATTCGGCGGCCCGAGAAGCGGCGAGAGCGCGACGAACGAAAGCAGAATCGCGAGAAAATATTCCATGCCCGAAAGAAAGTAGCCCACTTGATTTGGAAAGTCCCTGCCGTGCGATGCCGAGCCGGGAACACGAATGACCCTGGCTTCGTGCAACACGCCGTAGGTAATCAGCGAAAGCCCGGCGACGATTGCAGCGCCCAAGATCAGCGGTCCGTAAACACCGATGGTCGTCCGGGCCGACCATCCGTTCGGTCGCCCATCGATTCCCCAATGCACCGGGAATATTTCGGGTATCTGCTCCCAATGCGCTCGCAAATAAATTGCCGCCGCAAAAAAAATCGCGAAAGGGCCCGCTTGCAGCAGCCATCCGCCGGGCAGATGTCCGGCCCTCGGAGCCAGTTCGGCTTCGCGAACCAACGGCGGTTTTGCCGCGTGAGGCATAACGGCTTCTCGGGCAATCTGAAAGCCGACGAGCGGCCCAAAGCCGAGCCAGGCGACGCCCAGAATCAAAAGTGGCCAGAACCTCGGGTTCACTCCAGCGGCCACCAGCGCCCATCCGATGGCAATGAGAACCATCGAGAGTATCCGATAACGCCGCAAGATTTTCCGGCCCTCGTCCGATGAGCGAAATTCAGGGGAAACGGTCACGCTGAAATAGAGCCCGGGACGCTCCCACAACGGCAACATCCAGAAAATCGCCGCCTCTATGGCGCCAATGAGGATCATAAAAACGCAGAAGAGAAACAGCTGTGAATGCTCCATCAGTTGAATCCTCCAGAGAAGCCGGTTTCTATGCCGCGCTCGCGCGCCATCAAGGTCCGCTCAACCGTTTCGCGATCGCCGACAGGTGCTCCGCGATCGAAACGCGCGGCACGCCATCCGCAATCGCCTTAGCTGCGAGTTCTTCCAGTCGCCGTGCAAAGGCCTGTTTTGCCGCGGCGCTAGCTTTGCGTTCCGGCCGCTTGCGAACGATCGCTCCGCGGCCTCTGTTCAAATCGAGCCAACCTTCTTCCGCCAGCACCCGGTACGACTCCGCAACGGTGTTGTGGTGCACGCCGAGGTCGATGGCCAGTTGGCGAACGGGCGGAAACCTGTCGCCCGGCTCGAATTCCGCCGCAACCAACAGCGCGCGCAGCCCGCTCACGATCTGCTCGTAAGCAGGTCTTTCGGAACCTAGGTCGATCCGCAATATGGGGATGTCGCGCGTCACTGTCTATTGTATATAGACACTGTACATTCTAAGCATTCGATGTCAAGCAACAAGCATGCGGAGCGTGGCCAGCGGATCAACAAGAAGCGTTGCCGGATTTACCGCAGGAGATCTTCGAGCTGCACCTTCGCATCCGTCTTGGCGTCGCGGTATTTGACGATCACCGGAGTGTAGAGCGAGAGATTCCAATCCTTGCCGCGCCCGTGCGGAATCGCTCGCGCTCCGGCGACCACTACCGCATTTTCAGGAACCACGAGAGGTTTATCGTCGCTCGCGCTGTGTACTTCGCCGGTCGCAAGGTCGTACAGAGGCGTCGACCGATTCAGAATCGTGCCGGTGCCGATCACGGCGCGGCGCTTCACCACCGTGCCTTCATAAATTCCGCAGTTGCCGCCGACCAGGACATCGTCTTCGATGATCACCGGCAGTGCGCCAACCGGCTCCAGCACGCCGCCGATTTGCGAGCCGGCGGAAATGTGGCACTTGCGGCCGATCTGCGCGCAGCTTCCCACCAGCGCGTGCGAATCAATCATCGATCCCTCTCCGACATACGCGCCCACGTTGATATACATCGGCGGCATGCAGGTCACGCCCTTGCCGACGTAACACCCGTCCCGAATACTCGAGCCTCCCGGCACAATGCGGACACCAGAATCGACAGAAAAGTTCTTTAGCGGAAAAGTGGATTTGTCGAAGAAGTCCTGCTGCTTGCCTTCCGGACACATCTCCACGATTTGTCCCATGCGAAAGCCGAGCAGAATACCCTTTTTTACCCAGGCGTTAACGCGCCAGCTGGCTTTTGCTGACGCATCCGGCTCCGCGGCGCGAATCTCTCCCGAATTCAATGTGTTCTTAAAATGCTGAAATAGCTCGCGATCCGATTCAGAGTAGCGTTCGGGATTCTCGTCGAAGATCCGCTCGATTTCAGCGCGTAGCATAGGCTCCCTGGACCAGGCCCACGGCTTCCAGAGCGCTGCGGATCTTGGATAAACTTTCGGGTCTGGGCGCGACCATGGGCAGCCGGAAAACCGGATCGAGCAATCCCATCAGTGCCATAGCGGCTTTCACCGGTCCCGGGTTCGTCTCCACGAAATTCGCTTCCATCAATTTGAAGTACCGCCGGTGAATTTCCCGCGCGGCGGTAAAGTCGTTTGCCAGGGCCAGTTGCACCATGCGCGTCAGTTCCGCTGGAATTTCGTTGGACGCCACGGATATTAATCCGCGTCCACCGATGGCCATCAACGGCAAAGTGATTCCGTCGTCACCGGAGAGCACTGAGAACGTCTCCGGAACCATATCGAGGATTACCGCCATTTGCCCGATGTTGCCAGATGCTTCTTTGACAGCCACGATGTTGTCTATTTCCGATAGGTGCTTAATCGTCGATGGTTCGATATTCACGCCCGTGCGCCCGGGAATGTTGTACAAGATCACTGGGATGCCCAGGGCCGCGGCAATGGCACGAAAGTGTTGATACAGGCCCTCCTGCGTCGGCTTATTGTAGTAGGGGCTAACGGACAAAATTCCCCTCGCACCTATCGATTCGAACTCTCGCGCCATCTCGATCACGTGCGCGGTATTGTTTCCTCCCGCGCCCGCGACCACCGGGACGCGGCCCTGCGCTTCCTCGATCGTGATCGCAACGACGCGCTTCTGCTCCTCGCTCGTCAGTGTGGGGCTCTCACCGGTGGTGCCGCATGGGACTAGGAAGTTAATTCCCGCTTCGATCTGGCGGCGCACCAGCCGTCGCAGAGCCTCTTCATCGAGCGAAAAATCTCGACGAAATGGAGTCACCAGCGCCGTTCCGCATCCTGTAAACATGTCCCGCCTCCTTCGCCCTCCCCCGGCTCAAATCTCGCTAACGATGTCTCGAAAATCGAAAAAACCCTTTTTCCCGGCGATCCACCGCGCCGCCCGCAACGCTCCGCGCGCGAACCCTTCGCGGCTCCGCGCCGTGTGCCGGATCGTGATGGTGTCTGCTGCCGAATCGAAGCCGATTTCGTGCGTGCCTGGATGCGCACCAGCGCGGTTACTGCCGGTGTCCACGGGCTTTTCGTATCCGGCTTTCCTCATGCGATCGACAAGCGCCAGTAAGGTGCCGGACGGCGCATCTTTTTTCGTCGCGTGATGGATTTCCCACGCCCACGCACCGTATTCCGGCTGGCACGCCATTAGCCTCGCTGCCTCGGTAACAACTTGCGAGAATATATTCACCCCGACGGAAAAATTCGCGCTCCACACCAGACCAGTCCCAGCGTGTTCCACCGCCTTCCGCGCTCGCTCCATCTGATTGAACCAACCCGTAGTACCTACGACCGAATTTACTCGAAGCTGCGCCAGACGTTCAATATTCTCGATCGCTGAAGCCGGCGTCGAGAACTCAATTGCTGCATCGATGCCGCGAAAGCTTTCGGGAGTCATACCCTCAAATTTCGTGTTGTTATCCACGTCCAGACGCAAAGCTACCGTGCCGCCGTATTCCGGCGCGAGCTGCTCGATAAGCCGGCCCATTTTTCCGTATCCCACGATCGCTAGGTTCATCTCGAGTTTAATTCGCCTTTATCAGCAGCCGCTTCACCACGTCGACATACAAACCGACCGCGTCCGTCAGCTCTCGCTTCGAAATTCGCTCTTCCGACGTGTGCGCCACGTGAATGCTGCCCGGCCCCAGCAGCAACGGCTCACCCCAGCTGCGCCCAAACACTGGCACGTCCGTGGTGTAGGAAACTACCGTTGTGGGCAGGCTGTCAACACTTGCGAACCGGATTGCCGGAATGTACAAAACCTCTTTTAGTTCCGCCCGCGTTCCCACCGCTCGCGCGAACGATTCCCGCACTGGCGACGGGTCGCCCACAAGCCGCACCAGCAGCTCCGCCTTTGCCGCATCTGGAATTACATTTGGGGCGCGCCCGCCTGAAACGGTACCAATGTTCAACGTCGATGCCCCGAGCAACTCATCTTTCGGCAGCGGCACGCGGCGGATTTCATCGAGCGCATCGAGCAGCTTTTCAATCGCCGATTCTCCCAGCTCCGGATAAGCTGAATGCGCCATCCGCCCTCGCGCGATTAATTCCAATCGCAGGGTGCCCTTTGATGCCAGCGCCAGTTTGTTTTCCGTCGGTTCGCCATTCACCAAATAACGCGATCCACGAGGCGCACGAGCCGCGGCCATGGCTCCAGCGCTGTTGCGCTCTTCGCCTACCACAAAAAGCAGCGCGAAATTCTTCGTTCCTTCGCTCAGCAGCTTTTCCGCCGCCGCGATCATCGCCGCGATGATGCCTTTCGCATCGCATGCACCGCGTCCCCAGACGAATTCGTCATCTTCGCGAGAAGGAAAGAACGGTGGCACCGTGTCCATGTGCGTTGAAAGCGTCACAAGCGGAACGCCCCACCATGCCAGCACGTTCGCGCGCCCCGGCTCCACTTCCATCAGCTCCGCCTGGCCGCCCGTAACCGCTGCAAGCTTCCGCAAATGCGCCAGCAGATATTCTGCGACTGCGCCCTCGTTGTGGGAAATGGACTCGATATCCACCAGCGCCCGGGTCAGCTCGTAAACATTCATTCGCTCGCCTGTCTGATGCCGCAATAACGCGCTCGCGCCGAAACCACCGGCTGGCACACCCGCGCTGTTTCGCCTGTCAATTGTGATGGGAATTCGCTACAGAGAGAAGGGAGGATGCGCGGAAAACCCGCTCGTATCTTCGCTCCTCGATAGCGCTCCATCCCGTTCGCCAGGATGACAGTGAATAGGCTCTTTTGCCTATCCCCCAACCGCCCGGCCGCAGCCGCCGCGCGATTTCGGCGGAGTCTACTGCCAACCCCTTTCGCCGCGGCCTCCGAAGCTGCTCGGAACACCGGCCCGGCTACTCATGGCCTCCGCACCTCTACCAAGAACTCTTGAATTCTATTCGCCCGCGCCGGCTGGGTCAAGAACTGCCGCTCCCTTGCTGCTTACCGCGACATCGCGCCTTGCCGCGCCGACTTCCGCTCCGTTCGGTCGGACTGGCCGCCTTTTCCATCCTGCGCAGCCGCCTTGGCCTGCTGCTCGGCTACGAAATCGGCATACGGGCCCTTGAAGTCTTCGATTTTTCCGCCGTGGAAATACCAAATGCGCGTGGCGACTTCGTCGATCAAATCGTAGTCATGCGTCACCAGCAGCACGGTGCCTTGATATTTCTGTAGCGCGAAATTCAGGGCGTTGATCGATTCCAAATCCAAATGGTTGCTCGGCTCGTCCAGGACAAGAACGTTGGGTTTCTGCAGCATCAGGCGGCAGAGGATCAGTCGCGCCCGCTCGCCTCCGGAAAGTCCGTGCGTCGGCTTGTGCGCGTCGTCGCCGCTGAAAAGCATCTGGCCCAGCAGCCCGCGCAATTCCTCCTGCGCTGCCTCTGGCTTAAACGAGCCCAGCCAATCGATCACCGTGGTGCCGTGCTGGATCGAATCGCCGTGGTCTTGCGCGAAATAGCCGGTCAGTACGTTATGGCCCCACACTACCGTCCCGCCATCCACCGGGAATGCTCGATCCTCGTCGTCGATGTAGCCGGTGGCGTCGCGCACCAGACATTTCAGCAACGTGGTTTTGCCCGCTCCGTTGCGTCCGGTCAGCGCGATCTTTTCGCCGCGCGCCACATGCGCCGAAAACGGCGGGACCACTTTCACACCGTCGTAAGACTTCGTGATGCTGCGGATCTCGAGCGGATTTTTCCCCGAATGCTGATCTAGCTGGAAACGAATGTACGGCCGCGCGATGTTCGATTTCGCCAGCGTTGTGGTTTGCAGCCGTTCCACTTCTTTCCTGCGCGAAGTGGCCTGCGCTGAACGCGTTCCAGCGGAAAACCGCGCTATGAACTCCTGCAACTGCGCGATTTTCTTTTCCCGCTGCGCGTTTTCCGATTCGATCCGCTCGCGCACGGACGTCTTCGCCAGCACCATGTCGTCGTAGCCGCCGTTGTACATGATCACGCACTGGTAATCGATGTCCGCCGTGTGCGTGCAGACGCTGTTCAGGAAATGCCGGTCGTGCGAGATAACGATCAGCACGCCGTCGTAGTCGCAGAGATAGTCCTGCAGCCAGTGCACGGAATCGAGGTCCAAATGGTTGGTGGGCTCGTCCAGCAGCAACGCGGACGGATTTCCGAAAAGCGCCTGCGCCAGCAGGACGCGAACTTTCTGTCCACCTTGCAGTTCGCCCATTTTGCGTTCGTGCAGTTCGTCCGGTACGTCCAGCCCGTCGAGCAGCCGACCCGCATCCGCTTCGGCCGTGTACCCGCCCTCTTCGCCGACAATTCCTTCCAGCTCACCGAGTCGCATGCCGTCGGCGTCGGTCAACTCCTCGTGCGGCTTGGCGTACAACGCGTCGCGCTCAACGAGCGCGTCCCATAGCGGAGCGTTGCCCATGATTACGGTGTCGATCGCCCGGAATTCGTCAAACGCAAACTGGTCCTGCCGCAGCACGCCGAACTTTTTCGGCCGCGAGACCTCGCCCTGGCTTGGCTCGGCCTCCCCGGTCATGATGTTCATCAGTGTGGACTTGCCGGCGCCATTGGGCCCCGTGACGGCATACCTCCGCCCTGCGAGAAACGCGCAGTTCACGTCCTCGAAAAGAACGCGCGCGCCGAAGCGCATCGAAATGTTCGTCAGTGACAGCACAATTTTTAATTATACCGTAGCCTTGCTCTGTTGTGCGACACGGAGTCACATTTTTTGAAACCAACTTTGGCGGAACCAACAAAGGAATGAAAGAGAAGCTCTTACGGCTCAGGCAGGGTGCCGAAGTGACTTTCGCTGCACACTCGGCGCCAAAAGGGTCTGGCGCGAAGTCCTGCCGCAATATAATCTGTCACTTCTCTACTCCTTGGTTAGGTGACGATGAAGTATCGCAATATTTTAGAAACGATGCGGGGCACGTCCGCAGCGAAACCTTTTCAGAGTGTTTTGGCAGGAGCGTTCACTGGCTTCCTCGCGCTCGCCATGTTGGTTTCGGTTCGGGTCGGGTTTGACTTCGTCAAAGAGTTCCAATTTGAAAGCGCCGCCAAACGAGAAGCTCAGCTTGCCGCGGCCACGGGCCGCACTGAAAGCGATATTCGCGGCTCCTTATGTCAAAAAGCTCAAATCCTTGGCCTACCCGTCGATCCAAATTCAATTGAAGTGCACGTCACACCAGCCCCGGCCGACGATCAGGACACGGGGAGCCTACTCACAATGCTCGGAATGCAAAGAAGGATCGCCAGAACCGGGCACGTTGAGATTGCCGTTTCGTACGACCTCCCCTACCGCTATCCGGGCGGAACGGCAATGATTCACTTCCACTTTGCTGTGAGTGATCAGGACATCTGAGCCGTTTGTGCTTCGTGAGCCGGACTGACCGCCTGCATGATCTGGCGATCGCCACAGCTCTCGCGTGGCTTTTCCCGCAAATATTCGTATGATGTTTGCCCATGAATCTTTTCAGCCGGATCAGAGCCGGGCGAGCCTACGTTTCAGCTTGCAACCGCCGCTCCAGAGAGGCTCGCGCACGGTGAACTCCGCGTTTGCTTCGAGACGAACTTCGCGCGCGCGTAACCCCAGGCGTAGCCTCGATCCCGCGCGCTTCACGCCGCAATACGACTACCGCGCGGTCGGAAGCGGATCGGAAAAGAAAGAAATTCTATTCTGCGAAGGCGTGGCCATGCAGCGCATCGCAGAGGAGATCGGCACACCTACCTACGTCTACAGCCGAGCCTCGGTCAAATCTGCCTACCAACTGCTGGACCGCGCCTTCGGCTCGCTGCCGCATTCGATTTGCTATGCCGTCAAGGCAAACAGCAATCTCGCTATTTTGCGCGTGCTCGCCCGGCTAGGCAGCAGCTTCGATATTGTTTCCGGGGGCGAACTTGACCGCCTGCGCCGCATCGGAGTGCCCGGCCGCCGCATCGTCTTTTCCGGCGTCGGAAAAGCGCGCGACGAGGTTCGCGATGCCTTGCGCTACCCCGGTTCACGCGCCGGTCGTGGCGGCATTCTGATCTTCAATATCGAATCCGCCGCGGAACTCGATGTTTTCCTTCACGAAGCGGCACGACACGTCGCCGCCGGGGGCGAGAAACCATCTGCTGCGATCCGCGTGAATCCTGACGTTCTCGCCGGCGGCCACCCGCATATCTCGACGGGCCAGCATCATCACAAGTTTGGCGTCGATTGGCCCGAAGCTCGCCGCCTCTATCTGGCGCACGCGAATTCTCCTGTCATGGTATGGCGCGGCATCAGCTCCCATATCGGTTCGCAAATTTTGTCCGTCGCGCCATATCGTCAGGCGGTGTCGAGACTTGCTGGTTGGGTTCGGGACCTCGATCGCAACGGAGTAGCGCTCGAATCCGTCGATATCGGAGGCGGCTTTGGCATTCGTTATACGGACGAAACGCCCGTTGTGCCGAAATCCTTGGCACGCGCGCTCGCTGAAGTGATTCGCCCGCTCGATTGCCGACTACTGATCGAGCCCGGTCGCGCTCTGGTGGGACCTGCGGGCGTGCTCCTCACTCGCGTTCTCTACGTGAAGGAAACTCGCGGAAAAAAATTCATCATTGTCGATGCCGCGATGAACGATCTCATCCGCCCCGTTCTGTACGACGCACTGCATCCGATCACGCCCGTGCGGCGCACAGCAAGATCCGAGCACTCGATCCAGCCTGTCGACATCGTTGGCCCCGTCTGCGAGAGCGGCGATTTTCTGGCCCGCGATTTGCCGCTGCCGCCCGTCGAAGCGGGCGATCTTCTGGTGATTTGGGCCGCCGGAGCCTACGGCTTCGTGCAATCCTCGAACTACAACGCGCGCCGCCGCCCGGCCGAAATTCTCGTCGAGGGCCGCCGCTTCCGAGCGGTCCGCCGCCGCCAGAACTACGACGATCTCGTCCGCGGCGAAGAGGCATAGCGAACGTGGCGTTCTTTCCGGCGTTCCTCAAACTCGCGGGGCGTCGCTGCCTCGTTGTCGGAGCTGGCAAAGTAGCGGAGGAAAAGATCTCCGGGCTGCTCCTGACCGGCGCGGGAATTCGCGTGGTCGCTCCGAAAGCCACGCCGCGCATCCGCGCGTGGGCCCGCCTGAAAAAGATTCGCCTGGTTTCGCGCCCGTTTCGCTCCAGCGATCTTTCGGGAGCTTTCCTGGTGATCGCGGCAACCTCCTCTCCCGCTCTTCACGCCGCCATTCACGCCCAGGCGCGCCGCT
This sequence comes from Candidatus Acidiferrales bacterium, assembly GCA_049591475.1. Lineage (GTDB taxonomy): Bacteria > Acidobacteriota > Terriglobia > Acidiferrales > UBA7541 > Palsa-295. The sequence continues at coordinate 87,287 of JBAWEZ010000059.1, forward strand.
GCAGGGTCCTCTGCAACGTGGTGGATGATCCAGAGCACTGTGATTTTTATTATGGGGCGGTAGTACGCCGCGGCGCTCTCCAAATCGCTATATCCACCGAAGGTCACAGTCCGGCCCTCGCACAGCGGCTAAAGAAACAAATCGCTCGCCAATTCGGCGCGGAATACGAATTGTGGCTGGCTGAAATCGGGGAAATACGAAAGCGACTATTCGCGGAGGGAAAATTATCGCCTGCTGGCCGCAAGTCGCTGCTTCATCGCATCGCAAGCGAAACTTCATTCGTCGAATTTCAGCGCCGGGCAAAAAGGGGGAGCAAACGCAGCCGCCAGTCACATTAACAGTTCATTACAAAACGGATTCACAATAGAACTATTTCTTTTCATCGGAAAGACGAATCAAACCCATCGATAATTCGACGAACGAACCTCCCGGTTCGCCTGATACGATTTCTCACCTTTGCCGATGCGGCTGGGTTACGGCATTCCCTCGCTCACACCTTCCGAGCCCGGCCGCTGTTAATTTAGAAGAACAATCACCCGCTAGCGCGCTCGCGTTTCTGAGCCACGATTACTGCTGCTCGACGTCCGGCCTCGTTTACCAGGAAACCCATCTTTGGGTGCTCTGGCTCGAAATCGACATGCAATTTTTCTTCACGCAGTTCCTGAGACGTCATCGGCCCGATCGACCCGACCGCGATTCTCTCGAACGCTCCGCGAACCTGTGCTTCCAGTTTCATTTCGCGCGCGATCTGCAGCAAATGCGCCACCTGTACCGAAGTCGTGAACAGCGTCACATCGATTTTCCCGTGGGCGATCGCTTCCACCGCCGCTCGCAGCGGAGCGGTGTCCTCTGGCAGCGCCCATTGATACACAGGTACGCGCGTCACTTTCGCGCCGCGCTGCGCCAGGCCCGCGAGTAGCTCGGGATTGGGCGAGCCATATTCCTGCACCGCTACGCGCTTGCCTCGCAAGGGGAAAGACTCCTCATTTTCATCTACGGTGCGCAGCAGATCCTGCCACGTGTTCGGCTCGGGCACAGTCAGGCTAACTCGCACACCTAATTCCTTGAGCGCCCCCACCGGCTTCGGCCCGCGCGCCACCACTGCGACTTTCCCCAGTGCCGCGCGGAATTCTTCGAGCGGGTAGACCGTTTCCACCACACGCGCCAGCGCGCGGGTCCCCACTCCGGTAAGGAAAATCACCATGTCGAAGGCGCCGACCATCAGCTCCCGCGCGAATTCCATTGCCTCTTTGTTCGATTCCAGAGGAACTTCGCGCATCGATGGCGCTACGGTGGCGCGCCCCCCATAGCTTTCGATCAGCTTGGTCATTTCCGCGGCGCGCCGACTTTCCAGCGAAAGCACGCGTAGCCCCGCGAGTCCGTCCTGTTTATTTCGAGTTCCCATGCTTTACCGATCGACCTGGCAAAATCCGAAAAATTCAAATCAGTGCCGGAAATGCCGCACGCCTGTGAACACCATCGCCATACCCAGTTTGTTTGCAGCGGCAATCGAGTCCGCATCGCGCACCGAACCTCCCGGCTGGATAACCGCCGTCGCCCCCATTTTTCCCGCCGCTTCTACACAATCGGAAAACGGAAAAAATGCGTCAGACGCCATCACGCTGCCTTCGAGCGACAGTTTCGCCTCCGCTGCCTTCATGCGCGCGACATTCACCGAGTCGATGCGGCTCATCTGCCCCGCGCCGATTCCCACCGTCGTTCCGTCTCGCGCGAATACGATTGCGTTCGATTTCACGTGCTTGCACACCGCCCAGGCAAACACGAGCGCGCGCAGTTCATCCGCCGTCGGAGCGCGTTGGGTTGCCACTTTCAATTCGCTCTCATTCAGCTCGTGTCGGTCCGGCTCCTGCCCCAGCACTCCGCCCTCGATTCTTTTCAACTCCAGCTCCACCGGAGCCGCTTCGCGGGGCATTTCTAATAGCCGCAGATTTTTCTTCGCGGCCAATTTTCCCAGCGCCGCGGGCTCGTATCCCGGTGCGGCCACACACTCCACGAACAGCTTCGCCACTTCCTCCGCCGTGGCCGCGTCCATCACGCGATTCAGCGCAATCACGCCGCCGAATGCAGACACCGGATCGCACGCCAGCGCCTTCATGTACGAGTCGCGCAGCGATTCCTGCTCCGCCGCGCCGCACGGATTGTTGTGCTTGATAATGGCCACAGCAGGACGCCGGAATTCGCTCGCCAGCGCGCACGCCGAATCAAGATCCACCAAGTTATTGTAAGAAAGCTCTTTGCCTTGCAGTTGCTTCGCCGCTGCGAATCCCGCTGGCGAGCGTCCCGCAGTCACATACAGCGCCGCCGCCTGATGCGGATTCTCTCCATAGCGCATCGTTTCCCGGCGTTCCAGCGCCAGGTGTACGCGATGCGGCAATTTTTCGGCCGGTCCGATCACTACCTTGCCGTCCGCCACCAGCCGCTCAAGCTCGGTCGCGATTTCGCCGTCGTAACGCGCCGTCCGCGCGAATGCCTTGCGCGCCAGATCAAGCCGCGTGGCTAAACTCAGCTCGCGTTTGTCTCGAAGCTCCGCGGCCACAGCCAGATAGTCCGCTGGATCGGTGATCACGCCCACACTCTGAAAATTCTTCGCCGCCGAACGCAACATCGCCGGCCCGCCGATGTCGATATTCTCGATCAGCTCTTCCGCAGTCACTTCCGGTTTCGCGGCCGTGGCCGAAAATGGATACAGATTCACCACCACCAGATCGATCGCCTGGATTGAATGCTGCGAGGTCTCTCTCGCGTCCTCCGCTTTTCCGCGCTGAAATAAAATTCCCCCATGAACTTTCGGATGCAGCGTCTTTACGCGTCCGCCCAGCATTTCCGGCCAGCCGGTAAGCTCCGCCACATCGCGCACGTGAATTCCGGCGTCGCGCAGCAACTTCGCGGTGCCGCCCGTGGAAACGATTTCGATCCCCAGCGATGCCAGCGTCCGAGCAAACTCCGCCACGCTCGTTTTGTCGTAAACGCTGATCAGCGCTCGTTCAATCGGCAAGCTGTCTCTCCACGCGATGCAAATCTCGTCGCCCGCGACCGGGAATCGGCGCCGAGCAGAAATGCTGCCAGTTTAAGTGTTTGTATGATTTTTCGGAATTGAAATTCGAAGATGAATGAAGGTTGGAAGCCCAGTCTGGAAATCTTAGCGCGAAACGCGGGCTTTCAGTTTTACGCGCCCCGCGTCAACGCTCACCGTATACTCGACTTCGCGGCCGCCTTTTTCCTTCAGGCTTTGCGTTTTCTGCCGCACGAATCGCTCGAAATCCTGCAAACTCGGCGCTCCGGCGCTTTCGCCCGTGCGATCGCGCGCTTCCATCAGCTTTCGGTAAAGCTCCTGCACTTTTCCGCCTTCGCACTCTGGATCGGCAATAGAAGTCGCGAACGGTTTTGCTGCCGCTTTCTTGCCGCGGTTTCCGTTTGGTTCGCTTTCTGGATGGGCAGCGGCCCATTCGGCAGCTTTTCGCACGCGTTCCGCCTCAATGGCTTTTGCAGCCGCGCCAAAATGATGCTGCTCGATTCCAGTCTCTTTTTGCATCGTTTTCTTGCGCCACATATCGCAGTACTTGGCATACGTTTGCGCCAAATTGTTGAACCGGAACCGTTGCGCGAAGGTCAGTTCGCCCGCGCGTTCGTTATACCGTCGCACCAAAGTGTCCGCGCGCCACTGCGTGTCCGCAGGGGGTCGCTTGCGTCCGCCGCCAAAAAACTGCTCATACTCGATCTTCAGCGTGCGGATGTCGCGTTCGAGTTGGCTGAGTTCTTCGTCGATGGTGGCCATGGCGGTATGAGAGTACGGCTTGATTTCAGCGTAAAAGGCGCTTCTCGCGCCGTCAATCGCCGCGTGCGGGGCATTGTCGCAAAGGGAAATCCCGCCGCTCCACGGTTGCGCCTTCCCTTCGCCGCATGTTCAAATAGCGGGCGATGCCATCCTCTTCCGAGCCTGCCGCGCGCATGCAGCCGGAGTCCAACGCCCGCCTGCGTGAAATTCCCTCGGTGGACGAACTTCTGGGTCGCGCGCGCGTCGCCGCGCTGCTGCAATCCGCCGGCCGCAGCGTCGTCACGGATGCGGCACGCAACGTGCTCGCCAACTTGCGCGCCCGCCTGAAAAACTCCGCGAGCGAAACCGCGCTAGTCTCCGCCAGCGTCGAAGCCCTGGAATCCCGCATCGTTGCCGAGGTTGAAGCGCTTCTCGCACCGTCGCTTCGCGGCGCCATCAACGCCACCGGCGTAATCCTGCACACCAATCTCGGCCGCGCTCCGCTTTCATCCGCCGCTATTGCGCGTATCGCCGCCACCGCCGGCGGTTACTCCTGTCTCGAATACGATCTGGCAAGCGGCCAGCGGGGCAAGCGCGATGTCCACACCGCGCGCCTACTCGCCGAAATCGCTGGTTCGGAATCCGCGATCGTGGTCAACAACAACGCCGCAGCCGTCTTCCTGGTCCTGAATACGCTGGCCAAAGGCGACGAAGTAATTGTCTCACGCGGCGAACTGATTGAAATCGGCGACGGTTTCCGCATTCCGGACATCATGGCCGAAAGCGGCGCCATTCTGCGCGAAGTGGGCACGACTAACCGGACGCGCATCCGCGATTACGAGCGCGCCATCAACGAACGCACGCGCCTGCTCCTTCGCGTCCATCCCTCGAATTTTCGTATCGCTGGGTTCACGGAAAAGCCGTCGCTCGAAGAACTTGTCGCGCTTGGCCGCCGCGCGCAAATTCCCGTTTTCGAAGATCTCGGCTCCGGCTGCCTCGCCGATCTTTCCGCCAGCGGAATTATCGAGCCGCTCGCGCGCGAAAGCTGCCGCGCCGGCGTCTCTATCGTTTCTTTCAGTGGAGATAAACTTCTGGGCGGTCCGCAGGCCGGTGTGATCGCGGGAAGTAAGGATCTCGTCGAACGCGTGCGCCGCAATCCCATGTTTCGCGCGCTGCGCGTCGATAAGCTCACCATCGCCGCGCTCGAAGCTACGCTGCAAAGCTACCGTCGCGGCGCGCTCGACGAAATCCCCTCCCTGCGCATGATCCGCCTTTCCGCCGACGACATGGCCGCACGCGCAGAGAAGCTTGCGGAATCGATTCGACGGGAATTGGCGAGAGATGCAGCGGTAGAAGTGCGCGAGGGATTTTCGGTGATCGGCGGAGGCTCTACGCCCGATCAGCAGTTGCCTACGTATCTGGTTTCGATCACCAGCCGCCGCCATTCCGCGGCCGATTTCGAAGAGCGGCTCCGCATGCCCGCCGCTGGTCAAGCGAACGTCTCGCCGGTGATCGCCCGTATCGAAGAAGGCCGCGTCCTCTTCGATCTCCGCACCGTATTTCCCGAAGAAGAATCCGCGCTGGCCGCTGCCATCATCGCCGCCACCGGCGCGTAAGGCGGCGAGCCGTCTAAGCCCGATTAATGGCGCTCCCCACGCACGCCGCGCCGAATCCGTTGTCAATATTCACTACGCTAACGTTGGACGCGCAGCTATTCAGCATAGCGAAAAGCGCGCTCAGCCCTCCGAAGCTCGATCCATATCCGACGCTGGTCGGCACCGCAATCACCGGCGCGGCCACCAATCCCGCCACCACGCTGGGCAACGCGCCCTCCATCCCCGCCACGCAGATAATCACGCGCGCTTCCGTTAGCTTTTGGCGGTGCTCCAGCAGACGGTGTAGTCCGGCGACGCCCACGTCGTAAATCGCTTCGGCGCGATTGCCGAAGCTGCGCGCCGTCACCAGCGCCTCTTCGGCCACCGGAATATCGCTCGTGCCAGCCGTCACCACCAGAACCAAGCCCTTGCCGCGAATCTCGCTGTCGCGTTCGATGGTGATCGCACCGGAAAGCACGTGAAACCGCAGGCTCTGCGTCCGCGTAACTCCCTTCACCGCCGCAAAAATCTTCTGATCCGCGCGCGTGACCAAGATGTTGTGCGACGATTTCGCCCGCAGCATTCCGCGAACGATCTCCGCCACCTGTTTCGGTGTTTTTCCCCGCCCGAAAATCACTTCCGGGAATCCCTGCCGCAGCGCGCGGTGATGGTCGATCTTGACGAATCCAAGATCCTCGAATGGCAAATTCCGCAAACGGTCGAGCGCGCGTTCGATCGTCGTCTCGCCTTGGCGCACCGCCAGCAGAATTTTCTCGATATCTTTTTCGTTCATGGTCCTCGGTAATATATGGCCACGCCGTTTCGCGCGACCGTGGATTCTAGCATCCTTCCCGCGCATCCTCGATTCTCGCGCTCGTGCTACAGTCGTACTGCGCCGTCGTCCACGCTACTGCGTTGCGACGTTGTCTTTCAGAGGGCGAAAGGTGCCCGAAGAATCTCTCTTGGACTGCGCGTTTCACATAGCGCAGCTACGATTACCATTGGCGTTGGCAGGTAACCTCGATCGTGTGGCTCATCTGGACCGTCGTGATCGGCGTCCTCGCAGGATGGCTGGTCGCCTTCATCGTAAGAGACCGCCGTGAGGGCCTTGCCGTTGATCTCTTCGTCGGCATCGCCGGTGCGATTCTCGGCGGCCTCATCTCCAAATACCTTGGTCTCAGCCGCCACAGCCTTTTGGGCCGCGCTATAATTTCTCTGCTCGCCGCCATCTTCTTCCTCATCGTCCAGCAGGTCGCTAAACGTTCCTGAGTAACTCTACGCGTCACTCTGGTCGAAAATCTCCGCGTCTGGCGCACCCCAAAACCGTGAAAGCGGTGCCGGCTCCTGAAATCCTGATTTCGGAGGGCTCAGGCGCGGCGGAGGATGGCTGTGTGAAGCTTCACAAAGCTCTCGGAGCGTCCGAACGCCCAAGGGTCGCCCCAACGGCCAAGCCGCCCACCCCGCCCCTGCTGCAGCGCTCTAAAGCGAATTCTGTCGCCTGCTTTCTGGAGCCCGACGTGCGCCTGCTCGACGCAAACTGCGCGTCTTTTGTATCTGTGCTAGAGTGGCTCCCCAACGCGGCCGGGTTCCAAACTCACGCGAGCCGCAACCGCGAGATTTCCTGGAGGCGCGAACATGTGGCTAATCTGGACAATCATCATCGGCATCATTGCGGGTTGGCTCGCCGGCCTGATCGTCAAGGGACGCGGCATGGGGTGGGTAGTCGATCTGATCGTCGGGATTGTCGGCTCGCTCATAGGAGGCTTCGTTGCTGGCCTCATCGGCCTCGCCGCATACGGTTTGATCGGTCGCTTGGCGATAGCGGTGCTCGGCGCCGTGATCTTGCTCTTTCTCGTGCGCCTCGTCAAAAAAGCCTGACGGCGCAGCCCAGTTGCCAGCGCGCTCCTTGACTTTGGCGAAACGAGCCGCCTAGACTCGTCGCTTCCGCACATGCCTGCATCAAAATCTGACGGCCGCATCCTTACGATCGGCATCACCGGCGCAAGCGGCGCCGTTTACGCCCGATCTCTCTTGCGCCTGCTCGACGCCGATGCGCGCGTTTCGCGCATCTCTCTCGTCGCCACGGATGCCGGCCTGCGGTTGCTCGCAACCGAGCTGAATATCGTCTCCGGCGATCCGAAAAAGCTCCCGTCGCTGCTCACCGGTTCGCCCGCGAAGAAAATCGAATGTTTGCCAAATAAGGACATCGGCGCCAGCATCGCTTCCGGTAGCGCTGCCGTGGACGCCATGGCGGTCATCCCCTGCTCCGCTGGCGCGCTCGGCGCCTTCGCCGCAGGCATCGCGAGCGACCTGCTCAGCCGCGCCGCTGACGTCTGCCTCAAGGAACGCCGCCCGCTCGTTCTCTGCCTCCGCGAGACGCCGCTCAATCGTATCCACCTCGAAAATATGCTCCGCGTCCACGACGCCGGTGCGACAGTGATGCCCGCCATGCCCTCCTTCTACTATGGCCCGCAGTCCATCGACGACATGGTTCAACAGTTCGCTTATCGAGTACTGGCGCAGCTCGGCTTGCCGCAGGAAAAGCAGTATCGTTGGAAGGGACGCAAGGAGTGACCCGCTCGTGGCCGCGCCGTTGACCAAAAGCCGCATCCGCACCGTGCTTGAAATGATCAAGTTCGAGCACTCCGTCTTCGCGCTGCCCTTCGCACTGGTCGGAGCGTTGCTCGCCGCCCGCGCCAGCGACCGCTGGCCCACCATCTGGCAGCTCGTCTGGATCATCGTCGCCATGGTCGGAGCGCGCTCCGCGGCCATGACCATGAACCGCATCGCCGATGTGGAATACGACCGGCGCAATCCGCGCACTGCCCGCCGCGCCCTGGCCACCGGAGAGCTTTCGCTCGGTTTTGCCTGGGCCTTCACCATCGCTGCGTCAGCCGTGCTCGTGATCGCGGCATGGCGGCTGAACCGCCTCGCGCTGGAGCTTTCCCCCGTCGCGCTCGCGATCCTGTTTTTCTACTCCTACACCAAGCGCTTCACCTCCTGGTCTCATTTCGTGCTCGGCTTTTGCCTGGGAATTTCGCCGGCCGCCGCGTGGATTGCCATTCGCGGCTCGCTCGATTGGCGCATGTTGATTCTCTGCGCCGCGGTCACTCTGTGGGTTGGCGGCTTCGACGTGCTCTACTCGTGCCAGGATGTCGATTTCGACCGTTCCGCTGGATTGCACTCCGTTCCCAAGCGCTTCGGCATCGCCAAGGCACTAGCCGTCGCGCGCCTAATGCATATCCTGATGGTCGGCCTGCTGGTCTGGCTCGCCTGGAGCTTCTATCTGCCCTGGCTGGCATGGATGGGAATCGCGGTCGTGGCGGTGCTGTTGGCCTACGAGCACTCATTGGTCAAGGCCAACGACCTCAGCAAAATGGATGCTGCGTTTTTCGCCGTGAATGGCTATATTAGTTTAGTGTTCTTGTTGTTTTGGGGTGCGGCGGTAGTCGTCATGCGCCCCTAGATTAGCTTGTCATTCTGAGGGCGCATCTGGCCCGAGGAATTTCTCTTCAGCGACCGGGTTTAGCGACCCATTAAGAGCGATGACCGCCGAACTCCAAATTACCGACGCGCGCCTCGAACCCATCGCGCAAAGAGTCCTCGGTGGCGAACGCCTTACCACTGACGATGGCCTGGCGCTTTTCCAGTCGCACGATTTGCTTTCCATCGGCTGGCTCGCCAATCATGTTCGCGAGCAGCGCCACGGCAACATCTGCTATTTCAACGTGAATCGGCACATTAATCCGACCAACATCTGCGTGGCACACTGCAAGCTCTGCGCTTTTGGACGCTCGCCCGATGCGCACGGCGCCTACGCCATGTCCATCGACGAAATCGTCGCCCGCGGCGCGCAGGGAGTCGCCGAGGGCGCCACCGAATTCCACATCGTCGGCGGCCTGCATCCCGATCTTCCCTTCGATTATTATCTGGACCTGATCCGCGCCCTGAAGCAGCACTTCCCGCACGTGCACCTGAAAGCCTTCACCATGGTCGAGGTACATTACTACGCGCGGATCGCCAAGCTGTCCATCCACGAGACGCTGCTCAAAATGAAGGAAGCGGGCGTCGATTCGCTGCCCGGCGGCGGCGCCGAAATTTTCCATCCGCGCGTCCGTCGCATCATCTGCGATCACAAAGTCAGCGGCACCATGTGGCTTTCCATCGCGCGCCAAGCCCATGAAATCGGCTTGCACTCCAATGCCACCATGCTATTTGGACACGTGGAAACGCTCGAAGAGCGCGTCGATCATCTGGTGCGGCTCCGCGAAGCGCAGGACAAATCCAAGGGCTTCGTCACCTTCATCCCGCTGGAATTTCATCCCGCGAATACGGCGCTGGCGCACATTCCCAAGCCCAGCGGTTTCGACGCGCTGAAAACCATCGCCGTCTCGCGCCTGATGCTCGATAATTTCGACCACGTCAAGGCCTACTGGATCATGCTCACGCCACGCATCGCGCAGATCGCCCTGCGCTTCGGTGCGGACGATATCGACGGCACGGTGGTTGAGGAAAAGATCTATCACGATGCCGGAGCCACCACGCCTGAGCATCTGACGCGCGAAACTCTCGAGAAACTGATCCGCGCCGCGGGTCGCGTTCCCGTCGAGCGCGACACGCTCTACAACCGCGTCGATCGTTCGAAAATGCCGCCCATCGTACTGCAGCCCGCAAGTGCCTCCGGCGGATTCGTCCCCGCCGCCTCGCTCACCGCCAACTAGGTAGCGCGTCTATTCCCGCGTCATCTTGAAGGTCGCGCGTAAAAATTTCGCAGTTCGCCGAAGTCGTCGTATTCCTCGGCCGCTACGGCCCAATCATCATTCACGTGGTACGCGATGCGCGATTCCGGCGCGAAATCCAGGCTCTTGAACCCGCCCCGCCACGAGTTGTCCAAAATGGGATTGAAGATAAAGTCCCATGGATGCAAATGCAACCCGACAATCGGGCGAATTTCGGAGGTGTGTTCGTTGGGATCCCATTGACTCTCGTTGAAGCTGAATTCGAAATTCACACCGTAGAAGAACGTGCGCTGGTCCGCGTGTGGCCTCACGAATAGCAGCCGCAGCTTCGCCCCGTTAAACGTCGCTCCCTGATGCCTTGAAACGCTGTACAGCGGTAAATACAATCCTGCTTCCAGCCACGGCGTTACGCCGTCGGCCCATTCGGTTACTCCGTTCCAGGATTTGTCCGGAATAACTGCTCATGGAAAGGAAGGAAGTGTTCGCCCGTCCGGCGTGTAGTTATTGTGCCACGTCAGATTCACCACGCCCGGTTCGGCAATCGACGCGTCGTACACCTGAATTTCATCCGTTTGTCCAAAAGCTGCCGGGGACGCGATCACTAGAGCAATCATTAAAACAGCGCACGCCGCTGCCCACCGCGTGGCCTGTTCCCAAATTGTCCAGCGCGCTCTCATGCGTGCGGATGGGCCTTGTCGTAGATGTCCATCAATTGTTTCACGCTCGCCTGCGTGTATCTCTGCGTTGTGGAAAGCGACACATGCCCCAGCAATTCTTGAATCGCGCGAAGATCCGCGCCATCCGCCAGCAAGTGCGTCGCGAAGGCGTGCCGGAGCGAATGAGGATGCAGATTCCAATTCGCATTAGCCAGCCGCGTATATTTCTTCACCACCGAATGAACCCAGCGGTCGGTAACCCGTCCGCCGAAGTGGTTTAGAAACACGGCTTCAGGCGCCTTTTTCACTTTCGACGCCTTCCCCGCGAGCAGTTCTTCCCGCGCCGGCCAGTACGCCTCCAGCGCCTCCTGCGCCTTCGTCCCGTACGGCACTACGCGTTCCTTGCGCCCTTTGCCCAACACCCGCAGCATTTGGCCCGCACGGTCCACGTCCTGCAAATTCAGCCCCACCAGTTCGCTGACGCGTATTCCGGCCGCGTACAGCAGCTCCAAAATTGCCCGGTCGCGCCTCAGAAGTATCTTTACCAACTCTTCTTCGCGCTCAGCGCTCTTTGCCTTGCGGCGGCCCTTTGCCCGCCGCGTTAAGCCCCCCCGCGCCATCTCGTCCAGAAATCCGTTCATCTCCTCCGCAGTAGGAATCTCCGGAATACGCTTGGGCAGCTTCGGAGTGGCGATCAGCCGTGCCGGATTTTGCTTCACGTATTTTTCCCGTACGCAAAATTTGAAAAAAGTGCGCATCGACGCGAGCCTCCGCGCCACCGAAGCCTTCTCCAGCTTCCGGTCGTACATGAAGCCCACGTATTCGCGAAGCACCCGATGGTCGATCTGTTCGAGCGGCAGCGTCTTCTCTCCCGGCGGAGTTATAAACGCAGCGAACTGCTGCATGTCCCGCCGGTATTCTCGAATCGTGTCCGGCGAGACGTTCCGCTCGTACCGCAAATAATCGATAAATTTTCCGATCAGTTCGTTCATATTCTCCGGCGATTTCGGCAATCGCACCGATTATATGCCAGCCCTCGGTGCATTCATCGCCGATAATCCGCATGCCGTGCAGCGCAACAAACATGGCTGCGCATCCGCGAAGCGAAACACAGCACCGCATAGCTAAACAATATGTTAGCGTTGCTCCGCCATGATGCGCATAGAAAGACAAATAGTCAGGGACAAGGTCCATGAAGGCGCAAGTCCGAATGGTAGGAGCGCGCAGAGAGGAAACGTCTCGCGCCAAGGATTTTTCGGCGTTCGAGCGGCGTTAACTACCAATATCCTCGCCGTCGTTTTGTTTGTGGTCAGTACGCCTTTCTCAGCCTTGCTCATAGGCTCACCGCTGTCCGCCAGACCGCTCTTCAGCTCACAGCGCACATTAACCGTCGAGCGCATCTATAGCGCGCCAAGCTTAAGCGGCTATCTCTCCGACGGCGTTGAATGGGAGCCCAACGGCCAGCGCATTTCGTTTTTCGATTCGGACGATTCCGGCGAAGACCTCGTCACGCTCGACGCACAAACCGGCCGTCGCAAGGTTCTGGTCAGTTCCGGCGTGCTTGAGGAGGCAATGCCACCCATCATTCCCTCCGCCATTCAATCCACCGGACTCGGCCGCATCGAACCAGCCCGCTACCTGTGGTCTCCGTCGGGCGATGCGCTGCTCCTGATCGGCACCGAAAAGCTGGAGCTGCTTGACCTTCACACTATGGCGGCCAAAACCCTCGTCGATGACGGCGCCACTTCCGGCGCCGGAACGCAACGTTTCGCATCGACGTCCACCGAAATTGACGATCCCAAATTTTCGCCCGATGGCAAATGGGTCAGCTTCGTTCGCGGCTGGAATCTTTGGATCGCCGATGCAGCAACCGGCGAACTCCGTCAACTCACCACGGACGGTAGCGAGGCCCTTCGCGAAGGCGATCTCGATTGGCTCTACCCCGAAGAGCTTGATTGCACCACTGCGTACTGGTGGTCGCCTGATTCCTCAAAAATCGCCTACTACGAAATGGACGAGCGCCCCGTCGAACGATTTCCTATCATCGACATGAGCTCCACCGCCGGCTCGATTTACTACACTCGATATCCCGAAGCAGGTACAGCGAATCCTATTGTTCGCGTTGGCGTCGTGTCCGTTGATGGTGGCTCGACCAATTGGATGGACACGGGCACGAATACCAACGTGTATGTTCCGCGCGTTGTCTGGCTTCCCGGTAGCCGCCGCGTGGCCATCGAACGCCTCAACCGCGCGCAAAATCGGCTCGACCTGCTTTTCTGTGACGCTTCGTCCGGCGCTTCGCAAACCATCGTCACCGAAACCGATCCATACTGGATCAATATCGCTGACGATCTCTATTTCTTCTCCGGCGGGAAGCGCTTTCTCTGGTCCAGCGAACGCACAGGCTATCGCCACTACTACCTTTACGACATTTCTGGAAAACTCCTCGAACAGCTCACCAGCGGCGATTGGCAGATCAGCGGCAATGGAGGCTTTGGTCCCGGCGCCGCCAGCCATCCGGCTGTTGACGAAGCGCACGGTTACATCTATTTCATGTCCAACAAGGACAATGTTCTCGGCAGTCAGCTTTTCCGCCTTTCGCTTGCCGACAAAAGCATCACCCGCGTCACGAAAGCGCCGGGCGTCCACGACGTAATCATCGCGCCTGACGATTCCGCGTTTGTTGACACGTACTCAAACGCGATGACGCCGCCGCGCCAGGACCTGTACCGAATCGACGGCTCTCGCACTGCTGCCATCAACAAAAATGAAGTTTCGGATCTAGGCGCGTATCATCTCTCGCCCGTTCAGTTCCTCACCGTCGCCGCCGACGACGGTACCGAACTCGACGCTGAGCTCATCCATCCGCGCGATTTCAGCGGAAAGAAAAAGTACCCTGTGCTGATCGACGTGTATGGCGGCCCACAGGAGCAAAAGGTGCGCAATAGCTGGGGCTACTCGGATTTTCTGTGGGACGAAATGATGGCCGAAAAGGGCTACGCGATTTTCAGCCTCGATAATCGCGGCTCCTGGGGACGCGGTCATGCTTTCGAAATTCCGATCTACCATCACTTTGGAAAAGTTGAACTCGAAGATCAGCTTGCCGGAGTGAAGTATTTGAAATCGCTCCCGTGGGTAGACGATTCGCGCATCGGAATTTGGGGCTGGAGCTACGGCGGCACCATGACTCTCGACGCTCTCTTCAACGCGCACGGGGTTTTCAAGGCCGGAGCCTCGGTAGCTCCGGTCACCGATTGGCGCCTCTACGATACGGTGTACACCGAGCGGTATATGGGCCGTCCTCAGGACAATGCTTCAGGGTATTACCAGAGTTCCCCTGTGAATCAAGCTGCGAATCTCCAAGGCAAACTCTTGATCGTCCATGGCACTGGCGACGATAACGTCCACTTTGCCAACACCGCTGAGCTTCTCAGCCGTTTTGTTTCGCTCGGGCGATATCCTGATGACCTTGTCATCATTCCGGGCCGCGGCCATTCCATGTCGGATCGTGCGGCGCGCATCGAAGTGTTCCGCGAAATCACAAAGTTTATTGACGATAATCTTTAGGCCAATCGGCCGCGAGACAACATTTCACCAGGCCGCGGATTCTGATAGACTGTAGCGGTGGTGATCTGATTTAGAAGTGACCCCCTCAGCGCCTCCGGGATTTTTGGAAAGAGCAGGAAAAGACGTTGCCGAACCACCTCGCATGGCCCTGGTCGAAGTTTACCGCGGATCGCGGTGCCCGCTTCACCCTTGCGCTATACGTCGTTGCGGCGATTGCGCTCGCTTTGTGCTGTTGTCCTTTGTCTCGCGCGGCCGGGGAAAACGTGCAATCTCCGAACTCCGCGACGCAACATTCTCCCGACGATTCGCCGGTCCTTGATTCCGGTTTTCGGCAGCTCTATGAGTTAAATTTTGAGGGAGCTCGCGCCCAGTTTCGCAGCTTTCAGCAGCAACATCCGGAGGATCCGGTCGGCAAAGCGGCCGAAGCTGCCAGCTACCTCTACGAAGAATTCGATGCCAAGGGCATCTTTACTTCCAAGTTCTTTCTGAACAACGAACTATTTCTCAATGGCGCGGACGGCACTCCCGCTGAAAATCGCAATGTTCTTTTCCTCCGTGCCAATCGCGAAACGCGCCAAATGGCTCAAAAAATCCTGAAGTCAGAGCCGAACAATGTGCGTGCGCTGCTCGCCCTCACGCTCGCGGATGGCATGGAGTCTGACTACGACGCGTTGATCGTGAAGAAGCAGATGGCCGGCCTCGGACTGATGCGCCAAGCCGAACGTGAAGCCAATGCGCTGCTGGCCATTGATCCATCACAGGACGATGCCTACGTGGCCCTCGGCGCCGCCGACTACGTGATCGGCTGTCTGCCCAGTTATAAGCGCGCCTTCCTTTGGTTCGGTGGCATTCACGGCGATCGTAGCCGCGGCATGCAGGAAATGCAGCGCGCCGCCGTTCACGGCCATTATCTGCGTCCCTTCGCGCAAATTTTGTTGGCTCTCGCTTGCGAACGCGAACACCAGCCCACACGCGCACGCGTGCTTCTCTCCCAGCTCACCAGCGAATTCCCCACGAATAAACGCTTCGCCAACGAACTTGCTTTGCTCAACGCCCGCGCTCCGGGCGATTGATTCCCGGTCGCACGAAGACTTTCTGATCGCGCTTAGCCCTTCACCACTTCACGCGCACGCGGTAATCCAGAGTCGCGCTGCCATCCTTGTCCACGGGAACCTCGAATCCGATCGTGTTGGCGTCGAGCTTCGCCCACTTGTAGTTCGAGTTTTCCATTTCCCACGTTCCGCCTACTGGTTCGCGCACGTCCACTGTCACGGCGGTATCTTGGTGATTTCTTAGCGTGATCTGGTATTCCATTTCCGCGCTGTTGTTCGACAGGCGCTTGTAATCGACTTCCTTCCGTTCGCACACCACGTCAAACGCGTTGCCCACGTTCACGCGCACAATTTCGCCTTTTGGCGTGTGCTGGATCGCGTCCTCGCCGGTGAACTCGGCCGCGCCATTCGCATCATTCTGATAAACGCGAACGGTTCCTCCCGGCAGCGGCATCCCCAATCCCGCGTCGGCGCCGTTCTTGAAACGGTAGAAAACCTTCACCGGTTCGGGAATCGCGTTTCCGAGGCCCTGCGGATTGCGGTAGTAGTAGGGCTGTCCGTCCACTTCCAAATATTTCTGCACGGGGATATTCCCCTCGGTCAGTAAGTTGATCTGCTTCGACTCGTCGTTTGCAATCGACGTCCGCTGCGACAGCGTGTACAGGTGATACTCAGAAAACACTTGCTGCTGAAACCCGGGCGCGGCCGCGAGGCGCCCGGCTGAGAATGCCATTTCCGGCACGATTCGTCGCGATTGCGATGCCTGATGAACTTGGCCTGCCACGAGCTGCAATTTCGCGTTCCTAAAGTTCGCGCCGCTCTTATTTGCGAGCGTGATCCAACCTTCCAGGCTGGCGTCTTTCTCGTCGCGATCAATCGTCAGCGCGTAATCGGCGCTCCAGTTGATGTTCCCGGCCAGATAAGACACCTCCACGCTCTGCTCGTTCGCTCCGCGATTGTCCAGAGTCCACAAAAGCGTAGGCGTGCTGTAGAGTCCCGCAGGCAGATCCGGAAACCGGTAAGAATCCGCCACGGCGCCGGTAACGATTTCGTTGCCAATTCTCCAGACCGGCCCGTTTGTATCCGCCAGCAACACGGCTTTCGTCTGCACCCATTTCGTCGATCCTGCGTCTCGCTCCCGCTGCATCAGCGTAACTTCGCGCCCTACATATTTCCGCAGCAGCTTTTCCGGGTCGAGCTGGTCGTACGCGTAGTTCTGCTCTAGCAGCGTCAGTTTCGAGGCATCGTCCAGGGGATGAAATTGAACGCTTTCTGGAATGATGGACGAAGGCACGTCCTCGAAGCGAAGCACGAAGGTACCGGGCTTTACGCGAATCCGCCGCACCTCGCGAACCAGAGCGAGGTTCGAGTTGTACACAGTCAAGGAGAGATCGGTTCGATCACTCTGCGTGCTGATCGCAAAGCTTGCCGCGGAGCTATTCTTCGGCGTTCCGTCCGCGTGCCCACCTCGCGGAAGCATTGCTACTAACAGCAGCATCGTCAGCAGCGAAAGCGCGGCCCGGCAGATACCCTGTGTGGGACGAATATTCATAGACGTCTCCTTCGGCGCCAACCACTGAAAGCTGGCGCCACGCGGGCGAAGCGACGAAACGACAATGCGGCAAAGCTCTCCAGCAGTTGGCAGACAAGCACGACCGGCGGATGGGCATGAAGCAATGGTAGCTAAATCATACGAAATGGTTGCATTTAGGTGCCGTCGAGTATCGGGCTCGTGGTGATTCGAAGTTCCCTTGCGGGGAAGCGCGTTTCCACAGGCGGGGCCTCACCCTCAGAAGAGGGCTGGCTGAAATAAAATTCGAATCGATTTGTGGGCGAGCTGTTGCGATAGCCAACGAGCGAAATCCCGGGTGTGCCGGGAGTGCGAATGGAGGAGGGCCGCGACCGGAGCTACCTTGTGTCTCCTGAGGCCAAAAATCACGCTGCATGCTTCTTGAGATCGCGCGACAGCGCTGATATCAACCCGACACGGGTGTTTACCTACCTTGACTGATGCGGTAAGTAAAGTTTAGAGCTTGCTTCTCTCGGCGCGGCGGAGGCTCTAGTGGCAGGTGCGGTATTGAGTGGTGTACTTCTCGGGTTGATGATACTGGCGGTGGCGGCTTTGATTCTTGCGCCGCTCACGGCGTTGGGCGTGATGTTCTGGCATTGGCAACAGGAGTTGAAGGAGTCTATGAGGTTGCGCCAGGCTAGAACCACTCAAATTCGGTAGTTCCCTCCTAAAAATCGGATTGGTTCAGTTCCTTTGCCGTCTAGCGCACCCCGGGCTTGGGCGAATCGTGTCCCGATATCGGCGGAAGTCGCGGCCACCCACGCGAGGCGAGCTCTCCCGTTTTTCTGGACTACGTCGAGAAATCAATTGGCCGTGGAGGACGAATAAGTCCAATTGCTTTGCGGCTCTCCCACCCACGTTGCCGTATCACTCCAGAAATCAATGACAAATTTTGGCACGCTACGTGCTCGCGATTTAGGTGATGCACCCAGGTTCTAGGCCAGGTAAAACCCGCAAGCGTGTCAACGCGCCACTTCCGGTTTGGCATTACTGGGTGTATTGGGCGGGCGTGCTCTGCGCGCTCGTTGCCGCACTTTGTGCATTTGGGTTGATTCACTGGCCGGCCAGAAACAACAAAGGCCGGGCAAGCAGCGGAATCGCAGATGGTGCTTCGCAGCTTCGCCAATCCGGTTACCAACCTGGTATCGCCCTTCCTCAGCGACGGCTTTATCCATATTCGGTGATACCTGGCGGCGTATATAACGCGCAAGAGCTACGCAACGCCGTGGCCCATGATCCACTGGTCGCCATGCTGTACGCGAATTTCGATGTGTCGAAGGCGCGAGTCGTACGACTGATGCGGGATCGCGAAGTTTACGTTTCCTACCGTTTCGGCGGTCATATTTACTGGACGAAGAAGCGGCTTCTACTGCGAGCCGGGGAGACGGTGATCACAGATGGGCAACACGAAGCGCGCACGCGATGCGGAAACCGCATCTCGGAAACCCCGATGCAACCTGTCAGACAGGACGAGCCGCCGGACGCAGCCGTCAATGGACCGCCGAGTTTCCCGCTCCTTGCTGATAACTCGGAGCCGCCGCCTCTTTTGGCCCTCGACCCTCCCGTTCTTGATCCGGTGGCTCCCGGAATGACAATGTTGCCACCACCCGGCTCGCCTCCCGTATCCGTAATTCCGCCGCCCTATTTCCCGATCGTGGGTGGAGGGCCGTCGTCGTTTCCGAATATCACTCCGCCTCCGCCACCACCGCCGGTAGCGACGCCTGAACCGAGTGCGCTTTCGCTGTTGGTGCTAGGTCTGTTGTTGCTCGCAACTGTGGCAGGCGCATCTACTCTCGGGAAAGACCGCAAAACTGAATCTCGCGAGCTTTAGGTGCTCGGACTGAGCGACCGGGCCTAGCCGTCGCGACGTTGCTGGCATCTAGCGCAACGAGATGTACTTCTGCGAAGACGTTAATCCGTCCTGTGCCGCCTCAAGATTGCGGATTGTGGGAGACAGTCCGTGGCGCCCGAAACACGCAGCAACCGCTTTGCCGATCTCGTCGACTCTCTCGGTAGCTAAAGCAACGACGCTGGGACCTGCGCCGCTAAGAGCCACGCCGAGCAGACCGGGGATGCGGGGCAAGGAGAACACTTCCGACAAGCCTGGGATAAGCGCCTGGCGAGGCGTCTGGTGCAGACGGTCCTGCATGGCATCCCAAACCACGTCGTAGCGGCGATCTTCGAGCGCGGCGACGAACATGGCGGATCGTTGCAGGTTAAAAACAGCATCCGCACGCGGAACCGATTGCGCTAGTACCGCGCGAGACTTCTTGGTCTCAAGCTCCAGGTCCGGGGTGATGACGATCACGCGAATGACTTTTGGCCAGCGCTTGCGAAGCGCGACGACGCTGCCGTCGGGCCTGGTGAACGTGACTACGAAGCCGCCGAGCAGGGCGGCCGCCACGTTGTCCGGATGCCCTTCCATTTCCGTGGCGTAGCGCAAGACATTTTCCTTGGGGATGGGGCGCCCAGTAACGAGATAACTCAGCGCTAGGCCTGCGACTGCCGCGGCTGCACTGCTGCCCAGTCCGCCCGCGACCGGGATTTCATTCTGCACAGCCAGCCGCACGCGCGGCAGTTCAAATCCGTCGCGCTCTGCGGCCAAACGCATGGCGCGGAAAATAAGGTTTTGGTCGGGGTCCTTCGGCAGTGAGGACGTACCGCGAACACCTCGGCTGCGCGCTTGCGTTCGCGAGCCAGGCTGCGATAGCAAAGTGGCTCGCACGCTGAGGTACATCTCGAGCGCCAGGCCGAGGCAATCAAACCCAGCCCCCATGTTTGCAGTGGACGCCGGCACGCGGACTTCGAAAGAAGCCTGTCGGGAAGCAGTCATCGGATCGGGAAGGGCCACCGACGGATCCAGCAAGCGCAAGTCGAAAGGTAGATCGGCCGTCTCCTTAGCGCTGCTGCCCCAGCAAGTTGAGAATCGCGGATTTGGAGGCTTCCACGTGTTGAGGCGCGTTGCGGAATGCACCGCGAATTCGCAGGGGCTCAGCCCCGTGAGGACTTCCGGCCGAATCGAGCGCCAGGGTTCCGCGGTGATAGGCGCTCACATAGTCGGGATCCTTGAGCACGTGGCCAGTGAGCACGGCGACGACGGATTCTCCGCGCCGGATGTGGCCCTCCCCGATCAGTCTTTTTATGCCGGCTACGGTGGTGGCGGACGCCGGCTCGCAGCCGATGCCATCGCGTCCAATCATCGCTTTGGCATCGGCAATTTCCTGCTCACTAACGCTGATGATCTTCCCGCCTGAACGCAGAACGGCTCGCAGCGCTTTCTTCCAGGAAACCGGCGCGCCGATCTTGATGGCCGTCGCTAGAGTGTTGGGATGATCTTCGAAAGCGATCGATTCCGGAAGCGGCGGTTCGACGGAGGTTTTCGACGGAGGCAAGCTGGCAAAGAATCGCGCCAAAGGAGCCGCGCCCTCCGCCTGGATCACGCTCAATTTTGGCAGCGCATCGATTAAGCCGAGTGCCAGCAGTTCCTCGAATCCCTTGCCGAGAGCGGAACTATTGCCCATGTTGCCGCCGGGAACGACCACATGGTCCGGCACCTGCCACTTCAGTTGGTTCATCATCTCGAACGCGACGGTTTTTTGCCCTTCGATCCGAAATGGGTTGATGGAATTGGCGACGTATATCGAGGGATCCGAACCGAGTTCCTGAATCAAGCGCATGCACTCGTCGAAGTTGCCATCAATTTCGCAGACGAGCGCTCCATAGTCCATGCTCTGCGCCAGTTTCGCCGCGGTGATTTGGCCGCGGGGCAGCAATATTAATGACTGGAGCTCGGCCCGCGCCGCATAGGCAGCCAGACTCGCGGCTGTGTTGCCGGTGCTGGCACAGACAACCGTGCGCGCGCCTAGCAAGACCGCTTGCGTCACCGCCGCGCACATTCCCGTGTCCTTGAACGAGCCCGTGGGATTGCAGCCCTGATGCTTCACGCGGAGCGCATTCAGTCCGCAGTAATTCGCGGAGCGAGGAGCATCGTAAACCGGAGTGTTGCCCTCAAATAGGGTAACGAACTGCGTGGAATCGTCAAACGGCAGGAGTTCGCGGTAGCGCCAGACCCCGCTAATGTCCCGCGCCTCGCGCGATACCGCGCGCGCATCCCAGATTTTCCGCAAAGCATGGCCTTCGCGAATGGCCGAGACCCTGCAATCGATTTCAAGCGGACCACCGCACTCGGGACAGACGTAGATTCGTTCGCGAATCCCGTACACCGCGCCGCAAGTGGACAGAATGCAACGCTGCGCAGCCTTTACGGCAGCCGGTTCGGCAACGCTGGCTGACTTCTGCGTCATTTCGCGGAACTCGTGGTGACTTCTTGCCGTACCGGAGCACCAAGTCCGAATTCCCGATGTGTAGCAATGAGCGCTGGTTTAACGTCTTTTTCACCCACCACGAACGAGATGTTGCTTTCAGTCGAACCCTGCGCGATCGCAATTACGTTCACATTTTCGCGGCCTAGCGCGCTGAACGCTCGTCCGGCCAGACCGGGAACACCGCGCATGTTTTCTCCGACCACCGCGACAATGGCGATGCTCGGATCTACGGTGATGTGCTCCACTTTTTCGTGAGCCACATCCTGAGCAAACTCCTTGCGCAACGCATCGACGGTGCGCTGCGCGTCTGAACCGGCGACGATGAAGCAGATGTCGTTCTGCGACGATGATTGGGAAATCAGAAGAAGATTCGCGCGCAATTGCGCGGTGGCTGAGAAGGTGCGTGCCACTACATCCGGCGCGCCGACAATTCCCGGACCGCCGACGGTGATCAGCGCCACATCGCGGATCGCGGTGAGCGCTTTTACACCGCCACCGTTGCTGCGGCCCAGCGGCGTGATCTTCGTGCCCGTTCGCGAAGGAGCGAAACTATTGCGGATCCAAACCGGGATGCCGGCTTGTTGTACCGCGCGGAGCGTCTTCGGGTGCAGCACTTTTGCGCCGAAATACGCCAATTCGCTTGCCTCGCGATAGGAGATCTCTGGAATGGTGCGAGCTTCTGAGACAAGGCGTGGGTCAGCAGTCATGACGCCGTCCACGTCCGTCCAGATGATCACTTCATCGGCGCCAAGCGCCGCGCCCAAAATCGTCGCCGAATAATCCGACCCGCCGCGGCCGAGCGTAGTCAGAATTCCGTCGGCCGTCGCGCCAATAAATCCGGTGACGACGGGGACGACGCCCTGCCCGAGGTGCGGCAATAGGCGCGCTTCGCACCGCTCGCGCGTGCGATCCATCAGGGGATCCGCGCCGCCGTGGCACGTATCGGTCTCGATCAGTTCCGTGGCTTCGATGGCTTCGCTTGGAACTCCGAGTTCTTGCAGCGCGCCGGCAACCATCGGCGCGGAAAGACGCTCGCCGAGGCTGGAAATCGCGTCGAGGGTGCGCGGCGTCAATTCGCGGAGCAGAGCCGTGCCCTTGCAGAGCCGTTCACCTTCGGAGAAGATTTGATCGAGACGATCCGCAATTTTTTTGCGTTTTTCTTCACCGCGAATCAGCGCGTCGAGAGCAGCTTCGTGGTGCTTCCGCAGCATTCCAAATGCCGCGCCTGTGCGTTCGAGATCGCCCGCTTCGGCATGAATGGCGGCTTCGATCAAACGATTGGTTACTCCGCTCATCGCGGAAACGACCGCGACCACCGGATCCTCTCGCGAAGCGTCCCGAACGATCTGCGCCACGCGCCCAATACACGTGGCATCGCCCACAGACGTGCCGCCAAACTTCATCACTTGCAACGGTTTTTTCATTTTCCCAAAGATGCGGCGCAGAGCGATTGAAGTGGCCTGGAGCGCAGAGCGACCGGGCGTCCAGCGTGGCCGCGCCAATGAAAACTATACACTATCGATGACTGATCTGCGCGGGAGCTGTAGCAGTTGGTGCCGTTAACGGCAGAGCTCTCAGCGCTAACGCGCAGCAAGGCTTCTCCCCAATCCGGTGCGATCGGCCGCGAGCTTCCCGGTGTAAATAGCCATTCCCACCGCTGCATCCATTCCGATTTTTTTGAGGGCGCGCACTTCGCGCATGCTGCGTATTCCGCCCGCAGCCGTGATGGGAAGGGAAGTGACTCGGCGCAACTTGCGAAACCATGAAAGATCGGTCCCTTTCATCGAGCCCTCGTTGTCCACGAACGTGGACAGAAAACCGGAACAAAAAGGTTCCATCTCCGGGATCACTTGCTCGGGCCGAAGCTTTAACTTTTCGCGCCAACCTCGGACGACGATGCGCCCGCCCTCGGTGTCCAACGCGATGATGATGCTCTTGCGGCCCACGCGCTGACGCAACGCGGAGAGGAATTCGCGATCTATCGTTTCGTTTTTAAAGGCCGCGCTGCCGATAATTACTTTCCCCGCCCCCAACGACAGAATCCTGGCCGCGCGAGCCGCCGTGCGAATGCCGCCTCCTACACGAATTTCACAATCCGCGCGGCGGCAAAGCTGTTTGATCCATTTCGCGTTCGATCCCTTGCGCATGGCCGCGTCGAGGTCAATCACGTGAAGGATCGGGTAGCCGCGAAAACGATCCAGCAAGCCGAGCACATCCTCCACTTCCAGCGCCCTGCGACGGCCGTGGACGAGTTGCACGGCCTTGCCTCCCTGAAGGTCGATGCAAGGGATGATCATCGGCTTCGGCGGACCGGCACTCCGCGCGATGCCAAGAAGTGCTTTAGCTGGGCTATGGAGTGCGTCTCCAAATGGAAAATCGAAGCGGCCAGTGCGGCATCCGCGCAGCCATCGGTGAACACTGCGAGAAAGTCTTCGAATGTGCTGGCGCCGCCGGACGCGATCACCGGCACTGGGAGGGCTGCCGCGATTTTTGCCGTCGCTTCGCAATCGAAACCGCTGCGGGTGCCGTCTTTATCAATGGAGGTGAGAAGAATTTCGCCGGCGCCGCGTTCCACCGCTTCGGCAGCCCAATCGGACGCGTCGCGGCCAGTCGCCTCGCGTCCGCCGCGCACGAAAGCCTCCCACGAGCCATTCTTGCGCTTCACGTCGAGCGAAAGGACCACAGCTTGCGCGCCGAATTGCTGCGAAAGCTCCGAAATCAATTCGGGTCGCTGCACCGCCGCGGTATTGACCGTAACCTTATCGGCACCTGCGAGCAGGACGGCGCGCCCCTCCTCCATCGTGCGAATTCCTCCGCCAGCGGTGAGTGGAATGTTCAGCTGCTCGGCGACGCGGCCGATCGTTTCAAGAAACGTAGCGCGGCCCTGAAATGATGCGCTGATATCGAGGACGACCAGCTCGTCTGCACCTTCGCGATTGTAACGAGCGCCGAGCTCCGCGGGATCGCCCATGTCGCGCAGCCCCTCGAACTCGACGCCTTTAACTACGCGGCCAGCGTCCACATCGAGGCACGGAATGATTCGACGGGCGAGTGTCACGAAATCGCCTCCAGGAAATTGCGGAGCACCCGCGCGCCGGTTTCGCCCGATTTTTCCGGGTGGAATTGCACGCCATACATGTTCTCGTGTTCGATAACGGCTGCGAAGGAGACGCCGTGATCGCACGCGGCGACCGTCGCTGCCGCAGAGGCGGGAGCAGCAAATGAGTGCGCAAAATAGAAGTACGTATCCTCCGATACGCCGCGAAGTAAGCGGCTCTCGCGGATGAGCCGTAATTGGTTCCAGCCAATGTGAGGGGATTTGACGTTCGTCGGCATCGCAGTGACTTTCTCGTCGAAAAATCCGAGGCCATGTTCCTGAGGCGCTTCTGCGCTGGAGGCGAACATCGCCTGAAGACCCAGGCAGATGCCGAGAATGGGAACTCCGTCAGCATGTGCCGCGCGCAGAGGCTCAGCAAGTTTGCGGTGGCGAAGACCTGCCACGAAAGCCCCGAAATGGCCCACGCCCGGCAGAACGATGGCCCGCGCCGCGGCCACCTGTTCCGGCTGCGTGGCGCGCTCGGTGTCCGCGCCAAGCCCGCGAAGCGCACGTTCCACGGATGGCAAATTGCCTGCGCCATAATCGATCACCGTAATCTTCACAGCATCCCTTTCGTGGAAGGCAGCACTCGCCGGAGCTGCCGATCGCGCGTGACCGCGAAGCGGAGCGCCTTGGCGAACGCTTTAAAAATCGATTCGACTTGGTGGTGCGACGACCGGCCGTACACGAGCTTCAAATGCACGTTCGCCGATACTGCTTGAGCAAACGCGCGAAAAAAATCTTCCATCAGCTCGGTTTGGAAATCCCCCACGCGTAGCGCCGAGATCTTCCAGCTGCAGACGCAGTACGCGCGACCGGAAAGATCAATGGCCGCGGCTGCCAGGCAATCGTCCATGGGCATCAGGAAATATCCGGACCGCAAAATGCCTCGTTTCGTCCCCAGCGCCTTTTTTACCGCTTCGCCGAGCGCGATGCCGACGTCTTCCACGGTGTGATGCTGGTCAACCTCCAAGTCGCCGCGCGCTGTGAGATCGAGATCCAACGCGCCGTGCCGGGCGATTTGTTCAAGCATGTGATCGAAAAATCGGACGCCGGTGGCAATGTGTGATTTACCGCGGCCATCAAGATTGAGCCGCACCCGAATGTCGGTTTCCTTGGTCGCGCGCCGCAGTGTGGCAGTTCTCATAGGAGCGCCTTCAATTCGCGCAGCAGACGCCGAGTCTGCGAGAGCGTTCCGATGGTGATTCGCACGTATCCTTCGCCGCCAAAATCGCCGGAGCGATCGCGCACGAGGATCCCCCGGCGTTCGAGCGCCGCCACAATCGCCTTCGCTCGGTCGCCGAACCGCGCCAAAACAAAATTGCCAGCGCTCGGAAAAGAACGGACGCCGAGACGCGCCAAGCCGATCTCCAATTCCTTACGCCCGCGAATCACCTCGCGTACTGTTTTCGCGATAAATGCTCGATCCTGCATAGCCGCATCCGCCGCAGCCAGCGCCGCTGTATTTACCGGATACGGAGACTGCGCTTTGCGCATCTGGGCCGCCAGTTCGCGATGCACGAATAGGCAGCCTATGCGCAGGCCGGCCAATCCACAGGTTTTAGAAAACGTGCGCGTCACGATCAAATTTTTGTGTCTACGAATCCATGGAATCACAGTAACGCCCGAAAACTCGAAATAGGCTTCGTCGATCACGACCATGGTTTGCGGTGCGGATTGCACAATGCGCTTCAACTCGCGTGCTGGAAGTAGGTTGCCCGTCGGGCTATTCGGATTGGGCAGGAAAAACACGCGCGGACCGCTACGCAACTCCTGCAGCACCTGCTGCCACGGGAAACGCATCTCGCCGTCATATGGGAGGGCGAGCACCCGCGCACCCGCCAGCTCGGAATAAAAGCGGTACATCGCGTAGGTCGGCTCGACCAGCAGCACCCGATCGGCAGATTCGACGAATGTGTTGACCACCAAACTCAGTGCCTCGTCCGTGCCATTCGTCAGCAAAAGCTCATCCGGACGAACGCCGAAGTGCCGCGCAGCGTGTTTTCGGACAGTCTCCTGCTCGGGATAAGCTGAAATCGAGGCAGCGCTGAGCTTAGCCAGGGCGCGCCGCACCGCTGGCGAACAGCCAATGGGATTCTCGTTGAAATCCAAGCGCAGCTTGTCGGTGCGCCCTTCGAGCGGTGGATGATACGGCCGCATTTGCTCCACAGACTTGCGTACCGCGATGGCCGAGTTCACTTGCGCACCTCCACCGAGCGCCTGTGCGCAACGAGTCCTTCGGCTTGCGCAAATTCCGCGGCGACGGGCGCAAGCCGCCGAAAGCCTGCTCGCGATACTTCCTGCACGCTGATGCATTTCACGAAATCCGCTGCCGAAAGCCCTCCGCGCGCGCGGCCCACACCGCCGGTTGGCAGCACGTGGTTCGTGCCACTCGCATAGTCGCCAAACGTCTGAGCGCTGTAGTCGCCCAGAAACACGCTTCCGGCCGAGTCGAACCCCTTCCAATCGCCGCGCTCGCCTTCGGGCAAGCTCAGATGCTCCGGCGCGAAGCGGTTGACAAATCCGAGCGCTGCAGCGGGAGTTCGCGCTACGAGGACCGCGCCATTGCGATCTAGCGAACGCCGCGCGAGATTCGACGCAGGTAGCGCCGCAAGCTGATTGTCAATTTCGCCGGCCACTTCACGTGCGAGGCGCAGCGAAGTGGTGACAAAGAGCGACAAGGCGTCCGGATCGTGCTCGGCCTGAGCGATTAAATCCGCGGCAATAAATCGCGGATTCCCGCGCGCTGCCAGCACCATTGCTTCCGTCGGACCAGCGAGCATGTCGATGGCGCAATCTGCATTCACGATCTGCTTGGCGGCCGTGACATAGCGATTGCCAGGCCCGCAGATTTTGTCTACTCGCGGGATCGAGCGCGTACCGTAAGCAAGCGCCGCAATGGCTTGTGCTCCGCCGAGCCGCGCCACCGAACGAACGCCCAATTCATTTGCTGCAGCCAATAGCGCCGGACTCGGCTGAGGACTGACCACGACGATGCTTTTTACGCCTGCTTCTTGCGCGGGAATCACGGTCATCAGCAGCGTGGAAACCAGCGAAAATCGCCCGCCCGGGAGGTAGCATCCGATCGACTCAATCGGGCGGACACGCTGCCCAGCACGGACTCCCGGCTCAACCTCAATCGTCCACTCCCGCGGCAACTGGCGGCGCGCAACGGCTCGGATATTTCGCGCTGCATGGCGGATCGCAGCGAGAAAATCGCGTGAAACGCACTTGCGCGCTTTTTCGATTTCCGGACGAGATACCCAAACGGTTCGCGGCGTGAGCGCTACTTTGTCCAGCCGCTTCGTCCACCCAAACAGCGCCGTGTCGCCTCGTCGTCGCACGTCCTCCACGATGCGCCGGGCCACGCGCTCGGCTTCGCGGCTGCTTGCGCGTCGCGAAGTCAAAAACCTTTTCCTGGTCGAATCCGTCAGCGGCAAGATGCGCATCAGTACACGACCTTATTCAGGGGATATTCGACGATCCCTTCCGCGCGCGCCACTTTTAGTTTGGGAATTAATTGCCGCACGGTTTTTTCCTCGATAATCGTGTTAATGGCCACCCAACCCGGATCGCTCAAGTGTGCGACGGTGGGATTGCGCAGCGCCGGCAACGTTGCCAAAACGTTTTCGAGATCAGCTTCCCGAACGTTCATCATCAGCCCCACGCGGTTGTAGGCCTTGATCGCGCCTTCCAGCAGCATGGCAATATTGCCGATCTTTTCCCGCTTCCACGGATCGTCCCAGGCGCTGCGATTCGCGATGAATCGCGTGGACGACTCCAACAAAGTGTCCACGATTCGTAGATGGTTCGCGCGCAGAGACGATCCCGTTTCAGTGACTTCAACGATCGCATCCGCTAGCCGCGGGACTTTCACTTCCGTGGCGCCCCAGGAAAATTCCACGCGCGCGTTCACGCCGTTCCCTTGCAAGTACTCTTCGGTCATGCGGACGGCTTCCGTGGCAATGACTTTGCCTTCCAAATCACGCACGCTCGTAATCGGCGAATCTTCGGCCACGGCCAGCACCCAGCGCACTTTTCCGAGCCCGGTCTTCGAATAAATCAGCTCAGCGACTTCTTCAACGTCGGCTCCGGTTTCCAGGATCCAATCCTTGCCGGTGAGCCCTGCGTCGATTGCGCCGTTTTCGACGTAGCGCGCCATTTCCTGCGCGCGCACCATCATGCACTCAACCTCTGGATCATCGATGCCGGGATAATAGCTGCGCGAGTTCACGGAGATTCGCCACCCGGCCCGGGCGAAAAGTTCGACAGTAGAATCCTGCAAACTTCCTTTTGGAATTCCCAGTTTCAAGCAGGTCATTGGCTTTTCCCTTTGCCGTAGAGCTCTTCGGGCGAAACGATTCTCTCGGCTACAGTGGTCGCGGAGCCGTCGCGCTCGATTCGACGAAAGAAACAGCTGCGGTATCCTTCATGGCAAACTGCGCCACCTTCCAGTTCAGCGCGCACGAGCACCGCGTCCAGATCGCAATCAACCCGCAGTTCGCGCAGCAGCAGCTTTTGCCCACTCGTCTCGCCTTTGGTCCAAAGCTTTTTGCGCGACCGGCTGTAAAACGTGACGAAGCCCGTCTGTTGTGTCTTTGCCAGCGCTTCGCGGTTCATAAACCCCAGCATCAGAATTTCGCCGTTGGCGTCGTCCTGGACAATGGCCGGAATCAGTCCGCCTTCTTTTTCGAAGTCGAGCTCCATTTCATCTCCCCATAAACAAAAAGCCCGCCAGCGCCTGTCGCGCCAGCGGGCCGATGAGTCCAGCTATTTCTTGCGAGCTAGCCGCACCGCCGCAGGCACGAGGTCGTGTGATGGTAGCGATGGATATTGTGTGCTCGCAGCAGTTTCATGACGCCTTATAAATTAGGGTAAGGCGCTGCCCTTGTCAAGCGCCGAACCCGGACGCTGTAAACACGCGCATCCGGAAGTGTTTGGCACTGGGACGCCGCCTCGTGCCGAGCGATCCGCGAGGCTCTCACCAAGGTGCCGCTAAGCTGCGCGTGTTCCTCGTTGTCGCCCCTTAACTCGTCCCGGGCTCCACAAACTCGAATATTTTCGGATTGGATGTAGCAGCGCGACGCGTGGACTCATTTTCGACATCACGTTTTCGGCTCAGGCGTGTGTTGCCGTGAGATAATGTTCGTTTCCTGTCCTTCGGCGTTGGCATTCCGTGCTTCGCCGTTTAGTTCGAGACGGGTTACGGGAGCACACGCGTAGATGTGGATCGTTCGGCTCGCCCTGCGCCGTCCTTACACCTTTGTGGTCGCGGCTATCTTGCTCTTAATCGTCGGCACGATCACCATCCTGCGAACGCCGGTCGATATCTTCCCCAACATCGATATCCCGATCATCAGCGTGCTCTTCAACTACACGGGCCTGTCTCCCGAGGAGATGTCGAATCGTATTGTTTACGTTTACGAGCGTGCCCTCACCACTACGGTTAACGATATCTCGCACATCGATTCCCAATCGCTCACGGGCCGCGCAGTGGTGAAGGTGCATTTCCAGCCGGGCGTCAATATCGGCAGCGCCGTCGCTCAAATCACGGCCATCTCCACGACCATCGTTCACTCTATGCCGCCCGGCACGCAACCTCCGTTTGTTATCCAGTACAACGCTTCGACCGTTCCCGTAATCCAGTTGGGGCTTTCGGGTCAGGGCCTTTCCGAACAGCAACTTGGAGACTTGGCGCAGAGTTTCGTCCGGGTCGGGCTCATCAACATTCCTGGCGTTGCCGTCCCTTACCCCTACGGGGGAAAGCAACGCCAGATTCAGGTGGACCTCAATACACAGGCTCTACAAGCCCACGATCTCTCTCCGCTCGATGTGGTCAACGCCATTGGCAACCAGAACCTGATCATTCCAGCCGGAACCGCAAAGATCGGCTCTTTCGAATATCAGGTGGACATGAACGGCGCCCCGCAGACCATCCAGGAATTGAACGATTTACCCGTCAAACAAGTCGGCAATTCCACCGTCTACATCCATGACGTAGCCAACGTTCGCGACGGAAGTCCTCCGCAGACGAACATCGTGCATGTCAATGGCAGGCGTGCTTCTTTGCTCTCCGTTCTCAAAAGCGGCGATGTCTCCACTCTCAGCATCATCGCGAATGTGAAGAAGAAAATTCCTACCATCCTGGCCGGCCTTCCGCCGCAGTTGAGAATTCAGTTTCTCTCCGATCAATCCATCTTCGTCCGCGCCTCGGTTGACGACGTGGTACGCGAAGGAGTGATCGCAGCGGGCCTTACCGGATTGCTGATCCTCGTATTTCTCGGTAGTTGGCGCAGCACGCTAATTATTGCCGTTTCGATCCCCTTGTCCGTCTTGACTTCGATCATCGTCCTGAGCGCTCTCGGGCAAACCATCAATATCATGACTCTCGGCGGCCTCGCGCTCGCCGTGGGCATCCTGGTGGACGACGCCACTGTCGCCATCGAAAACATCAACCGAAATATCGATCAGGGCAAGGAACTGATGCAGGCCGTCCTGGACGGCTCGGAGGAAATCGCCACGCCCGCCCTGGTTTCGACGCTTGCCATCTGTATCGTATTTGTTCCCATGTTCTTCCTTTCCGGTGTGGCTCGCTTTCTCTTCGTTCCCCTTGCTGAAGCAGTTGTTTTCGCCATGTTAGCGTCCTATCTATTGTCCCGCACCCTGGTTCCTACCATGGCGCGCTATATGCTCACCGAGCAGACCGAAGAGCAGCGCCGCGCGCTCACCGATGCTTCCCGCAATCCTTTCGTCCGCTTGCAGTCCAGTTTCGAGGCGGGGTTTGAGCGCTTCCGCGAAAGCTATCATGGCATGCTTGCCACCTGCATCCGCCACCGGAAGCTCTTCGTCGTCGGGTTTTTCTGTGCGTGCATTCTATCGTTCGCTCTTCTTCCGATGATCGGCCAGGATTTCTTCCCCGCCGTCGACAGTGGCGAATTCGATCTCCACATGCGCGCCCCCACCGGGACACGCATCGAAGATACGGCGGCGCTATGCGACCGCGTCGAAGCGGACATTCGCGCCCACATTCCACCCTCCGAACTCACCTCCGTCATCGACAACATTGGACTGCCGTATAGCAGCATCAATCTCTCTTACAGCAACGCGGCGCCGATCGGCAGCGAGGACGCGGACATTCTCGTCTCCCTTGCCCCGAAACATCGACCCACCATCAACTACGTCCGCGAACTTCGTGGTGTTCTGGCGCAGGATTTTCCGGGGGTTGAGTTCTACAACCTGCCTACCGATATGGTGAGTAAAATTCTGAATTTCGGCTTGCCGGCTCCCATCGACGTTCAAATTCTCGGCAGAAATCTTCTCGCCAACCGCCAGTTTGCAGACAATCTGCTAAACCAGCTCAAGTTTATTCCTGGCACGGTGGATATGCGTATTCAGCAAGCCTTCAACGAGCCGCGCCTGCACATCGATGTCAACCGCACCAAGGCTAAGCAGATTGGTTACACCGCCTCCGATGTGGCACAAAATCTTCTCATCTCACTCAGCGGCAGCTTCCAAACTTCGCCCACGTTCTGGCTCGATCCACAAAGCGGCGTCAGCTACAACATCGCCGTGCAAACACCTGAATACCGCACCGATTCCCTTGCGAAACTCGAAAACGTCCCAATCACAGTTCCGGGCGCCAGCCAGTCCGAGATTCTCAGCGATGTCGCCTCATTCAGCCGAGGCTCCGAGATGGCGGTGGTTTCGCATTACGACGTCCAGCCAGTGATCGACATCTATGGCTCCGTCGACCGCCGCGATTTAGGCAGCGTCGCCGGCAACATCCAGTCGGTCGTAAATCGCAACCGTAAGGATTTGCCGCGCGGCTCTGAAATCCAGATCCTCGGACAAATTCAAACCATGCATTCGTCCTTCGTCGGACTGCTCACTGGGCTTGGATTGGCGATCGTTCTCGTGTATTTCCTGATCGTTGTCAATTTTCAGTCCTGGCTCGATCCGTTCGTCATTCTCATGGCTCTCCCCGCCGCTCTCGCCGGAATCGTCTGGTGCCTCTTCGTGACTCATACCACCCTGAGCGTTCCGGCGCTTACCGGCGCAATCATGTGCATGGGCGTGGCTACGGCCAATAGCATCCTCGTCGTCAGCTTTTCGCGGGACCGCCTGGCGGCCGGAAAATCGTCGGCCGAGGCCGCGCTGGAAGCGGGTTTCGTTCGCTTACGGCCGGTTCTCATTACCGCCCTGGCCATGATCATCGGCATGCTTCCGATGGCCCTCGGCCTCGGGGAGGGTGGCGGCCAGAATGCTCCCCTCGGCCGCGCCGTGGTCGGCGGCCTCATTTTCGCCACCGTCGGCACGCTCTTCTTCGTCCCTGTGTTCTTTAGCATCGTTCACGTGAACCGGCGCGCTGATTCGTCTGCCGAAGGCCGCTGATGCCTCTCAAAGGTTCCGATAAACTGAGGCACCTCTCGATAGTTTCAATTCGCTCTCGTCTATACCGGAACATCTTCAAATGTTCAGGATGAAACGAATGTCAGTAACCCCACATCTACTATCTACAGTGTCGGCCATTGGGAAGGGGATTTCGTGACTAGCGGTGATCGTACCGGACCATCTCCGGCAGGCAGCGAACTGCCTCCGCCGCGGCGACCCCGTTCCCGGCGGGGACTCCTCGCCACGGTTGTCGTCCTTCTGATCGTCGCTCTTGTAGTGATCGCTGGCGTGCTGCCGCGGCTTAAGGCCCGCGCTGACCTGAAGATCGAAACGCGCGAGACTGCGATTCCCACGGTGGCCATCATTCATGCTAAACCTGGCAAACCCGGTACGGAGATCGTCCTTCCCGGAAACTTGCAGGCTTTCACCGATTCTCCGATTTATGCGCGGACCAACGGGTATCTGAAAGCGTGGTACCACGATATAGGGTCGCGCGTGAAAAAGGGCGAGTTGCTGGCGGTAATCGAGAGTCCGGAGGTCGATCAACAGCTCGACCAGGCACGCGCCGATCTCAACACCGCTGAAGCGAACTACGATCTTGCCAGGACCACCGCCGAGCGCTACCAAAACCTGCTCAAAAGTGGCTCGGTCGCCAAGCAGGACGTGGATAACGCAGTAGGCGACTCTCAAGCTAAGAAGGCCAGCGTGGCATCGGCCGAGGCAAACGTGAAGCGTCTTCAAGAGCTGCAATCATTCGAAGAAATCTATGCGCCATTCTCTGGCGTCATCACCGCGCGCAATACGGACGTCGGGCATCTGATCAATTCCGGTGCGGGTAGCCCCGCCACCGAGCTGTTCCATATCTCCGCAGTTCAAAAATTGCGTGTCTTTGTCAACGTTCCCCAGCAGTATTCGACGTCTACTAAACTGGGCCTCCCCGCGACGTTGACTCTTCCGGAATTCCCCGGCCGGAGCTTCAAGGGAGTGCTCGTCCGTACTTCCGACTCAATCGACGTTTCCTCAGGCACCCTCCTTGTCGAAGTGGATGTTGATAATCCCACTGGGGAACTCCTGCCGGGCGCGTACGGCCAGGTCCACTTCAAGATACCCTCCGCAGTTCCGGTTTTGATCCTGCCGGTCAGCGCCCTGATCTTTCGCTCGCAGGGATTGCAAGTCGGAATTGTGGGAAATGGAAACCACGCCGAGCTGACAAACATCACCCTTGGTCGCGATTTCGGAAAGGAAGTCGAGGTTATCGCCGGACTCAGTCCTTCCGACTCAGTGATCGTCGACCCGCCCGACTCGCTGGTTTCCGGAGAGTTGGTCCGCGTCGTAAGTTCCCGCGAAGAGAATGGAGGCGGTCCGTCTGGTGGTGCGCAATGAGATGCGCGGTCCCGCCGATATTCGATTTGTGCCGCGCTCCAGCGCGCTCACGCGCATGAATCTAAGCAGACGTTTATCCAATCTGCGCCCTTTCATAGTCGCGACGCTTCTGCTCAGCGGCTGCACGGTCGGCCCGAAATACGTGCCGCCCACCACCGAAGTTCCTGTCAATTATAAAGAAGCGAAAGGCTGGAAGCTGGCTCAGCCCAGCGCCGCTGAATCCAAAGGGGACTGGTGGAAAATTTACGGTGATCCAAAGCTCAATTCTCTTGAGCAACAGGTTACTGTCTCCGATCAGACTCTCAAGATCGCGCAGGAGCAATTCATTCAAGCTCGTGCTGCTATCGGAATCGCGCGATCGGCGGCGTTCCCCAGCGTGACTGCTGACGCAACGGTTTCTGGCACACGCCAGTCCCAAAATCGCGCGCTGTATGGCGCTCCGTCGCCCGTCACTTATAGCGATGTGCAATTGCCAATCGACGTCTCCTACGAACCCGATGTTTGGGGGCGTGTGCGCCGTACCGTGGAGGTCGCTCGTTCGGAAGCTCAGGCCAGCGCTGCCGATTTAGCCAGCGTCGATTTGAGCCTCCATGCCGAACTCGCTCTCGACTACTTTGAACTGCGCGGTCTCGACTCCCAGGCGCAGCTGTTGAATTCCACGGCTGTTTCCTACCAAAGGGCTCTGGATCTCACGCAGAGCCGGTATCGGGGCGGTCTTTCCTCCGAACTGGACGTAGCTCAGGCGCAGACGCAGCTCGAATCCACCCGTGCGGAGGCCATAGATGTCGGAGTGCAGCGCGCTTCGTACGAACACGCCATCGCTGTCCTAATCGGGAAACCTTCGGCTGAATTCACCCTTCAGGCGCTGCCGCTCACGATGGGTCCTCCGGCTATTCCCATTGGCTTGCCTTCGGATCTACTCGAGCGCCGTCCGGATATCGCGGCGGCTGAAAGGCGCGTCGAGGCGGCCAACGCGCAAATTGGCGTGGCTCGCGCCGCCTATTTCCCAACCATCTCCCTTAGCGGATCGGGCGGTTTCGAGAGCAGCACGATCGCCAATCTTCTCCAAGGGCCGAGTGGTTTTTGGTCGCTGGCAGGTTCAGCTGCAGAATTGGTGTTCGACGGCGGGCAGAGGCGTGGTATCAGCGAACAGGCGCGGTCTGCCTTTCGTCAATCGGTTGATCAATATCGCCAGACCACTTTAGTAGCTTTTCAAGAGGTCGAAGATAACTTGGCCGCTCTTCGCATCTTACAAAAAGAAGCAAAAGTGGAAGACGCTGCCGTCGCCGCGGCCCAACACTCTTTAGATCTCTCAAATACGCGCTACAAGGGAGGCGTCACCAGCTATTTGGAAGTGACCACCGCCGAAAGCGCGGCACTCAACGACGAACGCACCGCCGTGAACATCGCCGCCCAGCGCATGACTGCCAGCGTGCTCCTGGTCAAGGCACTTGGTGGAAGTTGGAGTGTCGCTCAAATTCCGCGGATGTAAATTCCTCCCGCTCTTTTCACCGTTAAAGCTTTCCCTCACACGGTCGATTTCTCCGACACGCGTCCATATCGAACGCCGGGTTTCGCGAATTTGCGCGGCGGCCAGATTAGCCATTTCTAATTTAGCGGGCGGAAGTGTCCACCGCCAACCGGATTTGGCCCACCGCTTCGACTCCTGGCGGCAGTCGTCGTGCATGAACAGCTACTACGGTTTTTCGTAAAGGAGTTCGCATTCGGCCGTGACGCCTCGCCCCATTAAGGTCCTTCTGATCGGCGCGAATGCTAGCGAAGCAGCGGAACTGCGCCAGAAGCTCGGGAGTGCAAAGCGGGCCGCGTTTTCGCTGCAATCCGCCGACTCGCTGTCGCAAGCCGTCCGGACGCTCGAATCGCATCGGTTTGAAGCGATTCTGCTGGACTTATCCGCTTCAAAAGTCGCGTGGGCTGCGACTCTGGCCGGAGTCCAATTTAAAGCTGCGGAAACACCTATCTTGGCCATCAGCGGCGTTGACGATGAAGCGCTCGCCCTCGAAATCGTGCGCGCTGGCGCGCAGGACTATCTGGTCAGGGAGCGGCTTACCCCCGCATCCCTCGAACGAATTTTGCTCTATTGCATCGAACGGCAGCGCGCGCAGACGGGCGCCGCTCTACACAGCTCTGTGTCGCACGTTCTGGCTGCCGCGCAATCCGTGCTGGAAACGGAGACTGAGATTCTGCGCGTCCTCTGCGCGTTCTTGGGGTTCGACTACGGGGAGTTTTGGCACTTGGACCGCGCGTCCAACAAGCTCGTGCATCACCAGTCTTGGCACTTGCCGTCGCACGATTTCGCCGATCTCACCTCAGCGGCGCACTCCATGCAGTGTGCGATGGAGCAGGGCTTGGCGGGACGCGTGTGGGCTGCCGGCGCGCCCATCTGGATCGAAAAGATAGAGGACGACGCCGCTTTGCGTTCGGCGAAGGTGCTTGTCAACGGCGGATTTCATTCCGCCTTCGCGCTTCCCGTCACTCTCGGCTCGGAAACACTGGGCGTAATGGAGTTTTTCGGCCGGGAGTCCCAGCAACCAGACGAGGAATTGCTTCGCGTGGCGGCCATCATCGGCATCCAAGTCGGGCAATTCCTGGCTCGCAAACTGGCGGAAGAAGAAAAGCAGCGGCTGACCAATGAACGCCTTCTGATTCTCGATTCTGCCTCGGAGGGAATCTACGGTATCGATTTGAGCGGCTTCATTAACTTCATGAACCAAGCCGCCTCGCGTATGTTTCAATGCACGCAGGCACAGGTGCAGGGGAAGCAATCGCACCAGCTCTTTCACCACACTCGTCCCGACGGCTCTCCCTATCCGTATCTGGAATGTCCCATGAACCTCGTGCTACAGGAGGGCCGGGGATGCCGCAACGACCGCGAATACTTCTGGCGCATGGATGGCTCGCAATTCGCCGCGGAGTATTCCTGTTTCCCGATGTTCGAAGGAGGGAAAATCAGCGGCGCCGTGGTCTGCTTCAACGATGTCACGGAGCGGCGCGCATTGGAGGTGGAACTCCGGCACGCCCAGAAGCTCGAAGCAGTAGGTTCGCTTGCCGCAGGAATCGCTCATGAAATTAACACCCCCATCCAGTTTGTCGGCGACAATACCCGGTTTCTAAAAAACGCCTTCGGCGACTTAGAACAACTATTCGCTGCGTACAACCGACTGTACCAGGAAGCCTCCAACGGCACGGTTCGCCCAGGTTTGCTATATGAGGTTAAGGCCGAGCGCGAAAAGGCCGATTGGGAGTATTTGCAAGCGGAAATCCCAAAATCTCTCGACCAGGCGCTCGACGGGATAAACCGCGTCGCCAACATCGTGCGCGCGATGAAAGACTTCTCTCACGTGGATCGGCGCGCCGAAAAGGCCGCGGCGGACCTAAACAAAGCGATTGAAAGTACTCTGATCGTGGCCCGCAACGAACTCAAGTACGTCGCCGACGTCGATGTTGACTTCGGTCAGATTCCCCCGGTGGTCTGTCATCTTGGTGATTTGAACCAGGTGTTTCTCAATTTGCTAATCAATGCTTCTCATGCCATAGCGGACGTCGTTCAAGGTTCTGCGCGCAAAGGGCGCATAACCGTGCGCACCCGCGAACTCGATGATTGCGTGGAAGTTGCTATTTCGGATACAGGCACCGGAATTCCCGAGGCCATTCGTACCAAGGTATTCGATCCATTTTTCACTACTAAGGAAGTCGGCAAGGGAACCGGCCAGGGCTTGGCGCTTGCCCGCGCAATCGTGGTCGAAAAGCACGGGGGCACCTTGACATTCGATACGGAAGCAGGCAAGGGAACCACCTTCTACGTGCGGCTTCCTTTAGCTGGCACGTCCGAACCTCGGGAGGCAGTAGCCACATGAACCGGATCTTGTTCGTCGATGATGAACCGAAAATCCTGGAGGGGCTGCAACGTACCCTTCGCTCCCAGCGCCATGAGTGGGAAGTTGCATTCGCCTCCGGCGGCGAAGCGGCCTTGACCATGCTCTCAGCGGCCCCGTTCGACGTGGTCGTTTCAGACATGCGCATGCCCGGCATGGATGGCAACGCGCTGCTCGAAATTGTGCGCCAGCAGTATCCCAGCATCTTGCGCATAATTCTTTCCGGCTACACGGAGATGGAATCCTCCCTGCGCGCCGTTCCCGTGGCGCACCAGTTCCTCCTGAAGCCCTGCGAGCCTGAAACGCTCCGCGCGGCCATCGACCGTGCCACCAGTCTGGTCGCGGTTCTCAACAGCAAAATGATGGCCAGCTTGATCGGCTCGATGCAGGAATTGCCCTCCCTGCCGCGCACCTACATGGAGCTTCGCAAGGCTCTCGCCGATCCGGAAACGTCCATCGACTGCGTGGTGAAAATCGTCGAAAAAGACGTGGGCATCTCCGCCAAGATTCTTCAACTTGTGAACTCTGCGTTCTTCGGGCTGACCCGGGATATCTCCGATATCAAGATGGCCGTCAGCTATCTAGGTATCAACATCCTCCAAAATCTGGTCGTCTCCGTCGAAGCGTTCCGGATGTTTAAGCCGAAAAGGCCGATTCCCGGGTTCTCCCTCGAAGAGCTGCACGCCCATTCTCAGCTGACCGCTCGGATCGCCGCGCACTTCCCGTCAGAGAAGCGCCTCCCCGGGGCCGTCGTGGTGGCCGCGCTGCTTCACGATGTGGGCAAGCTGGTGATCGCCGAAAGGGCGCCGGATCACTTCGCCCGTGCCGTGAGCGGAGCGCGCGAGGAGGGCATACCTCTTTACAAAGTCGAAGAAGACCTCATTGGCATATCTCACGCGGAGGTTGGAGCATACCTGCTTAGCCTCTGGGGACTTCCCTATCCCGTCGTCGAAGCCGTTGCTCATCATCACCATCCCGAGCGCGTTCCCCAGCACAAGCTGGACATGATCACGGTCGTCTACCTTACCAACTTACTGGCCCATGAAAATAGTGGCGATCCGGGCCCGGGATCTGCGTATCAGCCGATCGATCAAAATATCATCGAAGCCATTGGCATGGCCGGCCAGCTCCCGGAATGGCGGCAATTGGCTGAGGCTGCTGCGCACGAGCCTCAAAAGGTCTGAGATGGCCGAGGTCCAACGTCCGCGTATCCTTTGCGTTGACGACGAGAAGAATGTTCTCGAAGGCCTTGCGCGCACCTTGCGTGCCCTCTATTCCGTGGAAACAGCGGTAGGTGGCGTGCGCGGTTTGGATATTCTGCGATCCAAAGGGCCATTTGTCGCTGTCATTTCAGACTTGCGCATGCCCGGAATGAACGGTGTCGAATTTCTCTCCCGCGCGCGCTTAGTCGCACCAGATACGATCCGGCTCCTGCTTACCGGTCAGGGAGACTTGGAAGCGTCCATCGCTGCCATCAACGACGGGAATATCTTCCGGTTTCTCACCAAACCTTGTCCCACAGACGTGCTGGCCAAATCGCTCGCCGCCTGCGCCGAGCAGCATCGCCTGGTCACCTCCGAGCGCGTCCTGCTAGAACAAACCCTTCGAGGCAGCATCCAGGCGCTCACGGATATTCTGGCGCTTGCCCAGCCGACCGCCTTCGGTCGTGCAACGCGAGTCCGCCAGCATGTACTGAAATTAATGGCGCACTTCGGCATCCTCGAAACCTGGCCGGTCGAGGTCGCAGCGATGCTGTCGCAAATAGGCTACGTGACGCTTCCTCCGAGCACGCTGCATGAGGTCTATCACAGCGGTCCGCTCTCAGACGCCGAGCGCCAAATGATCGAACGCATGCCCAAAGTACTCGAACAGATTCTCGTCAACATCCCTCGCCTCGAAACCGTTCGCGAAATTCTGCGCCTGCACTTCCGGAGATTCGAGGAGTTGGCCGTCTCCGCGGATCTCTCTTCCTGGGGAGCGCGGGCGCTCAAAGTCGC
Organism: Candidatus Acidiferrales bacterium; assembly: GCA_049591475.1. GTDB lineage: Bacteria > Acidobacteriota > Terriglobia > Acidiferrales > UBA7541 > Palsa-295. The sequence goes on from JBAWEZ010000059.1 coordinate 127,327, forward strand.
CGTCGATTACGACGTCGTCGAGTCGGATTCCGGCGCGATCGAGCACCCCTTCGACGTTCTCCGCAGCCGTTCGGGCTCGTACGACCCCATTATTGTCGAAGCTCTCGCCGAACTCCAAGGCGGGAGCCGGCGGGAAGTCGTTGTCCAGGAACTCCACTTGCGGGATCTCGGCGTCGGCATGTCTTTCGACGAGGACGTCAAATCGGCCAAGGGTTTGCTGCTAATCGCCCGCGGCCAGGAAGTGACTCCCGGCCTGCTCGAGCGCGTTCGCAATTTTTCCTCTGATCTCGGCATTCACGAGCCGATTCGCATGGTCGTTCGCCAATTGGCCCAGGAACCTGCCCAGCCTGTCCAGGTAACCGCATAGCGTCTTCCACTCCCGTCTCATATTTTGTTCCGGAATTCTAAATCCTTCGTTCAGCAGCAACATCCAATTCTTGCGGGAGCTTGACGTGCGCAATCACTCCGGGTCGCCGCGGTTATGAACGCGTCTCATCGAGTTGTGATCGTTGGCGGAGGGTTTGGCGGCCTCAGCGCCATGCTTAAGCTTGCCCGTGCGGGCCTCGATGTGACTTTAATCGACCGCCGCAACTACCATCTTTTCCAGCCGCTGCTCTATCAAGTTGCCACCGGCGCGCTTTCACCGGCCAATATTGCGTCGCCTCTTCGTAACATTCTTAGTCGCTATCGCAATGCGCGCGTCCTTCTCGCCGAAGCCACCGGCATAGACGTTCCTAATCGCCGCGTTGTGCTGAGCGACGGTGCCATCGACTACGACACGCTCATCCTCGCCACTGGTTCGAGCCACCAGTATTTCGGTCACGACGATTGGGAACGCTTCGCACCCGGCCTTAAAACCGTCGAAGACGCAACGGCCATGCGCCGTCGAATCCTGCTCGCCTTCGAAGCTGCAGAGCGCGAGAACGACACGCAAAAACGCCTTGCGTGGCTCACCTTTGTAATCGTAGGCGGCGGCCCGACGGGCGTCGAACTGTCCGGTGCCCTCGCCGAAATAGCCCGCGACACGCTGCGTTCCGATTTTCGCTCCATTGACGCTTCAGGCGCGCAGATCATTCTCGTCGAGGCAACTGGCGCGATTTTGCCCTCGTACCCCCCCAAACTTTCAGCCGCCGCCCAGCGGATGCTCGAGCGCTTGAAAGTTTCAGTACGCGTCAACGCCATGGTCACCAAAATTGAAGAGCATGCCGTCACGCTTCGCGAAACGGGCCGTGAAGAAGTGATCGCCACACGCACGATCCTCTGGGCCGCGGGCGTGCTTGCTTCTCCGCTCGCTCGGAAGCTGGCGAATCAGACGGGCGCCTCTCTCGATAAGCAAGGCAGGATCACCGTGGAACGCGATCTCACCGTTCCGGGGCACCCGGAAATTTTCGCGATCGGCGATTTGGCCAAATTTACGGATCAGACCGGCAAGTCGCTGCCAGGCGTCGCGCAGCCAGCCATCCAGGAAGGCGTTTACGCCGCTCGCGCCGTAATTCGCCGCCTCAAAGGTCAAACGAGCCCGCCCTTCCATTATTTTGACAAGGGAAATCTGGCCGTCGTAGGGCGCGGCGCCGCCGTCGCGGACCTGAATTGGTTACGACTCTCCGGCCTCCCGGCGTGGTTGATCTGGCTATTCGTCCATCTGCTCTACATCGTGGAATTCCAGAATCGGTTGCTGATTCTCCTTCAATGGGCCTGGCTGTACATCACCTATGATCGTTCGGCGGCCCTGATTACCGGCGAGGATCCGCTGCCGCTCGATTTGTAATCAAGCCCCGCCAGGTTTCCTAAAAGTGTGCAAACACGTGGAAGCTAGCCACACCGAGCCCCGCCGTATATCGCATATTCTGCAACCAAATCCCTGCTGGTGTATCCAATCATTACCGGAGTTCCCGCCACGAATGAGCTTCGTGGCACCATATAGCCACACGCAGGGAAGGGGCGTTCAATTATGGCGAAGGCGATATTCGCGGCAGGCTGCTTTTGGGGCGTCGAAGACGCCTTCCGGCACGTGAAGGGCGTCACCTCCGCAACGGTCGGGTACACCGGGGGCACGAAAGCGAACCCTTCGTATAAGGAAGTCTGCACGGGGAACACTGCTCATGCCGAAGCCGTTGAGGTGGAGTTCGACCCGTCGCAAGTCTCGTATCGGGAGCTGCTTGCCACTTTCTTTCAGTCTCACGATCCGACACAATTGAACCGGCAGGGACCCGATTTTGGCACGCAATATCGGTCGGCGATCTTCTTTAGCGATGCAGAGCAGGAGTCCGAAGCACGGGATGCGAAAACGGCCCTTGAGAAAGCGGCTATTTTCAAGAAGCCGATCGTCACGGAGATCGTTCCGGCGGCGGAGTTCTATCGCGCTGAGGAGTACCACCAGAAGTATTTTGAAAAGCAGGGTATCCGTGAGTGTCATTTGCCCTAGGCAAACACCTGCCACAGCAGACTTTTCAACCCCCTATCGGCTTAGGCCGATTAGGGTAGTACCGTCTAGGGTGCCCCGTTGACGCCTTGATGAATGCTGGTGTAATATTGCAGGGTTTCGGAGGAAACGGGCGTCAGTACGGCTGCATCCAATAGGTGTGACTTTGTGGATGTCGTTCAGTTCGGCGCTGGTGGCGCACTTTGGGGCTGGGCTCAGGGATTCGTCTCTTTTATCCGTCCATATAGAAATTAGAGAAGCAACTTGCCGGGATATCCAGGCCCGGTCCTCCTCGTTTATCGGAGGAGCCCCGCAAACGTGCCCGGGATTACAGGGAGAACACGCGTGAGTTTGGCATTGGAAGAAAAATACCCTCAGGTACGGCACCTTATCGACATGGGCAAAGAGCGGGGTTACCTGCTCTACGACGAGGTTAACGATCTGCTGCCCGCGGAGGTGCATTCGTCGGAGGAGATCGACGATCTGCTCTCGACCTTCGAACGGTATGGAATCGATGTTTACGAAGACCTTTCCACGGCGAAAGCGGCGCTGGCTGCGGCCGATTCCAGTGATGCCGCTGAACCAGCCAAGGAAGAGGTCGCTTCGGAAGACGGCGAACTCGACCTCACGCCCGGAACCCTCGAGAAAACCAACGATCCGGTGCGCATGTATCTGCGCGAGATGGGCACCGTTCCGCTTCTAACGCGCGAAGGCGAAGTCGCCATCGCCAAACGTATCGAGCGCGGCCAGTTACTCGTGCTTAAGACCATCTCTCGCGCTCCGCTCATACTCAAGGAACTCCTGCAGGTCGGCGAAGACCTTCGCAAGGGTTCGCGCTCCATCAAGGAAATCGTCCAGTTCGACGATGAAGAGCTGACCGAAGAAAAAATCAAGGCCAAGACCGACGAAACGCTCAAGCGTATCGACAAAATCGCCAAGCTCTACCTCCAGGCCCTGAAGCTAGCTGCGAAACTTGAGCGCACGCCAAAAGCAAAAAAGCGCCCGTATCTCCACGCTCGTTACGACGTGGCGCGTACGCGCATTGAGATGTCCGGGTTGGTCCGCGACCTCGACTTTAACCCGCTCGAAAAGAAGCGCCTCATCGACAAGATCCACCAGACCGTTGAACGCGTGCACGCGCTCGAACGTGAAGTTGGCAAGCTCGAGCGGCGCGTCGAGGCCTCCAAAGCCGAAGTGCAGGCCGAAGCTCGCAGGGATTTGAAAGCTCGGCGGCAGGAGCTTGCCGAAATCGAACTGGCCAGCGAAGTCAGCCCCACCGAACTCAAGCGCGCCCTTCAGGTGATTCTTCGCGGAGAAGCCGAAGCGGAGCAAGCGAAAAAAGAGCTGATCGAAGCGAACCTTCGTTTGGTCGTTTCCATCGCCAAGAAATATACCAATCGCGGCCTCCAGTTCCTCGATCTGATTCAGGAAGGCAACATCGGCTTGATGAAGGCCGTAGATAAATTTGAATGGCGCCGCGGTTACAAGTTCTCCACCTACGCCACTTGGTGGATTCGCCAAGCAATCACGCGCGCCATCGCCGACCAGGCTCGCACCATCCGCATTCCGGTGCACATGATCGAGACCATCAACAAGCTCGTCCGCACGCAGCGGCAGTTGGTGCAGGAGCTGGGCCGCGAACCCACCTCCGAAGAAATTGCCAAGCGCATGGACATCGCCGTCGCGAAGGTGCGCAAAATCCTGAAGATCGCACAGGAGCCGATTTCCCTCGAAACTCCGATCGGAGAAGAGGAAGATTCACATCTCGGCGATTTCATCGAGGATAAAGCCGTCGTATCGCCTTCCGACGCCGTCATCAACTTGAGCCTCAAGGAGCAAACATCCTCGGTGCTCAAGACTTTGACGCCTCGCGAAGAGAAGGTCATCAAGATGCGCTTCGGCTTGGACGACGGCAGCGAGCACACTCTCGAGGAAGTTGGCCAGTCCTTCGCCGTCACCCGCGAGCGCATCCGCCAAATCGAAGCAAAGGCCCTTCGCAAGCTGCGCCACCCATCGCGTTCGCGCAAGCTGCGCGCGTTTCTCGAAAGCTCGGCGAACGATTACTGATCGTCTCGCCGAGCTCCTAATTTCCCGGCATCAGATCGCTTCATTGCGGGGCGAAAAAAGGGGCCGTAGCCTTGCGGCCCCGGCCCCTCATTACCGAAGTTCTGCGTCCCGGTGCGCGAATCCTGTCGCGCTTCAGGACGCCGGTCTTACTTCGCCATCGACTTCGCGGGTGCTGCCTTTTTCTTTGCTTTCGCTTTCTTGGCCATCTTCATTCTCCGGGAGAACGATTTGCCCTCGCGGGCAGTGATACACCTTATATGTAAACTTTGTGCCAAAGTCTACGACGAATGTACGTTTTCGCGTGCCTCCGTCAAAATGTTCCCCGTCCAGCTCTCCGAGGAACGTCCGACCCTACCGGTCCGGCCCCTTCCACCGCCCGGGCCCGCTCTGTGCCTTACGAGCTGCCGATCAGAACCCCACGACGAAAACCGTCGCCCCTCCTACAACCACCTGGAACGTTGACGATAGCAGCGGCGTATCCAAGCGTTTTAATGCGTCATCGAATAAATGATGTAATTGATGCCGATGCGGTAGGCCACGGATGCGGCCTTTTCAGGATACCGAGGGCTATCCGCCCATTCCCATGCGTCTCCCACGTCCGAATTGTGGCAGATGGCGATCACAATGCGTCCTTTGCTGTCGCGCACGCCCAGCCATCGCGGGTGCACCATGTCCGGCGATAGCGGCCATCGCCGCCCCCAAATGTGCCGCGTTCCCGGCACTTGCGTCCGGTCGTCCAGGTCGTACACAACGTGAAAAATCGCGTCGCCATTGGGGAGGTCTTCGATTGTCCGGCCGGGCAAGATCATTTCCACGCCTGCTTCCATCGTCGCCCATTCCTCGTCGCCCCAGGAATCATCCAGCATGATGAACCCGCCGCGCTCGATGTACTGCCGCAGCCGCTTGGCCTGCGCCGTGCTCAGCCGCCAGCCGCCCGGGTCTTCGACGTAGACCCACGGGTAGTTGTAAATTTCATTGCTATTGGCGTCCACGATGTGCTCGGTCGACCGAGCGTCGATGCGCGTCAACCGCTTTACGCCCATGATAAACTGCCGGTCCGCCTTCGGCCAATCCGCCGCCCATCGCTGAAAACCGTAATACCCGAATTCATCGCCCAGGTCGTAATGGAAGCGCGCGAACGTCCATTCCGCGTGCTCGTTCGGGTTTTCCGGCGCGAAGCTTTCGCCATCCATGTCGATGATTCCGTGCCCGGGCGAGTAGCCCGGATAGCCTCCAACTTGCGCCAGCAGGACTCCGGCCAGCGCCAGCAAAATGCTAGCCAGCAAAACCGCAGCCAATAGGGTATTTCGCAACGTTCCCGCCACGACCGGCGATCCGCTATCCGTTTTAAGAGGCCAAAAGCCCATCGTTGCCTCGCACTCGTTTCACGATACCACAACGCGATCATCGGTCAGCCGCCGCGGCTCTATACCGGTCGCAGCCACGCATCGTCTCTGCTCGGCTACTGCATCTTTGATGCAAGGGGATCGCATCGCACGCGCGACAACTCATCGATTCTTGGCCAACTTGGTGTACCTTATGCGGGTCCTAATCGGCCGTAGGTGCTCGCCCGAAAACCGCGCGGCAAATCGGAGGAGTTCGATGAGATTCAACATTTGGAAGTGGATCCTGCTATCGGCCGCGCTGCTCGCGCCCGTGGCCAGTTTCGCGCAGGTCGCCTGCACGCGCGACGGCTTGCAGTACGCGACCAACCTATACCTGGCTGCTCAAGCCAAGGGAAATCCTTCCGGCCTGCCGCTGGCCAAGGGTCTTGCCTACATCGAAAACATGAAAGAGGTCGATATCAAATCCGGCGTCATTCAGAAGCCGTTGAAGATCGATTTTCATCGCACGCTGATCGATCCAGCCACCTGCCAGACGTTTACCGAAATAATCGTAACGGACCCATCCCACCCCTACGTCATCGGCACTCGCCTCAGGATCAATCACGACAAGATCGCCGAAATCGAAATGCTCGTGACCCAAAAAGGAGACTGGCTGTTCAACGCCGATAACTACATGAAGTGGTCGCCCAAGGAGAATTGGGGAGTGATTCCGCCGGACCAGCGCGATACCCGCGATACTCTGGTCGCTGCGGCCAACGCCTATCTCGACGCTTTCCTGGAAAAGAAGACCGACTTGGTGCCCTGGGGATATCCGTGCGAACGCACCGAAGGCGGCATCCGCACTGGGAAAGGCCTTCCCACGGACACTTGCGCCGTCGGTGTGCCCGCTGGCGTGAACATCGTTGCGCGCCGCTTCATCGTTGACGAAACCATTGGATCCGTTCAGGTGTTTTGCAGGTTCAGCGTCGGTGGCATTCCCGATAGCCACCTATTTCGCATCGAGCACGGCAAGCTACGCTACGTGCACACGCTAACGCACGTCCCGCCGGGCATGGTCATTCCCCGGCCAACCGGAAGCCATAGGCCCGGCCCGCCCAAGAACTAAAAGTCCGGCGGTTTATCTGCGGCGCTGAGGGCGGTTGCTGCGTGCCAGCAGGCTCGCTTGTCATTCCACCTGCTCTGAGGGAAGTGGAAGAGGGCGAGCCGCGCATAGTGCGGATCAGGGCGAGTTCGGACGTCCGCAATCCCAAAGGCAGAGGATCTGCTGTCGCCATTAAATTTTCGGGTGCCGCACCCCTCGTGCCATTCCGGCGTCCCCAGCGCGGTCTGCGGTACTGGGGTGGCACGAAGTGTGCGGATTCTCTTCCAAGCCAAGCACGGCCTCGCCAGCTGCTTTTTGCCGTATCATGTTCAAACGGGAAGCGCGCTCCCGCTTCGCCAGATCCAAAACTAATGACGTCTCCTCTCGATACCACTCGCCTCCTCCTTCGGCCGCTCGTACTCGCCGACGCGCCCCGAATCCAGCTTGTCTTTGCTCAATGGGAAGTCGTCCGCTATATGACCACGCGCGTGCCGTGGCCCTATCCGCACGATGGCGCTCTCGCCTTCCTTCGGGACGTCGCTCTTCCCTCCGTCGCCCGCGGTGATAGCTGGCGTTGGAGTATTCGTCCTAAATCCGAGCCCAGCCGCATCATTGGTGGCATCGACCTCAACCAAAAAAATGAAAGCGACAATCGCGGCTTTTGGCTCGATCCAGCCTTTCATCGCCAGGGCCTTATGACCGAGGCTGCCGACGCCGCCACCGATTTCTGGTTCGAAGTCCTCCAATTTACGGTCCTCCGCGCCTCCAAGGCAGCCGGTAACATCGCCTCGCGCCGCATCTCCGAAAAACAGGGTATGCGCGTAGTTGCCGTCACCGAACGCGACTTCGTCCCCGGTCGTTCCACCGCCGAAATCTGGGAGATCACCGCCGCGGAGTGGCGCGCCAGAAAATCTTCAAGTTAATTTCTGATCCATACAACTTGTCTCATAAAGGTGTTTAGGCGATCGGAGCTTCAGTTCCGGCAAAATGAAGGCCAAACCATTGGGGGGAATTGCGTCTCTCTTGCCTGCCTATTTGTGAGGCGGCTTCTAGTGGAGGCGCAAAAGAGCATAGCCACGCTAGGTACAGGCCCTATCCGCCTGTGCTAGAACTGTACTTCCGGCCAGTAGAGAAATATCGGCAGTGTCTGATACTTTGGTTCGATGGCTTGCCATCGGCCAGTCGGGCGATCCATCCGGGAGCTCCGCCGCTCAGCAACGGGCCCGTGAGATTCGCAGCAAATGAGGAGGCTTTACAAATAAAAGGAAAGGAACTGAAAACATGCCCCGGCAAGCCCCGCCCTCGCGATCTCGGCCCACCCCCTCGGAGCGCAGCACCGGCCCGATCGGCTATCACTCCCGGAAATGCAGCATCTGCCGCCATCCACAGCGCAGTGAAATCGAACAGGCCTTCCTCGATTGGGAATGCATCTCCTCGATCACTACTGAATTTCAGCTTCCTGGACGAACCGCGCTCTATCGCCACGCCCGTGCCGTCGGCCTTCTCGCCAATCGCAGTCAAGGTCTGCGCGGCGCTCTCGCACGCATTATCGAGAAAGCCTGTGACGTTGAGCCTGACGCCATGGCCATCGTTCGCGCCGTCGAACTCTTCGCCCGCCTCAATGACGACGGCGAACTGATGACCCCGGGTCCGCGTCCCGCCCAGGCCCGCCCTCTCCCCGACGAACCGACTACCTCTCCGAGTTCAGATCGCAGATCGCTACACGTTCGGGTAGAAGACGATGCAACTTGTTGAAAACACACACCGAGTTATCGCCCAGATCGCTACAGATCCATTGCACACACCGACGCATTTTTTCGCGGATTCGCGTCGCTCTCCAAACCACCGGGATGATTGGCGCTGCAAGCCGGGGCGTGCTAGGGTAAACGCGAATTCCGCGCCTGTTCTTTCGCGCGAAATTCTGCGGGGAAGGAGCGCATCTCAATGACCTGGGCCAAGCGCCGCGCCATCATCATCACATTTGTAGTTTTATTCATTGCCGCGATTATCTGGGCGGCGGTTCGGCCGCGAAACTTTATGGGCAAATCCGTCCTCGTAATGGACGTGAGCGGCGATATCGAAGATCAAAGCCCAGAGAGCGTGCTGGCGGTGCTCACTGGCAACGGATCTTCGACGCTGCAGGACTACCTCGATGCAGTGGATTCCGCACGTACCGATCCGCGCATCACCGGGCTCGTCGTCCGCATCGGCCCTCTTGGCGGCGGCTGGGCCAAACTCGAGGAATTGCGCCAGCACCTGCTCGCGTTCCGCACCAGCGGCAAACCGAACGTTTGCTATTTGGGCTACGACGGCGTTGGCAATCCCGAATACTATCTCGCCAGCGCCTGCTCGCAAGTCTGGCTGGTCCCGACGGATCCGGTGAGCATCACGGGCATGATGGCGCAGGCCCTATTTCTTCGCGGCACGCTGGACAAGCTAAAAATCGTGCCTGAGGTCTACCACATCGCCGAATTCAAAACCGCCTACAACACCTACACGGAGAAAAAATTCACGCCTGCGCATCGCGAGGAAGTGGAATCGGTGCTCGATGGCGTCTTCAACCAGTATCTGACGGACACGGCCGAAGCGCGGCACATCGATCGCGCCAAGTTCGCGACGCTGGTGGCCGGCGGCCCGTTTTCGGGAAGCGACGCGGTGCGCAATGGTCTGGTTGACCGGCTCGCCTACTGGGACCAAGTGCAGTCTTATTTCAGAAGTCATGGCGGCTGGAATCCAATTTCCATGGGCCGCTATGCGAATTCTCTGCGCGTGCCGGGCTTCTCCGGCGGACCGCGCATCGCCGTGGTTTACGCCACCGGCGAAATCGTGTCCGGAGATTCCGGCACCAGTCCTACCAGTGGCACGGTGATGGGCGGCGATACGGTGGCTGCGGCGCTGCGCAGCGCGCGTAACGACAATGGAATCCGAGCGATCGTGCTGCGCGTCGATTCCGGCGGCGGCTCGGTGGTGGCTAGCGAAGTGATTCGCCGCGAAGTGGAGCTTGCCGAGCTGCGCAAGCCCGTGGTCGTCTCGATGGCCGATCTCGCGGCGTCGGGTGGCTATTGGATTTCCGTTCCGGCCGCGAAAATCGTGGCCGAGCCTGATACGGAAACTGGATCTATCGGCGTGCTGGCGGCGAAAATGAATCTCGCGGGCCTCTATAGCTTGCTGGGACTGAGCACCGATTCCGTGGCCACCAGCGATAACGCCACGCTCTTTTCCGATCAGCAGAATTTCACGCCCGCGCAAGCGGCGTACATTCAGCAATCGCTACAAGAAACCTATCAGACGTTCACGCGCACTGTGGCCGCCGATCGCCACATGAGCGTCGCGAACATCGATCAGATAGCCAAGGGCCGCGTGTGGACCGGCGCGCAGGCCAAGCAACTAGGGCTGGTAGATTATCTTGGTGGGCTCGACCGAGCGATCTCGGTGGCCAAGCAACTCGCCAATATTCCCGAGCGGCAGTCGGTGAGCATTGTGCGCCTGCCACGCCAAAAGAGCTTGTTCGACCAGCTCTTGCAGTTGGAGGAAAACCAGATCAGCGGCCGCACTCCTTCGCTCGCCGGCGCGCTGCGCCAAATCGTGGGCACCATGGCGCCGGTGCAAGCGCGCGTTCCCTACGTGCTGCACATCCGGTGAATGCCCATGTGGAACGAGGCGGAAACTGGCGCGCCTGCGCTGACTCCAACGGGCACTTTCGCTATAATTTCCTTAACGGGGGCGCGGTACCCAAGTGGCAAGGGAGAGGTCTGCAAAACCTTCACGCGTGAGTTCGATTCTCACCCGCGCCTCCATACTTCTGTTCGGAATCGCCACTTTCACTCCGGCTTTAGTCTTCTCCTTCCGGCGATGCACGACGACAATACATTTCATACGAGGACTCAATAAATGGCCCGCACGATTCTGAAGGTCAACGGCAAGGCTCACACTGTGGAAGCGGAGCTCGATTGCCCGCTGCTTTACGTCCTTCGCGACAATCTGGAGCTGAAAAACCCTCGATTTGGCTGCGGGTTGGGACAGTGCGGCGCATGCACGGTACTGATGGACGGCCGCGCGATACGCTCCTGCAGCGTGCCTCTCTCGATCGTTCGTGACAGGCATGTCGTCACGATCGAAGGGTTGGGCGCCCAAGGCGAGCCCGATCCCGTGCAGCAGGCATTCATCGACGAGCAGGCATTTCAATGTGGCTATTGCCTCAACGGATGGGTGATGACGGCGAAAGCGCTGCTTCACGAAAATCCACATCCCTCGGAAGCGCAGATGCGGCGCGCATTTGAAAGCCTAATCTGCAGGTGCGGCAGCCACGTGGGGATTTTCAACGCGGTGCGAAAAGCAGCCACCGGAATGAAGAAGAGGAGCGCGTAGCCATGGCTCCTAAAGCGAAACTCACACGCAGAGATTTCGTTCGCGACGCGGGCGGGCTGCTGATCGGATTCAGTATGCTGGATGCGTCGATATTGCCGCGCGTGCTGGCGGCGCCGCTCGCTGGTGCGGAGCAGGAGCGCTCGCCACGCTGGCTGGACGCCTGGCTGCGTGTGGAAAAGGACGGAACCATCCGTATTTTCACCGGTAAAGTGGAAATCGGAATGGGCGTGGAAACTGGCTTCGCGCAAATCGTGGCTGAGGAGCTGGATTTGCTGCCCGCGAGCGTGAGCTTCGTGATGGGCGACACTTCGCTTACGCCAGACCAGGGCGGCGTGGGCGGAAGCACGTCGATTGCGCTAGGGGCGCAACCGCTGCGAAACGTGGCAGCGACGGCGCGTTCGTTGCTGCTGCAAATCGCGTCGCAGCGGCTGGGAGTACCCGCGGATCAGCTGCAAGTGACGCGCGGAATCGTGAGCGCAAAAGCCGGCGATTCGAAGAGCGTTTCGTACGGTGAATTGGCCGGAGGCACCGACCTGAACGACATCATGAAAGTGACCGGCCGCGGCTTCGGACTGAATGTGGTAGGAAGAGGAAAACCGAAAGATCCGTCGAGCTATACGATCGTCGGAAAGCCCGTGCCGCGCGTGGATATTGCACCGAAAATTTTAGGCCAGTGGCAATACGTGACCGATGTGCGAGTCCCTGGAATGCTGCACGGTCGCGTTGTGCGTCCGGCGAGCGCCGGCGCGGACCTGGTAAGCGTGGACGACAAGTCGGCAAAGTTGATTCGAGGGTGCGTGCAGACGGTGGTGGATGGAAATTTCGTGGGAGTGGTGGCGGAAAGCGAATGGGCGGCGATTCGCGCGGCGCGAGCTCTGAAGGTCACGTGGAGCAAACCGGAGCCGGCGTTTCCCGAGCAATCACATTTATATGAGCACATGCGAAGCGTAGCGCCCAAGGCAAGCAAAGATACCCTGAAGACCGGCGATGCGGACACGGTGATTGCGAGCGCGGCGAAAAAAGTGGAAGCGAGTTACGAATGGCCGTTCCAGTCGCACGCTACGATGGGCCCCGGCTGCGCGATTGCCGACGTTCACCTCGATGGACTGAGCACGGTATGGTGCGGCGGGCAAAAACCGCACGCCCTGCAGCAGGGGTTTGCGCAGCTTCTGAAAGTGCCGGCGGAAAAAGTGCGCGTGATCTGGGTAGAAGACGCCGGCTCCTACGGACGGCCGGGATTCGAAGACACCGCGGCGGATGCAGTGCTGCTCTCGCGCGTGGCGGGCAAGCCCGTGCGCGTGCAATGGATGCGCGAAGGCATGACTGCATGGGGAACGAAAGGTCCGGCAGTAATCTGCGATATGGCAGCCGGTCTCGATGGCGCAGGTGAAGTGAAGGCCCTGCGGTTCAGTACGCGAGCGTTTTCCGGAGGCGATGTGATGTTCTTGCCGGCAACCGCTGGGAATTTTCTGGCCGCGCAACTCACCGGAATTCCGAACACGTCGGGAATCGACGAATTCGCGCAATGGGGAACGGAATGCGTGGCCTACAACTTCGCGAACGTTCATGCCGATGCACACGTTGTTCCGGCCTTTTTAGCTTCGTCATCGCCGATGCGCACCACGCATTTGCGCGATCCGGAGGGGCCCGCGACGACTTTCGCGGCGGAATCATTCGTCGACGAGCTAGCGGCGGCGGCGGGTGCCGATCCGATGCAATTTCGGATGAAGTATCTGAACGACGCGCGGCTGCAAGCGGCGCTCATCCGGGCGGGCGAGGCGTTCGGCTGGGATTTGCGGCCCTCGCCCAAAAAGCAGGGAAGCGCGAGCGAGATCGACACCGGTCGGGGCGTCGCGGTCGCGTTGCGTGGAGGAACGCGTGTGGTCACGGTCGCGGAAGTGGAAGTGAATCGCAGGACTGGCGAGGTTCGCGTCAAGCGGATGGTGTGCGCGCACGATTGCGGGCTGATTGTCAATCCGCAGGCGCTGCGCGGCACGATCGCGGCGAACCTGGTGCAGTCTCTAAGCCGCACTCTGAAGGAAGAAGTTACCTTCGACGCGAATCGCGTGACGAGTACCGATTGGTACAGCTACCCGGTGGCGCGGGCCTCGGATGTGCCGGAGCAAGTGGAAATCGTGCTGATCGACCACCCGGAAATCGAGCCGAGCGGCGCGGGCGAACCGTCGAGCCGCCCCACAGCCGCTGCGATTGCGAATGCGATTTACGATGCGACCGGTGCACGCGTGCGGCAAGCGCCGCTTACGTCCGCGCGAGTGAAGGCTGCGCTCGCTGCGATGCACCGGGCGCATCATGTGAGACGCGGCTGAATGTGGAATCCGCGAGGCGGAAAAGCTGGCGTGAAATTCAGTCCGGCGTGTGGACGCCGGCGGGAGTTTCGATGGCCGCCGCCGCACCGTCTTCGCGGAATTCCACTTTGTGCGTTTGGTGCATGGGGATGCGCGCTTCTTCAAACGCGAGCTTGATGCGGCGGCGAAGCTCGCGCGCTACGTCATCCTTGCGATTCAGCACGGTGCGCACTTGCAGGCGCAGCACGCTGCCATCGAGGGCAAGCGATTCCACGCCGAGCACGCGTGGCCCATCGACGAGAGCAGGCGACCAATCCGGATCGTTGCGGAAATCGCCACAGATTTTTTCCAGTGTGGCTAGCGCGCGGCCAACATGTTCGCTTGTGGGCACGGTGAGGTCAACGAAGGCCTGCGACCAATCGCGGCTGAGATTGGCAACCTGGCCGATCAGCGAATTCGGGATGGTGACAATCGCGCCGGCGGCATTGCGCAGCACGGTGCGGCGCAGAGTGAGATATTCTACGCGGCCGGTTTCGCCGTTGGCCTGAATCGTATCGCCCACCACGTACTGGTCTTCTAAAACGATGAAAAATCCGTTGATGAAATCTTTGACCAGGCTTTGCGCGCCGAAACCGAAGGCCAAGCTGGCGACGGCGGCCGCGGCGGCGACGGGTGTGATGTTGAAGCCGAACTCAGGCAGGGCCATCAGTACGGCGACGGCCAGAATGAGGGTGGCGCCAACGCTATAGACCACACCGGCCATGGTGCGCGTCTGCTGCTCGCGCATCTGCGCCACGCGCGTGGGCGATTTGGCGCTCTGCACCAGGCGCGTGGTGAGCGCTTTCAAGATGCGCGCCAGAATCACCGCGATCACAAGGATCGCGAGAATGCGCAGCCCTCGCGTGCCCTTGTCCATAATCCACGGCGTGAAGGATGGGATTGTAAAATTCATCGCAAGAAAGCGCGATTATATCACCGGCGCGGGGAAGGGCTGCGGAGTGCGAGGAGGGCGTACTGATTTGCAAACAGCCGTCTACGCGCGCGAGTTTAAAGGAATCGTCTCCAGGGGCGGCTGGGAGCGAATGGCCAGCGCCTGGGAAAAGTAATACAATGTTTTGACTGCAGGGTTGACCAGCGTGCGCCCGTAGCTCAGATGGATAGAGCGTGTGCCTCCGAAGCACAAGGTCAGAGGTTCGAATCCTCCCGGGCGCGCCAGTTTTCATGATCCACGTACATGAAGTTCTTATGCTTTAACGGAAACAAGGACCTCACGCTCGCAAGCCCGTTACCGACCTTGCGAAGGTGGATTGGCGAGTTGGACGAGGCGCAGGGCGATGGTGTAATCTGCCCGGCACGAAGTGAGAAAACGATGTGGGGGTGACGACAATGAGCGAAGCGGCGAAGGCGGTAGGCGACAGTCCAGTAGCGAGCAGCAACCCGTTTGATCCGAGGAAGTTCCGCCCGGAAGCGATTTCGGCGGAGACGCTCGCGGCCAACGAAGCGTTTCGCAAAGCGGTAACGGGCGGGCCGGATTGGTGGGATGTAGGAGCGGCGGCGTATCGCGAGGCGGTGGCCAGCGGCCGTGGTCCTATGCCTCTCGCGCCAAGATCGGAGCGCGCGCGGACGATTCAGATCGAAGGCAAAGGCGGACACAAGATCGCGTTGCGAGCGATCCCTCCGGAACGCGGGACGGCGATGGGCATTTACCTACACATTCACGGCGGCGGGTTCGTCTTCGGCACGTCGGAAGGCGCCGATCCGATGCTGGAACGCGTGGTGGCAAACACGGGGATGGTGGCGACCAGCGTGGAGTATCGGCTGGCGCCGGAGAATCCGTATCCGGCTAGTTGGGACGACTGCGAATCGGTGGCGCTGTGGCTTGCGACAAAAGGCAAAGCGGAATTCGGCACGGATGCTCTGACTATCGGCGGAGAATCGGCTGGTGCCACTTTAGCGGCCGCGACGCTGCTGCGCATGCGCGATCGCCACAGTTACACGGGATTCCGCGCGGCCAATCTTTCGTACGGGAATTACGACACATCGATGACGCCGAGCCAGTCGCTCTCGCCGGAGCGCGGGCTTCTGGTGGGCAAGCTGAGCATCCGCAAGTTTGCGGAGGCGTACCTGCCGAAAGGCGTCGATCCGCGCGATCCCGACGTTTCTCCGCTGTGGGCGCGCCTGGAAAAAATGCCGCCGGCGATTTTCACGGTTGGGACGCTTGATCCGCTGCTGGACGATTCGATGTTTATGTACGCGCGGTGGATTGCAGCGGGCAATGAGGCGCAGCTGGCCGTCTATCCCGGAGCGCCGCACGTGTTCAACATGGCGCCGATGCCGCAAGCGGCGGAGGCCAATGCGCGAATCGACTCGTTCTTGAAAAACGCGATTGCCTAACGGATCGTACCGGCGGCTTTTCAGGCGCGGAGCAGTTCGGTGATGATGGCTTCGCGGCGGCGGAGGGCCAGGCCATCGATGCGGCCGAGCAGAATGGCGTAGCCGGCGAGCGCGAGGGCCGCGAAACCCAGATTGATCACTATCGCGATCCAAAATCCGCCCAAATAATGAGCCGCCACAAACGATAGCGCCACCAGACCGAACACCACTCCCTGCGCCACGAACCCGGCCAGGACCGTGGTTCCCGCGGCGCGCTGCTTGCCGAAGCCACCCAGATCGATTTTTTTCGGAGAAAGCAGCGACAGGCAGTCGCCCACCGCGAAATTCAGCGATGCCGCGAAAAGCAGCGCCGCCAAAGTGGCCAGCACGATTCCAAGAGGCACCGGACCGAACATGAAACGCGTGGCGATCCACAGCACCATCGCTTCGAACGCCATGATCGTCGCGTGAACTAGATTTTTTCCCAGCAGCACGTCGCGAAATCGAACCGGTGCAACGTAGTACATCTGCACGCCGCCTCGATCCGCGCCCAGCGAGTTATAAATTAAATTTGTGAGAATCAGAAGGGCGTAAGCCACGCCAATGGGGAACGCGTACGCCACGAACGCCACGGGCATTGGATGGTAGTGAGCCGAGGGATGGATGCGCGCGGCGCCGGTCGCAGCGCGATCCAGGCTGACGATGAAAAGAATTACGACAGGCATCGCTAAAGTGAAAAACATGGCGCTGCTGCGGGAAAGATAACGGAATTCTTTTTCAAATACGGCGGCGACCGGGCTCGAAATCCCGGGCAAATTCCAGCCGAGGCGAGCGGCGCGATCCTTCCGGCCGGCCACGGATGGCGCGACAGCCTCACTGATCGTTTCGCCTTGGAATTGCGCGCGCAGGCGAAGATCCAAAATCCAGAGGCACGCGACGGTATACGCGCACAACGCGGCGAAGGTGGCTAGCGCATGAGGAAAATGGTGTTGGGTTGCGCGCGCCAGAGAGGCGCCAGCTAAACCGGGTGGGAAAAAGCGTTGGGCGAGGAGCAAAGCCGCGGCATAAGACGAGAGTGCACGGTGCGGGCCGTGGCCAAAGCGGGCCATGAGCGGTCCGATAAATTCAAAGCCAATGATCAGAAGAAAAAAGACGATGCCGAGAATTTCGCGGCTCTTGCGGCGTGCCAGCCAGCGCTCAATCCACGCAAAAATCGCGCGACTTAGCAGGATGTTGAAGGCGGCGAATGCAGCGAGGACCAGCACGGCCCACGGCAGCAACAAGGGCGACGCAATACTGAAGCCGATGAGTATTCCGACAACCCAAACGCAAGCCACGACCGTGCTGGGGTCGAGAGCACCATAGGCCATGCGGATAAAAAAATACGAGCGGTATCGCAGCGGGAAGCGAAGGAAATTCGAGGAGTCAAAACTTTCCGCGAAAGCCGTAGCCATCACCGGGAAAAGCTGCCAGCCAAGAAAGATGACCCAAAGCAACGCCGCCAGCCATTCGGTTTTGCTGTGCGATACGAAATACCACGCCGCCGCGCCGAAGCCGAACATGCCTCCGAGGGCAAGAACTGCGAAGCCAAAGCCCATCAGCGCCCAGGAAACGATTTCGAGGCGGCCGCGAAGCGTGCGCGCGGAGTTGAGGAAAATACACCAGCGCAGGCGCGCAATGGCGGCGAATTGATCGCGGATTTCCGGCCACGCTGCGGACGCGAGGCCCCCGTTCAGCCGAGCCATGAAAGTTCGCTTTCGGAGATGCGCGACCCGCCAACGATTCGGAGGAAAAGTTCCTCGAGTGTTAGTTTTTCGCCGGGAGTAATGGCTGCACTGGGCGAATCGCTGTTGGGCGACGCGATGGCCGCTTGCGCCTGCACTCCGGCGCGCAACTCTTCCAGCGAACCCTGCGCCACCAGTCGGCCACGATGGATGATGGCCACGTGGCTGCAGAGACGCTCCACGATTTCGAGCACGTGCGAGGTGAGGAAAATCGTAGCGCCGCGCGCGATCATGCGTTGCAGCATGGCTTTCAGAGTACCGGAAGCGATGGCGTCGACGCCTTCGAATGGCTCGTCCAGAAACAGAATGCGCGGGCCGTGGATCACCGCGGCGGCGAGCGCGAGTTTCTTTTGCATTCCATGGGAATAGTCCGCCACGAGCGCCTTGGGTTGATCGGCGAGCTGCATGAATTCCAGTAACTCGGTGGCGCGCTGCGAAGCAACGGCACGGCCGAGCCCGTACATGCGTCCCACGAAGTTCAGATATTCTGCACCGGTCAGGCGCCCGAAAAGCGCCATACCTTCAGGAACCACTCCAATCTGCCGCTTCACCTCCACCGATTCGGCCAGGAGATCTTGGCCGAGAATTTCGATGCGTCCGGAGGTGGGCGCGAGCAGGCCGGTGAGCATTTTAATGGTGGTGGACTTGCCCGCGCCGTTTGGGCCAAGGAAACCGAAAAACTGCCCGGCAGTGACGCGAAGATTCACGTTGTCGACGGCGAGCAACTGGCCAAATCGACGCGTCAGATTTTCGGTGGAGACGGCGGTAAAGTCCATCGGAGTGGTAAGACTCTAACATAGCCTCGGTCAGAGAAAGATGGGCGTGGCGGCAATAGGTAGATCCGGGCGCCAATGCGTGCGATAGCCGCCGAGACGTCAGCCTGTTTCCCATGCCTCTGAACGATCGAACTGCGACTATCCGGACCCCTTTATGTGCCAGCCACCGCTTTGACATCGCTGATTGGCTTGTGAAGCTTCACACCCACATTCCTGGGAAGGCTGAAGACGGGCTTTTGCCCTGTAATGTCGGAATTGCCCGTGCGGACCGGTATGAAATGGCGGAGGGGGTGGGATTCGAACCCACGAGACCCTTTCGAGTCTAACGGTTTTCAAGACCGCCGCCTTCAACCGCTCGGCCACCCCTCCCCGGGTAACTGCCAGAGACATTGTAGCCTACGGCCCCAAAGCGTGACAGCTCGCCGACTCATTGCGATTCCAAACATTTTCGTTTTCCAAATTCACGGGCGTTCCCGTCGCGCGTTGATGTTGTCCGTTACGAAAAACTCTCCCGGGAATTCTCATTGAAATGCGAGTTTTCAATTGAAATGTTCTGCGGGCTGGCCTTAATCTGTGGCCCGCTCGATGAAACCGAAATTCACTCCGTTCCTGGTTGCCGCGCTCCTAATCGCCAGCCCCGCGATGATGCATGGCGGGGCGCGATCGGTATTGGCGGCCAACGCCTCGTCGCAAACGATTCAGAATGCGCACGCCAATGCCTATCACTTGGCACGCATGCGCAATCGAGCCATGATCGTGCAATTCTTCGAGGCTGGTTATCTGGTCTCTGTGCCGCCCGAGACGCGGACCTATTATTTGCACGGCATTCCGCCGGAATATTCGTATCTGCGGCCGTGGGCCAAGCGCTTTCTCGATCAAATGAGTCGCGAATATTACGCCGATTTTCATGCGCAGCTTCGCGTGACCAGCCTCATCCGCACCGTTTCTCTCCAGGAGAGGCTAGCACGACGAAATTTCAACGCAGCGGAGGCCACTGGAGACGACCGCTCGTCACACTTGACCGGCGCGACTCTAGACATTTCCAAGCACTCCATGAGTTGGCGGGAGAAAAAATGGCTGCGGCGTCAGTTGGTCGAACTGGAACAGAGCGGCTATCTTTATGCCGTCGAAGAATTCAGGCAGCCTTGCTTCCACGTGATGGTCTACCCCAATTATCGCGATTACGCTCCAACGTTGGCCAGCCAACGCCTGGAAGCGAGTCGAACCAACTGAGAGTCTCGCCACAGGTTCGGCGAGGAAACGCGCGGCGTATCACGCGGCAATAGTGGCAGTTAGCTCGCGATCCCAGCGCATTTTTTAGGTAGACATTGCGTCAAAACTGTGGCACACTAAGCTTGCGTTTGTTGCTCTTGTAAAACCTTTAGATTTGATGGAGGGGCTGCAAGTCCACACTTGCGGCCCCTTTTTTGTTGGGCTAAGGGCGGTGGAAAAGCACCAAATAGCTCAAAGACAGAAATGAGAAACACAGTTGAGAGAACAAGGAACAGTGAAGTGGTTTAACGCCAGCAAGGGCTTTGGATTCATCCAGCGCCAGTCCGGCGAAGATGTTTTCGTGCACTTCTCCGCCATTCAGGGAGAAGGGTACAAGTCGCTGAACGAGGGCCAGGCGGTTGAATTCGAAGTCACCCGCGGCCCCAAGGGCCTCCAGGCGTCGAACGTAACCAGCCTGTAGCTCGAAGAGC